>CAVPNO010000129.1:0-91244 GCA_963706455.1 uncultured Acidobacteriota bacterium | reverse complement strand
GCCGATCTGGCCGACGACTGGATGGCCACACATGAGCTGGTGCACGAGGCCTTCCCGTCCATGGACGATGATCAGCACTGGATCGAAGAGGGCCAGGCCACGTACATCGAGCCCGTTGCGCGGGTGATGACCGGCGAACTCGAGGCGCGCCAGGTGTGGCACGACATGGTGCGCGACATGCCTAAAGGCGAGCCGCAATCGGGCGACCAGGGCGTCGATCGCACTCACACCTGGGGGCGCACCTATTGGGGCGGCGCGCTCTTCTGTCTGGTGGCCGACGTGCAGATCCGCCGCGAAACAGAGAACCGCAAAGGCCTGCAGGATGCTCTCCGCGCGGTAGTGGCGGCCCGCGGCACGATCGATTACGACTGGTCGCTGGACAAGGCATTGGCGATAGGCGACAAGGCTACCGGAACGCGCGTGCTTACGCGGATGTATGCGGAGTGGAAGGACAAGCCGGTGACGGTGGATCTGGACAAGCTGTGGGAGGAACTGGGCGTTCGCGCCCAGCCGGGTGGCGCGATCGAGTTTGTGGCGACCGCGCCGCTGGCCGGCGTCCGCGAGGCGATTACCGGTGGTCCCGCGGAGGCAAGGCACGTGGCCGCGCGATCGGGCCGTCAATGAGAGCTTGTCAATTTACCAGGACGGCGCTCACCTTCACGGCACAAACCCGCGCTGGCAAAGCTACGATGGAGCACCCGGGTCGTCGGATTCTTCGCCAAGGTTCTCGAGTGCGCTGAGCGCCTCGTCGGATACCTCCCACTGGCGGAGGATTTTGAAAATCACGCCGGTGGAAAAGCCCGCCGCAACCAGACGGCGCATCACGCGGGCGGTTTCTTTTTCATTTGTCGGTTTGGCGATGCGTTTCTGCTCGAGGTGCTTGCGGGCCAGGGCCTCTTCGTCGGTGTTGCTGTAGCGGGCATCCACGGCTTCGTTGGCGATTCGCGCGGGCACGCCCTTCTGGGCGAGTTTGCGGCGGACACTGCGCGACCCGAGCTTCTCGTTTTCCTGCCGAAGGCGCGCGTAGGTCTCGGCGAAGGACTGGTCGTCGAGGTAGCGCTGTTCCTTCAGGCGCGCGACCACGGCCGTGATGACTGCTTCGCCGCGTTCGCCCGGCTCCACGCGCGCGCGCATCAGTCGCCGCAGTTCGGCCTCGGTGCGCATCGCCCGGCCCAGGGCCTTCACGGCGTAGTCGTAGAGGCCGGTTTCGTTGAGGAACGGTTTCGGTCGACGAGATTTGGATTTTAACGACAGCTTCTAGCTCCTGGCTTCCGGCTCCCAGGTCTCAAAATCGAGACCTGGGGCACCCAAATCGTCGAGACTGATCCCTGACCACTGACCACTGACCACTGATCACTGACCACTGTTTTTCGTCCACTGCTCCACCCACTCGTTCACCGTCTTGTACCACAGGCGCGAGTTCTGCGGCTTCAGCACCCAGTGGCCTTCGTCGGGGAAGTAGAGCATCTTGCTTGGCACCTTGAGCAGTTGCAGCGTGTCGAAAAGCTGGAAGCCTTCGCTCACGTCGAGGCGGTAGTCGAGCTGGCCGTGAATGACGAGCGTGGGCGTCTTGAAGTTCTTGGCGTAGAGCGACGGGGACCACTTGCGGAACGGGTTTTCGCTGTCGGGCTTGCCGTAGTAGTCCCAGGGATTGCCTTTGAACTCCCAGATGTTGAACCAGTCTTCTTCGGTGGAACCGAAGGCGGATTCGGCGTCGAACATGCCGTCGTGGGAAACGATGCACTTGAAGCGGTTGGTGTGGCCGAGGACCCAGTTGGCCATGTAGCCGCCGTAGCTGGCGCCGAGGGCACATTCGCGCGACTTGTCGATGAAGGGGTAGTGCTGCTCGGCGTAGTCGAGGCCGGTCATCAGGTCGGAAAAGGGCTTGCCGCCCCAGTCGCCGCTGACTTCTTCGACAACGGCCTGCCCGTAGCCGGTGGATCCGCGGGGATTGATCATCACCACGACGTAGCCATTGGCGGCGAACAACTCCGCGTTCCAGCGATAGGACCAGGAGTCGCCCCATGCGCCCTGCGGGCCGCCGTGGATGAGGAATTTCAGCGGATACTTCTTTGAAGCATCGAATCCCGGCGGGCGGATGAGGAAGCCCTGCAGCTTTGTACCGTCCTTGGCGGTGAACCAGAAGGATTCCATTTTGGGGAGATTGAGTTGGGAGAGGAGTGCATCGTTGAGGTGGGTTAGGAAGATAGGTTCGTATGTATCCTGGGTTGTTTCCTGAACGGATGAGTTCGCGAAATTAACAATGGCCGTCCGGGAGCCATCGGCAATTTCTAACGGATCGCCGAGAGCTACTTCGGTGGGCATGTTAACGCGCATGAGTTCGCCGAGCAAACGAAAGCGTCGATTGACCCAGACCGGGTGAATGCCGCCCCACTCACCGCGAACCTTACCGAACCGGCGCATCTCGCCACTAGGAAGATAGACGCTGTAAATCGGCGCCTCACCTCTATCTCCTGAGACGAAATAAATCTGATCTGACTTCTCATCCCAGACGAATTCATCGATCCATCCAGGAAACGCGCTCGGGGAGATCCCGTGCTTTTCGGCATCCGCCATCAGGACTTCTTTTGTCGTCTTCGCAGAGCGGTCATAGAGCATCAGCCGGAACTTATCGCTCTCATACCCATTGCGCGCCTGCGAGCGCCACGCGATGTATTTCCCGTCAGGCGAGTAGGCGGGATTGAAATTGCCGCCTGCCGACGTGCTGATCTTTACCGGCTTGGCAGAAGGATTGGTCAGGTCGAGGGTATAAATCTGCGCGCTGGTGCTGATGGCCGGGACGGGGTCGGGGTTCTCGGTGAACGCCAGTTCCTTCGAATCGGGAGAGATGGAGAAGCTCCCGCCGCCTTCAAGCGAGAACGGCGGCACATCATGCGTGTCTCCGGGCGTCAGATCGCGCCAGAGCAGCGTTTTGGGCGAGGCGTTCTCCGCCGTGACGTAGAACAGGTGGCTGCGCTTGGGGCCGGTGTAATGGTCCCAGTGACGATAAAGGAGTGCGGTGAAGATCTGCGCTTTCACCTTGCTCTCCGCGGCGGCTTTGTCGCGATCGGCGTTGCAGGTGTCCGCCTGTGACTTTTCTGTCGCGTCGGCTTCGGTAAACGGCGGGCAGTCCGGATAAACCTCCGCCGTGAAAATGATGAACTTGCCGTCGGAGGACCAATTCGCGTTGTCGGGCTCGACGGAGTTGTGCGTCAGCTGGAAGGGGCCGTCGCGCGGCTCAGCGTCATAAGGATTGCCCGTCGCGCCCGTCGCCGGGTCGAAGGATGCGAGCCAGATCTGCTGCGATCCGGAGCGGCTGGAGAGAAAGAGAATCCGCTTGCCGTCCGGGGCGAACTGCACGCCGGAATCGCCGGGCTGCGCGACGGCGATCTTCATGGGCTCGCCGCCTTCGATCTTCTGCAGCCATAACTGCGGCGTCTTGGTGTTCTTCTCGAGATCGACCGTGGTCACCGAGTAGGCCAGCCACTTTCCGTCCGGCGAAACGGCGGTCTCGCCCAGGCGCTTCATGGCCATCATGTCTTCGAAGGTCATGGGGCGCTTGGCCGGCTGCGCAAAACAAAGGGCGCCCGAAATCAGCGCCGCGGAGCAGAGAAAAAACAAACGAGGTTGCATGGACTTCCCCATACGCGCCGTCCCAGGTCTCGGAATCGAGACCTGGGCACCCAATCCAAGGAGGTGTGCGCGAAGGGAAAGTGTACACCCGAACAGGGATCAGGGATCAGGGATCAGGGATCAGGGATCAGCGATCAGGGATCAGGGATCAGGACGTGGTGATGCGGGCTGGCCTGAAACGCGCGCCCAGCTTGCTCAGGATGACAAGCTTTGGTGGATGCTGAAGTCTGACCCCTGACCCCTGATCCCTGACCCCTGTTCTCTGACCCCTGTCATTTGCTGTACTCATCCCGCAGCCGCGTCTGTCTGCTTTCCATGGGCACGGCCACGCCCTGAATGTAGACCTGCTTGACGTCGGTCCGCACGTCGAGCGGGTCGCCGTTGGCGATCACGATGTTGGCCATCTTGCCCACATCGAGCGAGCCCAGTTTGTCGCCATAGCCGAACATCTGGGCGACGTTGAGCGTGATGGCCTTGAGCCCGTCGTCGTAGGGCAGGCCGTAGGCCACGGCGAATCCGGCGGCATACGGCAAGTTGCGCGCCGAGTGGCTGCTGACCGGCCCGCCCGCGTCGGCCGACGAGATCGCGATCTGCACGCCGCGTTTGGCCAGTTCGGCCGGCAGCGTGTACACCGCGTCGAAGCGCTGATCGGCGCGCGGAAAGTCATAGATCGATCCCACGATCACCGGCACGTGATACGACGCGATCTTGTCCAGGACCTCCTGGGTGCGGGTGACGTGGTTGAGGATCACCTTCAGGTGGTACTCCTGCGCCAGGGCCATGATGGTCTCCACATCGTGGCTTTCGTAGACGCCGATCACCACCGGCCGCTCGCCCTTGAGATAGGGAATCAGCGCCTCCATCTTCAGGTCGCGCTTGAAAGCCTTGTCGTCCTTCTTCGCCGCGGCGTCGCGCTTGGCCATGTAGTCCTGCACATCCAGGAACGTTTGCCGAAGCTGGGTGATGAGGCCCATGCGCGTGGAAGGATACTCGGCCCGGCCGCCGCCCCCGCCGCCGCGTCCGGCATTGCCGCGGCGCCTCTGCTCCGCGCCGTAATTCATGGCCAGGGCGACGTCGCGCCCCATGATGATCTGGTCGCGATCGGTGCCGTAGAGCTGGATGAAGATGTCCTGGCCGGAAATGGTGTCTTCGCTCGCCGGGGCCACCACCGCGTTGGTGATGCCGTTCAGCCGCGCCACGGGGATCAGCTCGGTTTCCGCGTGGAACGCGTCGTAGACGTGCATGTGGGGCATGATTTCGTCGGAGCGCTCCACCAGATCATTCGACATCTGGTCGGCGCTGATCTCGGTCAGGCCGAAGTTCGATTCGGGATCGATCAGGCCAGGGTAGACGGTCATGCCCTTGGCGTCGACCACCTTGGCGTCGTTGGGGACCTTCACTTCGCCGGCCGTTCCAACGGCGCTGATTTTCCCGTCGGCTATCACCAGAACCCCATTGTCAATCGTGCCGTGGCTGACGGTGAGGAGCTTGCCGCCGGTGATGGCGATGACCTGCGGAGATTGCGCGGAGATGGAAAAGGCCGGGAGGACGAGCGCCAGGACGGCAAGTATGCGGTTTCCCACCCTTGCGCAAGAAGAAAGGCGCAAGGATGGGGCGCGGAGCTTTTGTCGAGATGCGGAGCGAAGAGAGAAAATCATTGGCCGTCCTCCTCGTCGTCTTCGCCGCCGAAGCCGCCGCTGTCGTGCATCACGCCGTTGAAGCGGGTTGTGCCCAGGCCGGGCAGCGAGGCATCGAAGAACAGGTCGCCGTCGATGTAGACCTTCTGCGCGCGCGCGTAGGTCGATAGCGGATCGTGGTTCCACAGCACCAGGTCCGCATCCTTGCCCACGTCGATGGATCCGGTGCGGTCATCCACCCCGATGATCCATGCCGCGTTCAATGTCACCATGCGGATGGCCTCGTCCTCGGTGGCGCCGCCATAGTGGATCATCTTTCCGGCTTCCTGGTTGAGGCGCCGGATGTGGTCGTCGGAGTCGCTTTTGAGCGCCACCTTTACTCCCTTGCGCATCGACATCACCGCGTTCCACGGGATGGCGTCGGCCGCTTCATCCTTGAATCCCCACCAGTCGGAGAAGGTGGCGATCCCGGTGCCGTCGGCGGCGATCTTGTCGGCCACTTTGTACATCTCCAATGCATGGTGGAAGGCGCGCACCTTGTAGCCGTACTCTTTGGCGATCGATTCCTCGGTGAGGAACTCGTCGGCGCGGTAGCAGTGGATCTGCACGTAGAGCTTGCCGCGCAGCACGTCGGCCAGGGCTTCCAGCTTGAGGTCGCGCTTGGGGGCCGCCGCGTCCTTGTCGCCCTTCGTAACCTTGGCGTTGTACGCGTCCCACTCGGCCATGTAGTGGCGGGCGTCTTCAAAGGCCGTGCGCATCACTTCGAAGTTGCCCATGCGGGTGGACGGAAGCTGGTCGCGGCTGCCGTAGACGCGCTTGGGGTTCTCGCCGGAGGCGAACTTGATGGAGCCGGGCGCGTTGGGAAAGAGCATGGAGTCGCGGTCGAGCCCGAACTTGTTCTTGATGACCACGGCCTGGCCGCCGATCATGTTGGCCGATCCGTGCAGCAGCAGTTCGGTGGTTACGCCGCCGGCCAGCGCGCGGTAGAGGTCGGCGCTGCGGTTGTCGAACGCGTCGATCATGTGCATGGAGGGCGTTACCGGGCTGGTGGCTTCGTTCACGTCGCCGTCGAGGGCGGAGTGCGAGTGGGGATCGATGATGCCCGGCGTGAGCCACATGCCGGTCCCATCCACAACTGTCGCAGAAGCCGGGGCGTTCACGCTCGCGCCTACCCCGGCGATCTTGCCGGCGTGCACCCACACCGATCCGTGCTCGACGGTGCCGTGGCTGGCGGTCATCACGGTGGCGTTCTTGATCACCAGGTCGGCGGGCGGCGAGGAAGCCTGTTGAGCTCCGGACAATGCGGCGAAGGCGAGAATCGCCACCCCAGCGACGAAGACTTGTCGCTGGGGGCCCCGGAACCCTGTGGCGATCAGGCCGGGAGCGATTCGCCGGCCTGGCGGCAGAGAAGCGAAGATGTGCATCAAGGGCCCTCCTGAGGAAGATGCAACCAGTGCGCGCATGAATGATTTTGGAAAGGGGCTGAAAGCAGTTGGAGTGCGTGATTCCCGGATCCCAAAACCCGGGACCTGGGGCACCCAGGCAGTTGCAGTGCGAACGAACTTGTCGAACCAAGTGCTCGGCGGAATCCTATCGCATTTGGCTTCGCATGTCCGCAAGCTTTTTTAACCCGCGGCCAGGATGGCGTCGGCGATGCGCGCCGCTTCGAGCGCAGGCCGCACCCGGTGGACCCGCACGATCGAAGCTCCATGCAGGATGGAGGCGACCATGGCGGCCAGGCTGGCGTTTTCGCGCGCGTCTACGGGAGCGGACATGCCTCCGTAGAGCGGAGCGAGCGTGTGCCCGAGAAACGATTTTCTCGAAATTCCGGCCAGCAGAGGCCGGCCCAGCGACAATAATTCCGCCTGGCGCTTGAGCAGGGAAAAATTCTCGCCGAATTTCTTGCCGAATCCGTAGCCGGGGTCGAGGACGATTGCATGCAGCGGGATTTTGGCGTTCCGCGCCAGAGAAACACTCGCCGCCAGACCATCGCGCACCGTGGCCAGCACGGCTTCAGGCGCAAGCTGCTGCTGGGTGCGCCATGCGTCGGGCGTACCCCGAGTGTGGGTCAGCACCACGCCCGCCTTGCCCGCGGCGCACTCGGCGGGCATATCGGGATCCCATGTGAAGCCGCTGACGTCGTTGACGATTTCGGCCCCGGCGGCGATCGCCACGCGCGCGGTGGCCGCCTTGTATGTATCGACGGAGACCACTGCCTGGGGCGCGGCCTTCAAGATGCCATCCAGAACGGGCAGCAGCCGCGCCTGCTCCTCGCCGGCGCTCACCGCCGGCGCAGCGCCGCCGGCTTGTGAGCCGGGCCGCGTGCTTTCCGCACCCAGGTCCAGAAGGTCGGCGCCTTCCTCCAGGCACTGCACGCAGCGGGCTACCGCGGCTTCGGTGTCGAGAAAGAAACCGCCGTCGCTGAAGGAGTCCGGCGTGATGTTCACTGCGGCCATCACCAGCGTGCGCGCGCCCAGGTCCAGGGTTCGGGTGCGGAGCTGCCATCGAGCGGTATGGCGCGCAATCGACTCCATGGCTCCGATGGTACGACGAGCGGCCCCTGCTAAACTCCGGTGCATGTTCCTCACGCGCCGTTTGCGGGTGCTTTTTCTGACCTGTGCTCTTATCCCCTGCTCCTATTTGTCCTCGCAGGGCCATTCCTCCCGGCCCGCCGCGCACGCGGCGACGGCTCGCGCCGGCGCCCTCGCCGATCACATCAACGCCATTCTCGCCGAGCCCGCTCTGAGCCATGCGCATTTCGGGATCAGCGTGGTGAGCATGGATGGCCAGCCTCTGTACCAGTTGAATGAGGGCCGCCTTTTCGAGCCTGCTTCCAACAATAAGCTGCTGACCACCGCAACGGCCTATGCGCTGCTGCCGGTGGAAACGCTCACCTGGGTCACGAACGTGGTGGCGGGAGGCCCGATCGATGCCAACGGAACTCTGCATGGCGACCTGGTGATTCTTGGCTCGGGCGATCCCACGCTGAGCACGCGTCATTATCCGTACCAGCCTCCTCCTCCCCCTCCTCCGCCGGGTGCGCCGCCCGCCGAGCCGCAGCCCAGGCCGAATCCCATGGATGCGCTGGCATTGCTGGCGCAGCAGGTGGAGCAGGCCGGGGTGCGCAATGTCGAGGGCAGCGTGGTGGGCGACGACAGCTATTTCCTCCACGAGCCCGCCGGCACTTCGTGGGGATGGGACGACCTGCAGTGGCCTTATGGAGCCCCGATCTCCGCGCTTTCGTTCAATGAAAATACGGTGGCGCTAAGCATCGTGGCCGATCCGGCCAACCCGGCGGTCACGGTGGCCGAGTGGTCTCCCAATGTGGAGTACTACACGCTCGACAACACCATCACCATGGCGGCCAAGGGAGAGACCGCGCATCCGGGCCTGGACCGCGCGCCGGGCGCGATGCTGGTGCGGGCCTTCGGCACGGCGCCCGCCGCAGGCCTGCACGACAACCTCTCCGTGGATGATCCCGCCGCCTTCACCGCCGCCGCATTCAAGGAAGCGCTGCGCGGGCGCGGCGTTATTGTTGCGGGCGCGGCCACGTCGGCACATCGCTACTCGGTCGAGACCGGCGAGTTCTCCGCTGAGCGGTCCACTCCCATCAAGCCCGCCCCGCAGCGGGCCAGCATTTCCTCGGTCGAGGCGCCTCTCGAAGGCCGCAAGGTGCTGGCCACGCGCATCTCCGTATCGGTAGCCCAGGACATCACCGTCATCGACAAGGTGAGCCAGAACCTGCATGCCGAACTGCTGCTGCGGATGCTCGGCAAGGCGCACGGCCGCGACGGCAGCTTTGCCGAAGGCGCGCGGGTGGTGCGGCAGTTCATCACCAGCATCGGCGTCGACGACAACGATTTCTTCCTCTACGACGGCTCAGGCATGAGCATGGACGATCGCGTGGCGCCGCGGGCCTATACCAGGCTGTTGACCTGGGCGGCTACGCAGCCTTGGGGGCAGGCTTGGCGCGACACCCTTCCCATTGCCGGCGTGGATGGCACGCTCACCGGCCGCTTCAAGAATTCGCCGCTCAAGGGCAAGCTGTGGGCCAAGACCGGCACGCTGAACGAGGCCGATGCGCTCTCGGGATACCTGGCGACGGCGAGCGGCAAGACACTGGCGTTCTCGATCATGGTGAATGGGCACCGGCCGGGGAGCAATGCGGAGGCGCAGGCGATCGACCGTATATGCGAAGCCATTGCCGCCGCCGAGTGAAAAGGCAGGGAATAGGGAATAGGGATTAGGGGTTAGGGGTTAGGGCCAGTGCGACTAGTATCATCAAGACAGATGCACACGCGTACGATTGTGGCTTTTGTATCCCTCGCGGCGGCGCTGGTGGTTGGCTGCCGTCCGCTGCCGCCGTCCAAGCCTGAGTCGGAGTGGACCGCGCAGGAGGCGCGCGGCGCGCAGGTGTTCAAGCAGTACTGCGCACGCTGCCATTATCCCACCAACACGCACTCGCTGCATGGGCCGGGCCTGCAGGCCATCACCAAGGTGCAGGCCATGCCATCCGGCACGCCTCCCACAGACGAGCGGCTGAGCGTCGTCATTCTGCGCGGGCGCAACATGATGCCGGCCACGCAACTGGGCGACGATCAGCTGAACGACCTGTTGGCCTATCTGCACACGCTATGACGGATGAAAAGGAATCCGGGGCCGAGCACGGAGAAGAACCCGCCTCGGGACCGGTGACCCCGTCTCCTCGCGGACTGGCGCGGCTCCCCGCTCTCGTCATCATCGCTCTCTATATGTTTCTGCTGGCGGGCATCAACGTGGTGAACGTCGCCAACGGCCTGGCCCGTCCGCCCTATCTCGTTTTCTCGGCCGCCTTCTTCACCGCCGCTTTAGGACTGCTGCTGTTATTTCGCTGGGCGTGGGCCCTGACGCTGGGCGCCGTGTTGTTCCTTTCCGGCCTGTTTTTCTACCGGTTCTCCACGCAGCGCGACACCGGATCGATCCTCCAGGGCGGATTGAACCTGGTGATCTTCCTGTATCTCGTCCGGGCGGAAGTGCGCGCGAGCCTGCGGTGAATGCAGGGGCTAAAAGCCCGGTGCTCAAGGTGGGTTTACGGCACCGGTAAAACTCGTGCCATGTTAAAAACTCCATGCGCCCCTCACCAGCCTCTCTTGATCCACCGGCCACTGTTCACTGCCCACGGTCCCCTGATAATCTCGCTCCCATGCCGGCGAAACTCCTGAAGTCCATCCTTTGCCTGTCGCTGCTCGTTAGCGCTCTCGCTGTGTCGCGCGCGGCGGACGCTCCCAAAAAGCGCGCCATCACCCTCGACGATCTGAACCGGATGGTGCGCGTTGGCAATCCCGTGGTCTCGCCCGACGGAGCGTGGGTGGCCTACACCACCACCGAGGTGGATGCCAAGGAAGACAAGAACATGAGCCACCTCTGGATGGTCAGCTGGGACGGCTCGGTCCATCTCCAGCTGACCTATGGCAAGGACGGCGCTTCGGCTCAGAAGTTCAGCCCCGATGGGAAATACATCAGCTTTATGTCGTCGCGGCCGGGACCGGCCAAGGGCAACCAGGTGTGGCTGATGGACCGGCGTGGCGGCGAGCCGCAGCAGTTGACCGCCATCACCGACCAGTCGATCGAAGGCTACATCTGGTCGCCCGATTCCCAGAAGCTGCTCCTTACCCTGCACCCCAAGGCCGAGCCCGATGCCGAGGAAGGCAAGCCGCCCGCTCCGCCCAAGCCTATCGTGATCGACCGCTACCACTTCAAGCAGGATATGCAGGGCTACATCCGCGATGATTCGTGGGATTCGTTGTACCTCTACGACCTGAATGCGAAGAAGCCGGAAAAGCTCACCACCGGCAAGAACGTGAATGAAGAAAACCCGGCGTGGTCGCCGGACGGCGCGTGGATCGCGTTTGTCAGCAACCAGGACCCCGATCCTGACCGCTCCATCAACACTGATGTGTTTGTGGTGGCTCCCAGGCCCGGATCGGCGCCGCGCAAGCTCACCACCTGGACCGGACCGGATGGCGGCCGCATCGCGTGGTCGCCCGACTCGAAGTCCATCGCGTACACCCAGGGCGCGGAGCTGAAGCTGCTCGAGTATTCGCAGTCTCGGCCCGCCGTGGTCACCCTGGACGGAAAGGTGAGCTACCCGGCGGCGAAGTTCGACCGCGCCGTCAGCGCCCCCGTCTTCACCGCCCCCGATCACCTTCTCTACCTGGTCAGCGACGACCGCAACGAATATCCCGTGGAAGTGGAACTGGGCGGCAATGGAGCCAGGCGCACGCTCAGCCAGCCGGGCGCGGTCCGCGCCTGGGACATGGCGGGCGGGCACACCGCCGTGCTCTATACCAGCGATGCGGCCATCCCGGAAATCTATGCATTCGAAAACGGCGCAGTCCGCAAGCTCACCACCCACAACGATGCGCTCACGGCGGAGCTGAGCCTGGTCCCGACCGAAGACATCGAGTGCACGACCAAAGACGGGAACGAAGTCCACGGATTGCTGACCAGGCCGGCCGGCTGGAAACAGGGTTCTCCCGTGCCGATGGTCCTCTTCATTCACGGCGGGCCGAACGGCCAGGATGCCCACGGCTTCGATTTCCTGCGCCAGTGGGTGGCGGCGCACGGCTATGCCGAGCTCAACGTGAATTATCGCGGCAGCTCCGGCCGCGGCCAGGATTACTCCAAGGCCATCGCCGGGGACTGGGGACACCTGGAAGTGATCGACCTGCTGGCCGCGGTGGACAAGGCAATTGCCATGGGCGTGGCCGACCCGGATCGCCTCGCGGTCACCGGCTGGAGCTACGGCGGCATCCTGACCGACTACACGGTTGCCAGCGATCGAAGATTCAAAGCCGCCATCAGCGGAGCAGGCGTGGCCGCGCCCATGTCGTTCTACGGCGCCGACCAATACGTTCTGCAATACGACAACGAACTCGGTCCGCCGTGGAAGAACCCCGAACTCTATCGCAAGCTGAGCTATCCGTTTCTGGAGGCCGACAAGCGCATCCACACGCCCACCATGTTCATGGGCGGCACGTCGGATATGAACGTGCCTCTTCTGGGGGGCGAGCAGATGTACCAAGCGCTGAAGTCGCTGGGCGTGCCGACGGAGCTGGTGGTTTATCCCGGCCAGTTCCACGGGTTCACACGGCCGAGCTTCATTCGCGACCGGTACGAGCGCTGGCTGGCCTGGTGGGATAAGTACCTGAAGCCGCCGGCCGCGCCCGCTTCCATGTCGGCGGAAGTGAAGAAGTGAAACGAGAGACGGATCCGGCGTGAGACTGCTTTTCATTTACGGCCTGCCGGCGACCGGCAAGCTGACCGTCGCCAGGGAGCTGTCGCGCGTGACCGGCTTCCCCGTGTTTCACAATCACCTGGTTGTCGATCTGCTCTGGTCGTTGTTCGAATTCGGCAGCCAGCCGTTCGTTGAACTGCGTGAAGAAATATGGCTCTCGGTCTTCCGGCATGCCGCGGAGAATGGACTGCCCGGATTCATCTTCACCTTCGCGCCCGAATCCACCGTGCGCCCGGGATTTATTCCCGAAGCCGTTAAGGCAATGGCCGCAACCGGCAGTTCGATCGATTTTGTCGAGCTCACCTGCCCGGTGGAGGAATTGAAGCGCCGCCTTCCCGACGCTTCGCGCCAGCACTACAAGAAGCTCAGCGATGTCGCGTTGTTCGACCAGCTTCAAGCCGGCGGCGTGTTTGCGGCAATTGCGATGCCGGCGCCCAAGGTCTCGATTGATACCAGCGCCTGCACGCCGGCCCGCGCGGCGCTGGAGATTGCGCGGGGGTTGGAGTTGGCCGGGTTTTCGGGATCGGCATCCCAGCTCTCAGAATCGAGACCCTTCGACAAGCCCGAAGCGGACTCTCCGGCACCGGGCGTACGCGTTGACTAACTATCTTCGAATTCGCCGAAGTTATGCGAATGCGCCTCTCCGAATTCGCCGAACGGCGCGGCTCGTTTCGGCAGGTTCAAGGTAATCACCTGCTCGGGCCGGTTGAACTGCGAGGCGACGGCCGCAACCAGCGCAAACAGCAACAGCATGGCGCCGGCAGCGACGAGAGGAACGCCCACCAGGACGGGGATTCCGGTTGTCGTGAAGTCGGCATGGAGGCTGGTTGCGGTGAATGGATAACCGACGCTGAGTCCCGTGGTGCCGTTCGAAAACTTGATCAGCAGGCACAGGCCCCCGGCCAGGAAGAGAACGGCTGCAATGACCAGGCGATCCGATTTCATGGCATCTCCCGAGGTCCGCAAAACGCGCTAAATAACTTGCGTTGGAAAATCGTCGTATCGAGTGCGGACTATTTGGCAAAAATCTTTTAGTTTGCGAAGGGCTTCGGCTTCACGGGCGGATAGGGCAGATGTCTCGAGTCCATGAACTGGTCGGGCAGCGTGCCGCCGAATTTCAGCCCCGCATCTGGATCCAGCGCGCAGGCCGGATCGTCCTCCACATTAAGTAAAGATGCAAACCGCAAGCCCTGGGTCTGCGGCAGGTCCGGCAATTGCGGCGGCATGATGGTTGTAAAGGCAGTTGAAAGGCGCGCCGAGGCTGGTTTTCACTGCGCTCCGACGCCCGTAAGTGATAGCCTTTCCAACAGACTCCAGGTCATAGGAGAAAGCAGTGCTCATTTCTTTGCATCACTTTGCCGCAGCCGCAATCGTCCTGGGATCGATCATTGGAGCAAGCGGGCAGGCGCCAGGCCAACAGGCCGCCGCCGCCGATCCCCGATCCCAACCATCCTCCGAAGACGTCACCGATCCGGTAGCGGACCCGGGGTCGGTCGTCATCATGGGGAAGACCCGGTTCACGATCCTCACGCCGCAGCTCATTCGCATGGAATGGGCTTCTGACGGCAAATTCGAAGACCACGCGTCGTTTGTCTTTCTCAACCGCAAATTGCCGCCCGTTGGTTTCGATCGGTCCGAACTCGAGCACGGCCACAAGCTGGTGCTGAAAACCAGCGCGCTCACGCTCACCTATACGCCCGGAGCCGGAATTCGGTCGCACCAGGATGGGCGCTTTACTCCCGAGAATCTGACCATCGAGATGACCGTCGACGGCAAGCCGGTGAAGTGGCATCCCGGCATCGCGGACGATCAGAACCTGATGGGCACCACGCGCACGCTCGACGGCGCCGTGGGCGAGAAGACCCGCGAGCCCATCGAGGAGGGCCTCATCTCCCGCTCCGGCTGGGCGGTGGTCGACGACAGCTCGCGCCCGCTGTTCGACTCCTCGGACTTCACCTTCAAGGACGGGCAAAACAGTCCCTGGCCCTGGGTCATGGAGCGTCCCTCCGGCGACCGCCAGGACTGGTACTTTTTCGGCTACGGCCATGACTATCGCAAGGCGCTGGGCGACTACATCAAGGTCGCGGGCCGCATCCCGCTGCCGCCGCGCTTTGCCTTCGGCGCGTGGTGGTCGCGCTACTGGGACTACAGCGACCAGGAGATCGAGGAGATCGTTCGCGCCTTTCACGAGAACGATGTGCCGCTGGACGTGTTCGTCATCGACATGGGCTGGCACATCAGCAAGGAGCAGCTCCAGGCGCGCGGGGAGAAGGACCAGGCAGGGCAGTCTCTGGGCTGGACCGGCTTTACCTGGAACAAGCTGCTGTTCCCCGATCCCGATCAGTTTCTGGCGAGGCTGCACGCCGACCACCTGAAGACCAGCCTCAATCTGCACCCGGCGTCGGGCATCCAGCCGTGGGAAGATGCCTATCCGGCGATGGCGCGCGCCATGGGCATCGATCCCGCCGGCCGCCAGTTTGTTCCGTTCGATCTGCCCGACAAGAAATTCGCCACCAACTACATCAACCTGGTTCTGCGCCCGCTCGAAAAGCAGGGCATCGATTTCTGGTGGATCGACTGGCAGCAGCAGAAGACCACCAAACTGGCCGGGGTGAATCCCACCTTCTGGCTCAACTATGTTCATTTCACTGACCAGCAGCGGCAAGGCGTGCGGCCCCTGCTGTTTCATCGCTGGGGCGGCCTCGGCAATCATCGCTACCAGATCGGCTTCTCCGGCGACACGGTGTCGGTCTGGCCTTCGCTGGCGTTCCAGCCCTGGTTTACGTCCACCGCGGCCAACGTGGGCTACGCCTACTGGAGCCACGACATCGGCGGCCACATGCCGGGCGCCGTCGATCCGGAGCTGTTCACCCGCTGGGTGGAATTCGGCGCTTTCAGTCCCATTCTGCGCACGCACACTACCAAGAACCCCGATTCGGAGCGGCGCATCTGGGTCTATCCCGAGCCGTTTTCTTCGATTCTTCGTTCGACGTTCCAGCTTCGGTACGCGATGCAGCCCTACATCTACACCGAGGCGCGGCGCACCTACGATACGGGCATCGCGTTTCTGCGCCCGCTCTACTACGACTGGCCCGAAGCACCCGAGGCCTACACCAGCAAGGACGAGTATCTTTTCGGCGACCAGATGCTGGTGGCCCCGGTGGTCGCGGCGGGAGAAAAGGTCTCCGGGCTGTCCACTGAGAAAGTCTGGCTGCCGGAGGGAGAGTGGATCGAGTGGCCTACCGGCAAGCACATTGCCGGACCGGCGTCGGTCGATCGCAGCTTCTCGATCGACCAGACTCCGGTTTACGTGAAAGCCGGCGCGATCGTGCCTATGCAGCCGCCCATGCATTACACCGGCGAGAAGCCGGTGGATCCGCTCATTTTGAATGTGTGGACGCTGAAGCCGGGTACGAAATCCAGCTACTCCGTGTATGAGGATTCGGGCGTATCGGTTGACTATCAGCGCGGCGCATTTTCATGCACTCCCATCACCGCCGCGCAGAATGGCGACACCCTGCGCCTGGAGATAGGACCTGCCGAGGGCAGCTATTCCGGGATGCCGAAGTCGCGGGGCTATGAACTACGCCTGCCCGCGGACTGGCCGCCAACCTCTGTCACCGTGAACGGAGCGCCGGTGGCGCAGGCCGGACCGTCGGGCGAGGGCGGATGGCGCTTCGAAGGCAACACCCTCACCACGATCATCCCCGTGCCGTCGGCGGACGTCGATCAGAAAGTGACGATCGAAGTGCGCCGCGCCGATGGTCTGACTGCCCGCCGCGGCGAACTGGACGGCTTTGCCGGGGCGATGAGCCGGCTGCGGGGAGTCTATGACGCCCTCAACACCATGAGCCGGATGACGGCCCCGCCTGATCCGCTGGTGGACGCCATGCAGTCCGGCGACCGGCTCGGCTATCACCCGGAAAACGCCGTCGAAGAAATAGCCCATTTCCACGCCGTGCTCTCCCAGGCGCAAAGTGCGGTTACCGGCATGGACAACCAGGTTCGGCAGCGCATGGAGGAAGTCCTGAAGTGGGTCCAGGAGGAACAGCGGAACATGGGAGGCGATACTCTCAACCCCGATGCCCAACGCCAGCGTTGGCTCGATGCTTTAAGCCGCGCGGAAAAGCTGATGGCCGAAGCAGGGAAATAAAGCGGTGGTCAGTGGTCAGTGATCAGGGAGACGCCAAAGCCGGGAGAATTGACGACCGGAATCAATGCTAAAGAGCTTGTTCGCTGTATCAGAACCTACGCTTGATCCAGCCGTCGAAACCACTGATCACTGACCACTAATCACTGACCACTGTCGCTACATCAGCAGCTTCTTCGGCTTCCCCTGCTGGGCGTTGTAGTTGGCGGGGCGGCCGATGCTCACATACGTAAATCCGTGGTCGGCCATGTACTGCGGCCGGTAGAGATTGCGCCCGTCAATCACGATGGGGAACTTCACCGCGCGATTCAGCTCCGTCAAGTCAATCTCGGCAAATTCCTTCCAGTCGGTCAGGATCAGCACCGCATCCGCGTCCTTCGCGGCTTCGTACAGGCCGGTCGCGTAGCGCATCTTGTCTGTCGGCGGAAGAACCTCCCGGGACCGCTCCATGGCTGCGGGATCATATGCGGTAACGCACGCTCCGGCATCGAGCAGCTTCTGGATCACTTCCAGCGCCGGCGACTCGCGAATATCGTCGGTATCGCGTTTGAACGCCAGGCCCAGCGCCGCCAGCTTCTTGCCGCGCAGCGTCCACAGCGCCGCGCGCACTTTGTTGAAGAACACGTCGCGCTGCTGATCGTTGATGCGGCGGATCTCGTCGAGCAGCTGGAAGTTGAGCCCCTGCTGCTGCGCCACCCAATGAAACGCGGCCACGTCTTTGGGAAAACACGACCCGCCGTACCCCAGTCCCGCGCGCAGGAACTTCGACCCGATGCGGCTGTCCATCCCGATGCCCGCGGCAATGTCCTCGATGTCCGCATCCACGCTTTCGGCCAGGTTGGCTACCGCGTTGATGAACGAAATCTTCAGGGCCAGGAAGGCATTGGACGCGTGCTTGATAATCTCCGCGCTCTGGGCCGAGGTAACCAGCAGCCGCGCGGGTTGAGCCGCGCTGCACGCTCCCGGAAGCGCGTCCGGCTTCTCATAGTAGGTGCCCGTGGTCAGGGGCGCGTAGATGCGCCGCAGCAGATCGGCCGAGCGCTCGGTCTCCGCGCCGATCACAATCCGGTCCGGATGCAGGAAGTCGCTGACGGCCGTCCCCTCGCGCAGGAACTCCGGGTTTGAGGCCACGTCGAACATATCCGTGTCCACCCCGCGGCGGTGCAGCACCCGCCGGATCCACTCGTTGGTGTACACCGGAACCGTGCTCTTCTCTACGATCACCTTGTAGCTGGTGATGGCGCGAGCAATTTCTGAAACCACCGCTTCCACGTAGGACAGGTCGGCCGCGCCGGTTTCCCCCTGGGGCGTTCCCACCGCGATAAAGATGGCTTCGCTGTGCTCCACCGCGGAGCTCAGGTCGCTGGTGAAATCCACGCCTTGGCCCAGGTGCTTTCCCAGCAATTTGGGAAGGTGGTCTTCGAAGATGGGCACACCGCCCTCGCGCAGCAGAGCCACTTTCCCTTCATCGTTGTCGACGCAGGTGACCTGGTGACCCATCTCGGCAAAACAAACGGCGGCAACAAGTCCGACATACCCGGACCCGATGACACAAATGGAAACTGGTTCTGACATGCGTTGATCTATTTCTCCTGTAAACGGCCGATTCGGGCCAGGGTAGGACTATCGAAGGCAGGCAAATCCACGTCCATCGCGATGTCTCAAATTATATGCGAGTGTCGATCGCGCCGAACCGGTGAACCGCGACCCCGGTGGATCGATGAAGCTGGCGTCCGGCGGGCGACTTTTTCCCTGTTTCACTCAGATGCGTATAATCGGACCCATGGCGGCCCTTCCCGAGTCTCTCCCCGGCATGCGGGACAAGCTGGATGCGCTCGAAGCGCAGCTGCGCCGGCTCGGCAGCGTCATGGTGGCGTATTCGGGCGGCGTGGACTCCGCCTACCTGGCGGCCACCGCGCATCGCGTGCTGGGAGATCGCATGCTGGCGGTGCTGGCCGACTCGCCCAGTCTCGCCCGCCGCGACATGGAACAGGCCCTGGCGTTTGCGCAAACTATCGCCATGCCTGTCCGCGTGATTCACACGGCGGAACTCGACAAACCCGACTACCAGCGCAACGACGCCAACCGCTGCTTTCACTGCAAGACCGAGCTTTTTGACGGCATGCAGAAGCTGGGCGGTGAACTGGGCTACACGAATATTGCTTACGGCATGAACGCCGACGACACCCGCGACTTCCGTCCCGGGCAGCGCGCCGCCCGCGAACACGACGTGCTTGCGCCGCTTGCCGATGCCGGCTTGACCAAGCTGGAAGTGCGTACTCTGGCGAAGGCGGCCGGCTACTCCCTGTGGGATCGGCCCGCGGCGCCCTGCCTTTCTTCGCGCGTCGAATATGGCCGCGAGGTGACCCGCGAAGTGCTGGCACAGGTGGAGCGGGCCGAGGAGAGTATGCGCCAACTGGGCTTCCGGGAATTCCGGGTCCGTCATCACGGGGAACTTGCCCGCGTGGAAATTGCGCGTGCCGAGATGCCCCGGGCGCTCTCCATGGAAATGCTGGACGACATCACGGCTGCGCTTCGCAATGCGGGATTTCAGTACATTACCCTCGACTGCGCGGGGTTCCGCTCCGGCTCGTTGAACGCCGTGCTTCCTGCCGATGTGCTGCTTCGCCGCGGCGCGTAGGCTGCCCGGTACCGTAAAATCACCCTCGATGCGTATTGCCTACCTGGACTGCTTTTCGGGCATTAGCGGCGACATGCTGCTCGGCGCGATGGTCGATGCCGGCGTTCCTCTGTCGGTTCTGTCGAACACCGCCGCCGCGCTCAACGTGGGCGCCGAAATCCAGTCGCGCAAAGTGGTCCGTGGCGGGATCACGGCGACCAAGGTGGACGTAATCGCGCCCGAGCACGCCCATGCATCGCAAGGGCAGGTTCATGCCCATCCGCACGACCATGCCCACGGGCACTCGCACCGTCATTCACACGCCCAGGAACACGATCATCCCCATACGGACGAACATCATCGTTCGCTATCGACGATTCTTGGCATCATCGGCTCGGCGCCGCTCGCTGAGGGTGTGAAGCAGCGCGCGGCCTGGGCATTTCAATTGCTCGGCGAAGCCGAAGCGGGCATTCATTCCATTCCGATTGAGAACGTGCATTTTCACGAAGTCGGCGCGGTCGATACGATCGTCGACATCGTGTGCGCCGCAGCCGCAGCGGCCGCCTTGGGCGTGGATCGCTGGATGGCCTCGCCGCTCAACGTCGGCAGCGGCACCGTGGAATGCGCGCACGGCACTCTGCCGGTGCCCGCGCCCGCCACTCTTGCGCTGCTTGGCGATGCGCCCATCTACTCCGCAGGACCGCCCATGGAGCGCGTTACCCCGACGGGAGCGGCCATCCTGCGCATGCTCGACGTGCGCTATGGCACGCTGCCCGCGATGCGCGCGGCCATGACGGGTTACGGCGCGGGAGGCCGCGAAACTGCCGGGCAGCCGAATGTTCTTCGTCTTCTCGCCGGAGAAGAGACTGCACCTGCCGACATGCCCATCGAGCCCATCGCCATCATCGAAACGGTCATCGACGATTCCACGCCCCAGTTGCTCGCCTACGTGAGCGAACTGCTCCTTGCCGCGGGCGCATGGGATGTCTACCGCGTTCCCGTGCAGATGAAGAAAGGCCGCACGGGCGTGCAATTGACCGTGCTCTCCAGCCCCGACCTCGTGCCCGCGCTGCGCGACCTGCTGTTCCGCGAGACGACCACCATCGGCCTCCACTGGCGGATGGAAAACAAGCTCGCGCTCGAGCGGGAATTCGCCCAGGTCGAGACGCTATGGGGTCCGGTAAGCATGAAAATTGCCCGTTGGCCCGCGGGCGGGATCGCCAACGCATCTCCTGAATATGAGGATTGCCGCAAGCTCGCGGCCGAGCACTCCATCCCGCTCAAGCAGGTGATGCAGGAAGCCGTGCGCCTGTTCGCGGCCACGCGAAAGGATCAGGAATGAATCGCGCGCAGATTGAAGCGCTGCTGAACGATGTCAAGGAGGGCAGCACCGATGTCCAGCAGGCGATGGAGCGGTTGAACGGTCTTCCGTTCGAAGACCTGGGATTCGCCAAGCTTGATCATCACCGCGCGCTGCGTACCGGGATGCCGGAGGTGATCTTTGCCGGCGTGAAAACTCCCCAGCAGGTGGCCACCATTTTTGCGCGCATGGCCAACGCCGGCGGCAATGTTCTGGCCACGCGCGCCACCCGCGAATGCTTCGATGCGGTGGTCGAGCAAGAACCGCGCGCCGAGTTCCACCCGACCGCGCGCGCCATCACGCTCTCCCAGGCGCCCCCCATCCAGGGCAAGGGCACGGTGGCAGTGGTGTGCGCGGGGACCAGCGATCTGCCCATCGCCGAGGAAGCCGCGGTGACCGCGCGCCTGATGGGCAACAATGTTGATCTGATTGCTGACGTCGGGGTGGCCGGCATTCACCGCCTGCTGGCGCAGCGTACTTCTCTCCAGTCCGCGCGGGTGCTCATCGTGTGCGCGGGGATGGAGGGCGCTTTGCCCACCGTGGTCGGCGGCCTGGTGAATGCGCCGGTGATCGCGGTGCCGACCAGCATCGGCTATGGAGCCTCATTCGGAGGAGTGGCGGCGCTTCTCGGCATGTTGAATACGTGCACTCCCAACGTGTGCGTCGTCAACATCGACAACGGCTTCGGAGCCGCGTGCATCGCCACGCTCATCAACCGGTTGTAAACACTTCTCTATCGAATTGTTGTGATATCCCAGGTCCGCAAAATCGAGACCTTGGGCAGCCAGACCACTGATTTCTGAAACTGATCACTGACCACTGACCACTGACCACTGACCACTGTGTTAATCCAGCTTCGGATGCCGTGTGTGGAAGCCGGTGACTCGCTGGTAGACATCGGCGAACGCGGCCAGCTTTTCATCTTCGTAGTGCGCGGCCAGGAAGGTGATGGAAACCGGCGTGCCCGGACCGCCGATATTGTCGTCATCCCCGGTGTCAACCTTGGGCGGCTGGGGCGCGTCGTCGCCGCGCAGGCCGTTGGGCAGAATGATCGCCGGATGGCCGGTTAGATTGGTCGCCACAAGCTGCTGGCCGAACGTCGGCGTCACGATGATGTCCACCTGTTCGAACAGCGCTGAAACCTGCTGGATCGCCAGCGTGCGGGCGCGATTGGCTTGAATATATTCGACAGCGGGATAGAAGCGGGAGACACGGAAGCTGTTGGGCCAGTCATCGGGGCCCTGCTCGGTCAGCAGCTTGTCGCGTCCCGAGCGTGTCAGATCGTCAAAGGCCGCCGCGGCTTCGGCGCCGAGCAGGGCAGTCATGGCGCCATAAGGCAGCTTGGGCAACTCCACCGGAATCAACTTCACGCCCATGTCGCGCAGCTTGTCCAGCGCGGCCAGGTCGTAACGGCGGTCGTAGTCCTGCCGCGCGCGGGCGGCTTTTCGCTGCGCGAATTCCTTCTCCCGCTTCTTCCGCTCCTCCTCGGTTTCTCCCTGCTTGGGCGACATGGCTTCCAATGGCTTGGGTTCGTCAAAAGCGCTCTTCAGATATCCGATCCTGAGCGCGCGCCAGTCGATCTTGCGGCTCCAGTGGAACGCAGCCGGCGCCACCGAAGCATCCTTGCCGTCGGGTCCGTGTATCGCTTCCAGCACCAGGGCGCAGTCTTCCACGGAGCGGCAGATAGGGCCCAGCTTGTCCATGGTCCAGCTCAGCGCCATTGCGCCGGTGCGCGGCACAAAGCCGAAGGTCGGGCGCAATCCCGTGTCGCCGCAGCGCGTGCAGGGTGACGAAATGGAGCCCAGGGTCTCCGATCCGATGGCGAAGGCGACGCATCCGGCGGCCACCGCGCTCGCCGATCCGGCTGACGATCCGCTCGAGCCCTGCGCGGGATTCCAGGGATTGCGCGTGCGCCCGCCGAACCACTTGTCGCCCATGGCCAGCGCGCCCAGCGTGAATTTGGCCACCAGCACGGCGCCGGCTGCATCGAGGCGCTGCACGACCGTGGCGTCTTCGTCGAACGACTGGTGCTCGAAGCCGCCTGCACCCCACGTGGTCGGATAGCCTTTCACCGCGAGCAGGTCTTTGGCGCCCCACGGAATGCCGTGCAGCCCACCGCGATACTTCCCGGCGGCGATCTCCCCATCGGCGGCCCTGGCCTGCGCGAGCGCGCGGTCCTCGGTAAGCGTGATGACGAAGTGCAGCTTCGAGTCGTAGCGCTTCAGGCGCGCGATGTACATCTCGGTCAGCGCCAGCGAAGTGATCTTGCGATCGCGGAGCAGCTTGCCCAATTCCACCACGCTCGCAAACGCAACGTCTTCAATGTGTGCGGGAGCTTCCGGTTTGCTGTCCGGCCCAACAACGGACGGCACGTCGTAGCGCGACGTGTCCGGAAACTTTTTCCCCGCCGGCAGGGGATGAAACACGAACGCCGGAGCCACGGAGTTGGGCAGCTTCAGTTTCCGGATGGCCTTGTATGAGCCATTCATATCTACCAATCCGTCGATCATCATCTGCTTCTGCTCGGCGGAGAACGGGCCGATTCCGGCCATCATTGCCGCCGCATCGATCATCTCCGGCGTGATTTTTGGCGGCTTCGATTGGTCGGTATCGGCCGGCTCCTGCGCCTGTGCGGCCAGCGTGTAGAGAATGCCTGGAAACAATGCCGACGTAACGCCGGCCCGGCTGCAGGCCGCAAGAAAGCCGCGACGATCGAGGGTCATAAGTTGGCCTCCGGGAAACTATAACGAACTCCGCTGCAGTTTATGTCGTCAGCCGATCGGGCGAGATGGCCATCATCGGCCACACCTGTAGCTCGACGCGGCCCTTTCCGGCGATCGACACTTCCAGTTCCGTCGCGCCGTGCCTGAGCGTGTACACGCGGCTGGTGATCGCCTCGCGGCCGCCAATGAACGACTCGATGACCGATCCATCGAGAAAGATATGCAGCGCGGGACGAGGCCAGGGAAAATGCGGAAGCGGAAAGCTGACGCCGCTGGAATGAATGGAATCGCCGGGCACGTTGACCGAGATCTGCCACGCCTCGGCCTGGTTCACCAGCAGGCGCACCGAAATGGCGCTAATCGAAAAGTCGATCGGCAAATAGAATTCCTGCTGCAGCCCGCTGAGCGTCTTGCGAAATGGCTTGCCGCTATCGATCACGGCCTTTTCGCCCGGGCCGCGCAATTTCAGGACCTCCGACGCGGGATGCATTTCGAGTTGACCCTGCGCGCCCACGTTCAGCACCCGCGGCAGCGACATGCATCCGGCCCATCCGGCGGCGGCGTACTCGGCCTCCGCGCGCGTTTCGCGGATCCATCCCCACAGGATGCGGCGCCCGCCCGGAGCGACGAACGATTTGGGCGCGTAATAGGCGCCATGATCGAGCACGCCGTCGCGTTTCGGCGTGTAGGTGTGCTTCTGCGCGTCGTATTCGCCAGTCGTCCAGATCACCTTGTTTTCGGTCGAGTAGTGCAGATAGTGCGTCTTGTCCAGGGCAAAGAAATCCGGGCACTCCCACATCTCGCCGCTGTCGCAGGGATTGGCCGCCTTCATGCCATTGGGAATTCCTGAAGCGAGCGGGTGCAGATACTCCCATTGGCGCAGGTCCCGGGAGCGATACAGCAGCACGCAGCCGCCCTTGCCGCGCTCGCCCGAGCCAATGCCGGCATACCAGCCGTCCGCCTCCTGCCATGGGCACGGATCGCGAAAGCCCGTCACGCGCATGCCCTCGGGAGGCTTCGGAATCACCGGCGTCTCCAGTTTTTTCCAGTGCCGCAGGCCGTCGTCTTCGGCGAAGGCCAGCATCTGCGTTTCGCGCAGCTTGTCGTTGCCGTCGCGCAGCGTCACCCGGTCGGGCGGCGCATTCTGTACGCCGGTGTAGAGGAAGGCGGGGATGCCGTTCGAGACTACGGCCGACCCGCTGAAGCAGCCTTCGCTGTCGGCGCCGCCGGGCGTAGGCGCCATCGCGACGGGCTCATGGCGCCAGTGCACCATGTCGGGGCTCACGGCGTGGCCCCAGTGCATGTCGCCCCACACGGCCGCGTGCGGATTGAGCTGGTAGAAGAGGTGGTACTGGCCCTTCCACCAGATCGGGCCGTTGGGGTCGTTCATCCAGTTGTGCGCAGGAAGCAGATGATACGCGGGGCGGAGGGGATCGTTGGCGAGGTCGGAGGTGCCGTCGGGCGCCCCGCTGCGGGCGGCATGCCCGAACGCGGATGGTCCTTCGCGCACGGCAAGCACGGCGCTGCATCCGAGTGCGGCGAGAAATCGACGGCGATCGCCTTTCATGCCGGGGAGAATAGCATGCGGAACGGTGACACAGATAGCGCGAGGTGCCGGGCGCCCCGCCTTGACCGATTCACACGCAAATTGCGAATCGGTCAGGTGGGATTCGAGAGAACCAGGGAAGAGCAATCAGAACCGGATCACTGGACCCGTCGAGATGCGTCCGTTCGAATTGAGAATCTCGCGGATGTTTTGATCCGTCGCCTGGTAGTGCGTGTTGAAGTAGTCGCCCGTGATGCGCCACGCAAGGTTGCGCGCCAGGCCCACGTCGAGACCCGCGCCCACGGCTACGGCAAACGTCGTGTCGGAGCGCAGATCCGGAAGCGGCTTCTGGGTAAGATGGGCGCTTCCCACCATGCCGTGCGCAAATAACGTCGACTTGGCAAGATGGACCGAAACCTGCGGTCCAAGCAGGAAGATGAGCGACTTGGGTTTGAGGTTGGGATCGAGATCGTCGTTGAGGTAGCTGCCCGACACATCGCCCTTCACGCCCAGGAAAGAACCGAAAACCGGGACCTTGAAGGAGGCGTCCCAGCCGTTTCTTCCTGTCACCGCGGTGGAATTGCTGGTGGGGTTGAAGGTTCTGAATACGTAGGAGTAACCGCCATATAGTTCGAAGTTGGGTGTTCCGCCGGAGCGGGATTCGGGCTGGGCTTGTGCATATAGGCCGGCAGGAACGGTCAGCACACCGGCGACTATCAGACCTAGGAGTTTTCGATACATGTAATTCACCTCAGGAACCTGAAATGGAATTCAGGGCAGAGGAGCGCAGCCGAATTTTGGAAAACACTTGTTACGCGCGCAGAGAAAACCAAAGCAGAACCGCGTCTTTCAGTTGAGACGCGGTTCTGCAGTCAGCGGGTTGCTGCGACCCCGCGGACGAACAGCTCCACCCCACCAACAAAGACGCGTTCGCGGGGGCCCCCGGACAAACTACCTTGCCGGAGTGAGTTTAAGGGAATACGCGTATTTGCAAGCAGCACCGGGGGGAAGAGTGAATTCGAGTGCATCGGCTGTCTGACTCCACGCCACCTTCCCGGTTGAACCCAGAAGCGCGACAGAAGTTACGGGCAGCGATGCTTTATTCAGCGCGTGGATCGCGGCCTTGCCGTCTGCCGGGCAGGCCATGCCGATGGCGTATACCGCGTCGCCCTTGGCCGTGAAGCGGAAGTCCTCCGGCGTGTAGGGCTTGGTGTCGGTGTCGTGGAAGGCGCCGCCGATCACCTTCGTCGGCCCCTCGCCATACATCTTCCACGGCGTGGTGCCGTAGATTGCCTCGCCGTTCACCTTGAGCCAGGCGCCCATGGCCAGCAGCCTCTCGCGGATCTCGTCAGGAATCGTGCCGTCCGATTTGGGACCGAAGTTGAGCAGCAGGTTGCCGTTCTTGCTCACGATGTCGATCAGTTCGTGAATCAGGAATTCGGAAGACTTGAAGGTGTCGTTGTCGATGTATCCCCAGCTCTTGTCGCTGATCGAGGTGTCGGTCTGCCAATGGTCGGCGATGATGCGGTCCTGCTGGCCGCGCTCGAAGTCGCGCACCCCGGCCTTCCAGTTGAGCGCGTAATCCTTGAAGTCGATGACGCCGGTATAGCCGTGCGCCGAAGCATAGTTGTAATAGAACGCCGCAAACTCGGCCACCGCGCGGCGAAAGTTTGGCTGCCCGATCCACCAGTCGAAATACACGATCTCCGGCTTGTATTTCTCCACCAGCTCCGTGTCGCGGGCCAGCCAGTCGCGCGTCCACGCCTCGCTCACCCAGGTCCAGTCGTTCCACAGGGTTTCGTTCTCGCCCTTGGGCTCCAGCCACTGATGCGCGGGACCGTACAGCGACGCATACTTCGGATCATTCACGTCCGACCGCATCTCCCGTCCGCCGCAGTAAAAGAAGTTGTGCTCGGCGCGGTGGGAGCTGAGGCCGAAGTGCAGGCCTTCGGCGCGAATCGCTTTCGACAATTCGCCCAGCGTGTCGCGCTTGGGGCCCATCTTCACTACTGTCCAATCGGACAGCCCGGAGTCGTACATCGAAAAGCCATCATGGTGCTCGGCCACGGGAACCACGTACTGCGCGCCCGATTCCTTGAATACCCGCGCCCACTCCGTCGCATCGAAGTGCTCGGCCTTGAACAACGGGACCAGGTCCTTGTAACCCTTCGACTCGTCGCCGTTCGCGAAATGCTCGCGGAAGTTCTTGTATGCCCCTTCCTTGGGGATGTACATGTTGCGCGGGTACCATTCGTTCTCCGCTGCCGGCACCGAGTACACGCCCCAGTGAATGAAGATCCCGAACTTGGCGTCCTTGTACCACTGTGGCTGCTGGTACTGGATCAGCGAAGCCCAGTCGGGGCGGAAGGGTCCCTCCTGCGCCTGGCGGTCGGCCTCGGCCAGAAGGCGGTTGCGCTCCGCATCGTATTTCGCCACCGACTGCTGCCACTCGCGATCGATCTGGTCGGCGGTCTTGACGCCGAGGGTCGGAGCAAGCGGATCAGCGCTTTGAGAATAAAGATTCGAGACCGAAACAAAGGCAAGAAACAGGGCAGACACGAGCGCCGTTTTTTTCATAGGCCCGCATCCTAAATCGCCATCCTGCAGGCTTGCAAACGCTTTCAGCGCGGGATCGGCCACAGGCCGGCGCTTCGCGCACCAGCGTCGAACGATTCTGTTTCCGGCGCCGCGCAGCCTTGTCCGACCCATTGCAGGAGGCCTCGTTCAATGTTGCGAAAAAGAGAGCTTCCAATGTTGACCCTTCGTCCCGGTTCGAATCCAATGGATAAGGTGTGCGAATCCCCTTTCATCAGGAGAGTCGATGCGAGCAAGATTTCTGATTTCCGCTTTCATTCTCGTTGTGTCCGCCGCCACGGCTTCCGCACAGACAGACGTGGCGCTCAGCCTGTATGGAGCCTTCTCCGGAACCACGAGTGTCGGCGGCGCCACGGTCAGTCCGGCCAACAGCGCGGGCGGCATGTTCGAATTGCGTCACATCGCCAACCCCATCCTCGGTTTCGAGGGGACGTATTCGTTCAATCGCGCCAACGAAACTTACACGAGCACGGTTGCGGTTACATGCCCGATTGGGGTGACCTGCCCCACGACAGCGCGCGTGGCCGCCAATGCCCATGAGATCACCGTGGACTGGGTGCCGTCGGTCCATGTGGCGAATTTCCGCCCCTTCGGGGTGCTCGGCGTGGGTGCGCTGCTCAACGTGCCGCAGACCGGCCAGACCAGCGTAGAGACCCAAACCAGCACCAAAGCAGTCTATGTCTATGGCGCGGGACTCGATTGGGGCCTGGTGCCGCACATTGGGCTGCGCCTGCAATACCGCGGAAACCTCTACAAAACGCCGGATGTGACCAAGCTTTTCACTTCCATCGACAGCTTCAGGCACACCGCCGAGCCGATGATCGGGATTTATTTCCGGCTGTGAGTTTCGTCTAACGAAGTCGCTCACCTTCTAAAGCAGCGCCAGGACCCCGATCAAGTCGAAGATGCCGTGGGCGACCACCGCCGAAGACTGGGTTGAGGAAAGGCATCCGTCCGCCTCGGTTCAAAGTGCGGTCTTCTGCCGTTCGTCACAAACTCGCTTGACATATTCCCATATAGGCATGTAATTTCCTCTTTATGGCGAGAGCCGCAACCACCTCCGATGTCTTCAACGCCGTCGCCGAACCGCGGCGGCGGGAGATTCTCGGCCTGCTGGTCGTGAAGGAACTCCCTGTCGGCGATCTCGTGGCCCTGATGCAGCTCGACCAGCCGTCGGTATCGAAGCACCTGCGCGTGCTGCGCGACGTGGGCCTGGTGCATGTGCGCCGCAACGGCCGCCACAAGCTCTACCGCACCAATGCGCAGGGCATCCAGCCGCTGCATGAGTGGGCCGAAACCTTCGAGCGCTACTGGAGCCACCAGCTGACCCGAGTGAAGGAGCGCGCCGAAGCCAAAATGCGTCATATTTCGGAATCCGAAAAATCCCCAAAGGAGAACTGATGACGACCACCCTGCCGGAGATCGACAACCTGTCGTTTGTAGTCACCCAGGAGATCCGCGTGAATGCCTCGCTCGAGGTGACATTTGATTCGCTGCTCGAACAGCTGGTTGACAACGAGATGATGGATGGGACGAAAATGCCCATGAAGCTTGAGCCGTGTCCGGGCGGGCGCTGGTACCGCGACCTGGGCGATAACAATGGCCACCTGTGGGCCCATGTGCAGGCCATCAGGCGTCCCACGCTGCTGGAATTTGCCGGGCCGCTGATGATGTCCTACCCGGTCGCCAACAATGTGCAGTACCGTCTCGCCGAGGCCGACGGGGTGACGGTGATCAAGTTCCGCCACTCCGCGTTCGGGCTGGTCACCGACGACCACCGGAAAGGTGTCGGCGGCGGCTGGGGCCACATGAACGAGCGCGTTCGCCAGCGCGCCGAGGGAAAAGCCAGTCGTTAACCCGAAGTTCGAGGTCTCCCGCGCTCGCGACAACCAAACATCGCGAGGATGGGACGAAGCTTCCAGAACAGTCCACGCACTCCATTCCCCAAGGAGGATCAACAGTGCCTGTTGCAGAATCCGTTACCAATTCCATCGCCCAATCCATGCTCGACGAATTTGAAATCCAGGCCAGGGTTACGCGCAAATTCCTCGAGCGCCTGCCCGAAGACAAGTTGACCTGGAAGCCGCACGAGAAATCAATGACCGCGGGCCAGCTCGCCCACCATCTTGCCACGGTGCCGGGTGGGATCGTGCGCTTTGTGCAGAACAATCCGGCCCAGGTGCCCCAGTCTTTCAACTTTCCGCAGCCCTCGAGCCGCGATGAGATTCTGAAGGCATTCGACGACAGCATCGCCGCGGTGCGCCAATTGCTTCCCCGGTTCGACGATGACGCCATGCACGAGAGCTGGCGCCTGATGGCCGGCGAAAGGGAATTGGCGACGCAGCCCCGCGGGCTTTTCCTCCGCGACGTGATGCTGAGCCACTGGTATCAGCACCGCGGCCAGTTCAGCGTATACCTGCGCCTGCTCGATGTCCCCGTGCCCGCGAGCTGGGGGCCGAGCGCCGATGAGCCGCCCCCATTTATGCAAAACGCCATGTGAGTTTCCTTGTTTCCCAGGTCTCCATCACCGGGAGATTTCCTCCTGCGGACGAAAACTGTCCGCGGGAACCCGGACCTGGGCCACCAGGATGTTGCGAGGTCATTATGTGTCCCGTCTGTCTCGCCACCGCCGCCATCGTTGCCGGCAGCGCCACCGGAACCGGCGGGCTGACGGCGCTGATCGCCCGTCAATTTCGCAGGAAGAGTCCCGAAGCCCCAATTGCCAAGGAGGAGGATCCCAATGGCCGCCAGCCCCACAGCAGTTCGTCCCCCCAAGACGGTCTCTCACGCTGAATGGATCGAGGCCCGGAAAGAGTTTCTGGCCAAGGAGAAGGAATTCACCCGCCTGCGCGACGAGCTCAGCCGCCAGCGCCGCGAACTACCCTGGGAACGCATCGAGAAACAGTATGTATTCGAAGGCCCGCGGGGCAGCAAGACCCTGGCCGATCTGTTCGACGGCCGCGGCCAGCTCATGGTGTATCACTTCATGTTTGGCCCGGGATGGAGCGAAGGCTGTCCCAGCTGTTCCTACCTGGCCGATCACTTCGACGGCATGACCATTCATCTCGCCCATCGCGACGTGACCCTCGCCGTGGTCTCCCGCGCTCCCTTCCCGCAGATCGCCGCCTACCAAAAGCGCATGGGCTGGCGGTTTCACTGGGTGTCGTCGTTCGGCTCCGATTTCAACTACGACTTCCACGTCTCGCAGACCGAGCAGGAAAAGTCCAGCGGGATGGTCGACTATAACTACGCCACCGTCAAGTTCCCTACTGACGAGCTTCCAGGGCTGAGCGTGTTCTGCAAGGATGCGAACGGCGAGATGTTCCATACCTACTCGGCATACGCGCGCGGGCTCGACATCCTGGTGGGCACCTACAATTTCCTCGACCTGGCGCCCAAGGGCCGCGACGAAGCCGGCCTGAAGCACTCCATGGCCTGGGTTCGCCATCACGACAAGTACGATGGCGGCTACTTTGTCGATGCCGAAATGGAGTACGAGGCGCCGAAAATGGCGGCCGGTTCCGGCGGCCACTCGTGCTGCTCGGGCGAGCATCACGACTAAACGGGCGGGGGAAGGACGAGGAAGGACGGTGGGCTTACGCTGTCGGCGTCAGGATACGTAAGCCCCGATTTCCCGCTCGAAATGAATCGGCGATGACGTTCGTTCCTTGCCGGAAATTTCACCCGCGCAAGGATTCGGCCTTTCGCGATAAAATAATCATGAATGTCCTGTTACAAAGCGCGAACGTCCCTGAAATGTTCGCTTTTCCGCCTGGCCGGGCTCGTGGTGCTGAGCGCGGCGACGGCGGCTCTGGCTTGTGCCCAGACACCCATCCCCTCCTCCCCGCCCAACGCTACTCTGGTCTCGACGCCCAGGGCACTCACCTCGGCCCAGATCGTGGAAGAGATGATCCGCCAGAACCAGGCGCGCGCCGATGGGCTCAAGCACTACGAATCCGTACGTACCTACCAGGTGGAGTACAAGGGCTATACCGCCCGCATCGCAGCCAGGATGGTGGTTGAGGCCGCCTACGACGCGAATCATGGCAAGACCTTCCACATCGTGTCGAAGAGCGGCAACGGCTTGCTGATCGACAAGGTGCTCAAGCGCCTCATCGAGAGTGAAAAGGATGCCGAGCAGAACAAAGGCGCCACCGCCCTTACCCCGGCCAACTACAACTTCAAACTGACCGGGATCGAGAACGTGGAAGGGCGGCCGGCGTACGTGCTCGAGGTCGAGCCGCTGGTCGACAATAAGTATCTGTACCGCGGCAAGATCTGGGTCGATGCGGCGGAATTCGCGGTGGCCAAAATCGACGCCGAGCCGGCCAAAAATCCCTCCTTCTGGATCTCGTCCACGGCCATCAACCACCAATATGTGCGCACCGACGGGTTCTGGCTGCCCGCGCAGAATCGCAGCGAAACCAAGGTGCGCGTGGGCGGGACGGCAGTGCTGACCATCGATTACGGGAAATACCAGCTCACACCGGAGAACCCGGTGGCCGGCGGCGGTTCGTAGAGCTCGGAATCACGGAATCGGTGCACCCATTCCCGGGGGCGGCGACTCTAAAGAAGCACAGGTTCGGGGGGTGCCCATGAAGATTCTTCGTTCCGTCACTCGCCGGGGATTCAGCGTCGGGACTGCCGGATATTTCTCCGTGTTGCGACCCAACACGTGGTTTCCGGCTTCGCGCCTTCCGGGCCGCTTCCGCTATCACCCCAGCCAGACGGCGGAGATGCCCGCGGCGGATCATGCTGCCCATGGCGAGGCGGCCATCGCACCGCGGATCGGCATCCCGGGCTCGCAGGATCGCGGCCTGATGCGCCCGGCCTTCGTGGTCTTGGCAGCCATGGCGATCACATCCGCCCTGCTGTGGTGGATCATGCACCCCTGAAGCGGCCGCGACCCCAACCCCTACGGCAGCAGCTTCCGGATTGCGTACATCGTGGTTCTGCGAGCCATCCGGCCTGCCCGGGAACGCAGGTTCGGGTGCACCCCGTTCGTGATGGCGGGCACCACGTTCTGGTTCGCAATGGCCGATTTGTAGAGTTCGATCAGGCGCACGGTCGCCTCCTTCCAACTGTGTTCGGCGGCGTGCGCTTGGGCGGCGCGGCCCATGGAAAGGCGTTGCTCAGGACAGTCGAGAAGCGTGCGCAGGGCGGCGACGGCTTCCGCTTCTGTGTCGAACAGGAACCCCGTCTGGCCGTCGACGATCATCTCCGGAATCCCCCCGGCGCGCGCGCCAACCACCGGAATGCCCGACGACATGGCTTCCAGCACCACCAGGCCCAGGGTCTCGGTCCGCGACGGCATCACCAGGACATCCCCGGAAGCGTAGGCCGACGCCAGTTCGTCGCCCCGCAGAAATCCTGCGAAGTAAACCGGCATTCCCGCGAAGTGCTGCTCCAGGGTCTTGCGATGGGGGCCGTCGCCGATGAGCGCCAGGCGCGCTCCTGGAACCGCCTGCAGCATCGGTCTCAGGCGCTCGATATCTTTTTCCGCGGACAGCCGGCCCACATACAGCAGAAGAGGGTTGTCGGAATTCCCCTCGCTGAGCCGGGCACGCATCTCCGCCGAGCGGCGGTCGGGATGAAACCGGTGGATGTCTACCCCGCCGGGCCATAGCGCAACGCGCTTGATCCCGTGTTCCTGCAACTGCTGCAGCATGGCTGCCGAAGTGCACAGGTTGAGCGTGGCGCGATTGTGCCGTATGCGCATGATGCGCCAGATCCGCGGCTCGAGGAACCCGAGCTTGTAGTAGTGCAGGTAGGCGGGCAGATCGGTGTGGTAAGAAATCACCAGCGGCAGGCGCAGCGCTCCGCCGTTCGCTCCCCCGGCATAGTACAGCGCCGCGATTCCCAGCAGGGCCGGGTCGGCCACGTGCAGCAGGTCGGGTTGGAATTCCCGGATCTGCTCCCGCATCGAAGCCCGCGGCAGGGCCAGGCGCAACTCAGGGTAGAGCGCGAACGAGTGGCCCCGCATCCCGATGATGCGCGCCCCTTCGAACTCCGGGATTCCGCCGTCGGGGGCAAACACCAGCACCTCGTGCCCCAGGCTCTTCAGCTGCCGAACCGTCTCGCTCAAGGTCGTCACAATGCCATCGATCTTGGGTACGAATGTCTCGGAAAAGAGGGCGATGCGCATCGTGTTTGTGCGGGCTGGTTTAAAAGGTTGTAACAAAACTATCACGCCCGCCTACACGGGTCGCCGGATTTCCCCTGGCACAATTTCTTTGCAAGCCGGCGGCGCCGCGCCGTTCTCCGCATGTTGCCGGGCGCGCGAGAACGGTATTTTGGTGCCTGTATGCGGCGTGCCCGCCCGTGAAGGAGGTTCCCATGCGAATCGCCAGGTTTGCCGGCTTGCTTTTTCTATCCAGCTCGCTCATAGCGGCAGCCCAGATCTCTTCGGTGGAAGGCGGACAGGTGATCCGTACGGCGACTCCCGCTTGTCCCCTGGACATGCATGTCCGCCAGGCGCCTGGCGGCCAGATGATTGCCACCGGTAAGAACGGCGCCCGGGTGGAAATGTTCGAAGCCCGGCTGAAACTGCTGCTCAGCGACCGCAGGCCCGACAGAAGCGATCAGCGCATGGTGACAGCGAGGGTTACGGTGCTGGGCTGGAACGGCAAAGAGCAGGTGTTGCCCATCGGGGCGCAGGGAAGCCAAAATCGCGATCCAGCCCGGATGGCGCTGACCGTTCCCCTGATAGGAGGAGGTCTTCCCGACGCTTCAGCGAATTTGAATCTGCCGGGCTTCACCGGGGCGAACCTGGTCGAGCTTGAGTCGATCACCTTCGAGGACGGGCAGGTTTGGAGTTTTAAGGGCTCATCCGCCTGTCGCGCGGCCCCCGATCCGTTTATGCCGGTAGGCCACGCGAAATAGGAAATCCGGGCGCTGTGGCTTCCCCCGACCGTCCGGGCCCACATTTATCGCGGCACCAAATCATTGGGGACTTCCTGGAAAACCCTCGGCACGTCCAGCCACTACCGGCTTTCCCGGGTAGTTGCCGCGAGCGGGCTGCGGGCGTATCTTTTGGTCGTGCCCGATTTTGCAGGAGGGAGTATGCGATTCGCCGCCGGTTGTGCTGCTTTCTTTCTACTGAGTGGAATTTCCGCGGTCGCCCAGTCTACCGCGCCACCGACGACCACCCTTCCTGAGGCGGGAAACTTCATCTGCACCTTCGAGACGGTCCACCCCGACGGTAAGAAGCATGGAAAAGGCAACACGATCACCGAGTGCAGGTCCACCGTGGTCGTACCGCCGGCTTGCCCGGTTGACATGCATGTTCGCCAAGGCATGAGCCAAGGAATGCTTGCCGTAGATGCAAATGGCGAAAGGCGCTTGGTCTTCGCGCCGCGTTTGCGGCTGTTCCTGAATGACCAGCGGAAGGACAAAGCCGGGGAGACCATCGTGTCCGCCACAATCACGGTCCACGGCCGGAAGGGGAAGGCGCGCTTGCAGCCTCTCAATGTGGGTCCCGGCGGATCAGACGATTCTGACTCGGCGGATTTGGAGAAAACCCTGAGCGTGGAGCTGGGCAATTGGGGTGAGCCCGGCGTTTCGGGCGATTTCCGTCTGCCGGGGCTCACGTCCGCGCGCCGGATCGACCTCCAGTCCGTAACCTATGAGGATGGAAGCACGTGGAAGCTGTCCGGCGACCAGACTTGTCACGTCGCCCCCGATCCCGTCATGCTCATTAACCAGTGATCCGGGGCCGAAGGTTTTTACCCGGTCCGCGATCGGTCAAAACCCGAATCCCCGCCCTGTGATACCGTTTGAATAGCTGTCCACCAGCCCGGCGCCGGCTGGCATCTTAGCCAAGTCGTGCACAGCGCCCACAGCCAGAACAGCGATTGTAACCACGGAATGCCTCAGCAGCCGGAAATGACATCGCCTCCCATGACCGCGAGCCCGGCTCCTGTGTCCGCGGCCCTCGTTGACCCTCCGCCGCCGTCGTCCGGCACGCAGCATCCGCAGCAAATCCCGCGCTGGCTCGAACGTGGCGAGCTGTTTCTGCGCGTCCTGCTGCGCATGTATATCGGGCTGGCCGTATGCTACGCTCCGTGGTCCCACCTGTTTTGGGACCAGAATCCGCTGTTCCTGCGTTTTCCTACGCTGGGCATCTATGCGGCCCACGGAGCCGTGCGCGGCATCATATCCGGTCTGGGACTGCTGAATCTCTGGATCGCTTTCCGGGATGCGGTCCGGCATCGGGACGGGTAAGGCATGAAAGACGAAGGAGCAGGGACTGAGGGACCAGGGATGAGTCGTGCCGCCGGGGCCGCCGGCAACGAACAGCACCAGCCCACGTCCGAACTTTCCCATGCCGCCACTCCGGACCCGGCCGCCAATGGAACCCCGCCGCAGCTCCAACGCGCTTCCCTGGCCTATGAAAACATCGCTTTTCTGAACAGCGCCGAAGGGCGCCTGATCCGGATCGTGGCCGAGTACGTCGAGCCTCTATCCCGCTTCCGCAAGGAGCAGATCCAGGACACGGTGGTATTCTTCGGCTCCGCCCGGTTCCGGGGACGTGAAGAGACCGACGCCGCGCTGGAACTGCTGGAAAACACCGGCTCTTCCCGTCCCGCGCCCAGCGAAGAACAGCCTGCCCGCATCCCTGAAATCGTGGAAGGCACGGCTACCGATTTGCAACGCAAGCGCGCCGTGGCTGCAGTGGAAATGGCCCGCTACTACGAGGATGCCCGCCGCCTGGCCCAGCTCCTTACCCAGTGGGCCAGGACGATTCCTTCGCGCCGTTCGCGTTTCGTGGTGACCTCGGGCGGCGGCCCGGGCATCATGGAGGCCGCCAACCGCGGCGCCCGCGAGGCAGGCGGGAAAACCATCGGGCTCAACATCCGGCTTCCTTTTGAACAGACGCCCAATCCGTACATCACCCCCTCTCTCAATTTCGAGTTTCACTATTTCTTCATGCGCAAGCTTTGGTTTGCCTACCTGGCCAAGGCGCTGGTGGTCTTTCCGGGCGGGTTCGGCACGCTGGACGAAATGTTCGAGATTCTCACCCTCACCCAGACCCAGAAGCTGGCCAAAAAGATCACGGTGGTGGTCTATGGCACCGACTACTGGAAAAAGGTCTTCAACCTGAATGCGCTGGTGGATACCGGCGCCATCTCGCCCAAGGATCTGGAACTGTTTCAGTACGTCGATACGCCGGAGCAGGCGTTTGAGATCCTGCGAAGGGGACTGACCGACAACTATCTCACGCCGGAAGCGTCGGCCGGCAGGCAGCGTGAGACCGCGACTGTTCCTGCCGAACCCGACCTGATGGCCGGTATGACCGTCGAGGACTTTCTCGGTCCCGAAATGGCCAAAACCCACAAATAGGCTGAGCAGGCTGAGAGGCCGCCGGTAAATGAATAAAATGTCATGGGACCCAGTAACGTGCAGAACGAGCAAGTGTTACCCTGAAGGGAAGGTCCGATTTCAGCTCTGAAATTTTCCCTTTTTGGCACGCAAAATGCTCGTCCGGGGCGGATTTTGGCATTGGTGGTTTTTTTCGGGGTTCGGTTGATCGTCTTGATTCCCTGTGGAAATTGAAGGTGCATTCGTCGCGTTTTCATTTGGCATTTATGAGCGCCATACGACACTGAGGACGAAGAATCCAAAGGCAATCGGGATGTAGGAGGGGGAAGAATGGCCAATTCGACCATCTCATACCTGTGGTGTGACCGGCGTGCCGCGCAAGGTTTTCGGACCGGCGTTTCACTGCACAGCCACACCAACCAGTCCAGGGAGACGCTCAGTTTCCTTGCCAATATCGGCAGCCGGTATTCGATCATGCGCCCCCTGCTGGCGCGCCTGGAGCGCCGCTCCGAGATCAATCACGGGGTGCGCGTGAATTATTCCGCGGCGTACTGGACCCCGCCCCTGACCCCCAAGCTGGCCTTCGATCTGGAGAGCGCCCAGATCGAAAATCTTGACCTGGCGGGGATGGTTTCCCTCAGCGACCACGACAATATCAACGCCCCCATGCTGCTTCGCACCGTTCCGAGCGCTCGCCAGATCCCCGTGTCGGTCGAGTGGAGCGCGCCCTACGGCGGCGTCCAGGACTTTCATCTTGGGATTCACAATCTACCCAGCGCGCGGGCCCAGGAGTGGATGGCGATTCTGGCTGAATTCACCGCCCATCCCGACGACGAACGGCTCACCGAGATCCTGGCGGCATTGAGTGACGAGCCCAATGTTCTGGTCATCTTCAATCACCCGCTGTGGGACCTGTTCACGGTGGGAGCGGAAAAACACCTGTTCCTGGTCAACCAGTTCCTTGCGGCGAACAGCCAATTCCTTCATGCCCTGGAACTGAACGGGCTGCGGAACTGGGACGAGAACCGGGCGGTACGGCAACTGGCGGCGCAGTGGAACATGCTGCTCATCTCCGGCGGCGATCGCCACGGCGTGGAGCCCAACGCGAATATCAACCTCACCAATGCGACCAGCTTCACCGAGTTCGTCCACGAGGTTCGCCTCGAGAAGCGCAGCAAGGTGCTTTTCATGCCCCAGTACGCCGAGCCGTGGAAACACCGCATCCTGCGTTCGGCAATCGATGCCATTCGCGACTATCCCGAGTTCCCGCAGGGCTCGCAATGTTGGGATCAGCGCGTCTATCACCCCAACGAGAAAGGCGTGGACACGCCGCTGGCCCACCTCTGGCCAAGCGGAACCGCGCCCTGGCAGATGCGGTGGTCGCTGGCGATGGTCAGGTTGCTGGGCCGGCGCCCGGTGTCCAGCGGGCTGCGCATGGCCTGGAGCGAATCGCACGAGCTCCAGCTCGCTCTGGGGGAAACGGAGTAAAGGCAGCGGTGCGAACGGTGTAAGTGTTCGGTGCCGGAAGTTCGCATCATAATTCCAGCTGCCATCCTGAGCGGAGTCCGCCGCGGCGGATGCATCCGAAGGACCCGCATTTCGAGATGCTCACTTTCTAAACAACGTTCGTTACGGACACTTGTAAACCTGCGCGCTCTGCGCCTGTCAGATTTTTCCTTGCCGGCGCGTGATTCCGTCGCGCGTTCTCGCTAACCGCTAGCCCGCTCTCTGCCCATGTCCGCTCTCTGCCCATGATGGATCCGCCCCGCGTCGCTTACTTCCCTGATTCCTTCCACGAAGTCAATGGCGTGGCCCACACCAGCCGCCATTTCGAGGCGTTCGCGCGCAGGCGGAATCTGCCCTTCCTTTGCGTGCGCGCCGGCGACCGTCCTCAGCCGCTGGTACAAGATGAAAACGTCTGGACGCTGGAGTTGCCCCGCGGAGGATTCTCTTTCGCTCTGGAGAAGGATCTTCGCTTCGATCCCGCATTCGCCCGTCACATGCCCCTGATCGAAGACACCCTCGACCGCTTCCGGCCCGATTTGGTGCACATCACCGGCCCCAGCGAGCTGGGACTACTGGCGGCCGGGTTGGCGTGGGACTTCAACCTGCCCCTGGCTGCCAGTTGGCACACCAACCTCCACGAATACGCCGCGCGGCGGTCGGACTGGTTTCTTCGTCTGCTCCCGCGGGAGCAAGCGGAAGCCGCCGGACAGACGATCGAAAACATCGCCATGGGCGCTATCGCGGCGTTTTACAAGCAGGCCCGGGTGCTGTTTGCGCCCAATCGCCGGCTTTGCGATCAGCTCGAGCGGCTTACCGGGCGTCCCTGCGGCCTGATGCCGCGCGGCGTGGACGCCGAACTGTTCCATCCCGCCAAACGCAATCGCGAGCCTGGAGATCGCGACCAGGTGCTCGGCTTCGTGGGCCGCCTTTCCGTGGAAAAAAACGTGGCCCTGCTGGTCCGCGTTCAGGAGGAGTTGAAGCGGCTCGGGCACAGCAGCTTTCATTTCCTCATCGTCGGCCACGGCGGCGATGAAGCCTGGCTCCGCGAACGGATGCCGAGCGCCAGGTTTACAGGCGTGCTGCGCGGAGAAGCGCTCTCGGCCGCCTACGCCAACATGGACCTGTTCGTATTTCCGTCCCACACCGACACCTTCGGCAACGTGGTCCTGGAGGCGATGGCCAGCGGCGTGCCGGCGGTCGTCACCCCGGACGGCGGGCCGTGCACGATCGTGCGTGACGGCGAAACGGGGCGCATCGTTCCCGATGAGGGGTTTGCGTCGGCGGTAAGCGGAATCCTCCGCGACCCGATCAGGCACGCTGGGATGCGCGAAGCGGCGCGGGCGTATGCGCTGACCGCGAGTTGGGATTCGGTGTTTGAAGGGGTTTATGCCGGGTACGAATCTGTTTTGACGGCGGGAAAAAATCAGTCGCCGAATCTCGCCTGAAAACACCTTGTCATGGCAGCCGGTCGTTGTTCTACGGCATCCACGCCATTGCGAACCCGTCCGTCAATTCTTTGCATTCGATCCGGCAGCGCCTTTGGTGGCCGAGCAGCCTGAAAAATCCATCCCGACCGAATACGCACCCACCACATTGAAGGTCACGTGTTGCGGGACATAGAACACATCCACCGCCTGGTAATCGAGGATCACCTCCACTTTCAACGTCGAAGCACCCATCTGATTGGAAACATCCAGTTCCGTAAGGCGACGAACATCGCCCGGAACGGGCGTGGGAGACGGTGTGTAGTGAGCATCGATGGTTGCCCTCATCGCCGGACTATTGACGGAATAGTGTGTCGGGATATGCTCCTTGTCGACGGTGACTTCGATACTGCCCCCCGCGGAGGAAGTGTAGGTCTTTAGTTGGCCGTCATCGAGTTGCTCGATCTTCTCGAAAACCGAACCCGGAGGGACAGGGGAGGACGCAATCAGATTCCAATACATCTGGTAAAAGCCTGAAACCATCTGCTTGATTGCGCCTTCAAACTGCTCCTTGTGGTCGGGCGGTTCTCCGCCGGACCAGTTCAACGTCACCTCGGGCGCCTTATCGCGTGCGGCCCGCGAACGAACCTTTAGCCCCTCGATGATTTTCATCCGCTCCGGAGCAGGGTCGTCGACCTGCAAGGCATGCATCACTCCGGACCAGTCAAAGGAAACATTGCACTCCAGGCCGGCGAGATTGTCGGGATGATAGAAACTGGCGCGAACCGCGTCGGTAAGTTTGGCGGGATCGAGGGGCGGATTGTTCGCCGGAATCTTGTCGGAATCGGAAACAGCCGGAGACTTGGGCTGATCCTGGGCGATCGCAAGGCACCCGCCCAGCGCGAGAGACAGAACCGCAACGATACGGGGCATGAACCTTAGTCTGCCCGCTTTCTCGTGCGGCGTCTACTCGAACTGCCGGCCAACACGGCGGGATACCGCAAAGCATCTTTAAGCTTTGGAATCGCCGGAGCGAGAATCTTCCGGCTGCTTCGTCTCGTCGATGCCAAGGTCCATGAGCACGCTCTCGTCGCCCCAGATCAGGGAAGCCCATGTTTTGTCGTCGATCGGAAAGCCCGGAAATCTTCCCGTGATCGCGGCGAGAATCTCTCGCGCCTGCGCCTCGGTCGCGCCCGGCACAACATACGACCGCGTCCATCCATTGGCCACGTAAAGTCCGCCGCTGTCGTCCTGGCCGCCGGCGCTCCACCCCATGGAGGTAATCTCCGTCAGGGGAATGGTGATCTCATGGGCGGACGTATCGAGATCCCCCCGCGCCACGACCTCGGCCCGGTTTACGCGCAACGTGGTCTGGCGCCCGCGCAGCCAGTTCGAAACCAGGCCGATGACTCCGACGATAGCGAAAACCATAAGAATGACGCTATGCCGCCACCACGCAAAGAAAGCGAATCCGACGATCACCATCAGTCCGGCGCCAACGTTTCCCCGTCGTAGATGCGGCTTGAGGACGAATTGCACTGAGTCGCCCAGGTCCCGCATTTCCAGTTGCCGGCTTCCGAGACTCCTGATGTCGAGCATTTGCGGACCCTTTTCACGCCTTCGCGCTGATCTCTTCGAGAGCCCGCACCAGCCGGTCGAGATCGGCAATGGACGTGTACACGTGGGGCGTCACGCGGACGCACTGGATGTTCTCCCACACGATGCCCACGGTGTGAATCTTGTAGCGGTCGAAGAGCGCGTTCTCCAGCTCCGACGGGGTCATGCCGTCGACGCTTACGCCGCAGATGGCGCATGAGTATCGCAGATCGAGCGAGGTGTGCAGCTTGACCCTGGGCATGGCTTGCGCGCGCGACGCCCAGTAGTTCTTGAGATAACCGATGCGCGCCTGCTTGCGCGCCGGACCGATTCCGTTGTGGAAGTTGAGGGCTTCGCCGATGCCCTGCTCCAGCGGGAAGCTGCGCGTGCCCAGGTCCTCGAACTTGCGGATATCGCCCGAACGCGGCTTGTCGTTGCAGACCAGCGGCCAGATCCTTTCGATTTTGTCCGACTTGATCCAGAGCATGCCTGTCCCGATGGGCGCGGAAAGAAACTTGTGCAGGCTGGTGCCGAAGTAATCGCAGCCGAGGTCGGGGATTTTGAAATCCATTAGCCCGAAGGAATGCGCCCCGTCGCACAGGACCTCGATGCCGTGCGCATGGGCCACATCGGCGATCTTGCGCACCGGCATCACCTGCCCCACCCAGTTCACCATGTGGGTGACGTGAATCAGCCTGGTGCGCGGCGTGATCGCGTCCTCGTATGCCTTTACGATCAGCGCGTCGTCCTCGATGGGGAAGTCGAAGCTGAGCTGCTTGTAGACGATGCCTTCGCGCATGGCCCGCTGGCGGTAGGCCTCGATCATGTGCGGGTAGTCCTGCTTGCAGCCGATGACTTCGTCGCCGGCCTTGAAGTCCAGCCCGTAGATGATGGTGTTCAGCGCCTCGGTGGAGTTGCGGTTGATGGCGATCTCGCCGGGCTGGCGTGCCGGCCAGCGCGGCCAGCTTTTCGCGCAGCGGCTCGCGGCCCTGGTCGAGAATGCGCCACATGTAATAGGACGGACCTTCGTTGGAGAGCTGGTTGTAGCGCTCCACGGCCTGCTGCACCACGATGGGCGACGGCGAAACGCCGCCATTGTTCAGGTTGATGAGGTTGGGATTCACCGAGTAGGCGCGCTGGATCACGGCCCAGTAGTCCTCATCCTGCGCGGCTTCGAGCGCGCTGAGCCCGGCGATGCGCGCGCCCGCCGCGGCGAAGTCGGCGGCGTGGGCCTGGTCGAAGAGGCTGTCGGCGGAAAAGGCGCCGGCCAGGGTGGCTGCCTGGCGGAGAAAGCTGCGTCGGTCATTGCACATCATGCACCGAAATGTATTGGATTGGAGACGAGGTCGACAATGTAAATCGATTCGGACCCTCCGGCTGCGGCGTAGAATGGACTGCCAATGAAAGACTTGTGGCGGAAAACGTGGGCGCTTTTCCGGCAGAATCCGAGGGTGATAGCGCCGGCGGTCCTAGCCGGTTGGCTGGCGCTTGGAATGGAACGTCTGAACCGGATGGCTGCGCATGCCCTGTTCACCTGGTTTGCAACGGAGCATTCGGTGCTCGGCGGAGACTATTTGACCAGGGATCTCGCACGGGCGCAACGCAGGGCCCTGAATGCCGGCGTTCCGCTCGGTCTCGCGCACGGCTTTCTTGCCATAGGTGTCTTCGTCTTCGCCATGTTTCTCACGGCTCGCCGGGTTCGGATAGTCTCCGAGGGCGTCCTGCCGGCATGGACGCAGTCATTACGATTTTCCAAACCTCAGTGGAAAAGCATCTTGCTCCTTTCCCTCGCGGTAATGGGAATCATGGCAGCATTCGGTCTGCTCGAAGTGGCGTTCACGTCGTGGTTCTTCTTCCGGTCAAACGGTCGCGTGATGGGGCTGCTGGCCGGATTGCTCATGACGACTTGCATTTCCTGGCTCCTGGCGCCATGGGCAGTCAATCTACTGCGCAAGCCGGAACCCGGCGCCGCGATGAACGCGCGGATGCCTGCCCGGATCTTTGCCATCGCCGCTTTTGCCGCGCAGCGGTTGCTGGCTGAGATTGAAAGCCGGGCGGAAGCGGGCATCGTCATCGAGCAGCACTGGGAGGTCACCGCATTCGCCTTGTTCAACACCACGGTGACCAGCATTCCGATGGGCTTGCTATTTGTCGCGCTCGCCATGCTTGCGGCGGACGCCGAGGGAGCCGGGCAACAAAATTCCGAGCATCCTGCCGATTCGCCATCGTTTGCAGAGGACGCGTCAACGGGCGCGTAAACCGTTCTTGAGATCCAGAGCGAACGGCGTTTCTTGGTCGGACGTCAGTTTCCACCCCCGGCCCCGCAGTTGACCGTCCTCGATCGCGGTAACCGTAATGCCTTCATCGGAAAGTCTGCCCGATTCCCACGCCTGCCCGTTCGGTCCCCAGCCCAGAATCGAGTGGTGCCCGACGAACAGCAGTCGGTGTTCGGCGGGGGCAGGCCGGATATCGAGCACCGGACGGTAGGAAATCATAGTGAATCGCTCGGGAGCGGTGGTGTCGATAATGTAGGCGTATCCGCCAGAGACCGCGCAGATTTCGTTTGGGTTGGGTGCGGACCAGAGGCCGGTGGGGACTACCGGGTCACGAAAACCGAGGGCGCAGGTGGCGAGGAAGGGTTGAAAGGATCCCTCAGAGGCTAAAGCCCCTTTCGACGTCGGGGCGTTCGCGGCACGACTGAAGTCGTGCCCTTTCAAATCCTGGGACCGCGGTTCATCATTCGCAAGAGGTGCGATCAGCACCTCCAGTGCGCCCCGTTCCACTTCCTCCACTTCGCGGGGATAAACGAAATGCCGGGGCGGCAAAATCAAAGGTCGTGCAACCAGAATCTCCGCCCTCCACGCGTGCGGGAACGACAGATCCACAACCGCGGCCGTCACCGCGGCGCCTCATAAGCCAGAATCCACGCCCGCTGTTCTTCCGTGTCAGGCACAGGGCAGCCGCGCGCCGCTTCCACCGCGGTCAGGGCGTCTCGCGGTTTCCATCCCAAGTGGATCAGCGCGCACGCCGCCGTTACGGTCGCGCGGCCAATGCTTCCGCGACAGTGCACGCCGATGCGCTCGCCGTTCCGCAGCCGTGTCGCCAGGTCCGACACAAACTCTCGAAATCGGTAGAAATCGGTCGGCACCTGCGTGTCGGGGATGGGAAAACTCAGGAACACGATTCCGGCCTTTGCCGCCTCGGCGCCTTCCTCTTCCAGGCCCAGCCACTCGCTCTCGTGCGGTTCCAGCAGCGAGGCGAGCGCGTCGATCCCGCCCCGCTTCAACATTCGCATTTCTTCTTCGAGCCAGTCGGTTCCGCGCGGACGCGTCACGATCGCCAGCCCCGGCGCAGCATTCCCGCCGATCCAGAAAATATCCGGCACGCGCTCACACCCCCACGAAGCACTCGATCCGTTCACGCACGTCGGGAATGCCGAGGCCCAACGTTCGACCCGTCTTCGATAAGCGGCAGCAGCTTGTCGAAATCCGGGCCCGAGTGATGACCGGTGAGCGCGATGCGCACCGGATGAAAGAGCTCCTTGCCCTTGATGCCGGTGGCGGTCTTGATCTCGTTCATCCACGCTTTGAAGAGATCCGGCGCGACGTGTTGCGAGTAGGTGCGCACGCGAGCGGCAAATTCGCCCAGCACGGTGCGGGACGAATCGGCCTCCAGGATGGCGGACATTTTCGGGGTCGGCGCGGGCCTGGTCGCAATCGAAGTGGATGACGGGCGCGGCTTGCGCCGGAAGCTGGTCGAGGTGATCCACTTTTGGCACGAACACGCGCAAGCAGCTTCTCGAACCATTTTCTGATTGATTCCGGAGCGGAGTCGCGGGCAGGCAGAAGATTGGCAAAATAGGGCCACGACAGACTCGCGATGCGCGCCGGGTCAGCCTGCTTCAGGTAGTGGCGATTGAGCCAGTTCAGCTTGTCGAAGTCGAAGATCGCCGGCGAGGGCGTCACGCGCTCCAGCGAAAAGGCCCGCGTCAGCTCGTCGAGCGTGAAGGTCTCGGTCTTGCCGTCCTCCGCGCCCCAGCCAAGCAGCGCCAGGTAGTTGACCAGAGCTTCGGGCAGGTAGCCCATCTCGCGAAACGTCGAGATCGACGTGGCGCCGTGGCGCTTCGACAGCCGCTCGCGATCCGCGCCGAGAATCGTCGAAAGGTGAGCGAACTGCGGCACAGGCCAGCCGAATGCCTCGTAGATGGCCACCTGTTTCGGGGCGTGTTGGAGATGTGGTCGTCGCCTCGAATCACGTGGGTGATCTCCATGAGCGCATCGTCAATCGTCACCACGTAGTTGTAGACCGGGATGCCTTCGGCCTCGCCGCCCTTCTCGCCGCTCGCCGAGCGCACGATGATGGGATCGCTCATCACCTCGGGTGCGAACTCCACTTCGCCCCGCACCAGGTCGTGAAAGCGCAACGGGCGATCTTCGATCCTCAAGCGCACAGCAAAGGGCTTGCCGGCGGCGAGGTTCTGGTTGACTTCCTCGGGGGAAAGAACGCGGCAGCGGCCGGAATAGCCCTGGGGCCGATGTTCGGCGGCCGCCCTGGTGCGCTCGGCCTCGAGCTCTTCGGGGGTGCAGAAGCATGGGTAGGCCTTGCCCTCGCGAAGCAGGCGCTCGGTATGCTCGGCATAAATCCCAAGACGCTCAGATTGGCGGTACGGGCCGTATCCACCCACTTCGGTCGTCGAGCCGTCCGGGTTGGGATGCGGGCCTTCGTCCCAGTCGATGCCCAGCCAGCGCAGGTCTTCGATGAGTTGTTTCTCAAAACGCGTCTCAGACCGTTCCACATCGGTGTCTTCGATGCGCAGCAGAAAATCGCCCTCCATGCGCCGGGCGAAGAGCCAGTTGTAAAGAGCCGTCCGCGCATTGCCGACATGCAGCAGCCCCGTGGGCGAGGGAGCAAAGCGAACGCGGATCCTTTTGTCCTTCATGGCAGTAATGATGATAGAACGCCCGGACACCACCGCAGCCGTTGCTGTATACAGCTATAAAGAAGTCCGCCGACCGGCCGGTCTTCACTTCCTCCGAGGTCATTCCCCATGTCGAAATCCGGATTCGCCTCCGCGCTTGCTCTGTGTCTCGCTGTCGCGCCTGGAATCGCCTTTGCCGCCGACGCTCCCCAAACCCTCACCCAGAAGATCGCCGGAATGGAGCACAAGGACGGCTTCTTCCCCCTGGATTGGGATGCGAAGTCCGGCAAGCTCTACCTCGAGATTCCGCGCCTCGACGAAGACTTTCTTCTCCTCGATCAGCTTCCCTATGGCCTGGGCTCCAACGATGTCGGCCTCGACCGCGGCCAACTGGGCCGCGGCCGCGTGGTGCACTTCTCGCGCATCGGCGGCAAGGTTCTGCTGATCGAGCCGAACCTGATGTTTCGCTCGTCGGCAAGCGATCCGCAGGAGCGGCTGGCGGTGACGGAGTCGTTCGCCGAATCGGTGCTGTGGGGATTTCCCATCGAAGCCGAAGAGAACGGCCGGCTGCTGGTCGATGCGACGGCGTTCTTCCTGCGCGATGCGCATGGGGCCGGCGAACGCCTGCAGCAAACCGGCCAGGGCGCCTACAAGATCGACATGAGCCGCAGCGCCCTGGCGATGGACAACACCAAGGCCTTTCCCAGGAACACCGAAGTCGAGGCCATGCTGACGTTCGTCACCGACGGGCCGCCGAGGGGTGAATTCGTCGCCGCCGTCACTCCCGATCCGCATGCCGTTACGCTGCGCGAGCACACGTCCATGGTCGAGTTGCCCGGACCTGGCTATACGCCGCGCCGCTTCGATCCGCGTTCCGGCTTTTTTGCCGGGAATTACCGCGATTACTCCGTGCCCCTGGGCGAGCGCATGGACCAGCGCTTCATCGTGCGCCATCGTCTGGAAAAGCGCGATCCCAACGCAGCCATCAGCGAGCCGGTGAAGCCCATCGTCTATTACGTCGACCGCGGCGCGCCGGAGCCCATCCGTTCCGCCCTGGTGGAAGGCGCAAGCTGGTGGGCGCAGGCCTTTCAGGCTGCCGGGTTCAAGGATGCGTTTCGCGTGGAAGTCCTGCCCGAAGGCGCCGACCCCATGGACGTGCGCTACAACATGATCCAGTGGGTGCACCGCGCTACCCGCGGCTGGAGCTATGGCGATGCCGTCTTCGATCCCCGCACCGGCGAAATCATCAAGGGCCAGGTCACGCTCGGTAGCCTGCGCGCGGAGCAGGACTACATGATCGCCGAAGCCCTCCTGGCTCCCTACGCCGAGGGCAAGCCGATTCCGAAAGACATGGAGGCCATGGTGCTGGCGCGCACCCGCCAGCTTGCCGCGCACGAAGTTGGGCACACTCTCGGCCTGCAGCACAACTTTGCCGCCTCGTCGCTGGGGCAGGGCACCTCGGTGATGGACTATCCGCATCCCTGGATCACGCTCGACGCCTCCGGCAAGCCCGACCTGTCGCGTGCCTACGCCACCGGCATCGGCGCATGGGACAAGGCCACGATCCGCTACGGCTACTCGCAGTTCCCGAAGGGCACGGACGAGTCCGCCGCACTCGATAAACTGCTGCGCCAGGATGAGGCGGACGGGTTGCGCTACATCACCGACGCCGACGCGCGTCCTTTTGGAGGGGCGCATCCTTATGCCCACCTCTGGGATAACGGAGCTTCGGCGCCCGCCGAACTAATCCGCATCCTGGCGGTGCGCAAAGCCGCCCTGGCCCGTTTCGGGCAGGATGCCATCCGGCCGGGCGAGCCGATGGCTCGGCTCGAAGACACGCTGGTTCCCCTCTTCTTGCTGCATCGCTACCAGACCGAAGCCGCCGCCAAGTGGATCGGCGGCCTCAACTATACCTATGCAGTTCGCGGCGATGGCTCCCTGGTCACTGAGCCGATTGCGCGCGAACAGCAACTCGAAGCGCTGCATGCCGTGCTCGACACGCTCAAGCCCGAAAACCTGACACTGCCGGAATCGCTGTTGCGCATCCTGCCGCCGCGGCCACCCGATTACCCGCGTACGCGCGAATCCTTCGGCGCCCACACCGGACTCACGTTCGATGCGGAGAGTCCTGCGGAGGCCTCTGCGGAGCTGACGGTGGGTTTGCTCCTCGATCCCAGCCGGGCCTCGCGCCTCGTCGAATTTCATGCCCGCAATCGGAAACAACCTGGTTTCGAGGAAATGGTCGATGCGCTGTTGGAGGCAACCTGGAAATCCCCGCGGCGTGAGGGGCTCGAGGAGGAGACCCAGTTCACGGTGGAAGACGTGGTTTTGAATCACTTGCTCGGTCTCGCGGCCAGCGGCGGCGGCGCCGGCGCGTCCGGCTCTGCCTTTCCCGCGGGCGCTGCGGTGGACGAGGGCAGAAGCGGATCGGCATCGCCCGAAGCCCGCGGCCAGGCCCTGGCAGAAGTGGACAAGCTGGAGAAATGGCTGAAGGGCGCCGCATTTCCCGCCGATGCGCCGGAATATGCCGCGCACCGCGCCGCCGCGCTCGCGGCCATCGGACGCTTCCGCAGCGATCCTTCCAAATTCACGCTCGCTCCCGAATTGCCGATGCCGCCGGGGCAGCCGATTGGGGAAGAGGAGTAGCGGGAACAGGGAACAGGGAGCGGGGAACGGGGAACTGGGGCGGATTGAATCAGGAGAAGTGCTGCCAGCCCCGCGGCTCCAGCGCTTCGAGCGTCGAGCCGGTTTTAGCCATGACTCGGGGCTGCCCGATTTTCCGACGCAGCACCTCGCCTATCCGCGTAACCGGAACCCCGGCAATGGATCGGGGCATGCGGACCCCCGGGCGAGCCGCGAACAGCAACTCATAGTCCTCGCCCCCATGAAGCGCCTGCTCCAGCGACGCCCCGTGCGCCAGAGGAAGGCGCTCCGTCTCAATCACGGCACACACGTCGGACTCCTCGCACAAATGGAGAAGGTCAGTGGAGAGGCCGTCGCTCAGGTCGATGGCGGCCGCAGCCAGCTCCCGGCGTCGCAGAAACAGCCCTTGGGAGACGCGAGGTTCGGGATAAAGATGGGCGCGGAGAATTGCAGAGACGGCGGCCGGGTCGGTACCTCGCCGCCGACGGGTTCCTCCCGACGCAGCAAGTTTGGCCAGTCCGGCAGCCGCCCCGCCCAGATGACCCGTGACATAGAGCCGGTCCCCCGGCCGTGCTCCCGAGCGGCGGAGGGCTTTCCCGGCCGGAACGTCCCCGATCAGCAGGATATCCGCCATGGCAATCGGGGATTCAGCCAGGTCCCCTCCGGCGAGTCGAGTCCGGTGCGTTCCCGCGAGTCGGAAAAATCCGTCCAGGAAGCGATGCACCCACGCCTTCCCCCGGCCTTTGGCCAAAGTCAGCTCCCGAGGCAGGCCCAGCGACAGGAACGCCGCCCCCGGGCGCGCTCCCATGGCCGCCAGATCGCTCAAGCCGCGCGCCAGCGTGCGGTGCCCAATGCTCTCCGGAGCATGCCAATCCAGCCGGAAGTGGCGGCCTGCAATGGATAAATCGGTCGTAACCGCCAGCTCTTCGCCTTCCCGAACCTTCAGCAGGGCGCAGTCGTCCCCGATGCCCAGGCGGATGCGCCCGGTCCCCCACCCTTTCCCCGCGCGGCGGCGAATCTCGCCGATCAGGTCAAGTTCGCCTGCCGGCGCGCCCCGGCGGATTCGGTTACCGCGCATCCCTAGAGAATTACCGCGCATCCCTTGAGAATAGGACAGCATGCCCATATCCCCCCCAATTCCCAAAACAGGAAGCTTCGGGGAGTTCTATGCGAAAGAAAGCAAACCTCTTATCCCCCGGGGAGCGAATGATAATCTTTGGGAATGGTTTTCTTCCCAATTCCATTGACCCCGCGAGTCGCCTTTGTTAGCCTAAGCAAACGTTCTAAACGCGAGCGCCACAGTGCCCGTGTATGCGGACGGATTTTTGTGTGTTGTCCTTTTTCAATACTTGCTTGAGTGGACGGCGAATTGCGAACCTGAGAGTTGTGTATGCTGCGCAAGCGCTACTACATTCTTTTTGTTGCCAGGGATGAAGACGGGCGGGTCAGAAAGATTCCGCTTCCCCTGCACTACGCGTACGGGTTCATCGTCGCGGCGCTGGTCGGCGCGTTTACGATTGTCGGCCTGGCAGGGTCCTACACCCGGATGCTGCTCAAGACCGAGGCGTTCAACCAGGTCCGGCAGGAACGCGAAACCCTCCGCAAAGACTACAAGCAGATGGCGCAGATCGCGCACGACCGCGATGTCCAGGTCGCGTCGCTGGGAGCGCTGGCCAGCGAAGTGACGGCCTTGTACGGATTGCGCCAGAATCGGCTCACCTCGCATCCGGCTGCGGCGGCCCAGGTGGCCTCCGCGCCCACTCCGCAAACCCTTGCCGTCACCGATGACGTAACTCCGCAAAACTTGAAATCATCCCTCGATCAGTTCTACGCGCTTCGCACCCAGGCCATGTCGGGCCGCATGACGCGCGCCATTGAGGGCGGCCTCTCGCCGTCATTTGCCGGCGACTGGACCATCCTGGCGGACGCGCCCTCGCTCTGGCCGCTGGAAGGCCGAGTAACTTCAAGCTTTGGCGAACGGGAAGATCCAATCAACGGCGAAGGCGCTTTCCATTCCGGCATCGATATTGCCGCCCCCTACGGATCGCCGGTGCGGGCTGCCGCCGAGGGCGACGTGACCGGCGCGCGCATGGGTTCCGGCTACGGACGCGAAATCACCATCGACCACGGGCACGATGTGCTTACGGTCTATGGTCATCTTTCGGCCATGATCGTGGTTCCCGGACAGCATGTGACGCGCGGCCAGGTCATCGGCTATGTCGGCCAGTCGGGGCGCTCCACAGGCCCTCACCTGCATTACGAGGTCCGCGTCCACATGGTCCCCGTCAATCCGCATAAATATCTGCGGGTCGACTATAGCCAGATTGCCACGGCGGCCACCGGTTCGTTCGGCTCAGGCGGCGCCAACTGATCGCCTGAAGATCCTGTATCGCAAAACGGCTCCCGCCCCGGGAGCCGTTTTTGCTGGAGTGCCGACTTATCGCTGCCTTCCGAATTCGCCGCCATTCTCCCCGTTGTCGCGATCCCTTCGCATACCCGCCTGGCAGACTTTATGATGATCTTCTTCCCGAATTCTCATCGCCTGAGGAGAACCGCGGTGCCCTTGCGTTCATTTCGTCTTGCTGTTCTGTTGTTTGCCGCACTGCCCGCCTTTGCGCAAGATCGATCCGCCGACGTCCAGACCGCCTTCGCCCGCGCCCGGCACCTGAGGCATGGGATCAATGCCTCGGAGTGGTTTGCGCAGCACGCCAGTGATTATTCTGCGGCGTGGACCAACCGCTACACCGATGCGGCCGACATCGCGTTGATGGCGAAACTGGGCTTCGACAACGTGCGCCTCAGCATCGACCCGGTGCCGCTCGAGCAGTCGATGGACCGGCAGCCGGGCCCCAATGCCGACTTTCTCGCGCGCCTCGATCGCGCGGTCGACGCCATGCTGGCCAGCGGGCTCGCGGTCCAGATCGACGTTCACCCAGAGACGCCGTACAAGCACGAGGTGATGAACAGCGATGAGAAGATGCAGCAGTTCACCGTGCTGTGGGGCCGTCTGGCTGCGCATTACGCCAACCGCGACCCGGAGAAAGTCTTCTTCGAGATCATGAATGAGCCCGAAGTGTATGATCCCGTGCGCTGGGCGACAATTCAGGCGGCCGCGGCCGCGGCGATTCGCAAAGCCGCGCCCGGGAACACCATCATCGCCACCGGACCGAACTGGTCGGATGTTGCCGACCTGCTGACGCAACAACCCTTGCCCGACGGGAACGTGATCTACAACTTCCACTACTACGACCCGCACACCTTCACCCACCAGGGTGCGGGCTGGGGCGCGTCCTGGTGGAAGTACACCCACGGCATCCCCTACCCGGCCGACGAGAGCTCGATGCAGGAGATCCTGAAGCAGGTGCCCGATCCGGCGAACCGGTTCGCCCTCGAACAGTACTGGCTCGACCACTGGGACGCACATCGCATCCGGCTTGAAATCGATGCCGTTGCTGCGTGGGGCAAAACGAACAGCGTGCCGCTGATCTGCAACGAATTTGGCGCCTATCGGCGCGTCACCGATCCACAATCGCGCATGAACTGGATTCGCGACGTGCGCATCGCTCTTGAGGCGGACAACATCGGCTGGGCGATGTGGGATTACCGCGGCGGGTTCGGCGTGGTATGGAAGGAAGCTGGCCAGCCCGTCAAAGTGGACGACCAGGTGGTGGAGGCCCTGGGGCTGAAGGGGAAGTAGCCTGTCACCCGGGCCCTTGGGTTTGGCGGAACCACGAGATTCGCTCTGCCGGCCGCAGGACTTCTCGTGCTCTGACTTGGACACTCACGCTGCCGCCGCTGCAAGCGGCGTGAAATCCGTCGTCAATCTGATCAGAAGCCGTGAAGCTTTGCCTGCGCGAAGCCTCCGCGGAGATTGATCACATTCTCGAATCCGTGGCCCTTCAGCACGCACGCCGCCAGGTAGCCGCGCTGCCCTTTCTGGCAGTAGATGAGGATCTTTTGCTTGCGCGGCAGTTCATCGAGATGATCTCGCAATTCGTCCAGGGGAATGTGGATCGCGTTGGGTAACCGGCCCAGTTCGGCAACTTCGCTCCGGTCGCGAACGTCGAGAAGCAATTCACCATTCGGCTTCCACTCCCCCGGGGACACCGTGGCGACGTCGCCGCGTACGATATGGTCGGCCACAAATCCGGCCACATTCACCGGGTCATTTGCCGAGCCGAACGGCGGAGCATACGCCAGGTCGAGATTCTCAAGGTCGAAGACGGTCATTTTTCCGGTAACCGCGGTGGCCAGGACGTCGATGCGTTTATCCACGCCATCTTCGCCAATAATCTGCGCCCCAAGCAGGCGTCCGGTACCTTCTTCGGCGACGATTTTGATCATGGTCGGTTTGGAGCCGGGATAATAGCCGGCGTGGCTGTTGTCGCGGGTCAGGCTGGTAAAGAAACTGAGTCCGGCCTTCGTGGCTTGCGAGGAGGTGAGTCCGGTGGTTGCCGCCGTCATGTGCAGAATGCGCACGATCGAGGTACCGAGAGCGCCTGGATAAAGAAAGTGTCCGCCGGCTGCATTGGCGCCGGCAATGCGGCCTTGCCGGTTGGCGGGACCGGCAAGCGGAATCCGGGTTCGCGCGCCGGTGAGGGCATGTGTGGTCTCGGCCGCGTCGCCCACCGCGTAGATGTCCGGATCAGACGACTCCAGGCGGGCGTTGGTCTTCACTCCCCCGGTGATTCCAATTTCAATCCCCGCCTCCCTGGCCAGGCCGATTTCGGCCTTCACGCCAACGCTGAGAAGCACAAGGTCTGCGGGAACGAAGGTGCCATCCGCAAGCTCGATGCCCTCGGGCCGAAGGAGCTTCGCCTCCGCGGAGGTTCTCAGGCCAAAGCCTTTGCCGCGGATCTGGTTTTGCAGGTAGACCGCCATATCGTCGTCGAGCAGGGGAAGAATGTGCGGAAACTTCTCGATGATCGTGACCTCCATGCCGCGACGATGGAAGGCTTCGGCCATCTCCAGCCCGATAAAGCCGCCGCCGATCACCGCCGCCCTCTTCGGCCCTTGCGTTTCGAGAAAAGCGACGATGCGGTCCATATCCGGGACGTCGCGTAATGTGAAAACGTGGGGGAGTTCCGCGCCGGGCAGAGGCGGTACGATCGGCTTTGCGCCCTGGCTCAGAATCAGCTTGTCGTAGCTCACCTCCATCGCGGCGCCATCCGGCTGCCGGACTTGAATGGTCTTTGTCGAGCGGTCGATGGAGAGGACTTCGTGGTTCACGTGCGCGTGCACCCGCGAGCGGGCCCACATTTTCTCCGGCGTCATGATGAGCAACTTCGCCCGATCCAGGATTTCGCCGCCGATGAAGTAGGGCAGTCCGCAATTGGCAAACGAAATGTAAGGGCCGCGCTCAAAGATCTGGATCTCCGCCGATTCGTCCACCCTGCGCGCCCTCGCCGCGGCCGATGCCCCACCGGCCACCCCGCCGACAATCACGATCTTGCGTGCAGTTTTCATCTCTTCTCCGGATTCAGGCACAAGTCAACACGATTGGACTCTGAGCGGTTCCATGGCATCCTGGCCAGCACGATCGCCATTCCGCACGCACCGGTCAGCCCGGCGAACAACAGCCCGCAGCCCATGATCAGCGGTACGAGAGCGAACCAAGGGCTCGTCAGCAGCGCCAACGAAGCGCCGATGGCGGACAAGGCCCCAACGACGATTTGAACCTGGCGCATCAGCGGAAGAACCCTGCCCGCGCCGCGGTCTACCGGCAGCCCGGCATCCATCCAGGCCTGGGTGCCGCCTTCCACCAGCACGCAATCGAAACAGCCGGCGCTTTCGAATCGCTCAATGGCCTTCTTCGCGCGCCCGCCGGCCTGGCACAGGACATACACCGGACGGCCCGGCGGATGCTGTTTCAGATAGGCCGCGACGTCCAGGTCGGTCAGAGGAATAAGCCTTGCGCCCGGAACGTGAGCATTGGTAAATTCCGGCGGTGTGCGCACATCGATCAGTTCAATCGCGCTCCCGGCCGCCAGAACCAGGCAAAGCTGCGCCGGGCTGACGGAACGAGTTTGAATTTCAGTCATATTGGTATATGATCATATCACCATAGAGGAATATGTCAAACCGCGGAAAAATCGCCAGCCTCTCCGATAGGGAGCTCGACCGTGTAGCGCATCAATTTCGCGTTCTCGGTGAACCAATGCGTCTGAAGATCCTGCAGGCCATCTGCGCCAAACCGCTCACGGTGACTGAGATCGTCAGCGCCACCGGCGCCACGCAATCGAATGTTTCCAAGCACCTGTCCCTGTTGGCCTCGGCGGGGTTGATCGCGCGCCAGAAAGATGCCCAGTTCGTCTATTACCGCCTGAGCGATCCCCTCACCATCCGGCTCTGCGAACTGGTGCACACCCGAATGTTCGAACGGCGTTAGCGAACGCCCCCCCAGTCAAGCGGATCACCATTACCGGATTGAGCTCAGCGGGCTGCCCTCTCGCTTCCCCACCCAGCTCACCCGCCAGATCGAATTCGACCCGTCATCGGACACGAACAGCGAACCGTCGATGCCCACGGTGACGCCCACGGGCCTGCCCCACACCTGGTCGTCGCCGGCGGTGAAGCCGGTCAGGAAGTCCTCGTATTCGCCGGTGGCGTGGCCGTTCTTCATGGGCAGGCGGATCACTTCGTACCCAGACCGTTGGGCGCGGTTCCAGGAGCCGTGCTCGGCGGCAAATCCCTCGTCCTTGAATTGGGCGGGAAACTGCGAGCCCTCGTAGAACAGCATTTCCAGCGACGCGAAGTGCGGGTTCACCAGGATGTCGGGCGTGATGACCTTCGACTGCAGCTCAGGGTGCCTGCCCTGGTGGCGGGGGTCCCACACCCCGCCGTGCGGGCCCATGTAGAACCACGGCCAGCCGTAGAATCCGCCCTCCTCCACGTGGGTCACGTAGTCGGGAACCAGGTTGTTGCCCAGGGCGTCGCGCTCGTTGGTCGAGCACCACAGTTCGCCGGTGATGGGGTTGATGGCCTCGCCCACGCAGTTGCGCAGGCCCGAGGCGTATACCTTCACAAATTTGCCCTCGGGCGTGAACTCCAGCACGTCGGCGCGGTGGAACTCCTCCGGATGGGTATCCGGATCGTCGACGTTCGAGTGTGAGCCGACCGACGCGAAAAGCCTCGTCCCATCTTTGGAAAAGACCAGGTCGCGGGTCCAGTGCCCGCCGCCCCGCAGCCGCCCCCCACCTGGAAGTTCTGACAGGTTTTGCATCGGGCCGCTGGCCTTCAGGTCGCCGTTCTTGTAGGGAAACCGGACGATCTGGTCGGTATCGCCGATGTAGACATACCTGGGGTCAGGTCCGGGCGGATAAAACGCGATCCCGAACGGCTGATGCAATCCCTGGGCAAACAGCGACATCTGTTGTGGCTTGCCGTCGGCGCCCAGTCCGCGAAACACCTCGATCTTGCCCGCCTGGCTCTCGGCCAGAAAAATATCGCCGTTGGGCGCCGTCCGCATCTCGCGGGGGTTCTCCAGGCCGGTAGCGTACAAATCCACCTTGAATCCCGACGGCGCCTTCGGCCACGCATCGGCCGGCCGCGGCACCACGCTCGGGCCGTTATCAACCGACTGATCCTGCGCTGGGGCAGGCAGGTCGGCAGCGGTCAGGTGGCGCAGCGTGCCTGGGGCCTCGTGCGCCGCATCGGTGAATGCAGCCTGGCCGGTCAGCACTCCAGGTTTGCCGTCCGCAGCGAACCCGACGCATACCAGAGACAGCGCGCCGGCAACCATCCATACTCTTGACCAACGATCCATGCAACCTCTTTGGGGACCGGCCGGGAAAGCTTGAGTTTGAGCAAAGTCTTTGACCTGCAATACGATACGAACCGGTCCGCGTTTATTTCGATGCGTCGGGGGCGGGCTCGGCTACACTTTGCGCGGCGGAATTTTGTTCTTCGGCGAGCCCCGTAAACATCGTCATCGGGACATTGGCCTTCACCACCAGGCGGTTGCGCGACTGCGTCACCTCCGCCGACCGCAGCAGTTCCTGGAGGCCCTTGTTCGCGGCATTGCCGCTCAGCGGCTCGGTATAGCCCCGCGCCAGGGTCACCAGGGTGGCCAGCGATGCCGCCTGGCTGGCTGCGGCTTCGTTGGTGGGAGCAAACTCTTCCAGGCGCAACCGCAGCGCGCCCTTGAGGCTCAGTTCGGGGCTGAGACTGGCCACGATGGTCGAATCCGACTGCAGGGGCAGCTTGAAACCCAGCACCGAAATCGCGCCGTCCTCGTTGAACGGCAGGCCGATCTGGCCCACACCCCAGGCCAGCGAGAGCAGCGGCACGTCCTTGTAATGTTCAGAGAGCAGGGTGGAGCCGGCAAAGGGAAGCGCCGCCGCGCGATGGCGGTCGAGGATGGAATGGATCTTTTCGGTAGTGGGGAAATTCGACACCGCAACCATGTCGTAGCCCACCTGAGTCACCCTGACGGTGCGCCCCTCGGAGGGCACGGAAAACACGGTGTGTCCGGCATAGTTTTCGCGGCCCGCGGCATGCTCTTCGAGCCAGCGATTCAGCCTGGTTCCCGTCAGCTTGCCCACCAGGACCATGGAATACGCCACCGGGCCATTGGGACCGTTGGGGTCGGGCATGCGGTGCAGGCCTACGGCTACCTGGTCGAGGTCGCGCTCCCAGTCGATCCCGGTGGCGTCCACGAACTGCTGGTATTCAGGCACCCGTTGCGGGGGCTTCAGATTGCCTTTGAAAAAGGTGCGCACGGGCCGAAGGTTCATATAGACAATGCCGTCGGACTCCGGCAACAGGCGGGCAGCCTCGGGAGGCGCCTTGGACCGCAGAAAAACAGCCAGCGCCAGCAGCACCAGCACGGCTGCCACCACCAGGAGCGTTCTGCGAGTACGCCGGTTCATGTCGCACGGCCGCAAGGGCCGTCAGACTTAAACCTAACATTTTCCTTTGGTCCGGGTCTCGGAACGCAGGCCGCCCCGGCCCGCGTTCCCGAATTCTGCTATTCCACAATGCTGACGGCGTAGATCTTGCCCGCGCTGCTCATGTTCGAGCTTCCATAAGCACCCGGCGGGAGAAGCCCATATTCGCCATGCCCCATGGTGGACTGCAGGGTGATCTGAAAGACACGCGGCGCCAGTTTCTCGGCCTGGAACTCGATCAGGTCACGCATTGCGCCACCGGACACGTGCATCACCCCTCCCGTGACCGAACGGAATTCACGCGAATCATTGTTGGGATGAAGGTGCAGCAACTGGTACTCGGTGATGGCGGTCCCCTCGGGCATATAGACGGCGAGGACGACAGGGAATGTCAGGCTGAGTTTGGCGTGCCCGCCTTGAATGTGGCCGTTGATGTCGCCCTTCACGATACCCGCGCTGGCAATGCTCTTCAGCACTCCCCCGGTCTTGAAGTTCACGATCTCGGGATTCAACGAGATCCAGGCTCCGTTCTTGTCCTTGTAATAGACGCCAATTTCGTCAATGCCCGGCGGAGGGCCGGAACCGATCGTGGTATTGGAGTTGCCCGAGGGCGCGGCGCCGCCGCCCGGGGATCCGGCTGAACTTCCGCCCGATCCCTTGGCCACCATGGCGCCGATCACCTTGTCGCTGACACCGGCCCCTTTGAGCGCGATCAGCCCGTTGGCGGAGACATCGTAATTCCCGGGCGAGCCGTTGATGGTGGTGACGATGATGTCGTCCGAGAGCCCCGACTTCATCATCTTGATGACCGTGTCGTTGTTGAGGGCTTGCTGAGCAAACATCACGGGAGCCAACAGCAGGCACAAGCCCGCGAGCACAAATTTGCGCATGACCGAATCTTCTCCTTGCCTTAAGAAGCCGCCAGGCGGACGGGAGGGGAGGAACACTTCGCATCATCCCCCGGAAATGCGTCAATTTGCAAGAAGAATTGCGGAGAGTGAAGAGACGACGCGAGCCTCGCCGGGAATGCGAGGCTCGAGAATGGAGGGATGCGAACCAGCTATTCTCCGGGTTTGGGATCCAACTCCGCATTCAACCGGACACTGCCGGTCGTAACGTTGAGCTTCCGGTTCCAATCCGCGAATCCCTTTTTCTTCACAATGACTTCGTGACTTCCCGGCACGAGGGAAAGGGTCGAAGGCGTGTTACCGACAAAGTTTCCATCCACTTCAATGTCGGCGCCGGGCGGGGTGGATTCGATTACCAGGCTCGCTTGAGTCGGTGCGGCCGCGGCTGTCGTTGGAATCGGCGGCGCTGCCCCGAATCGCGCCATATCGAGGTGCATGTCACCTTCAACGAATGCCGTGATCTCTGTTCCCTGGGGGATGGTGATGTCCTTGCCATGGATAAAGAGGAAAAGTGGTGCCGCCGGGAAAAACACGAGCGAAGTAGCCACAATCGCCCCCGTCATGGCGCCCACGTGGCCACCGCCTTTCGAATCTTTCACCGCGCGGAGCGCGACCTTCTCCTGGTCGGCCAAACGTGCGTACGTAATACTGATGTTCAGCTTGCCGGCGCGCCCCATGCTCTTTTTGTGATCGGCCTCAGTGACCGTTGCAATCGCAGTCGCTCCCTTGGGCAGAACAACGATGTCTTCAACCTTCACCTCCTCGACAACTTCGAAGGGGATTTCCTGACCAACCTTGGCATCCGCGGACGAGATGGTTTGACTCAGGCGTAACTTGATGGGTGTTCCATCGAGTAACGTGTGCGGAGCGGGCAGTGTGGATTGGCTGGCGGCCGCCGATGTTTGCGGATTCGAAGGCGCTGGCGAGGTGGTCGATGTTGGCTGCTGGGCAATAAGAAAAGGGCAAAGCAGAAGAACAATTACGGCGACAGGCTTTTCAGAACGAATCATGTGTCTTCCTCTTTCAAGGCAAGCTCGCAACAAAGGGAGGTGTGAAGAAATGGTCCGCTCAAAACAGGCTTCCGTTATGTGATAGGTGTCACGCTCGTTAAGAAAATCCCCGGGGTTCAACCCCCCGGGCATGGGACGCCATCGTGAACCGCCGTCCTGTAGGGACGGCACGGGGTTGGTGGGCTGTTTCCCGGGGTTTCACCCCGGGCTATGATCGTCGGTCCCTGACGGGACCCGATGGGTCGCAACGTCCGCGGCTTCTCCTTCACCATTTGACGGGCAGGACACGGTTGGATTTCATCATCGGTTCCAGTTGCGACGGCCGACCCCGATTTCTTTGTTCGTCCGGCCCGGAAATGGCGTAGACTCGGGGCGTTCCGCTACAAGGCCCCTCGACCCCGACAAGCACCCACATTCACCCGGAGGACCCCCATGGCAGAAACCGGTCAGCGCGTCGGCGACTACGAAGTGATTGCCCCCCTCGGCGCGGGCGGCATGGGACGCGTCTACAAGGTGCGCAACGTGATCTCCAACCGCGAAGAGGCCATGAAGATCCTGTTGCCGGACTTCGCCTCGGACCCCGACCTGGCGGCCCGCTTCATGGCCGAGATCCGCACCCTGGCCACCCTCGACCATCCCGGCATCGCGCAACTGCGCACCGCGTTCCAGCACAACAACCAGTTCGTCATGGTCATGGAGTACGTCGAGGGGGCCACGCTGGAAAAACTGGCGTCGCAGATGCGGATCCCCATCGGACACCTCCTCGACTATGCCATGCAGGTGCTCGCCGCCCTCAGCTACGCCCACGGCCGCGGGGTCACCCACCGCGACATCAAGCCGGCCAACATCATGATCACCACCCACGGCGTGGTCAAGCTGATGGATTTCGGCATTGCCAAGTCCTCGGCCGACATGCAGCTGACCCGCCCGGGGAGCACCATGGGGTCGGTCTATTACATGTCTCCCGAGCAGGTGCGCGGGGGGACCGTGGATGGGCGGTCCGATCTCTACTCATTCGGCGTGACCCTCTACGAGATGCTCACCGGGCACAAGCCGTTCCAGGCCGATACGTCCTACAGCGTGCTCAATGCCCACCTGACGGAGCCGCCGAAGCCCTTGACGGAGTTGGAGCCGTCCATTCCGCCGCAACTGAACGCCATCGTCCTGCGGGCCATGGCCAAAACTCCCGAGGACCGGTACCAGACCGCGGAGGAGTTCCGGAGCGCGCTGCGGCGGATGCTCGACCCGGCGACCGCGGCGATTCCGGCAGCGGCCCAGCCGGTACAGGATGCCGCAGTGGAACCAGCTCCGTTCGTTCCTTACTCTGCACCGCAGCCGGCCATCTCCGGTCCGGAGGCGCCGCCGCCGTTTACGCCGGTTCCGATGCCGCCCGCGCCCGCTGCGCCGGCCAGGCCTCGCCGCGGCCTGTGGATCGGCCTTGGGGCGGTAACCGCGATTCTCGCCCTGGCGGCCGTGGCGTGGGTGCTGCCACGGATGCTCTCGACGCATGCCAGCCCCAAGCCGGTGCCCGTCGCCGGCGAGGCTCCGGCGCCCGCGCCGGCGGAGATTCCTGCTGCAACCACAAGTTCGCCTGCCCAGCCTGCGCCGGACGGCGCCGGGCAGGCACCGGCCGTTACCAGCAGCACACCGCCGGCAACTCCGTCGCCCCAGCCGCGCGAGCAGCAGAAAAAGAACCCGCGCCCGGCCTATGTCCCACCGCAGCAAACCGCTCCGGCCCCGGGGCCGGCGGCCGCCACAACGACTCCTGCCCCGCAACCGGCCGGCCCCACTCCGGGCGAGATGCGCGAGGCGCGCGATCGCTACGCCAACCTGGAGTCCCGGGCCGATGCCGCCCTGGCCGGCGTGGACCAGATTCGCAGCCAGCAGAGGGCCCAGGGGCTCGACCTGCGCGTCGACATCCTGGCGGCTGTCAATCGCCTCCACCACCAGCTTGACCAGGCGCGCCAGGCGATGGCCGACCGCGACCTCGATACCGCGAACGACTATATGAACCGCGCCGACGCGGATACGGCGCGGTTGGAAAAATTCCTCGGCCGCTAGGTACCCGGCCAGGTGAATTCGCACCTTGAGGATCGTGGTTCTCGGGTCCCAAAACCGGAGACTTGGGTCACCCGCTTTGCTTTGTTGAAACGCAAATGATCTTGACAGAACTATTCACCGGAAGGAACCTTCCAGTGGGTCCATTCTTCCTACCGAGGTAACCCTGATGCAACGCTTTCGGCTGATCCCTGCCTATGCAGTCATCCTGACCTTTCTTGCCTTCTCGCTGTCTACGGCCAGTCACGCCCAAACCACTCCAAAACGCAGGCCCCGCATCGCGGTGATGGATTTTGACTACGCCACCGTGCAGACCTGGTCCTCTCAGCTCTTCGGAACCAATGTGGATGTCGGCAAGGGGATCTGCGACCTGCTGGTCACCGACCTGGTGAAGGACGGCACCTACTCGATCATTGAGCGCAAGCAACTGGACAAGATCATGGCCGAGCAGAACTTTTCCAATTCCAACCGGGCCGACCCGACCAGCGCGGCCAGGATCGCCAAGCTCCTGGGGGTGGATGCGATTATCGTGGGCAGCATCACCGAGTTCGGCAACGAGACCAAGAAGACCGGGCTGGGCGGAGTCGGCGGCAACTGGCACGGCGTCGGCCTGGGCAACATCGGCCACTCCAACTCCAAGGCCAACGTGGCCATCACGGCCCGCATCATTAACGTCGATACGGCCGAAATCATGGGCGTCGCCGACGGCAAGGGCCAGTCCAGCCGGTCCAGCACCAACCTCCTGGGTGGAGGCGGCAACTGGAGCGGGTTCGGCGGCGGGAATGTCGACTTCGGCAGCAGCAACTTTCAGCAGACCATCATCGGCGAGGCGGTCAAGCAGGCAACCGACCAGCTGAGCGCCAACCTGGTGGCCGACGCAGACAAACTCACCACCCGCACGATCGTGGTGGAGGGCGTGGTTGCCGACGTCGAAGGCAACCAGATCATCCTCAACGTGGGCGCCAAGGCGGGAATTAAAGTAGGCGATCAGTTCAACGTGGAGCGCGTGACCAAGGAGATCAAGGACCCCACCACGGGCCAGGTGATCCGCCGCCTTGCGACCACGGTTGGGGTGGTCAAGGCCACCGACGTGGATGACGCTTCCGCGATCTGCGAACCGGTTTCCGGGGCGGGCTTCAAGACCGGCGACAAGGTCAAGACCGTGACCCAGTGAGCCCGGAGGCGGCCTCTGGGAACTGTGGATTCCGACGGTTTGCTCCGCTGCGGCTGCTATGCTAACCTTGGATTTTGTGCCGTCGTACGTGCCCGAGCAGGAGTGTGCCCGTACTTTGGCTTCGGACTGACCGGGGTTCTCCGGGTGGGAAGAGCGGTTCGGCAGCTGGTTCCGCTCCTTCAGGGCTGGCGTAGCTCAGCTGGTAGAGCATCTGATTTGTAATCAGAGGGTCGGGGGTTCAAATCCCTTCGCCAGCTCCACACAAGGAAAACTGAGCCGGAGTTCGAAACCGCGGCAAGCGAGTTTATCCCGGAGCTCCGGACGGGGCGCCGGGCCTGTCCTTCGCGGTGATTCCCACGAGGCACATGCTCGGAAATGCTGGACTGTTCCGGATTTCCGGAGCATCCCAGACGGGGTGCAATGCGCAAAATGGTTTTGAGCGCGGCGGTGAGTGGTTTGAGCGGGGACCTCCGGACAAGTCTTCATCCGTGGGTGCCTTGAGCACAGGTGGCCGAGTGGTTAATGGCAGCAGACTGTAAATCTGCCGCTCCTTGGAGCTACGGAGGTTCGAATCCTCCCCTGTGCACCAGGTTTTAAGGTTCGTGGTATCCCACTCTCGCGACAGAACGAAGTCGCGAGAATGAGGTACGGGGCTCGGATGAGGGTTGGGAATGCGCGAGGAACAACCGGGTACGCGCGCGGAGTCCGATCTGGAACGGCGCTACCCGATTGCTCTTCTGCTGTACGGTGTGCTGGCGGTGCTGTGCTGGTTTACAGTGGGGGAAGGCACGATCGTGGTGTTCGGGAAGCCTGTAGAATTAAGGCTGATCCCCATCCTGATCCTGGCTCTCTTTGCGCTGCGTACGATGCTGGTCCGCCAGGCTGACAAGATTCGCCACGGGGGCGAGTAGTGGGTTAGTCTCAAAGGGTTTAGAGGGCTGATGTAGCTCAGTTGGTAGAGCACTCCCTTGGTAAGGGAGAGGTCACCAGTTCAATCCTGGTCATCAGCTCCAGAAATACAGGGATCAGGGATCAGGGAACAGGGATCAGAAGGGCGCACGAGCAGCCAAATGGCTTGATTCCGCGCCGGCAAACTGATCCCTGACCCCTGATCTCTGGCCCCTGCTTTTGCGGGAGTAACTCAGTGGTAGAGTCACAGCCTTCCAAGCTGTTGGTCGCGGGTTCGATCCCCGTCTCCCGCTCCATCTTCAGCTGAGAATCTCGTCCAAAACGAGGAAAAAAATGTTTGAACAGGCGGCGATCGCGGTCCAGGACCCGCAGAGTTATTCCCGGCTTCATGCGCTCTTGGACGCGGCTTTTGACACCCGCGATGTAGAGGTCTTGTTGAATCGCGCGGTCCGCGCCAGGCTTCCGATTCGCGACTTTGAATCGGTGCTGAAGGGCGGATTCCTCGGTCGGGATGCAATTCGGTTGTACGAGGCGCTGCCGGTTTCCGACCAGGGTTTGACCCGCGAACGCTATCTGCGGCTGGTCGAAAAGGTGCCGCACGAATTGCGCCAGCAGTATTTCAAGGCCTACGCGTATTACTGAGAAGGCAGCTTCCAGCCTCTAGCTCCCAGCTTCTAGCTTTGTATCGCGGAAGCTTGGGCCGAGTTTAAAGCTGGATGGAAACAACTACTGGATGGAAACAACTAGTAGCTAGTAGCTAGTAGCTAGTAGCTGTCCTGGAAAGGGAAATTGAACTTTTATGGCGAAGGAAAAATTTGATCGTTCCAAGCCCCACTGCAATGTGGGGACGATCGGACACATCGATCACGGCAAGACGACGCTGACGGCGGCGATCACCAAGGTGTTGGCAAAAAACAACCCCAAGATTCAGTTTCGCTCGTTCGACTCGATTGACAATGCCCCGGAAGAGCGGGAGCGGGGCATCACCATCGCGACGGCGCACGTGGAGTACGAGACCAAGAACCGGCACTACGCGCACGTGGACTGCCCGGGTCACGCCGACTACATCAAGAACATGATCACCGGTGCGGCGCAGATGGACGGAGCGATCCTGGTGGTGGCGGCGACCGACGGACCGATGCCGCAGACCAAGGAGCACGTTCTTTTGGCCCGCCAGGTGGGCGTGCCCTACATCGTGGTGTTTCTGAACAAGTGCGACGCGGTCGAAGACACGGAGCTGATTGACCTGGTGGAGATGGAAGTACGCGAGCTTCTGACCAAGTACCAGTTCCCGGGCGACGACGTTCCGGTGATCCGTGGTTCGGCTCTGGGCGCGCTGAACGGCGAGGCGCAGTGGGAAGCCAAGATCGACGAGCTGATGGAGGCGGTGGACAAGTCCGTGCCGCAGCCGCAGCGGTCGATTGAGCTGCCCTTCCTGATGCCCATCGAAGACATTTTCTCGATCTCGGGGCGCGGCACGGTGGTGACGGGCCGCATCGAGCGCGGCAAGGTGAAGGTGGGCGAGGATGTGGAGATCGTCGGCTTCCGGGAGACCCGCAAGAGTGTCTGCACGGGCGTGGAAATGTTCAAGAAGCAGCTGGACGAAGGCCTCGCCGGGGACAACGCGGGGATCCTGCTGCGCGGCATTCCGAAAGAGGATGTGGAGCGCGGGATGGTGCTGGCCAAGCCGGCGTCGATCACCCCGCACACCCACTTCCGGGGAACGGTGTACGTGTTGAGCAAGGAAGAGGGCGGCCGTCATACGCCGTTCTTCAAGGGCTATCGTCCGCAGTTCTACTTCCGCACCACGGACGTGACGGGCGTGGCGGAGCTTCCGGCGGGCACGGAGATGGTGATGCCGGGCGACAACGTGGAACTGGAAGTGGACCTGATTACGCCGGTGGCCATGGAGAAGGGCCTGCGCTTCGCCATTCGCGAAGGCGGCCGGACGGTGGGCGCGGGCACGATCAGCGAGATCATCAAGTAAGTGGACCGTCGTCAGTTTTCAGTTGTCAGTATTCGAGGCGCTGGAGCAAGGCATGCTGACAACTGACGACTGAGAACTGACAACTCGTCCGGCGAACAGCCGGCGAAACCAGGAATCGGTTAGGATAAGAAGATGCGGGAAAATGTCACATTGCAGTGCACTGAGTGCAAGGAGCGGAACTACTCGACGAGCAAGAATAAGAAGACGACCACCGGCCGTCTCGAGTTCAAGAAGTTTTGTCCGCGCTGCCGCAAGCACCAGCCGCACAAGGAAACGAAATAAGGGATCAGGGGTCAGTGATCAGTGGTCAGTTTTGAGCGCCAAACAACTGACCACTGAACACTGTTCACTGACCACTGTTTAGGGGCGTAAGCTCAACGGTTAAACTGTCGGTCTCCAAAACCGAACTTGGGGGTTCGAATCCCTCCGCCCCTGCCAGTTTCGGCATCCGTTAGTTTGCAGGAGCAGAAAAGCGTCGGCCACCCAAAGGTGGTAGTCCCCAAAGGCGGGGTAAACTGCGAGAATGCCAATAGGTTTCCCGGCAAGATGCCGGGAATGAAGGATTGGAAGTATGGCGTCAAAGTCAGCAATAGTGAATGGCGAAGAGCGGCCGGCGCCGATCAAGCGGCAGGCGTCCGGCGGCAGCGGCGGCGGCGGCATCCAGAATATTTCCGGCAGTGTGGTCGGTTTCTGGGAGAGGTTCACCAGTTTCCTGAGCGACGTTCGCGCGGAAACACGCAAAGTTGTCGCCCCGTCGCGGAAGGAAGTTCAGGCCACCACCTCGGTGGTCCTGATCACCGTGTTCGTGTTCGGCGTCTTCTTCATGGTGACGGATTTCGTTTTCAACCGGGTGATCTCGCAGATCCTCCACAAGTTGGGCGGCGCACAGTAGAATGCAGGAATCTCAGATCGAGAACAGAATGGCAGACGAAGTAGTACAGACCGGCGAAAGCCAGCCGGAGCGCAACGAGCGCTTCAAGTGGTACATCCTGCACGCCTACTCGGGCTTCGAACGCAAGGTGAAGGAGTCGATTCTGAGCCGGATTCAGGCCTTCGGACTGAGCGACAAGGTCGGCCGCGTCATGATTCCCACCGAGCCGGTGACGGAGATCATCAATGGCAAGAAACGCACCGTCGAACGCGTGTTTCTGCCCGGCTACGTGCTGGTCGAGATGGACCTCGACAACAACCTCTGGCACGTCCTGAAGGATACGCCCAAGGTGACGGGATTTCTGGGCACCGGCGACAAGCCGGTGGCGCTCTCCGAAGAAGAAGTGAGCTCGATTCTTTTCCGCTCCGAAGTTGCCAAGGAGAAGCCGCGGCTCAAGATCAAGTTTGAAAAGAGCGAGCAGGTCCGCATCACGGACGGGCCATTCGCCAACTTCAACGGCGTGGTGGACGAGATCAACGAAGATCGCGAGACCCTCAAGGTCATGGTCACGATCTTCGGCCGCTCCACGCCCGTCGAACTCGAGTTCGGCAAAGTGGAAAAGATTGAGTAGTTGCAGCTTCTAGCTACTAGCTTCTAGCTTCTAGCCGGCTCGTTACCTGGCGACCGCCGGTTTATTAGCGAACGCTTGAGCGCAACACCAAAATTCGCACAGAGAACAGACCAGCTAGGAGCTAGAAGCTAGGAGCTAGTAGCTGGTTCCGAAGGAACCAAATGGCACCTCCGAAGAAAATTACCGCACAAGTCAAGCTGCAGATCGAAGCAGGCAAGGCCACGCCGGCGCCGCCGGTCGGCCCCGCGCTGGGCCAGGCCCAGGTCAACATCATGGAGTTCTGCAAGCAGTTCAACGCGCGCACGCAGAACAAGGAAATGGCCGGTCTCATCATCCCCGTGGTGATCACGGTGTATGCCGACCGCAGCTTCTCCTTCATCACCAAGACTCCGCCCGCCGCGGTCCTGCTGAAAAAAGCCGCCAAGGTGGAAAAGGGCTCCGGCACCCCCAATAAGGACAAGGTGGGCAAGGTGACGGAAAAGCAGGTGCGCGAGATCGCTCAGCAGAAGATGCCCGACTTGAACGCCGCCTCCATCGAGACGGCCATCAAGAGTATCAAGGGCACGGCCCGCTCCATGGGCATCGAAGTCGTCGCCTGATACGGGCTTTAGCTTCTGAGGGATGCTCGCACGAACCAGACAAGCTTCGATACGTCCCATCCATTAACGAACCAATGGCGGCTGCGAGACACGCTCGCGGCCGCCTTCCTGTTTCTGGCCACCGCCGCCTTCGTCCTGTGGCAGAACTCGCGCGTCGCCGTCCTCTGGGATCTCGGCTACCTGCTCGACACCAGTTGGCGCATCGCGCTGGGCCAGATGCCCTATCGCGATTTTCCCCTGGCCCACCCGCCGCTCACCTTTCTCATCCAGGCAGGATTGATCCGGCTGGACGGACGCCACTTCTTTCTGCAGATGGCCTGGGCCGCCCTGGCCGGCGGCGTCGCCACGGTGCTCGCATGGCGCATTCTGTTGCGAGTGAGCCGCGGGGCCTCAGTATTCGGGCGTTGGAACTGGCTCCTGGCGTTCGTTCTGGCCGCGCCCCTGGTCCCGCTCGGCATCTATTCCGTCTACCCCTATCCCATCTACGACTGTGACTGCATGCTGTCGATCCTGATCGCGATCTGCCTGCTGGGTCGATTGACAGCGCCGCAAGTGAGCAGAATCGCAAACGCACCAGAAACTCCGGGTCACTCACCAACCGCCACCGAACTTAAGACGTGTCATCCTGAGCGGAGCGCCGTGCTACGGCGCGGAGTCGAAGGATCTGCGGTTGCTTTTCTGATCGGGATCCTTCCGCGCATCCAAATCACGGCGCTGGTCGTTGGTGCCGCGACGGTTTTGCCGCTGTTCTTCAAGCAGAACGTGGGCCTGCCGTTTCTTGCCGCAGTTGCCGGCGGCATGTTCGTTCTTGTTTTCGCCGGCCTGCGACCATCGCGCTCCGTGCTCGCCGTGGCCCGATCGCAACCGCTCTACGTCCTGGCGGGAATGGCCTTCGCGCTTCTTGCCGGCGCCGCGATTGTTGCAGTCACCGCCGGCCTGCGCAATTACGCTCACTGGACCATTCAATTCGCCGCTCAGCGCCGGCTGCCCGGCCTGGCTTCGATGCTGGTTGTGTATGAGCAGCCCTCGTTTCTATGGACCGTGCCCTCGCTCGCCGCCGGCCTGCTCCTTTGTCATGGCCGGTTCATCCGGCAACTCTGGGCGCGCATCGCGGCGTTCTGTCTTATCGGCGCACCGTTTGCAGGCAGCCTGATTCTTTTTCTCCTGAACGACGATGCGGATGAGCGCGCGGATATACTTCTCGCCCTTTGGCCGCTGTTTTTGCTGGCGGCGCTGGTGATGGCGCTTCTCGAGCTTCGCCGCGGCCTTACCCTGGTCCGGCTCATTCCCTTCTTCGTGCTGGCTGCGGTTCACGGCGCGTTTCTCTCCCAGCAGTTGTGGGGATCGAGCTACGCCGTCTGGCCCTTGCTCATGGTGCTGGTCGCCGGCATGCTCGCAGCCCTGCCCCCGGCAGCCCGCCCGGTCGCGCTATCGGCAGCGGCCTTGATCTCCGCCACGTTCCTGGTCTGCGGCAGCCTTTACTCCGCATCGCTCGAGCGGCTGAGCTATGTCCAGATCCCCGACCGGCCCGTGGAGCGCTCGTCCATCCCGGCTCTGCGCGGCATGGGAACGCCCGGATCGTTTCTCTCCAGCCTGGCGGAACTCGCGGATTTCGCCGCGCGCGAGGTCCCGCCGGACGATCCGCTGCTGCTCTTTCCCGGCGAAGATCCGTTCTTCTTCGCGACCGGCCGAGTGCCGCGTTTTCCGGTGACGCTGTTCGATCCGGCCACCGATCCTTACTCGGCAGCCGGGCTGATGGAGGAAGCGCGCCGCCGAAAGATTCGCTGGATCATCGTGAAACGCGCGCTGCAGATCAAGGAGAACCCCATGCCCGACCGCGAGCCCGCGCTGGACATGATGAAAATAGAATTCATGCTCTACAGGCAGCTAAAGGGATATGACGTGTACCGGAGAAAGTAGGACGAAGCGGAAGGGTCGGGTGCGCGGATACGGCGCCACCTGAAATGCGAACACAACTCTCCTGTCGCGCCGCTCGAATTCGGTTCACCCCGGAACGCAAAAAGCCGCTTGCAGGGTCTGCAAGCGGCTTCATTGCGGATTATTTCGGAGGAGCGGGCGGAAAGACTTCGCTTCGCCGCGCCGGTTCCGGTTTCGGCTTGGGCTTGGGAGCTTTCTTGGTTTCTTTACGACCTTTGTCCTTGTTTCCCATGTGCTCAAGTGTGACATAAAGCGGTGGTCAGTGAACAGTGGTCAGCCAACAGACGAGCACGCGTCGTTACTTCTTCTCCTCCGCGGCGGCTTGATGCCCCAGCCGCTCGTGATTGAGAATCGCGTTGAATACGAGTCCGTACGTTCCGATGGTTTCGCCGCGGTAAATGGGATTGATGCCGAACAGCAGCACATTGCCTTTGCCCAGGTGCGCATCCACAATCGCCGCGTGTTCGGCGATCGAGCCGCCCTTGTCCAGCAGCCCGGAAAGCAGCATGGTCTTCGCATCGCTGAAACGCATGATCACATCCGGCCGATACTCCGCCGGAATCACCGACGGGTTATTGCGCATCTGCTCTTCGTTCAACTTGCGCGGCTCCCAGGGCTGCTGCTTGTCGATCGGCTCCGCTTCCGTGATCTTGCGGCCCTGCGGCTCATCGCTGTCTTCCAGGCTGCCGCGCCCGGTGGGCCGCTCGGCATAGGGATCCATCAGGATGCGAGGATTCGCGCGCCCTACCGTGTTGCTCACGTTAAAGGCCATGCCGTTGGCGCTCATCACCGGAAGGTTCAGGTCATATCCGTCGGCCACCGGGTTGTCGCGCGCGACGAAGACCGTATTCAGCACTGTGCCTACCACCCGCGAATCGCCTGCAGGCGCGGTACTCACTCCCGGCGCGAGACCCGTGTCGATCGCGAACTGCGCCGTGTCTTCGCAGGTGATCAGCAGCCCTCCCTGTTCCACAAATCTCTTTAGATGTTCCAGGCCGTCGTAGCCCAGGCCGGGCCGCATATCGTCGGTCGAGTCGATCACCAGGTTGGGTGTGAGGTCCGTTTTCTGCCATGGCATTGGGTTGCGCCACTGCGGCACGCCGTTGATGATGTCCTGCGCCGAAACGCGGCTTACCGGCGCAAACACGATCACGTCGTATTTCGCGCGCAGATCGTCCTGCCGGGCTACGGTCTGGGTGTTGATGTAGTCGTAGGGCACGCCGGCGGTATCGAAGGCATAGCGCCACCAGCCCTCGGTCTGCGTGGCCAGCCACGTATGCATGATGGCAATACGGGGCGGCGCGACGGCATGCGCCGGCGCCATCGGCGACACGCTGAGGTGCACGCCGTCGAGCGCCAGGTCGTGCAGCGCGCTCTTGAGAGCGTCGTCCTGCACACCGCTGATTAGCAATGACCCGGCGGCGAAGTGGCGGTCGCCGGCGTCGAATGGCTTGTCCACCGCCTGAATGTTCGCGCCCTTCAGCTTGTAGACGAGCGCCAGGAGGGTGGTCTGGCCCGTATTCGCCACGGCCACCAGCGCGCCATCGCCATCAAGCCTGCCCGCGAGCGCGGCAGGATCCTCCACCGGTTTCATGTCCGCCTTCAGAATTGCCGCGTCGCTCACACGCGTGACCTTCAGATTGAAGAGCTGGCTGAACGACCAGCCGGTGTCGTCATAAGGGTGTTTCTGCGGATCGTCGGGCGCCCAGTATTGGCGGTCGAGGAGGGCGTCGGCCGCGCGCGAGTACGGCTGATCCATGCGTACCACGAGGCTGCCCGCGGCGAACGTCTCCTGCTTTGGCTTGTCGGCGCGCTTCTCGCCAGGCACCTCGCTGGTGGCCGCCGCGGAAAGCTGTTGCACCTCCACGTGCTGGCGCCTGAGCACCTTCGCCAACTCGACAACCCGGTTCGCATGCGCGTCATCATTGGCGATCACATAGGCGGCCGGCCCTTCGAGCATCGGTTTCTGCGCCGCCCGCTTGCTCTTGGCGTAGAAGTTTTCGAGAAAATGATGGGTGTGCTGCGAAAAGTACGAAAGGGTTGTCAGCAAAGCCGTCTGTTCGTAGTTGTTGTTATTGCGCTGCGACCAGGTCACCACCGGCAGCGGCGGATTCTGCCGGTACCAGGTGCGCGAGTATTGTTCGGGCGTCAAAATGCGTTTCTCCGTGTCCGCCCCGCCGTTGCCGAACGTCTCATAGAGCCGGCTGACGCCGTTGTGCATGCCCGCGAGAAACATCAGATAACCCGGGCTCCACGTATCAAAGTCGCCATGCGTGAACACGCCGGGCATTCCGAAGCTTTGCATCTGGGCCACGTTGTTCCAGCCCAATTCGGCCCATTCATCGGCCAGCGCCGGATCGACCCACGCGTTGTATGGCCCATCCCCCACCGTGTTGTCGTAGAGGAAGGGAACCGACTCATGCAGATCGTGCAGCACCTGCGCGTGCCAGTCCAGATACGTGTCCAGCACGTTGCGTGTGAGGTCCAGCGTCATGCCCATGGCATCGCGATTGTTGTCGTGCGCCACGTAGTGGCCCCAGTAAAGCAGGCGCGGCCAGTCCTTGCCCGGGTTCGCCTTGTGCCATTTGTAAATGTCCACCATGCGGTCGCGGCCATCCACTTCGACCACCGGGGTGATGAGCACGATCATGTGCGAACGGATGTACTTGATGTAGGGCGCGTCATCCACCGCCAGCCGGTAGGCCAGTTCCATCAATGCAGTCGGCGCGCCGGTCTCGGGCGAGTGAATCGTGCCGGTGATGTAGTAGACCGGATACGAATGGTCGATCAGATCGCGCGCCTTCGCGTCATCGAAATGGAGGGTGCGCGGATCGGCAAGCTGGGCCAGGCGGGCCTTGTTGGCCGCGGCGCCCGACAGCAGCTCCGGATCCGCTACCGCGGCGGCGATCATCTCCCGGCCTTCTTCGCTGTGGCCGATGGAGAACACCTTCACGCGCGGGCTCGCGGCCTCCAGCATGCGGAAGTACTTATACACATCTTCGGCATAGGGCAGCATGTCGGGCGCGCCGGAGACGTCACCCAGAGCCTTGGCCGGGGTGGGCACCGTCTTCGATGCAGGCAGATAATCCACCAGCGGGGAAAGGAATGACGGATCGGTGGTGTACTTCTTGATGGCTTCGGTGTACTGCTGATCGATCGGCTGGTTCGGATCACGGGCATAATTGCCGTTCAACATCTGCCCCTGCGCGACCAGAGTCGCCCATGCGAGCGCGGCAGCCGGGACTACGGAAAAACTCACAGGCCTCAAAGTCACAGGAATTCTCTTTTAAAAGGAAGTGCTCACGGGTACGCGTGAATAGACAAACGTTACACCCCGACATCCCGGGTCTCAAAATCCAGATCTTCCACTCCGCGAACGAAAGAGCGGTTCGTGGAGACCTCGGACCTGGGCACCCAGGATCATTTGGCACCTGATCCTGGATCCGGTAGGGTGATTTGGTGAGCAATTCATTGCGAAGGAGGCACTGTGGAACAAGCGCGCGAAACCCTGATCGAATTGCGGGACGTCCTGCTCGAGACGTATGCCGTAAACGATGCGATGAACCAGCTCCTGCTGGCGCACCTTGACCCACGCGCCTGGCGGGCGCAGTTGGCCGCGGCGAAGCCGAAAGGGGGCCGAACCCTCGCGGCGATCTTTGCTCATCTGCACAACAGCCGCCTGGTGTGGCTCAAGAACTCAGCTCCGCACTTGAGATGCCCCGCGCCGCTCTCTCCATTCCGGTGCACGATGAAACAGGCCTCGGCCGCCCACACCAGGAGCGCGGAGCAGTGTCTCCGCATGCTGAGCGACGCACTCTCCGCGAACCCCGACCGCAAAGTCCAAAAATTCTTCCGGGGAAGCTGGAGCCGCACCTGGCCGGCCGGTGCCAGCATGTTCGCCTACATGTTTTCGCACGAGGCGCATCACCGTGGCCAGATCATCCAGCTTGCGCATGAACTCGGGTATCGGCTTCCGCCGAAGGCGTGGGGCGGCATCTGGCAATGGGACAAGCTCTGGAAAGAGCGGGGCTTCGCCGGGCGGCCGCGATAATCCGTAGCTCGCTATCGGGAGTTCATGGTTTCCAATGGAAGGTCTTTTCAGGTCGGCAGAAAAAAAGCGCCGCCATAAAGGCGGCGCGCTTGCAGTGTGAACTACGAATTATCAACTACGAACTGTGAACTACGAACTTTCTCACATCCCCGCCGTAGACCGGGCTACAAACACCTGCTGCGGCGCGTCCACCTTTCCCGAGGGCGCATTCACTTTCAGCTTCAGGTTCTCCACATCCCCGGACTTGCCCTTCAGCGGAGTGGTAAAGGCGACTTCGTACTGGTTCTGAAGTCGGCGGTCCAGATCCTTGAAGTAGGGCTGGAACGAGACCGGGTTGCCGAACCCCTGCCAGTAGCTATATCCGCCCGTGGCCTGCGTGACCATGTTCAGCAGGTTCTGGCCGGCGTCGGTTCCCCACATGCTGCGGTCGAACCGCCCGCGGTTCTGCCAGTACATCGAGTACACCACCAGGCCCGAACGCACCGAGTCGGAAATCGCCTTCTGCATGTACGGGTCTTCGGGATCGAAGCGCGGGCTATAGTAGTCCACGCCATCGGTGATCATCACCACCACGCGCCGTGCGCTGCGGTCGTCAGACGGCCAACGCTCGGCCAGGCTCGACAAACTGAAGTACGGGCTGGCGCTCACGCCGATCGGACCGGCCGGCAGGTGCAGGCCCTTCAACGCCTGCTGGTGGTCGGTGGTCAGCGGCGTCGACAACTGCGCCATGCCGTTCACCATCCACGCGATCGACACCTTCGCCTGCGGCGGAAGCGTCTTTACGAAATTGCCGATGTCATCCAGCTGGTTTCCAAGGCTGCTGCGCGCACCAGCGTCCATCAGAATCACGATCTCCAGGCGATCGTTCTCTCCGCGAAGCGGCATCCAGTTCGTGATGGTCGAATCCTTCCCGTTCACCTTGATATGCAGATCCTGCGCCGACAAGCTGGCCGCAGGCGCCTCGTCGTGCGCCGGCAGTACCGTGACCACGGCCTGGCCGCGGCCCTCGTTTTCATTCTGGGGAAATGCCGGCGCCGCAACCATCAGGGTTCCAGCGGCCAGGCTCATTGCCAAAGCTAGCTTCTTCATCTCCATCGCTCCTTTGAGGCCTCTGCTCAATCCGGCCATTTGTCGGCCGGTCCGCCTCGATGTCATCCATCCATCCGCTCATTGGAACCCGCAGGCCGCGAAAATGTTGCTATTTTTTTGCGGCTCTCCGATGCCCGGAATCGGATGACGGTCACCTATCCTGCCTATAAATACGGGCTTGGCGACGAATCGGATTGGCAGTTGGCCAACCAGGCAACCTTCTTCAGCGACAGTGAACCCAGCCAATAAAATGCGACCGCGCGTCCTCGCAAGGCATCGCCGGGTTTCCTTCGGCCGATGTCTGCCGTGCCCAATTCAGTGAGGGATTCGATCAGGCCTGGTTCTGTATCGGCGGCTCAGCGATAGGCGTGGACCTTGTCGCAGATTTGCCGCAGCGCCGATTCGAGATCACCCGAAGCTGTCTTGAAGGAGTCGGCATCGATGGTCAGCGGCGCGCCCAGTACGACGAGCGGCGCTCCGTATTCGGGGGTGCGAATCGCCTGTTCGATCGAGAGCCCTCCAACGGCCTGGACCGGAACGCGAACCGCAGCGACAATCTCGCGCAGTTGATCGAGCGGGCTGGGGAACGGTTTGCCTGCCGCCGCAAGCCCGCGCCGCTCATCGTAGCCGATGTGATGAATCACAAAATCGCAGCCAAGGTCTTCGAGCCGCTGGGCGGCTGCTACCTTGTCGGGCGCCCCGAGATTATCGCCCATCACCTGCACGCCGAAATCTCTGCCCGCCTTCACCACCATCTTGATGGTTTCCGGATGGGCGCGTTCCATCACCACCACGTGGGTCGCGCCGGCCTCGGCCATCAATTGCGCCTCCAGCCATCCGCCGTCCATGGTTTTCAGGTCGGCCACGATCGGCACCCCGGGAAACTCTGCCCGCAAGGCGCGAACGCCGTTCATTCCCTCGGCAATGATCAGCGGAGTCCCCGCCTCCAGCCAGTCCACGCCGCAGCGAATGGCCATGCGGGCCGTGTCGATCGCCTCCGGGATCGACGTGAGATCGAGCGAAATCTGGACGATAGTATTCATTGCGTGCGCACCCTAAGAAAAATGGCGATCGATCCTGGCACGAAGAAAATTTGCCGACTCCCGCAGTTCGTCCATGCCGTTCATTCCGTCTTCAATCGAAATCCACGAATGGAAGCCGGCCGCGCGAAGCATGGAAAAGATTGCGTCGTAGTCGTTGAGGCCCTTCCCGATCACGCCGTGCGCCAGCCGGCTGGCGTATCCGGCCGTGTTCTCCTCGCGCCGCAGATCCTCGAGGGTTCCGCTCTTTAGATACCGGTCGCTGGCATGCATCGTGACCACGCGGTCCTTGACGCGCTCGAGCAGAACCAAAGGATCCTCGCCCGCAAGCAACGTGTTCGACGGATCGAAGTTGACACCAAACCACGGCGAATCGATTTGATCGACGATCTCGGTGAACACTTCCATCTTCTGCGCGAATTCCGGATACTGCCAGTAGTTGTCCTTGTAATGGTTCTCCATGGTCAGGACGATTCCGTGCTGTTCCGCAAACGGCAGCAGGCTTTTGATCACCCGGACAACCTGCGCTACGCCGGCCTTCCGATCGAGCCCCGGGCGCCGCTGGCCGGAGAGCACCCGGCAATAGCTGCCGCCGAAAAAAGCGGTCAGCTCGATCATCCGTTTTTCGCGGTCCACTTCGGCCTGGAGCAGAGCCGGATCGGGTTCGGTGAAATCCGGCGAGCAGCAGAGCATGGGCATCGCGAGGCGATGTCGCTCGAGCGCGTTCTTGATTTCCTCAAGAAAGCCATCGTCGTCGCGCAGGAATCCGGAATAGAACTCCAGCCCGTCCACGCCCAGCGTAGCGGCCAGCTCGATCCATTCCAGCACGGTCATCGTGTGGTGGACGCAGATCTGGTCCATGAAGCACTTGGGAAACGCGGCCAGCCGGGGCTTCACGAGGGCATCACCTTGAGCGGATTGCGCCCGATCATGGGATACTGCTCCAGGTCGAGAACCGCGCCGTTCAGCAGCGCAGCTTCGTCGGAGAGCAGGTACACCGCGGCAAATGCGACGTCATCCGGCGAGAAGAGGCGGCCCCCGGGCGCGTACTCCTTGGGCAGCCGCGACGGCCAATCCTCCGGCAATCCCTCGGTCGCTTTCAGCGCCAGTTCGTTGGGCGTAAGTGTCCAGCCGGGGTTGATCTGGTTCACGCGGATGCCCTCGGCCCCATGGGCATCGGCGAGATTTCGCGTCAGCGTCATCAGCGCGCCCTTGCACGCCGAGTAGATGCATTGATTCACTTCGCCGCAGTAGGCATTCACCGATCCGATGTTCAACACGCGTCCGCCGCCCTGCTTGCGAAAATGGGGAATCGCCGCGCGTATCAGAAAAAACGGCGCTTTCAGGTTGACGTTCACCGTCCGGTCGAAGGCTTGCTCATCGGTGTTCTCGATGCCGCCGCGTGTCTTCACCGCGGCATTATTGACGAGAGCATCGATCCGTCCAAAATGAGCTACGGTTTGTTCGATCAGCTTTTCCGCAATACCGGGATTTTCAAGGTCTCCCAAAACGAACGACGCGCGCTCTCCCAGATCCGCCGCCACGGCGCGTGCTGCCTCTGCTTCTCGATCGTGAATCATCACCCGCGCGCCTTCAGAGACAAAATGGCGGGCCATGCCCTCTCCGATTCCCGTGCCCGACCCGGTCACGAGGATCACCTTGTTTTTCAGGCGCGCGCCCGGCGAAGCTTCCGGCAGACTCATGGCTCCAGCACCCCTTTCACGATCTCGCCCGCATGCATGGCTTCAAACGCATCGCGCCACTCCGCCAGCGGAGAGACGCGGTTCAGCAGCGGCGTAAGGTCGATCTTGCCCGTGCCCAGCAACGAAAGCACCTGTTCCCAGACGGGCCAGTTATGGGAAAAACTGCCTTGCAGCGTCACCGCTTTCTGCACCAGGGGATCCAGCGAAAAGCCGACCGGCTCCGGTCCCCAACCGACTTTGGTGATCTGGCCTGCTGGACGCACGATCTCGAGGGCGAGCTTGAGGGTTGCGGAAACTCCCGCCGCATCAATCACCAGGTCCACTCCGTAACCGTCTCGAAAGCCCTTCACCCATGCCGGGATATCTTCTCCCTGAGCGCCCAGAACCGTGTCTGCGCCCATCCGGGTGGCGGTGGCGAGACGCTTTGCATCGACCGGTGCGCCGATCACGATCAGGTGGCCCGCTCCGCCCAGCTTCGCCATGGCGGCGCACAGCAATCCGATGGGCCCCGGGCCGATCACGGCCACGCTCTGTCCGGGGCGCAGATGCGAATTGACGCAGACGGCGTTGTAAGCCACGCAGCAGGGCTCCGTCAGCGCGGCCCTTTCCATTGCCAGCGAAGCGGGAACATGGTGCAGACACCGCGCCGGAGCCTTGACGAACGAAGCCATCGCGCCGTCCACCCCATACCCGAACCCCAGCCTTCCCGGCTCGAGGTTGTAGAGGCCCTGGCGAATGAGCGCCGAATCCCGCGGGAGCACCGCGGCCGTTTCGCTCACCACGCGATCGCCCTCCACGAATCCGGCGACGCGGCCGCCCACCCGTTCTACCACCCCGGCAAATTCGTGCCCCAGGACCACGGGATAATTCACCCGCCAGCTATGCTTGCCGTAGTACTGATGCAGATCGCTTCCGCAGATGCCCACCGCTCGCACTCGAAGCAGGACATCCTCCTCGCCGATCTCCGGGACAGCAATCTCCCGAAGCTCCGCCGAGCCCGGTTCCTTCGCGTAATTGACCAGTCCGATCATTGACAGCCTTTATTCCGTTCTCAGAGGAACGGGTAGATTCTATCCGATGGGGTGTGAGAGCATGTCTCGACCTTCGGGATAGGAGATAGACCTCCAGTGAATGAGCGGGATCTCGTCGACCGGTTGGCGGAACACAGGACGCTGGGAGCAGCACCCCGGGCGGAGTTGGAGTGGCTCGCTGCCCACGGTCAAATTCGCCGGTTGAACACCGGCGAAGTGCTGAGTGTGAAGGGTGTCCCCGTGGAGGCTCTTTACATCATCCTCAGGGGACGGCTGGCCTTGTTCGTCGATCGCGGCGCGGGTTTGAACAAGGTAATTGAATGGCGCGAAGGTGACGTGGGCGGACTGTTGCCCTATTCCCGCCTGGTGGCGCCGCCCGGGAATTCGAGCGCTCTCGAGCCCCTCGAGGTGCTTGCCATCCCCCGCGAGTGCATCCAGGCCATGACAGAGGAGTGTTTCGAGGTCACGTCGATCCTGGTCCATAACATGGTCGATCGCGCCCGCTTATTCACCTCCAGCGAGCTGCACAACGAAAAGATGATCTCGCTGGGCAAACTCTCAGCGGGGCTGGCTCATGAACTGAACAATCCCGCTTCTGCGATCGAGCGATGCGCGGCCAATCTCAAACAGCAAATGGATCACTGCGAAGAAGCCGCGCGAGACCTGGCGACCGCCCATCTGAGCGAGGCCCAGATGGGCGTCGTTGAGGCGGTTCGCGCAGCCTGCCTGGCGAAACCCTCCCTGGGGGTTCGTTCTCCGCTGGAGCAGTCCGATCGCGAAGAGGCGATGTATGAGTGGCTTGCCAGGCATGGCCTGGACACGGCGAATGCGGGAGTGCTTGCCGACACCGAGGTCACCTTCGAGTCGCTCGATTCGCTGCTGGGCGTCGTCGAGCGGCCGGCCTTGAATGCGGTGGTGCGGTGGACGGCGGCCAGTTGCGCAGTCCGGAACCTGACATCGCGAATTCAGGATTCGTCGGCGCACATCTCGCGCCTGGTGAAGGCAGTCAAGGGGTTTACGCACATGGACCAGGCCAACGTGGCCGAGACGGTCGATCTGGCCCCCGGCCTCGGCGACACCGTGGCCGTGCTGAATGCAAAGGCCCGGGAAAAGGCGGCTGCCGTCAAGCTCGACCTCGAGTCGAGGCTGCCGAAGGTGCGCGGTTTCGCCGGCGAATTAAACCAGGTCTGGGGAAACCTCATCGACAACGCCCTGGATGCGATTGCCCATGGAGGACGGGTGGAGGTGCTCGCCGCCCGCGAAGATCACAAGGTCGTGGTGCGCATTCTCGATGACGGCCCGGGGATTCCCGATGCGATTCGGCAACGCATTTTCGATCCGTTCTTTACCACCAAACCCCAGGGAATGGGAACGGGACTCGGACTCGACATCGTGCGGCGCCTCGTGAGCCATAATGACGGCACCATCGAATTCGAGTCGCGGCCCGGCCGGACGGAGTTCCGAGTCAGGCTGCCGATTGCCGACACACAGCCCGCCTCATAACCACGCTTCCATTTCCTCCGTACGGGTTGACAGTCATCGTCGGGCGTCTTTATGGTTGCGCCAGCCGGTTGAACCATAGAGCCCCATGACCGAATTCGAAAAACTCCGCAGCGTTCTCTGGGACAGTCACTTTCTCATTCCGCTCATCGTATTCGGCATCGGCCTGGCTCTCCTGATCACGCTCCATTGATGGCCGCTGCACGCAGCAGATCAAAAAGAGGAACAGACTTCCCGCGATGAGCGTCACCGCCCCGACAGGCAGACAATTCCGGTCGATGCATGGACTGGGGGTGGTGTGCGCGCTGAGCGCCGGCGTGTGGCTGGGGGCGGCGGAAGCGCCGACCAAGCTGGTGAACACCGGGCTCTCGCCCTATGCCATCTCGCTTTGCATGGTGGCGGGGGTGTTTACGGCGCGCTGGTCGCTGCCCACGCTGGTGAAGGGCACGCGCGGCGTTTTTTCTGACCTGCGCGACAACCGGCACCTGATCCCCACGGCGATCATGGCCGGCATGCTGTGGGCGGTGGCCAATACGCTCACCGTCTTCGCCATTCGCGACGTGGGGCTGGCGATCGCCATGCCGCTGTGGAATACCAACTCCCTCATCGGGATCTTCTGGGGGTGGGCTTTATTTGGCGAACTGCACGGAGCCAGCGCGAAGAATGTGGCCAAGGTGGTGCTGGGGTCGCTCGCAATTGTCGGCGCGGCAATCATGCTGGGCTTCAGCACCATGCAGCTGAGCGGACTGCGCCCCACGCACGCCGCCGGAGGCATCCTGGCGGCATTGGGCGCCAGCCTGCTGTGGGGCACCATGTACATCCCCTACCGGAAGGCCTACGTCAGCGGCATGAACCCGCTCTCGTTCGTCACCGTCTTCACCGTCGGCGAACTGGGCACAATGCTGGCCCTGGTGCTGGCCCTTGACGGCGGCACGCACGCGGCCGTGTTTCATTCCAGCGAGATCAGGCCCATGTTGTTCTGGCTGTTCCTGGGCGGCTTCGTATGGGTGATCGGCGACATTTTCCAGCAGTTTGCCACCAAGTACCTCGGGATCGGCCGCGGCATTCCTCTTTCGAACACGAACCAGCTTTGGGGGCTGGCCTGGGGCGCGCTGGTTTTTGGCGAGCTCACCCACGCCAACGCGGCGCATCGCGTCCTGGTGATGGTGGGTTCGGGTGTGATGATTCTGGGAGCGGTGGCAGTGAGCACCGCGATCGCGACCGAGCGCGAACACGGTTCCATCCAAAAATCGGTGATCCGGGAATGCAACCGCTACGGCCTCGATTACGGGCGCGTGTCCCGGGCCTATTCCGGCGAGGGTGACTCCACCGGGACGGGCCGCGCGTGGTGGGATTACGTAATCGTCCTCGGCGCCGCGGCGATTTTTATCTGGCTCGGCCGGATGGCGCGCATTCCCAAGCTCACCATGAACTACGCCTGGGTGACTGCTCTGTCGGCGCTTCTAGTCCTGACCGTTGTCGTCTGCGCGTGGGGGCTGTGGAAGCAGACGCGATTTTCTTGATCTGCCGGAATAAAGGACAGCCAGGAGTCGTTCCGGCCCACCGGGCATCCAAAGATCACCGGTCTCCGCACGGTTGGGATAACGATTTTCGGATGGGAAGAGCGGACGGTGACAAACTTCTGGATTGGCGTTGACAATCTCCGGGCGCCGACGCGATATATCTTGAATCGGAGAGTCCCGGTTGTGAGGGCTGGCCATGACAACCGCACACATTCACCGCATCGCGACTTCGACACCTTCACATGACGTGCACCGGGCATTTGTCGCCTTCGCCGAAAGCATGCTTCCCGAGGGCACCCAGCGCAGTCTCTTCCGGCGCATGGTGCGCATGTCGGCTATCGAACACCGCTACTCGTTCCTGGAACCGATCGGGAACGGCAGGGAGTACTGGCGGGATGCGGAGGACCTGTACGTGGTGGGGAATTTTCCCTCGACCACGCGCCGCATGCAGGCCTTCGAGCGATTCGCCCCGCGGCTGGCCGGCTGCGCATTGGACAAGCTGGCTCTGACGCCCGGGGAGCGGCAGGCCATTACCCACGTGATCGTCACGTGTTGCACGGGTTTGTACGCGCCGGGACTCGATATCGACGTGGTGAACCACCTGGGCCTCAATCCTTCCGTCGAGCGCACCATGATCGGCTTCATGGGCTGCTACGCGGCAATCAACGCGCTCAAGTCGGCGCACCACATCGTTCGGTCGGAACCGCGGGCCAGGGTGCTGGTCATCAACCTGGAGCTGTGCTCGCTGCACCTGAAGGAGACCGAGGACCTGGAGCAGATGCTTTCGTTCCTGCTGTTCGCCGACGGGTGTGCGGCCTGCCTGGTCAGCGGCGAGCCGGAGGGGCTGGCAATCGACAGCTTCCTGGCCGTGAATCTGCCGGGGACCAGCGACCTGATCACCTGGCGCATCGGCGAAATGGGATTCGACATGCAGCTTTCGGGCAAGGTGCCCGGGGAGATCCGTCGCAACCTGGGCGAAATGCGCGGAGACGTGCTGCGCGGTGGGCAGGCGCAGGCGATCGATCTGTGGGCCGTGCATCCCGGCGGACGCACCATTCTGGATGCGGTCGAGCAGGCGCTGGAATTGCGGCCGGATGCGCTCACCGAGTCGCGCGACATCCTGGCGCGGTTCGGCAACATGTCATCGGCCACGGTGATGTTTGTCCTGGAGCAGATGCTCAAGCGGGCAGAAAAAGGGCAGGCCGGTTGCGCCATGTCGTTTGGGCCGGGAATCACCGCGGAGACCATGCTGTTCCATGCTGCATAATGCGCCGATGCTGCATAAATCCGAGACGCGGCAATACGAGATCGACTTCACCCGCAGGGCCGAGCTTTCCGAACTGATGGATGAGCCCTGCAGCCGGGAAACGATGAAAGCCTGCCTGCGCGACCTGGCACGCGTGAACCGCTGGTTCCTGGGCTACCGGCCGGTTCTCGATTGGCTCAATCGTATCGGGCGTGAAGCGCATGGCGAGCCTTTGCGCATTCTGGACGTGGGCTGCGGGTATGGAGATGGCCTGCGCCGCATCGAAAGCTGGGCGCGCAGGCGCGGCTTGGCGGTAGAGCTTACGGGAATCGATCTGAATTCCGACACCATTGCGATTGCCTCTGCAGCCAGCCCGGCGGAAAGTGCAATTCGCTGGAAGGCGGCCGACGCGTTTGCGTATGAAAATGGTCGCTCGCCGCACGTGGTGGTGAGTTCGCTGTTTATGCATCATCTCCAGGACCACGACGTGGTGCGGTTCATCGTGTGGATGGAGGAGCGGGCGGAGGTGGGATGGTTCATCAATGACCTTTCGCGCGCTCCCATTCCCTATTACCTGTTCCGGTGGTTCGCCCAGGCTGCCCGCCTGCATCCGTTCGTGCAGCACGATGGGCCGGTGTCGTTCCTGCGCGCGTTTGTGCGGGAAGACTGGCAGCGCCTTTGCGCGGCAGCCGGGCTGAGGAACGATCAATTCGAGATTCTCGCCTACACACCCGCGCGCCTGTGCGTGAGCCGGAGAAAGGCAGCATGAGCGGCACAGCGGAGACTCGCGAGAACCTGATTGTCGGCGGAGGGCTCGCCGGGGCGATGGCCGGGATCCGGTTGGCTGCGGCAGGCCGCGACGTGGTCCTGGTGGAAAAGGAACAAAGCGCGCATCACAAGGTGTGCGGCGAGTTTCTGAGTCCGGAAGCGCTGCGGTACCTGCGCCAGGCGGGAGTGGACGCGGTGGGCCTTGGCGCCGCGCCCGTGGACAAGTTGCGGCTGTGTACGAATCGCAGCGTGGTGGAAAGCCGATTGCCGTTTCGCGCACTGGCGCTCTCGCGCCATGTTCTCGATGAAGCGCTGCTGGCGCGGGCCCGGGATGCGGGATGCGATGTGCGGCGCGGCGCGGAGGTGCAACGGCTTTCGTGCAACGGAGAATTTCGCGAGGATGGGGTTCTGGATGCTGATGGCGGGTTCGCCGAACTGGCGGACGGGTCGGTGCTGGGCGCGCGCAGCGTTTTTCTCGCTACCGGCAAGCACGATCTGCGGGGATGGAAGCGGCCCGCAGGCCGGCACAGCGATCTGGTCGGATTCAAAATGCACTGGCGATTGAGCGGCCCACAGACCGAGGCGCTGCGCGGATTCATGGACCTGTTCTTGTTTGAAGGCGGCTATGGGGGCCTCACCCTGGTCGAAAACGACCGGGCGAATCTTTGCCTGGTCGTGCGGCGTGCGAGATTGCGCGCCCAGGGCGGATGGACGGAACTGCTTGCCGGTCTCGAGGGCGAGAACCGGCTGGTTGCGGAGCGTCTTGCCGGCGCGGAACCGTCGTGGGTGCGCCCCTTGGCTGTCTCACCCATCCCCTATGGGTACGTATGCGTCGAGGACAGGGGCATGTGGACGCTCGGTGACCAGGCGGCGGTCATTCCCTCGTTCACGGGGGATGGGATGGCCATCGCGCTGCATTCCGGCGCGCTTGCTGCGGAGATGTATCTTGCCGGCAAAAGGCCGGGTGAATACCAGCGGGCTCTGAAGGGCCAGTTGAAGCGGGGCATGGGCGTGGCCACGGTGTTGTCGCGCGCCATGGTCAGCCGGACCGCACTGCGACTGGCGCCCGCCGTGGTTCCATTTTTGGCGCAACCCATTCGATGGATTGCCCGATCCACGCGCATTCCCACGGAAGCGCTCGACGAGTTGCCGTTCCATCGACCCGGATTCTCGCTCCGTTAGCAGCCCGGCAGAAGCCAGTCTCGATCGTCTTAAGCTGCGCGGGCGGAATCTGGTTCTCGAGCGGCCGGCTGCTCGCTCTCCACCGCACCGGTTGCGGGCCCGCGCGAGTTTTGTGCCCGCATCCTTGGATAGAGCGTCTGATTCGTTATGACGACAGCCATCCCACCAATAGCCAGAAATGCCGGGATGGACAACCAAATCAAAAGACTCATTGACCCGTCCACCTATTCCTTTCATCACGGAATAGGAATTTCCCACCTGCCTTTTCCATTGCAGGAAATGCGGTGAAAGCCCCAAAAGGTTTCCTCGTGTTTATGAAGTCCCCTGTCGGGAAGGCAGCGCGGTTGGAAGCATCAGGCGCCTGTCAGAGCTAAATTCTTTGCTGCGCGCGACATGGTCGCACGCAGAACGCCAGGCCGCTCTGGAAGAGGCCAAATTAGAAGGAAGGAAATCAGAGCACAAGACGTCCACACGGCACAACAAGAAGAGTGCAGGTGGATGGCAAGTTGTGGAGGAATTGGTGGAGCTGAGCGGGATCGAACCGCTGGCCTCCTCGTTGCGAATTCAACCCAGTCCATCTCGACAAACGTGACCCTCATCACATCCCTCTCCATGCGGCTCTAGGCATCATCACTAAACACTAGCAAGAAACTTGTTTTTGCTCGTACGCGAAATCGTAGGGGCCGCTATGCACGTACCTAAAGCAGGTGAACGGCTTTATGTAGACGAAGTCAGCCGGATTCTTATTGAACGACACATTGAGGGGAACAATAAAATGAACCTTGTTGTCTTGAAACATCTTGCCTTGGTTCCAGCCGTAGCTATCCTCATAGGGTGCAGCGGGGGCGGTTCTAACCTCACTTCTCCTTCACAACCTTCGTATCCTTCCCTGTCAGGCAACTGGGAAGTGACGGCCAACTCGAAGATCGCACAGGCTACCATAGACATTGGGGCGTCCATAGTCAGCAGGCAAGGCACCGTCTCCGGCGTCTTGCATGTACTCAGTTCCAATTGCTATGCATGGAATGCTGACGTACCCTTCTCTGGAACGGAAAGCACTACAGGTGTCGTTTCTCTTACAAGTTCCCCTGTCGCCAACCAGATCATGACCATCAAGGGCACCATGACCTCTAGTTCCTTGTCGGGCACATATTCCGTCGCCGGAGGATGCGCGAACGGTGACAGTGGGACTTTGGCAGGGCAGACTGTGCCAGCCTACAACGCCACCATGACTGGAACGTTTTTATCCAATTCCGGGCTATCTGTTCCGGTCAGCATAATTACCACTCAATCTGGCCCCGACATCCACGGAATGTTTTCATTGTCCGGCACCGTAACGTTCAAAAACTCGCCCTGCTTCGCAACCGGAACTATCACAAACAGCATCGTCACGGGGGATGCTATCGGCGTCACAATCACCGCGAACGATGGTGGTTCTGTCGTTTTCAGCGGATGGAACACTTCTGGCACCATCATCGGACAATATCTCGTCAACGGGGGCAAATGTTCCCTCGATACGGGAACCGGCACGGTCACCATTAAGTAAAAGAATTGACGATCATGGGGATAGCCGGACTCGTCTCCAAGAAGATGCTCCGGTACTACTCCCACATTCGCCTAAACGCGGCACGGCGGGCATTGGACGCGTTCACGCTGAAACCGGAGTTGAAGGGCAATTCGGGGAGCAGAACGAAGGGTTACGACACAAACCACGACACAAACGTAAGCCGAGAGATGAAGAGGATGCCGCCAAGTTGTTGATTTTATGGTGGAGCTGAGCGGGATCGAACCGCTGGCCTCCTCGTTGCGAACGAGGCGCTCTCCCAGCTGAGCTACAGCCCCACGCGGGTGACTCAGCTATTTTATCAGCATTTTTGTAAGTTGCGATATTGCCTGGTCTCTCCATGGCCCGGAGTTCATGGCCGATCTCTTATCCGCTTCCTGCGCTCCCGCGGCGACCGTGGCGGCAACCTTTGCCGGCGGTGTCCCTATCAGACGAATGGTGCCGACCGGCTGGCCGGGCGCTTGTGCCTTGTTTTGGCTTTTTCCCCAGGCAGACTCATTTTCAGCCGAGACGCGTGAGGAGTGGAGGGACACATGAGAGAAGACATTCAACAACAACAACAACAACCCGAAAGGCCGCTTTCGACGGCAACGTTAGCCCAGGCGGATGACAACAAGAAACCCGAGAATCGCGTCCAGGATCGCTTGGACCGGCACGGCGCCGATCCTGCATTGCGCGAATGGGATCGCCCGCTTTCTGATGCCGGGCCCACACTGGTGGGGCAGGCATCGCGTGCCGGGAAGCCGGTTCAGGAACCGGCCAGGCCCGGTGGCCCGGGGAATCGCGAGGCCGCTGCGGAGGATGAGCAGATCAGTCCGCTTTTCACCGAGCAGGCGTCGAAGGATTTCTTTGCCAAGTGGGACGCGCTGCAGGTGGGTTTCATCGACGAGCCCAGGCGGTCGGTGGAGCAGGCGGATCACCTGGTCGCCGCCGCGATGAAGCGGCTGGCTGAAATCTTCGCCGAGGAAAGGGCGCGGCTTGAGGGCCAGTGGGACCGCGGCGATGACGTATCCACTGAAGACCTGCGCATCGCCATGCGCCGCTACCGGTCGTTCTTCCGGCGCCTGCTGGCGGTCTAAGCTGCGCGCGCCGTGGGAGAGGGTGCGCGTATCGGTCCCCCCCTGGCAGAGCCAGGGCGGGCGCCCGCACCCTTGGCCCTCGCCTTTTAGAGCTGGTTCATGTTCTGCAGGAATTCGGCGTTGTTGCGCACCTTTTCGAGGCGGCTGATCAGCAGTTCCATGGCTTCGACCGGCGACAGCGGGTTCAGCACCCTGCGCAGCACCCAGATGCGCTGCAGATCTTCCTTGGGGATGAGCAACTCTTCCTTGCGCGTGCCGGAGCGCTGGATGTCGATGGCCGGGAAGACGCGCTTGTCGACCAGCTTGCGGTCGAGAATGATTTCCATGTTGCCGGTGCCCTTGAACTCTTCGAAGATGACTTCGTCCATGCGCGAGCCGGTGTCGACGAGGGCGGTGGCGATAATGGTGAGCGAGCCGCCTTCTTCAATGTTGCGGGCCGCGCCGAAGAAGCGCTTGGGCCGCTGCAGGGCGTTGGAATCGACGCCGCCGGAGAGCACCTTGCCCGACGGAGGCACGATGGTGTTGTAGGCGCGGGCGAGACGGGTGATGGAGTCGAGCAGAATGACGACGTCGCGCTTGTGCTCGACCAGGCGCTTGGCCTTCTCGATGACCATTTCGGCCACCTGTACGTGGCGGGCGGCGGGCTCGTCGAAGGTGGAGCTGATGACTTCGCCCTTGACGGAGCGCTGCATGTCGGTGACTTCTTCGGGGCGCTCGTCGATCAGCAGGACGATCAGGACGACTTCAGGATGATTGGTGGTGATGGAGTTGGCGATCGACTGCAGCAGCATGGTCTTGCCGGTGCGCGGCGGAGCGACGATGAGGCCGCGCTGGCCCTTGCCCACCGGCGTCAGCAGATCCATGACGCGGCCGCTGATGCCCTCGCGCACGGTCTCCATCTTGATGCGTTCCTGGGGATAGAGCGGGGTCAGGTTGTCGAAGAGGATCTTGTTGCGCGTTTCCTCGGGCGACTCGAAGTTGATGGCCTCGATCTTGACCAGCGCGAAGTATTTTTCGCCCTCGTGCGGCGGGCGGACATTGCCGCTGATCGAGTCGCCGGTCTTGAGATCGAACTTGCGAATCTGCGACGGCGAGACGTAGATGTCGTCGGGGCCGGGCAGATAGTTGTAATCGGGCGAGCGCAGAAAGCCGTAGCCGTCAGGAAGAATCTCCAGAACACCGTCGGCGAAGATGTGGCCTTCTTTTTCGCTCTGCGCCTGAAGGATCTTGAAGATCAGATCCTGCTTGCGAAGGCCGCTGGTGCCTGGAATCTCCAGGGTGCGCGCAATGCGGCTCAGTTCAGTGATGTTTTTTTCTTTCAGTTCAGCGATGGTCATGTTCACCTGCGAGGGCGGGATGTGTGTGAGGGGGATGCGGGAGGGGGAATGTGCTCCAGGCGGAATCAGGCGGGAATTCGGGATGCGGCCGACGCAGTCCGGCCTGTCAGCGTTCCGTGACTTAGGAGGATCGAAACGCATCGGGAAAGGCGGCCGTCCCGATCCGGAATGGCCGCTTGAACCGATTGTTCGCTCAAATGTGAACGTGAAAGACGAACTGGTTACGCGGCGCGGCGCCTCTTCGACCGGTTGGGCCGCGGGAGCCGCCGGCGCGCGGCGTGCCGGGATTGGTGGTGTGGAAGCGGACGCAGAACTTCATTGGTGGTGTCCTGCAGCCGTGTGTTCGGCTTGTGCAGCTTGCGAGTTGCCTTGCTTGCCAGCTGACAGAGCTGGTAGCGATTGGACACATGAGAGAGTGCCCCAAAAACCAAATCAGAACGCATTACAAGTTTCTCCTTACAAATTCCCTGTCTGACGGTACTACCTGGCACCGCCGGTGCAGCTGGGAGCCACGGTCTCGGCTGCCGATCCTTCCATTCCTGAGATTTTAGACGCACCAAACGCAGGTGCAGTTCTAAATCTTTGATGCAATCCGTCAGCTTTTGGGATAGCACCGCTTTCTGTTTGGTGATGTCGTCACTCACCGAGAGATGCCCGCGCATCTTTTCCAAGGTCGGTGAACCGCAAACACACCGCTGAACCATCAAGTGGAGCCGAAGCCCAACTGAATGATGCGGGGAATGACAGAGGGGCGCGAACCGATCGCGCTGTGCAATCTATCCTTAGGATGGCACTCCTGAATGTATACCGGGTCTGGTGCCGTGGGTCAACAATTTTTTCCCGGTTTTTTCACCGCTCGGCGGACCCCGCTCCTGCCCTCCGGGTTCCATCCAATAAACAATTCATTATCAATGCCTTAGACGAATCAATTCGCGGCATTCCGGGGCTTGACCGGGAACCTTTCCAGGCAACGATTCCATCCGGAGGAAGGCTGGACTGTGTATAATTCGCCGTCAAATCCGCCCATGAGGCCGCTTCCGCCAGGGTCTTCCGTCTGGATCGGAGAGAATCGGGTTTCCGGCGCCGTCGATGCCACAAAAAGAACGGTGCGGGCCCGACAGACGTTTGGAATTCACGAACCGTTCGTCGAGCCCGAACATCGCCAAGGCGAAGATCGCCAGGACCGGAATCATCAGCACCAGTAGATCCAGCGACGGTAAAAGAACCCCACCCATTTTGCGCCTCCCGTTTGCGCGAATCCGGAGCATGAGCGTTTTCTCATGCCGCTCGATCCGCTCATCGGCGCAGATTGGAATTCCCTTAGAAGGCGAAAGTAACCGTTCTTGGAGTACGTGATCCTCTCCCGCAGGCGATGGGGAAAGAAACCAGTGAGTGCGGCCTAGCGATCGTCCCAGGGATGGCCATCGGGATCGCTGCGCATCGATTTTCGGTTCCCTTCGTTGGGCGGACCCGGGGATTGCGAGGAAGCATTCCCATGTTTGCGCGAGGTAAACACTTCGTCGAGGCGGAAGAATCCGAAGATCAGGAAAGCGATGAAGGGAATCCCGAAGAGGACCACATCCCGAACCGGCCTTGGATGCATGGCTGTCCATCGCACTTCGTGGATCTCCGAGAGCCAGTGTGCCACAAAAAAGGACAAGCCGGCGGGACGAAGGTAACAGAAATGTTTTCGTCAAAGGATCACCCAGTCATGCAGAATCAAGCCCCGGAAAAGAGTCAGGCCCAGTAACTGCGATCCAGCGTGCGGTACTGGATCGCTTCGGCCAGATGGGCCACGGTGAGGTTTTCGGCGCCCTCGAGGTCGGCGATGGTGCGCGCCACTTTCAAATGATCGTGGGCGCGCGCGGTCAGTCCCTGCTGCTGCATGGCGCGCTCAAGCAGTCGTTCCGCATCCGGCCCCAGTTCGCAGTAGGCGCGAATCTGGCGAGTGGTCATCTGCGCGTTGGAATAGATTTTTTCTTTCGCCTTGGTGAAGCGCTCGCGTTGACGCGCGCGGGCCGCCATCACGCGGGCGCGAATCTCGGCCGAGCCCTCGGCCGCGGCGCCGCCGCGGAGCTCCTTGTATTGCACCGCCGGCACTTCAATGTGGATGTCGATGCGGTCCAGCCGGTCCGAAGATCTTGCCGACACAACCGATCATCGGCGGGGTGCACACGCATCCGCGACGACTTGTCGTTGAAGTATCCGCA
>CAVPNO010000128.1:0-3058 GCA_963706455.1 uncultured Acidobacteriota bacterium | reverse complement strand
AAGTCACGGTGAGATCAGGGCGCGAAGATCTCCGGAGATACTCTTCCAGCTCGAGCCGGGTGCGGCGGATGTGCGTGACGAGCACCCGCTCGGCGTCGTCCGCGTCCTGCAGGCGCACGCAATCGAGGAGCAGCCGGTGTTCCAGGTGCGTGACGCCGAGCCCGCCGCCGGCGCCCGCCCCTCCGCTGACGCCGCCCCCGGCACCGGCGCGCGCGGCCCGCTGCGTGAACTCGCGCCGGTAGTGCTGTGTCGCATTCCACATCCGGTGAATGATCTGCCACGTCTCGCCCGGTGCCGCCCCCGCGTAGCTGGACAGGTGGAACTCGCGGTCGGCGCGCAGGAACGCGTCCACGTCGGTGCCCGCGGCCTCCATCGCCTCCGTCAGCTCGGCCAGCCTGCCGATCTCCGCCTCCCCCAGCCGCGGCATGCTGCTGCGCAGCAGCAGCGGCTCGAGCCGTTCCCTGATCAGGTACAGCTCGGCGCACTCGGCCATGGTCAGCCTGGTGACCCAGGCGCCGGAGTTCGCGACGAGGGTCACGAGCCCTTCGGCGGCGAGCATCCGCAGCGCCTCGCGGACCGGGATCCGGCTCGCGCCCGAGCGCGCCGCGACGTCCTCCTGCCTGATCCGCTCCCCTGGCCGGTAGCTGCCGTCCAGGATCGCGGTGCGAAGGCTCTCGGCGATCCGGTGGCTGGCGACGTTATCGCGGTAGCCCGTGTGGGCGACGACCATCGTCGTCAGTCCGCGGGATGCCCGGGATGCCAGAGCTTCACGGCCGCGTCCCGCTCGTACGCCTTGCCGCCGGGATAGCTCACCAGCTCGAACTGCATGCCCCACGGGGAGGTTGCTCGCTGTCCGATGTCTCAGGTATTGAAATCGTAACCCTCTTCGCCGTGCTGCGACAGATCGAGGCCGGCCTGCTCGTGTTCCGGCGAGAGGCGCAGTCCGATGACCTTGTCCACGATGAACAGCAAAATGAGCGTCCCGGCCAGGGACATGCCCCAGGCGATGGCCACGCCCGCGGCCTGATTCAGCACCTGGCTCCAGTGGCCGTCGATTGCTCCCGTCGGCACTCCCTTGCCGAACGCCGGGTTGATGACGCTGGCCGCAAGCAGGCCGGTCAGCAACGCGCCCAGCGTCCCGCCCGCGCCGTGCACGCCGAATGCGTCCAGCGAGTCGTCGTAGCCGAACATGGCCTTCACCTTGAAGACCATAAACGAGCAGAAAAACCCTGCCGCAAGTCCGATCAGAAGCGCCGAAAAGGGCTGCACAAATCCCGACGCGGGGGTAATGGCCACCAGTCCGGCCACCGCGCCCGAGATGGCCCCGAGAGCGGTCGGTTTTCCGTTATGGATCCACTCGAAGATGGTCCACCCGAGCGCCGCCGTGGCCGTGGCGAAATGCGTGTTGATGAACGCGCTGGTAGCCAGTGTGCCCGACGACAGGGCGCTGCCCGCGTTGAATCCGAACCAGCCCACCCATAACAGGCACGCTCCGATAAAGCTGAGCACCAGCGAATGCGGCGCCATTTTGGTGGTGGGATAGCCGACTCGCTTCCCAAGGTACAACGCGGTGACCAGGGCGGAGACACCCGATGTGATGTGAACCACAGTGCCGCCGGCGAAGTCGAGACTCGGAATCCGGCCGCCATTCGAGTTGAGCAGCCCGCCCACGCCCCACACCATGTGCGCCATGGGGCAGTAAATCAAAAGCGACCACAGGGAAAGAAACAGCGCCATGGCGCTGAACTTCATGCGCTCGGCGAAGGCGCCGGTGATCAGAGCGGGCGTGATGATGGCAAACATGAGTTGATAGACCATGTAGGTCTGCTCGGGAATGGTCTGGACATAGAAGTTCTGCGCATCGACCGCGATGGGAACATTTTTCAGGAACAGATGCTCCAGCCCGCCGATGAACGCGTTGCCGTGTCCGAAGGCCAGCGAGTACCCGCAGATGGCCCACAGTATCGTCACCATGCACATCATGGCGAAGCTCTGCATCATGGTGCCCAGGATGTTCTTGCGTCGCACCAGGCCGCCGTAGAAAAGCGCCAGCCCGGGGCCGGTCATCAACAGAACCAGTGCCGCCGAGGTCAGCATCCATGCATTGTCCCCTGAGGTCTGGGCATTCTGCACCGCTTGCTGGAGCGCGGCTATCTGCGCCTGGGTGGCCGGTTGCGAGCCGGTTGCGGAAGGCGTTGACTGGTCGATAGCAAAGGCGGAGACACTTAGCAGGAGCGGCAAAAGCAACAGCATTCTCTTCCAATACATTCCGGTCTGCTCCAAGGGAAAAGGACATTCTCAGGCTGTCAATGGGACGGCCCGAGAATACGGTTCGATTGAGACTCACACCCGAGCCCAGACGTAGTTTCATGACGAATAAGGACGTAGTTCTCAGAAGTTTGCACGTGGACTCTGCATGCAGTGAATGAATGTTCTGGTGAACTCTTCGATCATCATAAATCCACGATGCCGAAAGAAAGCATAAAGGTCTCCCGGGCCGCGATGCGTTCTGCCGAGCGGAACTATGCCTCGTTGCGGTTCATGATGTCCCGCGGCGGAGTGTAAGAATGGCGCCGGAGGGCAGATGCGCGCGAGGATAAAAGACGGCCCGGTTCGAGCGTGGCGATCGGGCTGCGTGTTCTTCGCGATGTCCGCGGTTGCGGTGTCTCAGGCGGGTGCGGCGCCCGCGCCATCCTGTCAGCGGCTAATTCTCGAGGGCCAGGTGAGCACAGGGCAGGAGTGGCGCAGCGCGATCGGCCAGGGTTGGGTCTTTCGCGTCCAGCCTATCCCGGCATCGCCTTCCGGCTATACCGGATGGGACCTGGTGGTGGATCGCGAACCGCCGGCTGGATATCCGGACGCCCTGTTGCTCGCCACGCTTCCCTACGACTCCATCAATGAACGGGAAATCGGGACCACTTTCGGCCTTCGTGCCCAGGATGCCATCGGCTGGAACCCGCGCACCTTCCGTTTCCTGACCGATCCGCGGCAATTTCGAGATGCGCAACAATGGCTCCTCGAAATTGCCGCGGATCGGTCAGGAAACTGGAAGGTGCTC
>CAVPNO010000127.1:0-362498 GCA_963706455.1 uncultured Acidobacteriota bacterium | reverse complement strand
GAGAAGTCGCGAGCGGCGGGCGAGGGGTATCGCATCGACCCGGCGCGGGCCTACGCGAGCTACGACGAGATGCTCGACGTCGAAAAGCAGCGCCCGGACGGCATCGACTTTGTGTGCATCGCCACCCCCAACAACCTGCATCTGCCCATGGCCACGGCGGCGCTCGAAGCCGGTATTCCCGTGGTGAGCGACAAGCCGGCCACCGCGACGTACCCCGAAGTTTTGGAGTTGGAAAAGGCCGTCGCCAAAGCCGGAATCCCATATGCGCTGACGCACACTTACGCCGGCTATGCGCTGGTGCGGGATGCGCGCGCCCTATGCGCAAGCGGAGAACTGGGCGAGATCCGCAAGGTGGCCGTCGAGTACTTCCAGGGGTGGCTCAGCCAGCCCATCGAAAAAGAAGGGCAGAAACAGGCGGGCTGGCGCGTCGATCCGGCGTTGAGCGGCCCGGGCGGATGCATCGGCGACATCGGCACGCACGGCTTTCACCTGATCGAGTACGTAACCGGCCTGCAGACGACCGCGATTTACGGCACGCTGCGCTCGGTGGTAGAGGGCCGGCGCGTGGACGACGACTGCACCGCGCTGCTGAAGCTGAACAACGGCGCCTACGCGACGCTGCTGTGTTCGCAAATCGCCACCGGGGAGCGCAATTCGGTGCGGATTCGCGTGTACGGCACCCGGGCATCGCTTTCCTGGGCGCAGGAGGATCCCAATTACCTGCACGTGCGTCAGCCCGATGGCCGCGAAGAGATTCGTCATGCGGGCGGCCCATACCTGAGTGCGGATGCGCGCGCCGTGACGCGCTTTCCCGGAGGCCATCCGGAGGGATACCTGGAGGCGTTTGCCGTGCTCTATCGGGAATTTGCGGATGCGTACGAGGCGTGGGCGGCGGGCAACAAGAATCCGCTGCCGCCGACTCTGCCGGGCATTGTGGCAGGCGTACGCGGGATGCGGTTCATCGAACGCACCATCGAGAGCAACAAGGCGGGAAAATGGGTGGAGTTCTGAAAGAAGCAGCCACCGGTGCAGAGCCGGAGTTCCTTGACGGATTCAAGGCATCCGAGATGCAAGATCCTTCGACTGCGTTTAGCCGCTAAACGCGCCAAACTCCGCTGAGGATGAAAATTTTTTGGTGTGAGGGAAAAATGAAAACGATCAAAGGACCGGGAATTTTTCTGGCGCAGTTCGCGGGGGATGCGGCGCCGTTCAACACGCTGGAGAACATGGCGGGCTGGGCCGCCGGGCTGGGCTTCGCCGGCGTGCAGATTCCCACCTGGGACGCGCGCCTGTTCGATCTGAAGCAGGCGGCCGAGAGCCAGGCCTACTGCGACGACATTCTTGGAACGGTGAGCGCCGCCGGCCTGAAGGTGACGGAGCTGTCGACCCATTTGCAGGGTCAGCTGGTGGCCACGCACCCGGCTTACGATACGATGTTCGCGGATTTCGCGCCGGCCGGGCTCGATGTGAAAGCTCGCCAGGAGTGGGCGGTTCAGCAGGTGAAGTGGGGCGCCATGGCCAGCCAAAAGCTTGGGCTTACGGCGCACGCGACGTTTTCGGGCGCGCTCGCCTGGCCCTATTTTTATCCCTGGCCGCAGCGCCCCGCCGGGTTGATTGACGAAGCCTTCGCGGAGCTGGGGCGCCGCTGGCTGCCGATTCTCAATGCGTTTGATGAAGCCGGCGTGGATGCGTGCTTTGAGCTCCATCCCGGCGAAGACTTGCACGACGGCGCGACCTTCGAGCGCTTCCTCGCGGCGGTGAACAACCATCCGCGCGCGAACATTCTCTACGATCCCAGCCACATGGTCCTGCAGCAGCTCGATTACCTCGAGTTCCTCGACCTGTACCACGAGCGCGTGCGCGCATTTCACGTGAAGGATGCGGAGTTCCGGCCGACGGGGCGAGGGGGCGTCTACGGCGGCTACCAGGGCTGGGTCGATCGTCCCGGGCGTTTCCGTTCGCTGGGCGATGGCCAGGTGGACTTCCGTTCCATCTTCAGCAAGATGGCGCAGTACGACTACCCCGGCTGGGCGGTGCTGGAGTGGGAGTGCTGCCTCAAGCATCCCGAGCAGGGCGCGGCGGAAGGCGCGCCGTTTATCCGCGAGCACATCATTCGCGTGACGGAGAGGGCATTCGACGATTTCGCCGGAGCGAGTACGGACAAGGCGCGTAACCGGCGGATTCTGGGGCTTGCGTAAGACCCGCACCCCGCCCAGGCCGCGGCACCCAATTTGTTTTGGATTTCCTGGCGAGTTCGCTTCGCGACATGGCGAGCCGCGGCCCTTCCGCGTTCAGCGCCTTCGCGAAGGCGGCCGCCTGGTCACAGTGATCAGCTTTCCGGTTACGGCATATTTGCGCCGCTCGATCGGCGACGACAGCACCAGGCTGGTGACCGGGTTGCCGTAAGGCAGAAGCGCTTCGATCAGAGCTTCCAAATCAGTGAGGTTGGTGGTCGTCACCTTCAGCAGAAAGTCGTCGCCGCCGGTAAGGTGATGGCACTCGCGGACCTCTTCGAGCGTCTGCACATAGTCGGTGAAGCGGTGGTAGTTCTGTCCCGGGCAGCTCATGCGGATGTAGGCCATCACGTCCAGGCCCAGCGCCTCGCGATCGATCTCCACCGTGTAGCCGTGCAGGATCCCTATCTCCTCCATCTGTTTCAGTCGCTCGGCAGTCGCGGTAGGCGAGAGGCCAATGCGCCGGCCCAGCTCCGCCACGCTCAGGCGGGCGTTGGCTTGCAGCTCGGCGAGCAGCTTTCGGCCGTAGATATCGAGCAAAGCCGTGGAATCCATTGCCATAGATCGATAGCATAGTCGATCCGCATACCACTGTGCACGATCGGGCGCGGGATATGCCTGTATGAGGCACGCACCGCGGCCTAGCATCATGGTATGGACCCTCTGATCCTTGACGGGCAGCCTCTTTCGCTTGGCGAAATCGAAGCGGTGTCGATCGCCAATGCCCGCGTGGAAATCGCGCCCGAAGCCCGCGCTCGCATGGCCGCGAGCCGGGCGACCATCGAGCAGATCCTCGCGGCGGGACAAACGGTCTACGGTGTGAACACCGGCTTTGGCAAGCTCTCCGACGTACGCATCCCGCACGAGAGCCTGGCGCAGTTGCAGACCAACCTTGTGCGCAGCCATTCGGCCGGAGTGGGGAATCCGCTGTCGGAACCCGAAGCGCGCGCCATGCTTCTGTTGCGCGCCAACGTGCTGGCCAAGGGGTTCAGCGGCAATCGTCCCGAGTTGGTCGATCTGCTGGTGGCGATGCTCAACGCCGGCGTGCATCCGGTCATTCCTGAAAAAGGATCGGTGGGCGCCAGCGGCGACCTGGCTCCCTTGGCCCACCTGGCGCTGGTGGTCATCGGCGAAGGCGAGGCGTTCTATCGCGGCGGGCGGCTGCCCGGTGCCGAGGCCATGAAGCGCGCCGGGCTGGCACCGCTCAAATTGGCTGCGAAAGAAGGCCTGGCCCTGCTGAACGGTACCCAGGCCATGACCGCAGTCGGTGGATTGGCGGTGGCGCGCGCGCGGCGACTGGCACAGCTTGCCGACGTGGCGGGGGCCATGTCGCTGGATGCGCTGAAGGGCACGCCGGCGGCGTTCGATCGGCGCATACACGAGGCGCGGCCCCACGCGGGCCAGGTCGCGGCGGCGGCGCACCTGATCCGCCTGATGGAAGGCTCGGAGATTCGCGAGTCGCATCGTGAGCATTGCTCGCGCGTGCAGGACGCCTATTGCCTGCGATGCATGCCGCAGGTGCACGGCGCGGTTCGCGATGTGCTGGAGCACATTGCCGGCGTGCTCGAAACGGAGGCCGGATCGGCGACGGACAACCCCCTCGTCTTTCCGCCTTTGTCGCCGGAGGACGAACATTCCGCGCACGTGGTGTCGGGGGGGAATTTCCACGGCGCGCCGCTGGCCTACGCGTTTGACTATGCGGCGATTGCGCTTACCGATCTGGCCGGCATCACCGAGCGCCGCATCGACCGCCTGCTGAATCCCGACATCAACGAAGGCCTGCCGGCATTCCTGTCCCCCGATCCGGGCTTGTCGTCGGGATTCATGATTGCGCAGATCGTGGCCGCCGCGCTGATCAACGAGTGCCAGGTGCTCGCCGGTCCATCGTCGACGGGAAGCATTCCCACCGACGGCGGCAAGGAGGACCACGTATCGATGGGTATGACGGGCGCGCTGAAGCTGCGTGGGATAGTCGAGAATCTGGAGCGCATCGTGGCCATCGAGCTGATGTGCGCGGCGCAGGCGATCGAGTTCCGGCGGCCGCTGAAGTCAAGTCAGCGGCTGGAACGCGTGCATAATGCGGTGCGCGCCGTGGTGCCGCGCCTGGAACAGGACCGCGTGCTGGCGAAGGACATCGATGCGCTGGCGGCGGCGGTAAGAGCGGGCGCATTCAATGGCTGGTTGAACTCGAATTGATGCGGTCTCCCGATTGCCCGCCGTTAGCGGAGCCAGGATGCACCAGATCCAAGGGCTCCGGCATTTACCATGGGGACAAGTGCGGAGGCGTAACGGCAAGTGAAGCTCTTTCGAACAGCCACAGGCCGGTTCATCGAAGACGACGGCCATCAATACCGCATCGGATCGTTGACCTGGGACGAATTGATCACCCACGACAACCTGGAAGCCTGCCTCGAGGCGATTGTGGAAAGCGAGGCGCCTACGCACGAACTTCACAGCGCGCCGCTGCTGCCGCCGATCGACGGGCAGGAAGTGTGGGCTGCGGGCGTGACCTACTACCGCAGCCGCGGCGCGCGCATGGAAGAGGCCCAGGACGCGGGCGGAGGCAGCTTTTACGACCGCGTCTATAGTGCCGAGCGTCCCGAACTGTTCTTCAAGTCCACGGCCAGCCGCACGGTGGGCCACTGCGGCCAGGTGCGGATTCGCAAGGATGCGCACTGGTCGGTGCCGGAGCCGGAGTTGACGCTGGTGGTGAATCCGCGTGGCCAGATCATCGGCTACACCATCGGCAACGATATGAGCGCGCGCGATATCGAAGGCGAGAATCCGCTCTACCTGCCCCAGGCCAAGGTGTACGACGGCAGTTGCGCGCTGGGGCCGGGCATCCTGGTTACGTCGAGCCCGCTGGCGCACTCGACCCAGATCGTGCTCGAAATTGTGCGCCACGAAAGGATCGAGTTCGAAGGGTCGGTGGATTTGTCGGAGCTGAAACGCGATCCGAAGACGCTGGTGGAATACCTGTTCCGCGATAATTCATTTCCGAACGGATGTTTTCTGATGACCGGTACCGGGATTGTGCCGCCGAGTTCGTTCACGCTGGCAAGGGGGGACAAGGTGCGGATTACGATTGATCCGATCGGGACGCTGGAGAACGAAGTGGGGTAAAGACAGGGATCAGGGATCAGGGAACAGGGATTAGAAAACAGGTCCTTCGCTGCGCTCAGGATGACCCATCATTGTTTGCGGACCTGATCCCTAACGCCTAATCCTGATCCCTGACCCCTGATCCCTGACCCCTGTTCCTTACTCCGCATCCTTGACGCAGCGGAAGCCTACCCCGCCCGACCGGTCGTATCCCGGCGCCATCAGCAGCACCTTGCTGTGCTCATCGTTGCGAGGAGCCTGGGGGAAATACCAGATGGATCCCTGAGGGTGGTAATAGCTGCTGCCGCGCACGATTCCGGCGCGCGTGTGCTCGTCGATAAACTCATCGGTCCATTGCCATACGTTACCCACCATATCCATCACGCCGGAGGGGCCGGAACCCAATGGATGTGCATCCACGTCGTCGGGTCCGCGCATGGTGCGGCCCTGGTCGGGCGCGGGCATCTGGAGATTCAGCCCCGGCGGCGTATTGCCCCACGGATACGCGCGCCCATCCGTGCCCTGTGCTGCGAACTGCCACTCCCACTCACGCGGCAGGCGCTTGCCCGCCCACTTCGCATAGGCCCGCGCATCCTCCATCGAAACCCAAGTCACCGGCCGCTTATCCCAACCCAGGGGAAACGTGCCATTCTTCCAGTCGCGCAGGAAGTTGATCATGTCGCGGGGAGCGTAGTGCGTGGCGTCGAGGAACGCCTTGAACTGCGCGTTGGTCACGGGGAACTTGTCGATGAAGAACGCTTTGATCTCCATCGGATGCTCGTGGAAACGCCGCGGCGAATCCTCCCATGGGTACTGCACGTCGACGCCATTGTCGGCGTCGCCTTCGATCTCCGTGCCGTGCACGCGAAACACGAACGCACCGCCGGCAATGCGCACCATGCCTTCGGGCGCTTCTTTCGCAGGCGTGGTTGCGGGGATTTCCACCATCTGCTGCGGAAGCACTTTCCATTCGTGGGAGAAATCCGCCAGCGGCTTCCGGGTCATCTCCGCCATGCGGGGCAGCAGCGCTTTGATCTTGTCGTTCGGCTCGGCTGGCGTGGCGAGAATCGCGCCATACCCCAGCGCTTCGACTTCGAAGCTCAAAATGGTCCGCGAGCCTTCGGACTTCGGCTTCAGTTCGATGCCGTGGTACAGGTCGAAGTATCGCGCGCCCGGCGAGGCCGGCGCGTCCATCTGCGGGCCGCCGATGTTGTACGGGTTGCGATTGACGATGGTCCATACTGTCTCGCTGCCCAACGGCCATCTGCTGGCGTACACGCCGAAGTTGTACATGGGAGCGAGCGGCTCCCATTGCGGGCTGACTAGAAACGGCGCCACCGCGTGCTCGATGGCCGCCATCCGCCGCGTAGCTTCGGCATCGCGCGGGGTGATTCCGTTCCAGATGCCCCAGATGTTTTCCCAGCTCTCCCAGCCCACGCCGTTGAAGAAGGCGAATTGCAGGTCGGCGGTCTTGTCCTGGTTCCAGCGGTCGCTGATGTTCACCATGTGGCGCGTCTCGATCCACTTGTAGCGATCGACCATGGGGATGAAGGGGAAGCTGTACTGGCCCCAGTTCATCACGTTCCAGGCGAGCGCTTCATCGCTGGGGCTGCCTTCGGGTTCGAACGCCAGCGGGTGCCCGGCCTTTTCCGCGGCCGTCGAGAAGCCGAGCGGTACTCCGTCCTGGGTGTCGCCGTTGATGCCGTCGGCGCCGATCTCCTTCATCAGCGCGGCAATCGCATCGGGCCACGGCTGCTGCGGCTGACGCGTGCCCTGGTCCCACATCATCATGGGAAAGAGCACACGCACGCCGCGGCGATGGAAGTCGGCTACCATCTGCTTCAGGCCTTCGACCCCGCCGGGCATCGATTGCACCATTTCCAACTGGTTGCGGTCGTCGATTCCCATGTTCGGATAAGTCGCCCAGATCAGCACCGCGTCGATGCCGCCGTAGCGCTTCTCGAGATCGTCGACGTAGCGGTCCACGGTGTAGCGGCCCGCGACCGGATCGTAAAAATAGCGGTCATGGACCATCATCTGCGGCTGGACGAAACTCGATTGCGTCCAGCGCAGCTCCGGCATGTCGTAGCGCGATGAATCATAGGCAATGCGGATCTTGCGTTCGTCGCGCCAGTGGGAAATATCGCGCAGCCAGCGTTCGTGAATGTCAGGAGGGCAACTCAACATCGGGCCCTGCCACGCGAACTGGAGATTCATGCATGGAGGCGGCGGGATCTGCTGCTCGCGCGGGCCATACACCGTGTCCTGCGCACGGCAGATGAGTGCGAATGCGGCGACAACGACGGCGGCACAGAGGACGCGGCGCATGTTGGGTTGCGGTCTCCCGATCGTTTGATCCAGACCATCATACGAGGTACCCCGGGGTCGGCGCGTCTTTGTCCTTCCAGGGAACGAATGGGCGGCGTTCCTACTCGCGATTCGCCTGCAGATCGATGCCGAGTTGTTGGCACTTCTTGTAGAGATGGCTGCGTTCCAGGCCGAGGGCACGGGCGGCCTGGCTCACGTTGTGATGATTGCGTTCGACTTCCGCCAGTACGGTGGCGCGTTCGAATTCCTGCACGCGCTGGGCAAGCGGGCCGCTCGAGGCGTGGGCGGAAGGTTCGGCGCCGGCCGCAGAACCGCGCAAGCCGGGCAGCGCGCGTTCGACGGCGTCGGCGGTGATCTCGTCGTCAGCGAGGAGCAGCAGGCGCTCAACGACGTTGCGCAGTTCACGGATGTTGCCCGGCCACGGATAGTTCTTCAGAGCTTCAATGGCCGGAGGAACGAAGGGAACGGGCTTCCAGCCGTTCTGGGCGCTCACCTGGCCGGCGAAGTGATCCACCAGCGCGGGCAGATCCTCGGAGCGTTTTCTGAGGGGCGGCAGCTCGACAGGAAAGACGACCACGCGGTGATACAGGTCCCGGCGGAATGTGCCCGATTCGACGAGCTGTTCGAGATTGCGGTGGGTTGCGACGACGACGCGCACGTCCACGGTGGTGGGCTTGTCGGCGCCGATGCGCTCCACCTCGCCCTCTTCGAGCACGCGCAGCAGCTTGGCTTGCATGGCGGTGGGCATGTCGCCAATTTCATCCAGGAATAACGTGCCGCGGTGCGCCTGCTCGAATTTGCCGATGTGGCGCTGGGCCGCGCCGGTGAAGGACCCCTTCTCGTGTCCGAACAGCTCGCTCTCGATCAGCTCGGCGGGCACGGCGGCGCAGTTCAGCGTAACGAAGGGTCCTCCGGCGCGATGGCTTTTCTCATGCAGCGTGCGGGCAACGAGCTCTTTGCCGGTGCCGGTCTCGCCGTAGATGCAGACGCGCGACTCGCTGGCCGCCACGCGCTCGATCTGCGCCATCACGCGGCGCATGGTTTCGCCCGTCCACACCAGCGCGTGCTTGCCCACCCGGGTACGCAGATCGCGATTTTCGGCTTCCAGGCGCGCGAGCTTGAGCGCGTTTTCGAGCGTGACCAGGAGTTTCTCGGTGGAGAGCGGCTTTTCGAGAAAATCGAGCGCGCCCAGGCGGGTGGCGCGCACCGCCATCTCGATATGCGCCTGGCCGCTCATCATGACAACGGGCGCGGTCACCCCGGCGGACTTCAGGTCTTCGAGCAGGGTGAGCCCGTCGCGGCGCGGCATCACAACGTCGCTTAGGATCAGGTCGAAGGGCTGGCCCTGGGCGACTTCGAGTGCGCGGGCCGCGTTGTCGCACACGACCGCCTCGTGGCCTGCGAGGCGAAAGGCGCGCGCGAGCGAGGCCAGCGTGTTGGCTTCGTCGTCGACAATCAGGATCTTGGCTTTGGCCGTCATGATTCCGCCGCTTTGGGGAGCGTGATGATGAAGGTGGCGCCCTCGCCCGCGCGGCTCTCCACCGCAATCTTACCGTGGTGGTCGGTGATGACCGATTGCACAATGGCCAGCCCGAGGCCGGTGCCGTGCTGCTTGGTGGTGTAGTAGGGCGTGAACAGCCGCTCGCACTCTTCGGGCGTGAGACCCTGGCCGGTGTCGGCGACGCGAATCTCCACCTGGTCGCCGAGCGGTTGCGCCGACAGCGTAATGGTGCCGCCATCGGGCATGGCGTCGCGAGCGTTCAGCACCAGGTTCGAGAGCGCGCGGTGCAGAAGTTCGGGGTCGGCATCGAGCGGCATCGGTTCGTTGGCGGCGCGCACCTGGAAATGGATCCCGTTCGGAGTGCCCGCGGCGTAGAGCGCCCGCACTCGTTCGATCAAATCTCCGGCGTCCATCCGCTCCAGTTCGGGTTTGGGCATTTTGCTGAAGTCGCTGAAGCGGCCAATGATCGCCTTCAGGTTGGCGATCTCCATGCCCAGCGTCTGCGTGCTTTCGCGGAACACTTCTTCGAATTCTTCGGCGGGGAGCTGGCGCGCGCGCACCAGGTTTTCGACCGTGAGTTGCAGCGGGAACAGCGGATTCTTGAGCTCATGCGCCAGGCGCCGAGCCAGCTCTCTCCATGCAGCCACGCGTTCGGTTTGCACCAGACGGTCGCGCTGGCTGGCCAGTTCGCTGGTCATGTGGTTGAAGCTGCGCGCCAGAACGCTCAGCTCATCGCGTCCATGCTCCGGAACCTGCGTTTCCCAATTTCCTCCGGCGACCTCTCCGGCCGCGCGCGCCAGTTGCTCGATGGGCCGCGAGACGCGCGCCGCGATCCACAGGCTCATCACGATGGAAAGCAGGATTCCCACGGCCGCCACTCCGTAGGCGATGGAACGAATGTGCTGCTGCGCGGCTGCCATTTCGGCGCGGGAAAGCGACACTGTGAGCACGGCGAGCACGTTGCCGGTGTCATTCTTCAGCGGAATCGCGGTGGCATTGACGGTGTCTTCGCGCCGGCTGGACAAGTAGAGGATCGCGCTGGTCTGCTGGCCGGTGTTGAGCGCCGAAGTGATCAGTCCCTGGTACTTCGCCGCGGCGGGTACATCTCCACCGGGGCCGGCGAAGTGCCTGGGATCGAACGCAGCCCCTGCGCTGGAATTTGCCGAAGCGGGCGCTGCGGCCGGCGCCCTACCCGGATCGCTATAAAGAAACACCTGCATGCCCGGCGCCACGGGCAGATCGGCGAGGAAATTCTGGTCCAGTCGCCGTCCGCCCACCAGACGCACCGCAGGCTCGGAGCCGCGCACCGCGCGCACCGCAAACAGTCCCAGCGCCGTGTTGTTGTCGGGGAGATCTTCGCGCTTGAGGAAGGCGGCTTGCCCGGATTGGGCCGCGGCCGGCTCGGGGTAGCCGAATCGCGCCGGCCATTGCGCGGAGCTGATGACATTGCCGTCGGGGCCGATGATCTCGAGAAAATCGAGCTGTGCCTGCCCGGCCAGGGTTTGCGCCTCAGTGAGATAAGGCGCGCTGTCGCCCGACTGCACGATCTCAAACGCCATGGCGCGTACGTGCTCGCTCGCGGCCAGGCGGTCGATGGCGCCGGCCACCTCAGTGGACCGGTGCTGGAACTCGCGCTGGAACTGGTTGGTCACGAGCGCCGTGTCCTGCTGGTCACGCTGATTGAAGATGCTCTTGATGCGCACCAGCACGGTCCATGCCACTGCCACCACCGCCGCGGCCACGGTGATCGAGACCAGCAAAAGAAGCTTCTGGCGCAGGCTCACGGCGCATCCTCCAGCGAGGCGTCGGCCAGGTCGGGCATGCCGGCCGCGTCCAGATGCAGGTCGCGTACGCGCCCGGAAGCGGCCCAGGCGCGCGGCAGATGCAGAAGCGGAATCAGCGTCTTGCGATCGAGGAACTCGCGTTCGAGCTTGTAGAGAGCGGCGGGAGCCGCATCCTCGACGGGAATGGGCTGGCCCGCGTCGCGGAGCAGCGACTCCAGCGCGGCTTGCGGTTCGCGGCCCGCGAGCGCGAATGTGCGCAGGGTGAGGTCGGCGTGCTGGGTGCCTGTCGCCATCTGCACGTTGAAACCGGCTTCGTGCAGGTTGAGCGCGATGCGCTGCGCGGCAAGCTGCAACGTCGGGCCGCCGGGGTAGGAGAGCGTGAGGAGCGGCGGCGCGAGACCTCCACGCAGTTCTTGCGCCTTGTTCAGGTCGCGGCCGGTGGGAAATAGGAACGAGTAGCCGGTGAGGTTGGCGGGGAGGATGCCGGCCGTGACCTCGCCCTGCTTCTGGTAGATCACATTGGAGAGGGCGCCGCGATCGATGGCCAGGGAGATGGCCGCGCGCAACATCGGGTTGGCAAGCGCTCCCGTGTCGCCGACCTGGAGGGCCAGCAGCGTGACCGGAGGAGACGTGAGCAGGCGAAGATGATTCTGCTGGGCCTGGCGGAGCTGCTCCGGGGGTACCTCCGCGAGGTCGGCGCGGGCCACGGCCAGGTCGAGCCATTGATCGCGGATCGCGCGATGAACGTGGATTTCGACCGCATCGGCGAAGGGGCGACCCTGCCAGCAGTTTTCATTGGCCGTGAGTTTGAGGATGTTGTTGGCAAAGCCGGCGGTTTGAAAGGGGCCGGTGCCGAGAAGACGGTCATCGCTGCCCGCGTTGGGATTGGGAAGTGCGATGAGATAGGCGTCACCGGCGAGCACGGCGGGCAGCACGGGCATGGGCGAGTCGCTGGTGAATACCACTGCACCGCCCACCGCGCGTACCGCTCCCCAGGGGCAGTTGCTGGGGCACGAAGCATTCAGCGAACTGACCACGTTGACTGATGTGAGCGGAGTGCCGTCGCTGAAACGGGCGCCGGCACGCAGGCGAAATTGCCAGCGATGATGGTTGTCGTCCGCTTTCCAATCCGCCGCCAGCGCGGGCGCGACGAAGCCACGGGGATCCATGCGCGCGAGCCCGTCGTAAACGAGGCGGCGGGCGATGCCGTTGGGCTGCTGCCATGGGTCGCCTTCGATCTCGACGCGCAGCGTGCCGCCGTAGCGAGGGCGCGTGCGAGCGTGCGCCGAAATTACGAGGAGGGCGAGCAAAAAGCTAATCGCAGAACGCCGTAACACGGTCCACCTCGTAGTCGCCTGAAGGTTGCCGGACTGCGGCCAGCAGGCTTTTGCCGTCGAGCGCGGGCCACAGCGCCGTGACGGTTCCATTCATGGCCAGGGGCGCGCTGGCGGGCACGGCTTCCTGCGCGGGCAGTTCGTAGGCGCGCAGGCTGTCGCTGGAAGCCTCTCCCGAGCCCGAGGCGATGACCTGCGCGCCCGATCCGCAGCCGGATTTGAGAACGGCGAAATCGCTGCCCCAGTCGCGCGTGCCGCTGACCGGCTTCAGCGTGCCATTATCAACAACCTGCACCCTGCCATCGATTCCGCCGACGAGCAGCGCCGAGCCGTTGGGCCGCGAGAGCAACGCGGCCGAATAAAACGGAGGAAGATCGACACCGAGGTTCGGTGTGATGACGCCGGTGAAGTAATTGCGCGCCGCGTTGTTGAACACCTTGATGGTGACCGGATTGGTGGAGTCGTTGTTTTGCAGGATGGGCCAGGGCTCGTCGCTGGCGTGGCAGTGGATGTTCCAGTTGTCGGCGGGATGACTCGCCGTGTTGGAGTTGGCTGTATAGACGCCGGAACATTCCGATGAGCCAATGAAGGCTGTAAAGCTGGCGCGATCGGAGCCGGGGATAAGGATGCCGTGCGGGTCGCGGGACGACTGGCGACGGTCATCGAGAGAGATCGTCTTTTGGGGGAGCCATCCTCCGTCGCCAAACGCGAGCAATTCGATACCGTAGGAACGAAGGATCAGCAAGGAGTATTTATTCTCAAGGACCCCAAGCACAGGATCATCTGGTTGCGGGCCCGACCTCAGAATTGGGACCCGCTCCCGGCGCAATGTCATGTAATCGGCGACGGCGCTGGTTGGCGCGCCGCCCGGGCCCGCCGAAACCATCACCGCGCGTGTCTCATTTCCCTGGACGATTTCGGCCACCCATAGCCGTTGCTGGTCATTCTGGCTGAGGGTGACGCGAATCGTGTTGGCGCTATCGCCGCTTGTGATTGCGACGCCATGTGCTTTCAGGTCTTGTTCGAGCAGCACGCGGATGCCTGGGATATCGGATTCGGCGACGGAGGAAAGGTTGTGGATGGTCAGCGTCGCCTGTGCGGGACCGAGGATCGCGGCGATTTGTTCGGCGAGTGCGCCGGCGGGTTGCTGCCAATTCGCGGAAGGGGAAGCCGCCATACAAACCCAGGTCTCAGAATCGAGACCTGGGGCACCCAGCATCGACGCCATCAATAGCGCACTTGCCCATCCTGTCGCCAGCCGGAACAGCTTCATAGCCCCACTGCTTTCGTCGTGTGTTTCTGCGCGGATTATACAAGGACAGGGATCAGGGATCAGGGATCAGGGATCAGAAGGACCGTGCGCCCGCTGAATACCAAAACTGACCACTGACCACTGACCACTGAACACTGGTGTTCAATGTCCGGACTTCGCCGGAGGCGGGTCGTCCTGCGAATCCATTTCCTGCTTGATCACGGGATTGGTCAGGCCGGCCTTGAACACGTCGTTGGCGAAGAAGAATTTGCCATCGGACGGCACCATCACCATCTGGATCTTGTCCGACAGGCGCTCGGCAATGATCTTGTTGATCAAGAGCGGCGATTTGTTCAACAACTCTGCCTCGCTGGTCATGCGCTCGGCATTGGCCGCGGCGACAACCTTGATGCGGCTGGCTTCAGACTGCGCCAGCAAGTCGCGGCGCTGCACTTCGGCCTTGCTGTCGATGACCTTGGCCTCCGCGTCGGCCTGCGCGTTCTGGATGGTGGCTTCCTTGCGGGCTTCGGCCTCGAGTTTCGACTGCTCGATCTGCTTCTGTTTGAGCGGCAGCGTGTACTGCATGGCGTCGGCTTCGCCCTTGGCTTCCACGACCTTCGATTGTGCGTCGCCTTCGGCCTGCTTGACTTTTTGCTTCGCCTCGGCTTCGGCCTGGAGCTCGGCAATCCTCACCTGCTTCTGCTGGATGTCGGTCTGCACGTTGAGCTGGTCGTCCTCCTGCTCTTTCAGCAGCAGGCCTTCCAGTCCCTTGGCGTATTCCTCCGGCAATTGGATGTCGGCGAGCATCACTTCCTCCACCACGATGCCGTCGGCGAACAGCTTCTTCACGATGATTCCAGCGGCCTTGGAGCGAACTTCTTCGCGCTTGTTCGAAAAGATTTCCCGCACCGTGTACTGCGGAGCGAGTTCGCGCCACGCGCTGGCCACCACCGGTGGAACCAGTTCTTTGTCCGCGGGCTGCGGCAGGTGCGCCTGCACGCTCGCGAGCTTGTTGGGATCGAGGCGGTAGCGGACCGTAATTGCGAGGCCGATGTTGAGGCCTTCGCGCGATTGCACGTTCAGGCCATTCTTCTGCGCTGCCTTGTTTGCGCCTTCCACGATGCCGGCGGTGAAGAGGTGGTCGCGGAGATCGAACATCTCCACCGATTCAACCAGCGGCGTGATGAAGTGCATGCCCGGGTAGAGCGTGCCGGGAAGCGTGCCGCTAACCTGGCTGATGCGGACCGCTCCCATGCCGCTGGGGACAACCACGATGCTGGACGCGATCAGCAGCGGGAGGCAGGCGAGGAGCGCCAGGGCCAGCGGGCCGCGCCAGGGAATCTCTCCCGCTTCGAAGCGGGGTTCCGGCATTCCTTCCGCGGCGGATTTGCGCGCGCGGAGAATGCGATTGACGAGAGTGACCAGAGGAATGGCCAGTGCGGTTGCGAGCAACAGCGCCCCGGCCACGGTGAGCAGCAGCTTCAGTGCGAGCATTTCCGTTCTCCGTTTCTTTCTGCAAGGTGGTTGCGCTCAAATTGTGGCCTGGTTTTCGGCCGTGGAGCGATCAGCAGCCGGACCAGTCCTCCTAGCGTGAGTTCCTCAAAAAGCAATCCTGCGACCAGGGGCAGGAGAATCGCCCCCAGGCCATTGGCGGCTTCATCCAGCAGAGTCATGGGCGTTCTCCTTTACCGCGTTCCCAGGGTGGCAACCGGCGCGGCGGGCGCGGCCGGCACCGGATCAGAAGGAGCAGGAGCCGGGTCGGTGGTGGCGGTCTGCATGGGCTGCGCAGCCGGAGTGGTAGTGTCGGCCGGCCCGAACAGGCGCGCGGTTTCCTCATCGCGATGCCCGATCAGCCGCACCGTGTCGCCCACCGCAACCAGTTCGTAAAACTCCTCCAGGTCAGCCTTGGCCATGCGGATGCAGCCGTGGGAAGCGGATTTGCCAATCGACTTCGGCTCGTTGGTCCCGTGAATTCCGTATCCCGGCTTGCTCAGCCCCATCCAGCGGGTCCCCACGGGATTGCCCGGCCCCGGCAGGACGGTCTTTCCATCGTGGTGGTACGTGGGGTTCTTGACCCGCCGCTCGATGGTGAAGGTTCCTTCCGGGCTGGGCGTCGAAGGCTTGCCGACGGCAACGCTGTAGACCTTCTTTATCTCGCCGTCTTCCACCAGGGCCAGCTTGTGGTCCTCGAAGCTGACGACGATCTCGCGCTGGGGAGCGTTTGCCTGCTGCTCAACTGCCTGCTGTGCCGCCGCCGTTGTCGTAAACATCCCCACTGCCTTCACCACCGCAACCACCGCCAGCCTGTTGATCGTCTTCATCGCGTCCCCTTGGCCTTTCCGCCTGCGCTCCGAAGAAGTGCACGGGCTGTGCCAAGGATGGCGCGCTGAAAACAATGGATTTACGGGATGCAAAAGACCGAAACACGTGTCAGGCCAGACACGGCTGTGTCACGGCTGCCGCAGAATCAGTGGTCAGTGATCAGGGATCAGTGATCAAGCACGAACGGGCATTGGCGTCTATACGGGCGTGAGCTCGTTGAAGGAGATGGTTCCGGCTTTCATCACCAGCGGGATGTTTTCGCCGTTTCCGGCGAGACATGCGATGTTGTCGAGTGGGTTGCCCCGGATCAGGAGCAGGTCGGCAAAAGCGCCCGGCTGGATGCGGCCGAGGCGGCCCTCCATGCGCAGGATTTCAGCGGCGGTGGTGGTCGAGCTCTGAATGACCTGCTGCGCGCCCAGCACCTGGCGGCGGATGAGGAACTCGTTGCTCTGGAGGCGGTGCGAGGCGCCAAGCAGGTCGGTGCCGAAGCCCATGGGTACGCCGGCGGCCTGGAGCAGTTCGAGCGAATGGAGACCGGCCGTGCGCACCTCTTCGATCTTGGCCACGCTCGCCGCGGGCAATCCCAGTTGCGCTCCTTCGGTGGCCAGGGCTTCGTACGTGACCAGCGTGGGCACGACGTACGCGCCGGAGTCTTTCACCAGCGCGGCCGTCTCGGCGTCGATGAGGTTGCCGTGTTCGATGCTGCGCACGCCGCAGCGGACCGCGCGGGCAATGGCGCGGGCAGTATAGGCATGCGCCATCACGTAGGTATCGCGCGCGCGGGCTTCTGCGACGATGGCGCGCATCTCGTCTTCGCAGTAGCCGGTGGCGGCGATGGGATCGGTGGGCGAAGCCACGCCGCCGGATGCAAGAATCTTGATCTGATCGGCGCCCATCAGGAGCTCTTCGCGGACAGCCTTGCGCAGCGCGTCCACTCCATCGACCACCCGGCAGAGCTGCCCGACGCGGAAGCAGCACGCGCAGCCGGTGGCCGTTACGTGGTCAGCGAGCGGGCGGCCGTCGCCATGGCCGCCGGACTGGCTGAGCGCGTGCCCCGAGAGAAAGAGCCGCGGGCCGGCGATGAGCCCCGCATCGATAGCCTGCCGCCAGCCGATATCGGCGCCGCCCGCGTCGCGCACCGTGGTGAAGCCGCGGCTCAGCATACCGCGCACGATGGGAATGCTGCGCGCCGCCACCAGCGCGTTGGGCAGGCGGAATTGGCCGAAGATATCGAGCTGCGTCGCGGTGATGTGGGCGTGCAGGTCGATGAGGCCGGGCATCAGCGTGAGATCGGGGGCGGCGATGGTGTGCGCTCGATCAAAGGAGAGCGGACGATCGGAGACTTCCCTGATCAGGCCGTCTTCGACCACGACGTCGTGCGGGCCGAGAAGTTCCGCCTCGAGCGGATCGAGAAGAGCGCCGGCCCGGATGAGAAAACTCTGCTTGTCGTCCATGGAGGTTTTGCTCGTTCAACGCCTGCGGGAACGCCCATCCCAGGTCTCAGAATTGATGCCTGGGGCACCCAGGGGATGATCGTACACGATCCCCGGGACGAATCATGTCATATTGCCTGGGTGCTCAGGTCTCCGTCTCCGGACCTGGGAGTGCACGAAACGAAACTGTCACGGCACTACGGACCGCTGGCGCCGATCCCCAGCCGGATGGCTCGTTCCACGAGCGAGTAGTCGCCGTCGTGCCGGGTCAGTTCACACGGTTCCCTCGGGATGAGCGGCGGCTGGGCCATGAACTTGGGAACCGCACCACGATGCGGCTGCGCGGCGTGGACCAGGAACGGGTGGCAGAGATACACGGTGCCGGCCGATCCCGTTGCCGTCACCTCCGGCAGGCGGTGCCCGAGGTCTTGATAAGGAGACCTGGGAAACCCCGAATTCTACTTTCCCGCTTTCAGCGCCTCGGTGAGGGCCGGCACCACTTCGAAGAGATCTCCGACGATGCCGTAGTCGGCCACTTCGAAGATGGGCGCCTCGGGATCCTTGTTGATGGCCACGATGCATTGCGATCCCTTCATGCCGACCAGGTGCTGGATCGCCCCTGAGATGCCCACGGCGATGTAGACCTTGGGCGCGACGGTCTGTCCCGAGCTGCCCACCTGGCGCTCCATCGGCAGCCAGCCGCTATCGCAAATGGGGCGCGATGCCGCCAGTTCGGCTCCCAGCGCGGATGCGAGATCCTGCACCAGGGAAAGATTCTCGGCCTCCTTGATGCCGCGACCGACGGCGACGATCATCGGCGCCGAACCGAGATCGACGGTCTGTGCAGAGCCGCGGAATGGTTCGCCCGGCCTGGTGCGGATGGAGCCGGGATCGATCTTCGGCGAAAAGCTGACGATTTCGGCAGCGCCGGCCTGCACCGCATCGGCGCGAAAGGCCCCGGCCTGCACCGAGATGAGGCACGGTCCGTTGCCTTGGTGGCGGTAGTTGCCGGTCAGTCGTCCCTGCATGAGCTGGCGCGTGAATACGGGCCCGTCGCCGATGGCCACCACGTCGCTGATCAGCACCTGGCCGAGGCGCGCGGCCAGCGCCGGGGCGAAATCCCGCACCTGGTACGTATGCGGGAAGACGACTTGCGTGGGGCTCTCACTCTGGATGAGCTGCTCGAGAGCGATCGTGTATGCGTCGGGCGTGTAGCGCGCGAGCAATCCATCCGCCACGCGAATCACTTTGCTTACCGCCTTGGCCGCGGCTTCGGCTGCGGTGGCCTCAGTGTTCGCGCCGAGGACCGCCGCGGTGACAGCCTGGTTCGCTTTGCCGGAGAGAAACAGGCCGGCGGCGAGCGCTTCCCAACTCGCGCGGCTCACATGCCCGTCACGCTCTTCCAGGACAACCAGAATTCCGCTCATAGGACGCGCACCTCGAATTTCAGTTTTTCCACCAGGGTTGCGGCGGCTTCCTTCGCCGAGCCGGACAGGATTTGCGTGGAGCGCTGCTTTTGCGGCAGGGCAATGGACTCGAGCACTGCCAGTGGCGGGGCGGGCTCGCCGAGTTCCGATGCGGCGACTCGTTTCACTTCCTTGGTTTTGGCGCGCTTGATGCCCATCAGCGTGGCGTAGCGCAGCTTGTTGCCGCCTGACTGGATGGTGAGCACCGCCGGCAGCGGCACCTCGATGCTCTGGAACCAGCCGCCTTCGAGCTCGCGCTTCACGGTGAGACCGGAGTCGGTCTTTTCCACGGTGAGGATGAGCGAGGCGTGCGGCAAGCCGAGCAGTTCAGCGAGGATCACGCCGGTCTGTCCGAGGCCGAGGTCGTCGGATTGGAGGCCGGTCAGCACCAGGTCGGGCGACTCCGGCTCGATGGCCGCGGCGAGGATGCGCGCCACCGACAGCGAGTCGAATGCAGGGAGGTTGCCGGCGTCCACGTAGATGGCGCGATCGGCGCCCTTGGCCAGGGCTTCGCGGATGGTGGTGCCCACGCGCTCCGGCCCGGCGGAGAGGACCACGACTTCGCCGCCGTGCTTCTCCTTGAGTTGCAGCGCTTCTTCGAGCGCGTAGGCGTCCGATTCGTTCATCCCGAACTGGACGTCGGATTCTTCAATCCATTTGCCAGCACTGTCGATGCGCACCTGCGCATCGCGCTCCGGCACTTGCTTGATGGCGACGATGATTTTCATGTGGAATGACCTTTGTTCTTTGAGTCCGGTTGTTGCATGAGATGACTACCGAGTGAATGCATGTCGTGCTTCGACCAAAGCGATTGCCAGAGATCGGTCCATCATCAGCGAAAGAAGAAGGCATATGACGGCCAGGCACGTCAGAAGGAGGGACCCCTGCCATGTAGCGTCCGATGTGGGTAAACGGGGAGAGGGTTTGGTCTGAAGGAGAAAGCAGACGAAGGAAACCAGGAAGCTCGACTGAAATGCGGTGGCCGTCAAAATGTATTCCGAAGAGGCGTGAAGATTGTGCAGGCGCCAAAGATCCACAATGAACCGCGCCTCGATGATTGCGTACATGCACGCGGCTGCGACACGAATCAAAACGGTCATGAATCTCATGGATTCGCGATCAGCCATTGGCTGGTCAAGTTTTTGCAGGGTTTGGCCATTCAGCACCATGGATGAACCCGCCTTTCACCTAAGTTCCAAAACCTATGTTGTGTTATCTCGAATCTCGCCTTTGTCGGGCAATGATCGGGCAACGAGTTGCGCGATATCGAGCAACTGCGGCGCTGGTTCATTGGATGCGCCGAGCGCGTCGCGGAACATGGAGTTGCAGAACGGGCAAGCCGTGCCGATGGTGGACGCGCCGGTGGCGACGAGTTCTTTGGCGCGGACGTGGCTGACGCGTTCGCCGGTTTCTTCGCCGAGAAAGACCAGGCCGCCGCCGGCGCCGCAGCAGAAACTGCGTTCGCGTGCCCGCGGTGGATCGATCACGTGGCCTGCGGTTGCGGCCACCGCGCGAGGCTCGTCGTACACGTTGCGATAGCGGCCGAGGTAGCACGGATCGTGGAAGACAATTTTTTCGTCGTTTTGGCCGGGTTTTGGTAGCTGATCGACGTAGCGCGCCAGGAACTCGCTGTGATGCTCGATGGGCGGCGGCGTGCCGTAGGCCTTCCAGTCCTCCTGGATGGTGCGCACGCAATGCGGGCAGATGGTAACAATCTTCTTGACCTTGGACTGCGCCAGGATTTCAAGATTGGACTCGGCCAGTTGCTGGAAGACCAGATCGTTGCCCAGCCGGCGCACCGGGTCGCCGGTGCACTTTTCCTTCCGCAGCACGCCGAAGCTGGTGCCCAGGTGCTTCATCACGCGCGCGAATGCGGCGACGATCTCGCGGCCCTTGGGGTCGTATCCGCCCATGCAGCCCAGCCACAGGCAGTATTCCTGCGTGCCGTCGAAGATGGGCAACTGTTCTCTCTGAATGAACTTGTCGCGTTCGGCCGCGCCGATGCCCAGCGCATTGCTGCCGCGCTCAAGCTGGTTGAACAACTTCGCGCCGTAATCGTCTTCCCATGCGCCGGTGTTCACCGCGCCGCGCCGGAGGCCGATGATGATGGGCAGGTGCTCGATCCCCACCGGGCACTGGAACTCGCACGACCCGCATGTGGTGCATTGGAACACGGCCTCCTGCGAGTTGTACTTGCCAAGCAGGGGCTCTTCCGTGCGCGGGCCGATGTCGTTCAGATAGGCGCGCACGCCGAGGATGATTTCTTTCGGGTTCAGGATCTTTCCCGTGTTGGTCGCGGGGCAGTGCTCGCTGCAGCGGCCGCACTCCACGCAGGAGTAGGCCTGGAGGCTGGCGATCTGCGTCAGGTCCTGCCCGGCCACGAGTCCGAAATCCTCATCGCCGGCCAGCGGCGGAATGTCGCTGAATCCTCCGCGCGAGAGGAATATCGTCGCCGGGCTGAGCACCAGATGCAGATGCTTGGTGTGGGGAATGATGGGCAGAAAGACGAACAGGCAAAGCGTGTGAGCCCACCAGAGGATGCGCGTGGCCGGTGCGTCGTTGCTGGTAAAGAACGCGGCCAGGTAGGTGACCATGAGCGCGAAGATGAGGAACGCGATCACGCCGGACTCGTACGAAATCTTTGCACCCAGCCATGTCGGCCGCACCAGGAACCGCCGGAGGAAGAGGCCGAGGATGCCTAAGGCGCAAGCCAGGGCAAACACCGCCGCGAAGTCGAAGTAAAACCGCCCGAACGCGCCCGAAGGCGAGAGGAAGCCGACGCCAAATCCGTTGGCAACGTGATTCAGCGTGACCAGCGCGAAGGCGCAGAATCCCCAGAACACGAAGGCGTGTGCGAGCCCGGGCAGCGGACGCTGGCGGATCACTTTCGATTGCAGCATGACTTCGGAAAAGAAGTCCCAGGCGCGTCGGGCGAGGTTGCCGAGGTGGAAACCGGGATCTTTTTTGGATTCGAGGATGCGGTCGAGAACCACGCCGAATCGCCGCCAGAACAGCGCCGCGGATGCGACGATGAGGGCGGCGAGAAGGACCTTCTCCCCAAGCGCGAAGTGCTCGGGCTCTGCCAGCGTGAACGGGGGCGAAATCATCGTCGAACCTCAACCACGATACACGATGAGGGCGCGGAGCGTCAGTGAAGGGCGGGAGGTGCTGCGCCTTCGTCATCCGCTCGCATACACTGGATAGTTCCTCGTCCGGAGAGAGTTTTGGGAATTGCCAATCTGAGTAAAAAGGCCATTGTTCTTTTGGCATGCCTGGCATGGGGAGCCGCCCTGGCATCGGCCGCCGCGCGCTTCGACCCCGAAGCGGTGCGCCTGAACAACCGCGGCGTGGCGCTGATGGGCCAGCAGTTTACCGAGAAGGCCGCCGACGCGTTCGCGGCCGCGGTCAAAAAAGATCCGAAGATGGCGCAGGCCGCTATCAACGAGGGCATCGCGCTGATGACCCTGCAGAAGCTCGACGAAGCCAAGCAGGCGCTGCAAACCGCCATCAAACTCGATCCGGACAATCCGCAGGCATGGTACAACCTGGGCCTGGCGCAAAAGTCAGACAACGAGATCGAATCCGCTCTCGACAGCTTTCAACATGCCGTCAAGTTCGATCCGCGCGATGTGGATTCGTGGTATTTCGTGGGCTTCTGCTACGGGGAGATGAAGCAGTTCGACAAGGCCATCGAGACGTTTCACAAGGCGCTCGAGGTCAACCCGATTCACGCCTCGGCGGAGTTCCAGCTGGCCCGCGCGCTGCAGCGCTCCGGAAATACCGCGGAGGCCAAGGAGCACTTCAAGATCTTTCAGCACCTGACCAGCACCAAGATTTCGGCGGCCATCGGGCTGGCATACGGGGAGCAGGGGCATTACTCGACGGTGACGCCGGTCGAAGAGCCGGAAACCGGGCGCAAGCCGATGATCGCGATGAAGATGATCGCGGAAGCTATGGCCGCGGATTCCCAGGTCTCAAAGGCGAGACCCGGGGCACCCAGTTCCGGCTCCGGCGGGGCGTGCATGCTCGACGTGACCGGTTCCGGGCAGATGGACCTGGTGCTGATGCAATCGGGCGAACAGGCCATCGCGGTGTTGCATCGCCGCGGCGACGGCAGGTTCGAGGCGCTGGATGCGGCCGCGGCGGGCCTGAAAGCAACGGGCCATGCCGTCGCTTGTGCCGTTGGCGACTACGATGGCGATGGCCTCAACGACCTTGCCGTGGCGCTCGAGGACAAAGTGCTCCTCTTCCGCAACCTGGGCAAAGGGAAGTTCGAAGACGCAACCGTGGAGGCGGGACTGGCTCCGCGGAACCGGCCCACGGGGCTTACGTTCATCGACTACGACCATGACGGCGACCTCGATTTGCTGATCACCGGCTCGCCGCTCAAGCCCGGCGATCCCGCGAACATTCTCTGGCGCAACAACGGCAACAAGACCTTTTCCGAGTGGACCGAGCCCACCGGCCTGGGCGGCAGCGGCATGAGCAACGCGGCCATCCTCACCGACTTCAATAACGACCGCGCGGTGGATGTCGCCGTGACCGGCGATGGTGCCGCTCCGCTGATTTACGTGAACCCGCGGGAAGGGAAGTATCCCACCCAGCCGCTCTACGATGAGAAGCTGCCGCCGACGGTGGGCGTCGCGGTGCTCGATTTCAACAAGGACGGCTGGATGGACATTGCCGTGACCCACGCGGGCGCGCCCGGAGTCACGTTGTGGCGCAACGTGGAAGGCCCCAATCATATCGGCCGCCGTTTCGAGCGCGTGGAACTCCCGATCAATGACGCGGTGCGCGGATGGGGCGTGATGCCGGTGGATATCGACAACGACGGCTGGATCGATCTTGCCGCAGTCGTCGAAACCGGGGCCGGCCCCCAGGTGCGCGTGTTTCGCAACCGCGGCGACGGCAGCTTTGAAGACGTCAGCCGCACGCTGGGATTGGACAAAGTCACGCTCACGGCACCGCGCGGGCTCATCGCCGCCGATGTGGAGGGGAAGGGCGCGGCGGATCTGATCGTGACTCAGGAAGCCGCGGCGCCGGTGTTGCTCCGCAACGAGGGCGGGAACAAGAATCATTCCGTGCGCCTCGACCTGACCGGCCTGGCCGACAACAAGACCGCGCTCGGCTCCAAGGTGGAGATCTTCACCAACGGCCACTGGCAGAAGTGGGAAATCGCCGGCGCCTCGGGCTATGCGACGCAAGGGCCGCCGCAGATCCTGGTCGGACTGGGGGATGCGCCGGGCATCGATCTGCTGCGGATTCTGTGGCCGACGGGCGTGCTGCAGGATGAGATCGACCTGCCCAAAACGCAGGTCATCGCCATGAAGGAAGCCGACCGCCGCGGCAGTTCGTGCCCTGTGCTGTTTGCCTGGGACGGGCACAAGTACCGGCTGGTGACCGACGTGATCGGCGCGGCGGTGGTGGGCCACTGGTTCACGCCACAGCGGCGCAACATCCCCAACCCCGGCGAGTGGATCAAGGTGGACGGTGACATCTATTGCGCCTGGTGAATGGCAAGCTCAGCCTGCGCTTCATCGAGCCGATGGAAGAGGTGAACTACATCGACCAGTTGCGGCTGGTTGCGGTCGATCACCCCGCCGATGTGGAGGTCAATCCCGACGAGCGCTTCCTCGATGATCCGCCATTCGCTTCGGGGCGCGTGATTGCGTCGCGCGCCGCGCGCCTGCCCGTGGCCGCGTGGGATGGCGAAGGCCGCGACGTGCTCGATGCCCTCAGCCGCCGTGACCACACATTCGCAAGCGGTTTCACACCGACGCCCTACGATGGTTTTGCCAATCTGCACTCCCTGACGCTTGATCTCGGCGACGCTGGAAGCGAAGTCCCCGCTGCGTCTGCTGATGACGGGCTACGTGAACTACTTCAGCGCGACATCGCTCTATGCCGCGTGGCAGGCGGGCATCAAGCCGATCTCGCCATACGTCGAAGCCCAGTTGCCCGACGGCACGTGGAAGACGATTCCCGGCGAGGCAGGCTTTCCGGCCGGCCTGGAGCGCACGATCGTCGTCGACCTCACCGGCAAGCTGCCGGCAGGCACGCGGCGCATCCGGCTGATGAGCAATCTCGAAATCTACTGGGACCAGGTGCTGATCGACCAGAGCACGCGACGCCGAATCGCGCACGGCCGAAATGCCGCTCGCGCAGGCCACACTGCATTTCCGTGGCTATCCCGAAGCAGATCGAAGGCGCGAGTCCGGGCGATCTGGACTACGACTACGACCGCGTCAGCCTCACCGGGCCCTTCCAGCATGAGCGCGGCAACTATACGCGCATGGGCGATGTGACGGCGCTGGTGAGCGGCATCGACGACCGCTTCGCCATCTTCGGCAGCGGCGAAGAGATCGCGGCGGAGTTCGACGCGACGAAGCTGCCGGCTTTGCCTCCGCACTGGAAGCGCGACTATTTCTTCTACGCCAACGGATTCGTCAAGGACATGGACTGGTGGGACGGCTCGCCGTTCACGGTGGCGCAACTCCCGTTTCATGGGATGAGCACCTATCCCTATCCGGAGCGGGAAGAACGTCCGCTGGACGACGCGCAGTCCATCGAGTACCAGTTGAACTGGAACGACCGGTTCGACTCGGGCGATCCGGTGCGGTCGTATCGGTTCGACTACCGCGACATGCCGTCGACGCCGGCGGACGATGGGAGAGCGCGCATCCCGCGAGGGAGAGATTAGAGTTCAGGGGTTGGGGATCAGAGATTCGTGTAGTTTTCCTAAATCCCTAAACCCTAACGCGGAGTTGCGTTTCCTGCTCGAAGGCGCACCCCGAACTGCGGTAAACTGGCCCCCATGCGGGTGTTGGGGATCGACTGCGGGACGGAAATTACCGGGTATGGGGTGGTCGAAACCTGCGACGGAAGCCGAGAGTCGGGCATCTTGTGTAAGGCGATGGGGGGAATCCGACTTTTGAAGGCCGAAACACTCCCCCAGCGCCTCGATCACGTTTTCCGCGAACTGACCGCCCAGCTCGAGCTTTGGCGTCCGGACGTTGTGGCCGTGGAAGAGGTTTTCTATTCCGTCAACGCCAAATCGGCGCTGAAACTTGGGCAGGTCAGGGGAGTAGCGCTTCTCGCGGCGGCCCGCCTGGGCCTCCCGGTGGCCGAATACGCGCCGCTGCGGATCAAGTCCAGCGTGGTGGGCTACGGCCTGGCGCAGAAGGGGCAGGTCCAGTTCATGGTGGCGCGCCTGCTTAAACTTGCGGAGCTTCCCCAACCCGCTGATGCCGCCGACGCGCTGGCGATCGCCATCTGCCACATTCACATCGCACAAACCTTGGCGCTGCAGGGAGTGGGGCGATGAAGGCTCTTTTCCTTGCAATGGGGTTGGCATTGGGGTCTGTGGCCGCCTGGGGAGCGCCGGATGCGGAGATGCTTCGGGTGGATTTTTCCAATCCCGGTCTCACGCCGTCTCAATGGACCCTCGAGTTTCACCCCGACGGAACCGGCCATTTCCGCTCCGAGCGGGGAAATGCGGCCCACGATGACAAGTTTTTCGAGCCCCCCAACCTGGATCGCGACGTCCAGGTCAGCCCGAAATTTGCGGCCCACGCATTTCTGGTAGCGCAGCATCACAAGTTCTTCAACTCCAATTGCGAGAGCCACCAGAAGGTCGCTTTCCAGGGAACCAAGAAGCTGAGCTACATCGGGCCCCAGGGCGAGGGGTCGTGCGAATTCAATTACTCCCGTGACGCGGAGATCCAGGGATTGGGAGATTCACTGGTGGCCGTGGCCACAACCATTATCGAGGGCGCGCGCCTGGAAACCCTCCGGCAGCATGACCCGTTGGGGCTCGACCAGGAGATCCAGAACGTGCAGGAAGCCGCTGACGACGGCCGGGCACAGCAAATCTGCTCCATCCGGGACATCCTCGAGCGCCTTTCGGACGATCCGGCGGTCCTGGAGCGAGTGAGAAAGCGAGCCAAGGCGTTGCTGGTCCACGCGGAAGAGTGACGGCATTCACGGCAGTTCGTCCCAGGATGCGCGACTATTCCCCCTGGAAGCGTGTCTAACAGGTGTTGATGAGTAGCACATACTTGGTGGTCGGAAGAGGTGGACCCCATGAAGCGTTTATTTGGAGTACTCGGACTGGCCGCACTGGCGGGAGCAATGCTGGCTACCGGCCTGCGCGCGGACGATGGCGACACCGGCGCTCCCCGGGCGGCGCGCGCGGTACGTCTCAGCTACGTCGAAGGCGATGTTCATCTTTACCAGGGCAGCCAGGCGCTGACCGATCAAGCCGTGGCCAACACGCCCTTGTTTGAGGGCGCGCGGGTGGAGACCGGCAACGACGGCCGGGCGGAGATCCAGTTTGAAGACGGCAGCGTGGCCCGGATTTCTCCCCAGAGCTCGCTGACGATTTCCGTGCTCCAGGGGCTTTCCGCCAGTGCGGCGCGCGACGCCGAACTGCTGCTCAACAATGGCCTGGCGTATTTCGAGGTGCAGGGAGACAGTGATTCCAATCACATCCGTGTGCGCTTCGGCGATACCATTATCAGCGCCAGCGGCTTTACCGTTCTGCGGGTCGATCTCGACAAAGCGCCGGGGGAAGTGGCGGTCTTCTCCGGGAATGCTCACATGGAAGGCGGCGCCAGCCCAACTCTCGATCTGCATGGCGGCGAGAGTGTGGCCCTGAACGGCGCCGATCCCAACGGCTACAACCTGGCCGAGACGATTGAGCCCGACTCCTGGGATGGGTGGAACTCCGACCGCGATCAGGATCTGGGCAACGCTGCGGGAGGCCAGACCGCGGCCACCGAGAACCAGGCCGACAATAAAAACCCGGCGTGGAACGATCTGGATGCCAACGGGAACTGGTACAACGTTCCCAACCAGGGATACGTCTGGTCGCCATACGACGCCTCCAATCCGGATTGGGATCCATACGGCGACGGCTACTGGATGAACACGCCGGCGTATGGCTACACGTGGATCTCCGGCTACCCGTGGGGCTATCTGCCCTACCAGTGCGGAATGTGGAACTGGTATTCGGGCTTCGGCTGGGGCTGGGCGCCGGGGGGGTGCAATCCCTGGTGGGGCGGCTATGGCGGATTTTTCATCAACGTCGGCGTTCCGCCTCTGCGGTACCGTTACCCGGTGCGGCCGATTCGTCCGCACAATCCGCGGCCCATGGGCGGGGTTCCGCGGCCGATGATCATCGTCAACCGCAATACGCCTCTGCCGCCGGGAGTGATGCATGCACCCCGGGACAAGACCGGCACGGTCATTCTCGCGGGGACGACACTGCAGCCGCTTAAACCACTCGGGCAGCAGCCGCGCTTGCCGTATCGCCCGGTTTCCGACAGGAACCCGGTGGCCGGTCCTGGAACCGGGGCTCCGGCGCATCCCTGGATCGACGGCAACGCCCCGCGTCCGGGGGCGCCTGCGGCGAGACCCGGCTCGAGCTACACGCCACCACCGCCGCCGCGCAGCACGTATGCGCCACCGCCGCGCACCGCGCCTCCGAGCGGCGGGTCGTATCCGCATCCGTCGGCCCCCAGCCATCCGTCCGCAGGCCCGAGCCACTTCAACAGTGGCGGCGGCGGAGGTCATCCGGCGAGCAGCGGTGGCGGAGGTGGCGGGGGACACCCAAGCGGCGGCGGCGGCCACCACTAAACAAGCACGGAACACGGGCGCCCATCCCTGCCGGGATCGGGTGCTCGTTTTGCGTGGAGCGGTTTTCGCAGCACCGTCTCCAGCGGATGAGAGCGCGAGAAACCCGAGTTCCGGCCCCGAATTTCCATGAGAAACCCGAAGGCCGCCTTAGGCGATTTCCGACTCGCCGGGGACTAGAGCGTTTCTAATTTAAGTATAAACATTTTGTGTGATAATTATCCTGTCCTTGAAAGGGAGGGGCGGGATGCAATCGTATTCCCAAGACTTGCGTGATCGTGTACTTCGGGCACTGGCTAGGGGTGAGGGTCCATCGGCGATCGCGGAACGCTTTGAGGTCAGCCGCTTCTACGTTTATCAGGTGCGGGATCGAGAGCAAGAGACCGGGGTGCGGAGCAGCTTTCAGATCGGCGGTCATCGCCGTTCTCGTGTGCAAGACGCAGAACCGGTTTTACGCCGCTGGATTGCTGCCGAGCCGGGACTGACACTTCAGGATTTGCGAGAACGGTTGGCTGAGCAGGGAATCACCATCAAAACTGGAGCTCTTTGGCACCAGCTGAACAAATGGAATCTGACCTTCAAAAAAAACCCTGCACGCCAGCGAGCAAGAACGCGAGGACGTCCAGGCGGCACGCCGCGGATGGACTGAAGCGCAGCCGGCGATGGACCTGGACAGGCTTGTGTTTATTGATGAAACCGGGGCCGCGACCAACATGACCCGACGGTATGGCCGCGCCCCCAAGGGTTGTCGATGCGTCGATTCGGCACCCCTCGGCGATTGGCAGACCACGACCTTTGTCGCCGCCCTGCGGCGTCATGAATTGACGGCGCCGATGGTGGTCGACGGACCCATGGACGGGGAGCTGTTCCTGGCCTGGATCGAACAGTTTCTGTGCCCTACACTCCGGCCCGGAGACATTGTCATCCTCGACAACCTCAGTAGCCACAAAGTCGACGGAGTTCAGCAGGCCGTCGCCTTGGCCAGCGCTACTGTGCTGTATCTGCCGCCCTATTCCCCTGATCTGAACCCCATCGAAAAGCTCTTCTCAAAGCTCAAGACGCTGCTCCGCAAAGCAGCCCGGCGAGCCACTGAAGAGCTTTGGACGGAGATTGGCACTATCATCAACCCCATTACTGCCAGTGAATGCGCAAACTACTTCGCCTCCTCTGGATATGTAAGCACTTAAATTAGAAATGCTCTAAGTCCAACGGCAAGAGGTCGAGTAACCAGAAATTAACCTGATTCTTCGACCACCGGAAAGCTAGAATTCCCGATATCGCACCGAGGAGAATCCATGTCGACTGCGCCCGGCACTGCTTTCCAATACCAGATCGAACAGACCAGGGATGAGAATGATTTCACCGTCACGGTGGTCCGGTGCCAGGGCAGGCTGGTCAGCGACAACGCAGCAGAGATCCGCAAGGTTGTCCAACCGCTGATTCAACAGGGAGGGCGGATCGCGCTGGATTTCGCGGATCTCCAATATCTCGACAGCTCCGGCCTGGGTGCGATCGTGAGTCTCAAAGTTTCAGCCATCAACCGGGGACTCTGCGTGCTGCAGTTGAGAAACCTGACGCCGCGGGTCAGGGAACTGCTGAGCATGTCCAATCTGCTGCAGTTGTTCTCGTCTTAAGGTTCCCACCGGCTGCGTCGAGCCGCGATGGAGGAAACCCCACCCTGGCGAAGCCAGGATGGGGCACCCAGTTTTGCATCCGGGTTCCGGGTCTCTGTTTCAGGGGACTTCGACGAGTTCCATCTGGCCGTCGCGACGGCGGTGGAGGACAAACAGGTCGCCGCCGGCGTTGCGAAAGATGAGCAGGTCGCGATCGCGGAATTCGGCTTCCTTGACGGCTTCTTCGACGGTCATGGGCCTGAGGGCGATGGCCTCGCCACTTTTGACGATGTGGGGTTCGACCACGGTCGCGGGCCCGGGAAAGGAATGCACGGCAATCTCAGCGCGAGGCTTGCCCGCGCTGCGCCCGTTTTCGTGGGCGAAGTCGGGGTTGGCGGCGCGGGCTGCCTTGGTCCGGCTCACCGGGGGCGCTTCCATTACCTTCTCCTCTTTCGGCAGCCGTTTGCGGGTGATGTTGCGATCGCGATAGCGGAGCGCCTGCTGTTCAGCGTGGGCGAGGGCGGCCCGGAGCGCCGATTCCTGGGTATCGGCCTCCCCATAGGCCGCGATGGTCTGCATCCGCGCCTTCACGGTGAGTTCGGCGATCTGCAGATGCCTCTGGGTGCGGAAAGTCACCGAAACGGTGGTGGTTCTGCCCATAATCCGGGCGATGCGTTTCATCCCCTCTTCCACCTGCGCGCGCAAAGCTTTGGGGATCCTTACCTGCCTGGCGGTCAACTCGACATCCATGGTCGCCTCCGCTCTTTTTTAGTCCGACGAATCTGTCGGGGTGAATGGGTGATTGTAGCGCAAAACGGGGACCAAGGGACTAAGGACCAGCGACTGGGGAGTGAGATGCACTTTGCCGGCTCGGCACGCGTGGGTACTGCTGAAAGGTGTTGGGGTTTTCCCGGAATGCGGCGGTACGTTTTCTGATTCACGCGCGCCTCGTATTTATGCGTTCCTACGTTCCTTGTTCCTTAGTCCCTGGTCCCTGGTTCTCTAGTCCTTACGTTCCTAATCCCGTTTTCGCCGCTGGTGCGTGGACGGAATGTTCATGTCTTCTCGGTATTTTGCCACGGTTCGACGGGTGAGTTGGATGCCCTGGGCCTGCAGCATGGCTGCAAGCTGATCGTCCGTGAGGGGGTGGCGCGGATCTTCGTCGTCGATCAGTTTGCGGACTTTGCGTTTCAGCACAAGGAGGGGCGTGTCGGCCCCTTCGGGGCCGTTGGAGCCCTCGGAGAAGAAGAAGCGCAGCTCGATGACGCCCTGCGGCGTATGGGCGTACTTGTTCGCCACGGCGCGGCTCACAGTGGAGGCGTGGACGCCGATTTCCTCGGCGACCTCCTTGATCATCATGGGGCGCAGGGATTCGATGCCGTGGTCGAGAAAATCCTGCTGGCGGCGGACAATCACTTCGCAGGTGCGCAGGATGGTGCTCTTTCTCTGGGCGATGTTGCGCATCAGCTGGAGCGCGGAACGGAAGCGCTCCTTGACATAATCCTTGACTTCGCGCTCGGTGCTCTCGGAGACGAGCATCTGCCGGTAGCGGCGGCTGAGCCGGAGACTGGGCAGGTCTTCCTCATTCATGGAGACGACCCATTCGCCACCGCGCTTGACGAAGACCACATCGGGCTCGATGAGGCGGGTCTGCTCGCGGTTGTACTGCCGGCCGGGGCGGGGATCGAGCGTGCGGATGAATTCGATTCCCGCCTGGGCTTCTTCGGTGGAGGCCTGGAGCGCCTTGGAGAGATCCTTGAGGTCGCGCTTCAGCAGCAGGGGGAGATGGCGGTCTACGATCAGTCCGGCCAATTCCATCGCGCGGCGGCGGGCATCCAGGCTGGTTTCGGCCTCGCCGCGGAAGCTGCGGTGCGGATCGGCTGCGTCGGTGGCCGGCGATCCGTCGCTCGGCACTGCGGCGTCTTCGGCCTCGGCGCCATGATGGCGCGAATAGATGTGGGCGAATTCCTGGCGCTGCGCGGCGATCTGGATGAGCAGGGACTCGCGGAGATCGTGGGCGCCTACGCCGGCGGGGTCGAGGTGTTGCACCAGATCCACGCCGCGGCGGATCAGTTCCAATGCCCTGGCGGTGTCAGGAGCGGCGCCGTTCTGGGAACCATTCTTGTGCGCAGCGTGGTCGATGAGCGGGGCGAATACCGCTGCCATCTCCTCTTCCGTGGCAGCAAGGTAACCATCATCGTCCAGGTTGCCGACGACGAACTCGGCGGCGTCGGCCAACTCGGGTTCCAGGGTCAGGGCTCCCAGTTGCCACGCCAGGTGATCGGAAAGGGTCGTCGGCTGCGATAGGAAGTTCTCGAAGGAAGGCTTTTCACTGTCCTCGTATTCCGGCTGGGTGCGGTAGCCGGGGTCGAGATATTCCTGGAAATATGATCCGAAGTCGATTTCGTTGAAGGGATCCTTGGGCGGTGCGGCCGTTTCTTCCGGCTTGCGTTCGAGCTGCTCCTCGCGGCTGGCCACCTCGTCCAGCATCGGAACCGATTCGTCGATCTCCTCCAGGACGGGATTTTCCACCATCTCGGCATCGATCATCTCCTTGAGCTCGAGCTTGTTGAGCGCCAGAACGCTCACCATTTGCATCAGGCCCGGAGTGAGGACCTGGCGCTGCGCCACCTTGAGGTTCAATTTGGGCTGCAACAACGCCATAAGGAGTTCCGATTCCGCCGCTGATCCAACGATCAGGCCGCTGATAGCGATCAGGCTTGCTGATGACTACCAGTGTAATCAAATGGTCGAAGCCCGGAGCGGAAAAGCCCGGAAAACCCGTTGCATCCCATTGTCCCGGAACGGATAGAGTCCGGTCCGGAACGACTTTTGCTGCATAACATGCAGGGCTCCTCCCCACGGGAGATGCGATTCGAAATGATGCCGCCAAATGTTGCCACGCCCCAACCCGGGACCTCAGGCACCCTGGCTTTCCACCCTAGGACAGGGAGAAACCCTCTCCAAGGTAGACGCGCCGCACCTCCACATCGTTCCCCAATTCGTGCGGCGTGCCCGTACGAAATATACGCCCTTCGGCAATAATGTACGCGCGATCGGTCACGCTGAGGGTTTCGCGCACGTTGTGGTCGGTAATCAGGATGCCGATTCCGCCCGCCTTGAGGTCGAAGATAATTTTTTGTAATTCGAGGACGGCGATCGGATCAATCCCACTAAAGGGTTCGTCGAGGAGGATGAAATTGGGCTGGATGCAGAGCGAGCGAGCGATCTCGACGCGGCGGCGCTCGCCACCCGAGAGGGCATAGCCGCGCGTGGTGCGGATGTGGCCGATATTGAGCTGGGTGATCAGCCGCTCGGCGCGGGCTTTTCGCTCGCGATGGTCGAGGGGCTGGGCCTCGAGGACGGCGAGGATGTTCTCCTCGACGGTCAGCTTGCGGAAGACCGAGGGTTCCTGAGGCAGGTAGCTGATTCCGAAGTTGCGGGCCCGAAGATACATGGGCATGCGGGTGATGTCGGTGTCATCCACCAGCACCCGGCCGGTTTCGGGGGCGACCAGGCCGACGATCATGTAAAAGCTGGTGGTCTTACCGGCGCCATTGGGACCCAGCAGGCCGACGACTTCGCCGCGCGAAATCTTCAGGTTGACATTGCGAACAACCTGGCGCCCTTTGTACGACTTGCCGATCCCCTCGGCGTTGAGTGTTTGCATCGAGCCTTTCGCCGTAGGACTGCTGGAACAAACCCTCGGCCAGCGGTATCCGCGTCTTTCGCCCTTCGCGGGGGCGGGCCGGCGGCTTCAACCCTGTTCCCCAGGCTCCCGCCTGGGGCCGACTGGTCTGTTGCCGCTTCGCGGGCTCTTCCTGGGACTTACTCTGTAAGGCCGGCAAAGCGGGCTATTTGGGCGCGATGGTTTCCGTTACGGTCTTTCCTGCGCCGCCTTCGATACTGACGCTATCATCGCGGCTATTGAAAATCAAAGACGCGCCACGGACGGTGCCCTTGGCCGGATCAGTCAGCGTGGGTGGATGGGCAGGCGTTCCGGTGAGGAGATATTCGCCGGTCTCGCTGGAGTACACCAGCTTTTCGCCGACACCGCGACGTCCCTGGGAGGTGACGGCTACATGGCCGGTGGCGGTCACGCGGTCGATCTGGGCCGCCTGGCCCTCGGCGCCGGAGTGATTTCCCGGGGGCAGCAGCACGAGCTCGAGTTCGTTCGAAACCACGGTCGCCGAGCCGGTATCGGCGACGATGCTTGCTCCGGGGGAGCCGTGCATCACGGCTTTGCGTTCCGCTTCGGAGTACTTCAGGTCGCCGCCGCGGACGCGGATCACCGAAGGTTCGGCGGGGGGTCCGGCGGGCGGTGCGTGTCCCGGGGGTTCGACGTCTTTGGTGGAAGCGGGGGTGGTTCCGGGGGCTTTTTTCCCGCCCATCCCGGCTCCGCCGGCGCTCAGCATGACCACGCGCACCGGGTCGCCGGCGCCGGACCCATGGGCCAGAAGAATCTGCCGCGAGCGGTCGAGCTGGATAACAGGGGCGCTGATGGAATTGGCCTGCTGCCACAACCGCGCCTTGCCTTGAAAGGTGGCTTCCCCGGTCGCCTGGTGAAGCTGGGCTTCGGCGGCGATGACGTGTGCGGGTTCCCGGCCGCCCAGGGCGAATGCCGGTGCTTTACCGTTGTCGGCGGGTTGCGGGGCGCCACCGAGCCAGGTCGCTTTCACGTTCCCGTGGGCAAACGCGTCGCCGGAGCTTTGCGAGACATCGACCTTGTCGGCGCTCAATTGCAAGGCATCGCTTTCGATGCGGGGCTGGATGAGCAGGTGCAGCCATTCGCCTGCGCCCTCATACACGGCGCGGCCTGCGGTGGCTCGCAAAAGCGAGGGGGCGGGGGCGCCGGGCATGGCGGATCCGGCGTCTCCGCCGGCGGGCGTGCGCTCGCGGGGCGCTGGTTGCTGGACCAGCACGACGTGGCCGTCCACGATCGCGGACTGGATTTGCTCGGAGACAGACGGCGTCCTGGCCTGGTCGTTTGCGGTTCGCGCGGAGGGGGAAGCAAACGCAGCCTCGATGCGGTCTCCCGTGGTGGTCTGCTTCGCTCCTGAAGCCGTGGTCTGCTCCAGCATGGCGTGCCCGGTCCCTACGGCATTGGTCAAAACTTCCCGAGCTCCGAACGTGGCCGTTACCCGGTCGGCGCCCATGCGGGAAGGAAGGACCGGGCCGGCGCCGCGCTGCGCCTGGCTGGAGATCACGACTCCGCCGGTCCCGGTTACGGAGGCAAGTTCTACCTGGTCTTTCCCGGCAGTGCGGAAGTCGGCATCGGCGACGGGGGAGCGCCAGTCGCGGAGAATGCGAACGGCTTCGCCGGACTGCGCGGCGGTGGAAGAGTCCTCACTGTGAATGGTGACGCCCTGCCCGAGGTGGGTGTGGCTGAGCAGTCCCTGCGCGTTGAATGCGAAGTCGGCAGTGGGGGCCGATCCGGAGAGCTGACGCCCATTGTTCGAAGACTCGAACGTCGTGCCGCCTTCCATGCGCCCCCGCTGGGGCTGATTGTGATCATCAAATTCCAGGGTCCCGCGAGGGGCGGCAAGGTGCGACGATGTCGAGCTGGTGAGAGAAAATCCGTCGGTTGCGTCCAGCCGGATCGCCGAGCCATCGGGGCGGAAAAGGAGATCCGCTTTGCCGGCCGTGGCCTGGCCGCCGCGAAATTCTCCCTGCGCGCCTTGCATGCGGCACACGAGGTCGTCGCGTTCGAATTCGGCATGCTGGGCGTGCAACACCACCCGCTCCGTGCCGCGCTTGACGTTCAATTCCACCGCGCGGTCGAGCACCAGCCGGCCATTGCCGGAGTCGAAGAGGGCGCCCAGAGAACTGCCGCTCCCCTGGGTGATCGCGAATTCCACCCTCTGGGAAGTGGCGGCGACTCCGCTCTTCTGATCGAAGGTCAGGCCGCTGGTCTTAACGTGGATTTCGCCCTGGGAGGCCTTTTCTGCGGCGCTGGTCAGGGGGGTAGGCTTTGCCGGGTGTCCGGGGATTGCCCTGTGGGCAACGGCGGGCGCTTCGCCGGGGCGCATCAGCGTGATCTCCACCGGCCCGGCGGCGTTGGCGATGCCGTCCTTCTGGTCGTATTCGAATTCGTCGCCGGAGATGCGGTCGACGCGGGCGCCGTCTTCGCCGTAAAGCTCGATCTGGACGTCGTGAAGAATGGCGCGGCCGCCCTCCTTCAACTGCACGACCTTGGACGCATGAATCTTGAACAGCGTGTGTCCGCCGTGCGCCTGGGTGTAGGTGACGCCGTTGGATTCCTGCTGGATGTTGGCGCCCAGGCGCTTGGGAATCTCGCGGAGAATGAAATTGCTTTTCCATCGGGCGAAGGCCAGAAAGGCGACCAGCGCGACGATCAGCAGTGCCCCGCCGAGGAGCACCAGCGTCCGCATTCGTTCGATCGTCAGGCGCACAAATCAGTTTCCTTGCCCGAGCCGCGCTGCCAGGCGCTGCGCGAGACTCTCGCCAAGTTCGCTCCACAACAGGCGCGCGGTGGCGCCCGAGGCCCTTTCCAGGCCGGTGGTGAGCCCCACGAGCTGGCGCACATTCTCTTCCATGAGGCGCGCGGCGATGGAATTCAGTTCCGCCTCTTCTTCGAGGAATGGGGCGTCATTGCCGAAGTCGATGCGGACGTGGCCATCCTGTTCGTATGCCCCCTCGTCGAAGAGCGGCCCAAAACCGGTGACCCGCACCAGGCGCGTGGCGCGGACCCAGCGCGGATCCAAGGTGGCGCCGATGTTGTCATCCGGAGTCTGCTCAGCGGACGAAGAAACCGCTTCTCCCGGGCTTTCCAACTGCCACAGATTCCACCCGATCTGGAATTCGTAGGCGTAGTCATCGTGGATGATTTCGGTGGCCTCTTCGACGGCGAGGCGGGGATCGGCGCCGGGCTGCGTGCCGGGCTCGGCAGCCCCGGTTCTGCGGCCATACACCTGCTGGAAAATTGGCGACTCGCTCCAGTCAACCGGCCACACGGTGGCCGAATAGACCAGCGGCTCGCCGCCGTGCTTTTGAAACTCGGTGAGCACGGCTAACAGTTTGTCGGGCAGAGCCTCGAGCCGCAGGTTCGGGTACCACAAACTCAGATAAAGCGCGTCGGACATCTGTCTTGATTTTAGACGGGGAGGCTTGTTCCGGGATCAGGATCAAAAAGCGGCGGATGTGCCGGGGTTGCCGGGAACCGAAGCTGCATCACTTCAGAATCGGGGACGAACCGACCCCAATCGCGCCAAAGAGTGCGCAGGCTGGATTACACCAGATCGGATCGACTTGACGTTTTACTAAGACATCTATATAAAGACATCTATATATGGCGAAGACGGATTCCCTCCAGGGTTCGCTCGATTTGCTCGTGCTGAAGATACTGTCGCGGCGTCCGCGGCTTCACGGCTACGCCATCATGGCCGCCATCGCCAGCACATCCGGCGAAGTGCTGCGCGCGGAGGAAGGGTCGCTCTACCCGGCGCTGTATCGGATGGAGGAAGCGGGCTGGATTCGCGCCGAGTGGATCAAGAAAGACACCGGCCGCCGCGCCCGCGTCTACGAACTGACCACCGCCGGCAAAAAGCAACTGGGCGCGGAAGAGACGCGCTGGCAGTCCGTCAGCCTGGCCATCAACCGGGTTCTCCGGGAGGCATGACATGTCTTTGTGGTCGCGGATCGCGAATGCCGTGTGGGGCGAGCGCTTGAACCGCGAGATCGACGAAGAGTTGCAGGCGCACATTGAAGATGCCATTGCCTCAGGGCGCGATCCCAGGGAAGCGCGGCGTGCATTCGGCTCCGCGCTCAATGCCCGGGAGGCGAGCCACAGGATTCGTGCGGCCGGATGGCTGGCGTCGCTTTTCGCCGATGTACGATTCGGCTGGCGACAGCTGTGCCGCAACAAGGTTACGTCCGCGGCGGCCGTGCTTTCGCTCGCCCTCGGCATCGGCTCCAGCATCTCCGCCTTCCGCCTTCTCGATGCGCTCCTCTGGCGCCCGCTTCCGGTTGCCCATGCTGATCGCCTCTACGCGCTCTCCCGCAGCATGACCGGCTTCGACGGCCAACCCGGCGAATACGATTCGTGGGCCCACCCGTCATTTCTCCTCATGCGCGATGCCGTTCGCGATCAAGCCAACCTCATCGCGGTTGCTTACGCCCAGCGTACCGACCTCACTTACTCCTCCGACGACGTCATGGAGAAGGGATCGGTGCAATATGTCTCCGGCTGGATGTTCGACTCCTTCGGCCTCAAGCCCGCGCTCGGCCGTCTTTTCGTCACCGATGACGATCGCGCCGGCGCTCCGCCCTATGCCGTCCTCTCATGGGGTTACTGGAACCGCCGCTTCGCCCGCGATCCCAAGGTCCTCGGCACCACGCTGCGGATCGGCAACACGCAATTCCAGATCATCGGAGTAGGCCCTCGCGCGTTCACCGGAACCGAGACCGGAACCCTCACCGACATCTTCCTGCCCACGATGACGAATCAGTGGGCCGCTATGGACAGCGTTACGTGGGAGCGCGCGCTGCTGATCGCCAATCCTGGCGTGCCTCTCGAACCGCTCCGCCAGAAGCTCGAAGCGGTCAGCCATGCATTTGAAGTGGAACGTTCCAAAGGCTTCAAGGGCATGACGAAGGAGTCCATCGATCACTATCTTGCCCAGAAAATGGTGATCGATCCCGCTTCCGCCGGTGCTTCCGACCTGCAGCAGGAATACCATCGTGCGCTCGGCATCCTCACTGTCCTGGTGGCAGTGGTGCTGCTGATCGCCTGCGTCAACGTCGCCAATCTGATGACCGCACACGCAGCGGCGCGAGCCCAGGAGATGGCGCTCCGTATCTCCATCGGCGCCGGCCGCCGCCGCCTGGTGCAGCTCATTCTCGCTGAGAGTTCCCTTCTCGCTTTGGCCGCCGCCGCCATCGGCGCGCTCTTCTCGTGGTGGTCCGTTCCCTTTGTCCTGGGAGCCATCAACCCGCCCGGCAATCCCGCGGGCCTTATCGTTCCGCTCGATGGCAGGGTTGCCCTGTTCGCCTTTGGCTTGCTGGTTTCCGTGGTGTTTCTGCTCGGCTTGCTCCCGGCAATGCGCGTTTCGGCGGTTCATCCGGTCATCGCCCTCAAGGGCGGGGACGATCCTCACTCGCGCCGCCGGCTCATGCGCTTCACCGTCGCCATCCAGGTGGCCTTCTGCTTCTTCGTCGTTTTTCTTTCTTCGCTCTTCGTGGCCACCTTTCAGAAGCTCGCGCACAGGCCCCTCGGCTTCTCCACCGATCGCCTTCTTCTCCTCGACACAGTCTCCGAGAAGGTCCAGGCGCGAGTGGTGTGGGAACAGACCGCGGATACGCTGGGCGAGGTCCGCGGCGTGGATTCCGCGGCCATTTCCATCTTTCCCCTCCTCAACGACAATGGTGTCAATGGCTTCATCTCCATCAACGGCGCTGCGCCACAGCCTCCTCTCACCTATTTCCTCAACGTGACGCCCCGCTGGATCGAAACCATGAAGATGCAGTTCGTCACCGGACGCGATTTCCGGCGCGACGACACCTCGCCCGGTGCGGCCATCGTGAACGAGACCTTTGTAAATACCTACTTCCCCGGCTCGAATCCCATCGGCCGCACGTTCGTTCGCACCTTCGACCGCGGCTCGACTTCGAGCGTTTACACCATCGTCGGCATTGTGCGCGACGCGCCCTACAGCAGCCTGCGCGAGCCGATCCTGCCGGTCGCATTCACGCCCTTCCACGATGAGGGCGAAGCCACCTTCGTGGTGCGCACGGCAAGTTCCGATCCGCTGCAACTTGCCGAAACTCTGCGCCACACCGTCGCCCAACTGCACAACGGATTGCGCGTGAGCAGCGTGAGCACCCAGGAGGATCTGGTCCGCGACCAGACCGTTCGCGAACGCCTTATGGCTATGCTCGCCGCCTTCTTTGCCGCCGTCGCGCTGCTCCTCGCCAGCATCGGGCTCTACGCTGTGCTCAACTACTCGGTCCTGCAGCGCCGCCGCGAGATCGGCATCCGCATGGCGATTGGCTCGTCTCGTGCCGGCATCGTACGCCTCGTCACTCTCGATGTTTTCCTGATGATCGCGTTCGGGGGCTGCGCGGGCGTCGCGCTCGGATTCGGCGCGGCGCGTTATGTCGCGTCGCTCTTCTACCAGGTCAAAGCAACCGACGCGAATATCATCGCTTTGCCGGCGTGTGCCATTCTGCTCACCGCACTGGTGGCCACACTCCCTGCCGTGCTTCGCGCGCTGCGTACGGACGCGACCGAGATCCTGCGCACCGAGTGAGGAATGAATCGTGTCGATAGCGAGTTTGCCGATGGTGACTGATTCTTGCGGGGGAGTTCGCCGCCAAATCGCCGAGTCCTTCATCGTTACCTGAACGCCCCGCACCCGAGGAGACCCCAAATCGATGTCGCTCTTCTCCCGAATCCTGAACGTCTTCCGCTCCGACCGGCTCAACTCCGAGATCGACGAAGAGCTGCGGTCACACGTTGAAGAAGCCATTGCCTCCGGACGGGATCCCAGAGAAGCGCAGCGTGCATTCGGCTCCGCGATGCGTGCCCGGGAGGCGAGCCACGGGATTCGCGCGGCCGGATGGCTCGAGTCGGTTCTGGCCGATCTTCGTTTCGGGTGGCGGCAGCTGTGCCGCAACAAGGTTACGTCGGCGGCCGCCGTGCTTTCGCTGGCCCTCGGCATCGGCTCCAGTGTCGCCGCCTTCCGTCTTATCGACGCCCTGCTCTGGCGCCCGCTGCCCGTCTCCGGAGCCAGCAGGCTCTATGCCCTCTCCCGCAAGTTGATCGGCCCCGAGGGAAAGCCTATCGAGGACGGCTACTGGGCTACTCCGAACTTCAAGCTGATGCGCGACGCCGTCAAGGACGAGGCCGACCTCATCGCCATCAGCGATGCCGACCGCACGGATATTACCTGGGCTATCCCCGGCTCCAGCGACGACGACACGGAGAAGGCCCACGTGGTTTATGTCTCCGGCAACATGTTCCCGGTCTTCGGCCTTGAGCCCACGCTCGGCCGGCTGCTCGCCCCTGCCGATGACCGAGGCCCCGGTGTCGCTCCCTACGCGGTCCTCTCGTGGGATTACTGGAATCACCGCTTCGGCCGGGATCCCCGCGTCCTCGGCCGCCTGCTTCACATCGGCGACCAGACATTCGAAATCATCGGCGTCGGCCCTCGCGACTTCACTGGAACCGAAACTGGAGTTATCACCGACATTTTTCTGCCCCTCAGTATAAGCAGCCTCGCCACCCAGGACAGCGTCAGCTGGCACCACACTTTCCTGATGCTGAAACCCGGCGTTAAACCGGCCACCGCCCTCGAGCCGCTCCGCCTCCATCTTTCCGCGGTGAGCCACGCCTTCGAGGCCGAATGCTCCACGTGCTTTCGCGGCGTGCCCCGGGCCACCGTTGAGCGCCTTCTCAATAAGAAGCTTGTCCTCTCTCCCGCCGGCGCCGGCATATCCCAGCTTCAGAAAGACTACCGCCGATACCTCGCCATCCTCGGTCTCCTGGTCGCTCTCGTCCTGCTCATCGCCTGCGTCAACGTTGCCAACATGATGACCGCCCAGGCTGCCGCCCGCGCCCAGGAGATGGCTCTGCGCATCTCGATCGGCGCCGGCCGTCGTCGTCTCGTCCAGCTCATCCTGGCCCAAAGCGCGCTGCTCGCTCTCCTGGCTTCCGTCCTGGGCGCATTCTTTGCGGCGTGGTCGGCGCCATTCGTACTCAGCCTCATCAATCCGCCCGACAATCCTGCCCGCCTCGCCCTTCCCGCCGACGGGCGCGTGCTTCTCTTCGGCATCGGGCTCATGATTCTCGTCGTTCTCTTGCTTGGTTTGCTTCCTGCTCTCCGTGCCTCCGCCGTCAGGCCGGTTGCCGCGCTCAAGGGTGGTCAGGATCCGCACTCGCCCCGCCGTCTCATGCGGGGAGCCATCGCGCTTCAGGTCGCTTTCTGTTTCCTCGTCCTCTTTCTCTCTTCGCTCTTCGTCGAATCTTTCCGGCGTCTCGAGAATCGCCCCCTCGGTTTCTCCACCGACCGTCTGCTCCTGCTTGAAACCGTTGCCGGCAAAGGCCAGCTTCCCGTGGTCTGGAATCAAACCGCCGAGGCGCTCCGCGCCGCCCCCGGTGTGGACTCGGTCGCCATCTCGCTGTGGCCGCTTCTCGGGCGCATCGCCATCAACAGCGACATCTCCATCAACGGCGCCCCTCCCAGTCCGACTCCCGGCTGGTTCCTGAACGTTTCCCCGGGATGGCTCTCAACGATGAAGATCCCCCTCATTTCCGGCCGCGACTTCCGACCCGAAGACACCGCTCCGGGAGCCGCCATCGTGAACGAAACCTTTGCCAAGACCTTTTTCCCCGGCCAGGACCCCATTGGCCGCAGCTTCGAACGCGGTAGCAATCAATACTTCCGCGCCGCCGGCCAATACAGAATTGTCGCCGTCACCCCCGACGTTCCATACCGCGACCTGCGCGAGCCCAGCCGGGCCGTCTACTACGTGCCCTTCAATGAAATCGACGACAAATCCGCCCCCAAAACAGTCGAGTTCGCCACCTTTGTGATTCACACCGACGGCAAGAACCCGCTCGCCCTCGCCAACTCCCTCCGCCAACTTGTCGCCGAACGCCACAACGGCCTTCGCGTCTCGAATGTCACCACCGAGCTCGATCTGGTCCGCGACCAGACCATTCGCGAGCGCCTGATCGCCATGCTCGCCGCTTTCTTTGCCGCCGTCGCGCTGCTTCTGGCCGGCGTCGGACTCTTCGCTGTCCTCAACTACTCCGTCCTCCAGCGCCGCCGGGAGATCGGGATCCGCATGGCGATCGGCTCGTCTCGTACCGGCATCGTGCGCATTGTGACTTTCGATGTTTTCCTGATGATCGGGCTGGGAGGCTGCGCGGGCGTGGTGCTCGGATTTGGAGCGGCGCGATATGTCGCGTCGCTTTTCTACCAGGTGAAAGCAACCGACGCGGATATGATCGCTTTGCCGGCGTGTGCCATCGTGCTCACCGCGCTCGTCGCCACCCTTCCCGCCGTGCTTCGCGCGCTGCGCACCGACCCCACCGAGATCCTGCGCACCGAGTGAGGTCGCTTACTGGTCGGCCGCCCATTCCAGCACGGCAAGCGTGAGCAGGATGACGCGCTTGAGGCCGAGCTCCCGCCCTTTCGACGTATACCATTCGCCCTGCGTATGGGCTCCGCCGCCATCTCCGCCCGCTCCCATGGAGAGCGCCGGTATATGCAGCGAGAGCGGAACGTTGGCGTCGGTCGAACCCAGCCGGGTGATGGTGCGAATGTCCAGGCGCCGGTCTACGGCATGCAACGCCTCGAGCAGCGGAGAATCTTCCGGGAGCTGCGCGGCGGGGCGGTCGCCAATCTTGCGAATGGCAAAAGCCAGCTTTCCACGAGACGCTGTTCCAACCGCCTTGGCCTGGGCGTTTGCGAATTCGACTGCGTCTTCCACCGCGCGATGCAGCGCCACCTCGAGGCGCAACAGTTCCTCCTCGCTGGTGGAGCGAAAATCGATGCTGGCCACGGCGTTCTCGGGGATCGAATTGACGCTCGTTCCTCCGTGAATCGTGCCCACGTTCAGGGTGGTTCGCGGCTCTTCGGGAGTGGGTGTCCGGGCCAGGGCTGCCACGGCGCCGGCCAGCGCGGCAATGGGGTTCGGCGTGCCCGCATCGGTAAAGCTGTGCCCGCCCGGCCCGGTTACGGTGACCTGGAAACGGCGGCTTCCCAGCGCCTGCGTTACGGCGGAGTCGAAGCCTGCGCCGTCGAGAACGATATGCGCGACAATGCGCCCGGAGAGCGGGCCGGTGTACAGGTGGCGGACGCCGCGCAGGTCCCCTTCCCCCTCTTCGCCGACATTGCCCAGGAACACCAGGGGCACCCCGAGTTCCACTCCGCCCTGGACCAGGGCGTGGGCGATGGCCAGCATGCCCGCGACTCCCGCGCCGTTGTCGCAAGCCCCTGGCGCCTCCAGCCGCGCCCCGCCGTCCTTTTCTTCCAAACGCGGCTTGATCGGCGTGCCAGCGGGAAAAACCGTGTCCAGGTGTGCGGACAGCACCACGAGGGCCCCGGTGCTTTCGGGATCAAGGTTGGCGGTGCGAAGGATACCGAGAACGTTCCCGATCTCGTCGGTGTGGACATCGGCCAACCCGGCTTCGACGAAGCGTTCGGAAAGCCATTGCGCACGGGCGACTTCGCCGAAGGGCGGAGCCGGAATGCCCACCACGGCGGCATGCCAGTCCATGATCTTCCGCGGATTCCCGTGAAGCCAGGCAAAGGCGCCATGGACAGGCCGCTTGCCGGCCAGCGCCGTCACCCGCGCGAAAGCCGACGTTCGTGAGTTGGAAGCGGGCATACCGATGGTTTCAAGGGTAGCAGGGGTTAGACGCGGAGCAGGGAAAGGAAGCCGGGAACAAGGGACCCGCAAGACAGGGATCAGAGTTCGCCGGTGGCCGATCGAGGGTCGTCCTCATATTCCACCGAATGCAGGAACAGGCCGCGGGCCGGCGCGGTGGGCCCGGCGGCGGCACGCGCCCGTGCGGCGATCATGGCCGGGATCTCGTCGGCGCGCCGGTACCCGCGGCCCACATCCAGCATGGTTCCCACCAGGTTGCGGACCATGTGATGCAGGAATCCGCTGCCCCGGACTCGATAGACAAACAGGGCGTTCTCCGGGACCGGTTTCCGCTCCCAGCACGAACCGAAGATGGTCCGTACGGCGCTCGCCGGTCCCCCGGGCTCTCGTCCGTCAGCCGCAACGTCCGGATCGGGCGAACCGCCCGAACGCGCCGCCAGGTCCGGATCGGTTGCGGCGAAGCTCAGAAAGTCCTGGGTCCCGAGAAACGCCCGGGCCGATTCCTCCAGCGCCTCAAGGTCGAGCGGCCAGGGATAGGCGAACACGTAGCGGGCCAGGAAGGGAGGACAGACCAACGGAGTGCCTGGACCGGGCCTCTCGAGAAACACGCGATACTCATACGTTTTCGCGACCGCTGAATGCCGGGCATGGAAATCGCTCGCGACGGTTTCTGCCTTCAGGACGCGGACGGACTCCGGAAGGGTACGGTTCAGCGCACGAACCAGGCTGCCAGGGGGAATCGAGGCGCGCAGCGCAAAGCTGGCTACCTGAGCCAGGGCATGAACGCCGGCGTCGGTTCGACCCGACCCCTGCGGCAGGGGCGACTCGCCCACCACCCGTTCGAGCGCCGCCTGCAACTCGCCCTGGATGGTCGGCTGGCCGGGCTGCACCTGCCAGCCCCGGTAACCGGTCCCATCGTAGGCCAGGGTGAGCTTCCAGGTCCGGGGTTCTTCGGGTTGAGTCGTGGTGGTCACGTCCTGATCGCGTGCGCCAATCTCCGGGCGCCGGGTTCCCGGAAATGTGGGAAGGATTTGTAACAGGGTACCCGACAGGCCGGGAGCACCATATTTACCGGAGGAGGTTCCGCACCCGGGAGGGTCAGGACCGGAGGCGAAGGAGAGTGGGATATACTCGAATTTTCTTGATCAATACCACTCGGACCGGAGGCGAACCGCAATGCAAAGTGCAACGCGGAACGTTTCGGCGGTGGAGCGCGTATTGATGGATGAGCGAACACGCAATCTTGAGCCTCGCAAGCGCTGATCGCCAGGGGAATGAGAATTTTGCGTCCGGAGCCGGTCTCCGGGCGTCTTGATGACTGGCACCCCACATGCCTCAACCCGATCGTGGAGAGGAATCATGCTTTTCTTGGGTATACGTGTGTCTAAATGGCAGGAGGGCCGGAAACTGCGCGCGACTGCGGCGCTAATGTTAGGATTAGCGGCCGGGACCCCGACCGGATTTGCACAGCAGGCGGCCACACCTGCACCCCAGCAGAACAGCGCGGCTTCGAATTTGCCGTCGGAGCCCACGCCGACCCCCACCGAGCCCCTCGATCTGCGCCAGACCAAGCGCGATTTCAGCCGCCCGGCGCACAGCATGCTGGGTTTGCCGTGGGAAGTGTACATACCCACCAAGGTTCCGGCAGCCAGCTTCGTCAACTCTGTCCGGCTCACCGACCTGGTGAAGGACGGCAAAATCTACCTCAGCCTTTCCGATGCCCTGGCGCTGGCGATTGAGAACAACTACGACATCGCCATCGCGCGTTACAACCTCGACATCGCCGACACCGACATCCTGCGCGCCCGGGCCGGCCAGACGCTGCGCGGCGTCAATTCAGGCGTGGTCGCCAATACCCAGGGCGGCGGCGGATCCACTCTCAATGCCGGCGGCGGGCCGGGCGGGACAACCGGGGGATCGGGCGGAGCCGGCGCCGGGCTCTCGGGCATCGTTTTTTCGACCAGCGGCGCCGGCCCCTTGCCGGAAAACGAAGATCCATCGGTCACCGGAACGATTCAGCTGGAGCGCCAGAAAACGCCGCAGTCGAACACCCTGTTCTCGGGCGGCAAATCGGCGCTGACCACCAACACGGACCAGTACAACTTCACCTTTAACCAGGGATTCGTCACCGGGACATCGCTGCAGGTCGGTTTCAACAACAACCGGGTCACCAGTGACAACCCATTCGCCAATTACAGCCCCAGCCTGACCTCGTCGTTCAAAGCCACGCTGACACAGCACCTGCTGCAAGGCTTTGGGATCTTCATCAACGATCGTTTCGTGTACCAGGCGATCAACGACCGCCGCATTACCGATTCGACATTCCGCCAGCAGTTGCTCTACACGGTCAACCAGGTGGAGAACATCTACTGGGGCCTGGTGGCCAACTACGAGGATGTGCAGGCCAAGCAGCGGGCTCTGGACCAGAGCAGCCAGCTCGAAAGCGATACCCGCAAGCAACTGGACATTGGCACCATGGCTCCGCTGGATGTGGTCCAGGCGCAGTCGACCGTGGCCTCGGACAAGCAGGCGCTCATCATCTCGCAAAGCCAGTTGCAGTACCAGCAACTGATCATGAAGCAGGCCATTGCGCGCAACCTGAATGATCCCGCGCTAGTGTCTGCGCCCATCATTCCCACCGACCGCGTCAGCATCGAGGAACTGTCCGAAGAGAAGCAGCCGGTGGAAGACTTGGTCCAGAGCGCCTTCAAGCAGCGCCCGGAACTGGAACAGGCGGTCCTTACGCTCAAGAACGATGAGATCAGCCTCAAGGGCGCCAAGAACGGCCTGTTGCCCACGCTCGACGCGTATGCGTTTTATGGCTCCAGCGCCCTGGGCGGAGCCCAGAGCCCGAGCTGCATCGACTTCTTCACCGGCACCAATTGCGGGCCCAACTCCTTTCCGACGGTTGGCTATGGAACCGTGTTTTCGCACCTGTTCAACAGCACCGGCCCTGACAAGGGCGCGGGCTTCAGCCTTACCATTCCCATCCGCAATCGTCCGGCGCAGGCCGACCAGGCGCGGTCGTTGCTGGAATACCGCCAGGCCGAACTGCGGCTCGAACAGCTATACACCCAAATCCGCATGCAGGTGGTCAACGCGCAATTCGCCCTGACCAACGATCGCGCCCAGGTGATCGCGGCTCGTGCCGGCCAGGATTATGCGCAGCAGAGCCTGGATGCGGAGACAAAGAAACTGAATCTCGGAGCCTCCACAGCCTACCAGGTCCTGCTCATGCAGAAGAATCTTGCTACCTCGAATAACAGCCTGATCAGCGCCGAGGCCGCGTACGCGCGCGATCGCGCCGGCCTGTTCCAGACGCTTGCCAGTACCCTGCAGCACTACGGCATCAACCTGAACGATTCCGCTGCGGGGACTGTGAGCGCGCCCCCGGCAATTCCGGGATTGACCCCGGCGAAGAATACGCAGGTGGCGCCGACCAACGCCGCCCCGCCCGCCCAGCAGTAAGAAACCCCGCCCCCGGAACACGAACACCCGGCTATGCGCCGGGTGTTCTGGTTTGGGGAAGCAACAGCTGGGATTTGTCAGGGCCCCGCAAGCTCGTGCCATAACCTTGCCAGCTCCTCCAGCGACAACGCCTCCGCGCGCGCCTGTATGGGAATCGAGGCTCGCGACAACGCCGGCTGGATCACGTGAGGTGCGAAACCGGCGGCACGAAGGTTGTTGGCCAGGGTCTTGCGCTTCTGCGCGAACGCCTGCCGCACGAATGGCAAGAATCCGGCTTCCTCCACGCCGAGCTCAGCGAAACGCGGCGCAAAGCGCCAGCGGAACACGGTCGAATACACGTCGGGAGGCGGCGAGAAGGCAGCCGGAGGCAGTGTGAACAGCGCCTCGGCGGGCCCGAACATCTGCACGGTGACTGACAGCACGCCGTAATCGCGCGAGCCGGGCGCGGCGACAATCCGGTCCGCGACCTCGCGCTGCACCATCAGCACAGCGCGATCGAGCGCGGCGTGATTCTCTGCCAGCTTCATCAGGATCGGCGACGTGATGTAATACGGCAGGTTTCCTGCAACCGCCAGCCGCTTTCCGGACTGGGCGGCGGCGCCGGCAAAATCGAACCCCAGAACGTCCGCGTTGACTACGGTGACGCGTTCGGCAGGGAATTCGTTGCGCAGATGGTCGGCGAGCGCGGCGTCCAGTTCGACCGCAAGCACGTGGCCGGCCCGCGCCGCCAACGCCCGTGTCATCGCTCCCCGCCCCGGGCCGATTTCGACGACGGTCTCGGTTTGGAGGTCGCCCAGCGCGTTGGCGATTCGCTCAATCGCGTTCACATCGCGCAGAAAGTTCTGTCCGAGCCTGGGCTTGGAGGGCATTCACTGATCGTAGTTCATGGTTCGCAGTTCTCAGTCGCCGCGACCAGGTCTCAGCCCCGAGCCCCTAATCCCTCACTCCCTCGTTCTTCACCACCGCCAGATCGAACGTCCTTCGCTGCCGGAAGCCCAGGCTTTCGTAGACGCGAATCGCGGAGTGATTGTCGGCGAAGCTGTGGAGGAAGGGAGTTTTGCCTCGTTCCGCGATCTCGTCCATCACCGTCGCGATCAGCATGCGCGCGTAGCCGCGGCCGCGCGCCTCGGGATGCGTGCACACCGCGCTGACTTCGACATGATGCGGCAGGTGCAGCCGCTCGCCCGCCATGGCTACCAGGCGGCCCGACTCGAAGATGCCGAAGAACGCGCCCAGTTCGATGGTGCGGTCGCGGAAAGGGCCCGGTTCGGTCAACTCGGCGAGCGCCACCATCTCCGGTACGTCGGTCGCGGTCAGCGGGCGAAACTCCTCGCCACGGGTGAGTACGATCGGCGCCGGTTGCGGCTCTTCACAGATCATCTGCGCCAGCACGCCGCCGCGAATCAAGGTCCATCCCGGCGGCGCAGTCGGAGCTTCGGTGCAAAACAGCGCCAGGACTCCGCCGGGGCCGGCGAGAGCGCGCAGGGCGTCGTAGTTTTCCGCCGATTGTCGCGGGATCCCGCTCAGCGGCCCGATCGCCGCCGGATAACGCCTCGCCAGATGATTCGACAGCGCCAGGCCGCTGTGCTCCGTCAGCAGCGCGTTCCAGATGGGGCTATCGAGCAGGGTCGATTCGGTGGGCGAATCATTGGAGAGGCGAGGTGAATCGCTTTCAACCATGTGCGGCTCGACCATAGCTGTGAGATGAACCCTGTTCCGCGCCGGATGCGGAATTGCCGTCCAGGAATTAACTCGGGTTTGATTCTTTCACCGAATCGGGCTGACGGATGCTTGCACCATACATCCGCCGCACCAGCCACAGCACCGGCAGGCCCAGCAGGATGAGCCCGGTTCCCAGCAGGGAAACTTTCCACTTGTTGGTGTAGCTCGAAATCAGCACTCCGGCGGCCGACAGCACAAACACCGCAGGCAGCACCGGGTATCCCCAGACACGGTAAGGGCGCGCATACTCGGGATGACGGCGCCGGTACACGAACACGGTGGTCGCGGTGAGCATGTAGAACAGCCACTCGGCGAACACCGCAAGGTCGAAGTGGTCTTCGAAGCGGCTCAGGAACAAGAGCAGGACCGTCGACAGCAGTGCCTGGATCAGTAGCGAAGTCGAGGGCGACTGGAAGCGCGGATGAATGTGCGCAAACTGGCGGAAGAAGAGCCGGTCGCGGGCGGCGGCAAACGGGATGCGCGCGCCCGACATGATGGTGCCGTTCAGCGTGACAAAGATGCTCAGCGCCATGGCCGCGGCTACAAATCCCGCGCCTCGCGGCCCCGCCACCATCGATAGCGCGGCCACCGCCGGCCGTTCGCTGGCGGCGATCCCGCTCGCGGGGAGTATGTACTGGATGGCCGCATTCGTGGCCATAAACAATACGCCGACGATGAACAGGCCTCCGATGAGCGCCACTGGCAGGCTGCGCTCGGGGCGACGCACCTCGCCGGCCACCATGGTCAGGTCGTTCCACCCGTCATAGGCCCACAGGGTGGCGATAAGCGCCGCCATGAACCCGTTGATGCCGCCTACCGCGTTGGGCACTCCGGTAGAGAAGTTCCCCCATGACCCGCTTGCCGAGGTAAAGCACAACGCGGCGACAATGAGGATAAGAACCCCCTTGAGCACCGTGAACACGAGTTGGAAGTCGCCCGCCTTCTTGATGCCCAGGTAGTTGAGCCCGGTGATCAGCCACGTGACCACGATGGAAAACACCTGCGACCACAGCAGCGGCAGGCCCGGAACGTGCGCGCTCAGCCAGTGAAAGGCAGGGAAAACACCCAGGGTGCGCGCCAGGCCGATGGTGACGGCGGCAATCGACGCCGGCTTGGCCACCGCGAACCAGGTCCACATGTAAAGGAAGGCGGTTGTGTCGCCGTAGACGCCGCGCAGATAGACGTACTCGCCGCCGGCGTAGGGCAGCATGGCGCCCAGTTCCGCATAGGTCATGGCGCCGAACAGCGACAGCAGCCCGCCGACGATCCACGCCAGGTACACCAGCGAGGACGAACCGACGTCCTGCATCATCTCCCGCGGAACCAGGAAAATGCCGCTGCCGATGATGGTGCCGACCACGATCGCGGTGGCCTGGCTGGCGCCCAGCACGCGGGGAAGATCGGCCGGTGCCTTGGCTGCTGGATTCCCTTGGGGAGTGGCGGTTTGGCTCATGCCGTGATGTGAGGGTAGCACGCGCTAGCACGCGTCAGGATGCGCCTCCCGGCTGCTTTGGCCGAGGCTTCGCGCCGGAGATCGTTCGGGGCTTCAGAGGCCTGGAATTGCGGATGCCGACGTGAAGCCGCACGATTTCTCCCGGCTGCGCGTGCACGGGAAACACCGCGCTGGTGCCCGTATAGCGGTTGGGCTGGGGGTCGGAGTCCACCGACCAGCCGGAGGGCACGGTGCGCTCGATGACGAAGACGATATGGTCATCGCTAATGTTTTGCAGGACGTAGGTCTGCTCGACGATATGCACGCGGTAGCGGAGCACCTGGTTCCCCGAGATTTGCTCCTCCATATGCTCGGAATCGGCTGCCGATTCAATGGAACAAATCGTGGAGTCGCGGAACGGATGGGATTTTCTACCCGGAAGAGGAACCGTAGAGTTGGGCAGGATGCGGCAGTCGCCATCGACGAAGATCTGGCGTGCGACGCCGGGTTGGTCGGACCCATCATACGCGGGGCGCCGCGGCGCCTCCTGGCTGTTGCCTGCACTGGCAGCCAGGGCGAATCCCAGGCACGTAAAGAGAACGTCAGCGCGAACCATGGAGAAAATCCTAGCACCGGATTGACCCGGAGGAGGAGAGGGGGACGCAAATCCGAAGGGTGACGTTGCCGGCGGAGTCAGGCTTGATCCGATGTTGGGCGATATGTGATGCCAATCACGGGCAATCGACCCACAGTGGGGCTACACTTCCGGACCATCGAGGAGACCGGCCATGAACGCGCCATGTAAATGCGGTACGCCGCTCGAGACGTCCTGGACTTTCTGCCCCAAATGCGGCCTTACCGCCGCCCATGAAATCCGCCCGCACCCCGAACATGCCGACCGCGAGAAGAGCACTGTCCCGGGCGCCTTCGGCGGATTGCTGTTCGGCGTCATCACCGTCCCGGTCCTGGTCATTTTCGGAACGCTGCTTTGCCTTACGGGGCTGGGCGCATTTCTCGGCGTCCCGCTGCTGATTGTGGCGATCTTAATGCCGATCGCCGGACCCATGTTCGGTATGGGTGAGCACGGGGTGCGGTGCCCGTATTGCCATACACGGGAAATCACCATAGCTGACGGCCAGCTTCACTCGTGCCCGAATTGCGAAAGAGAATTTGCCCTGGGCGAACATCACCAGGTGGCCAAGGCAAGCTGAAATCTCCGGGGTTCCCGCATGAAGCCTGCCCGGATTTGACGCCTGTCACTGACGAACTGCGCCGATCTCCTGCTGGAACAGCGAATGGAGTTCCTCTATTTGTTGCTCCGAACAGATTCTCTTTGGAATGACCACAAACTTGGCCGCAGCGAGATAAAGAAGAAAGACCTTTTTGTTTTCTGAAAGCGAGCGCACGGCTGGCCATTCGACCTCGCTGCGCATTTTCGACTGCTGAATTCGGATCATCGAACGATCGAACTCAATTGTGCAGTCTCCCGGCTCGGTACGTGTCCGCCGGTAGCAGCGCTTCCATCGGAGGCGCAAATAAAGCGGGAAACTGACAAGAAATAACCCCACCCCGAGCTCAAACACAAAAAGTGCAGGAGAATCGGCAATCCGGATAAAAGAAGCGGTGAACAGGAGCCAAAGGACGCCAAGAAATGGGACCAGGGTGTACGCCAGGACCAGGATGAGTCGCGGCCACCAGCCGCGCTTCGCGTGCAGCCGCTGGGCCGCAACATAGTCGTCCAACGTGAGGGTAAACTGCAGGCGGATGGGCATGAGCGCCCATTATACCCGGATCGAGTTTTGCCCTCTTTCGCCGAACATCAACTCGGCTTCACCGCCAGGTCATTCACCACGTGCTGCACCTGCGGCACCTTCTTAGCCAGGTCTTCGGCTTCTTTCTTTTCCCGGTCGCTCTTCACCGAGCCCTTCAGATATAGCGTGCCGTTATCGGCTGAGTACTGGATGCTGTCCTTCTCGAGCCGCTTGCTGGATTGCAGGCTGGCTTTGTACTTGTCCTCGATGGCACTGTCCAGGGCGGCGTTGTTCTGGGCCGCCTTTTCCATGCCCTCGATCCCGGCCGACTGCACCTGAATCTGGTCCTTGATCACGTAGCCCGGCGCCGCCTGCTGAGCCAGGGTTTCCGCCTGGGCTTTCTGGTCGGAGCCGCCGACAATGCCGCGCAGTGTAATCTCGCCCTTGCGCCGGTCCTGGAAGACTTCCACACTGGCCATATCGTGCTGGCCGAGCGCGGTGTAAACCGCCTGCTTATCGTCAGGATGCTGGCTCTGGCAGGCCACAATGGCCAGAAGTCCAACCAGCGCTACCGCGCCTAAGGCTACCCATGCGAGTCGTGCCGCTGCATGTTTCATGTTCATCTCCCAAGCGCCGAGCCTTTCCCGCTTTGCCACCGCAAAGCTTGAGCCGGCTTATAGATTCGCCGATATGGGAGGATGCAAAATGGGCGGGGGGCGGTTGTTCCAGGGGCCTCGGTCAGGGGTGTTTTGCACGCCGGAATCAACCCGCCCTGGCAAAGCTTGGACAGACGGGCAGCCCGATTCTGGGCCGATTCAGGGGCGGGAAGCGGAAGGTGCGGCCGGCTGCTCCTGGTGGAAGTGGCGCCAGATGGTCTCCGCGGTTTTGCGGGGAACCACAGCCGCCAGCGATTCCACGGTGGCCTGCTGCACATCGCGCAGGCTGCCGAAGTGGGCCAGCAGGCGTTGTCGTGTAAGCGCGCCCACGCCGGCAATGTCCAGCAGTTCGGAACTGCGGTCGCGCATGGCGCGGCGCTGGCGATGATAGCCCACGGCAAAGCGGTGGCTCTCGTCGCGGATCATCTGCACCAGGTGCAGCACGGGAGAACGCCGGTCCAGCACTACCGGTTCGTCTTCGTTCCCGTAGAGGTAGATCACCTCTTCCTTTTTGGCAATCGCAGCCAGCGGCTGCGTTGTCAGCCCCAGCTCTTCCAGAGCATCTGCGGCCGCATGCAGCTGTCCCAGGCCGCCGTCGATCAGCACCAGCGAAGGCATGGGTTTGCTCTCTTCTTTCAGCCGGCGATAGCGGCGGAATACCACCTCGCGCATGGAAGCAAAATCATCCACCCCGACCACCGTCATCACCTTGAATTTGCGGTAGGCCGATTTGTTCATCTTGCCGTCCTCCCATACCACCAGCGACGCCACGGTTTCCGCGCCCTGGATGTGGGAGATATCGAAGCACTCGATGCGCCGCGGCAGGTCCGGCAGCATCAGCGCATCGGCCAGCGCCTCCTGGATGGCTTTACGCGAGGGCTCCAGGACACGGAATCGCTGGGTGTAGGACTGCTTTGCATTTTGCGCGGCCAGATCGACGAGCGAGCGCTTTTCACCGCGCCGGGGGACCGCCAATTCGACGCGACGACCCGCCTGTTCGCTGAGCAGAGCCGCCAAAGTCTCGCGGTCTGCGAAGTCCACCGGAACGAGAATCGTTCGCGGCACATAGGGCTGCTCGATGTAGAGCTGCTTCAGCAAAGCAGAGAAAACCTGCCCGGGATCAAACCCGGCATCCACGGATGTGCTTTCCCAGGTCTCAGAATCGATACCCTTCGGCAAGCTCAGCGCAGGCTCTGGAGCACCCGGTGTTTTTTCCTGATCCCTGATCCCTGGTCCCTGTTCCCTGGTTTCCTGTTCCCTGGTTTCCTGGTCCCTGTCTTCCAGCAGCTCCGGCAAATCTTCCCAGAAGAACTCCCGCCGGTCGACGATTTTTCCGCCGCGCATGTGGAACAGGTTCACGGCCAGGCTGCCGGCCTCGAAGTGATAGCCGAATACATCGGCATCATCGTTCTGTTCGGCGGTGGCGATGCGCTGCTTCTCCTGCAGTTGATGTACGGTGGAGAGCTGGTCGCGCAGGCGCCCGGCGGCTTCATATTGCTGGTTGGCCGCCGCCGTCATCATGCGCGCCGTCAACGCCCGCTCCAGCTCGGCCTGCCGCCCTTCCAGAAACAACTGCGCGTCGCGCACCGCCTGCTGATACGCCTCCGGTGTGGTGTTGCCTTCCACGCAAGGGCCGAGGCACCGGTGGATGTAGAACTCCAGGCACGCCCGCGGATGGAACCGCGTCAGATCGACCTTGCAGCTGGGCAGCAAAAAACTCCGATGGATCAGCTCCGCCACGCGGTAGGCGAGATTCCCCGGGAAGTACGGCCCATAGTAGGCGCCGCCGTCCTTGCGCAGCCGCCGCGTGACAAACACCTTGGGAAACCGCTCGTTGAGCGTGAGCTTCACATAGGGGTACGTCTTGTCGTCGCGCAGCAGGATGTTGAACCGCGGCTTGCGCTGCTTGATCAGGTTGTTTTCCAGGGCCAGCGCTTCATGTTCGTTGTCCACCAGGATGTAGTCGATATCGACCGCCTCCCGCATCAGGGAACCGGTTTTCGCATTGGCCTGCGAAGCCTCCAGCAGGTAGGAACGCACCCGCGAGCGCAGGTTCTTGGCCTTGCCGACGTAGATGACCTCGCCCTCGGCGTTCTTGTACAGGTACACCCCCGGCTGGACCGGCAGGGCGCGGATTTTCTCGGTCAGGTCCATGGGCGGGTGCAAGGGCGCTGCAGATTAGATTATCGGCCTTCTTCGCCGGGCGCAGGCTCGGTTCGAATCCAGGGAAAGCTTACGGGATTCCGGTAAACTTTACATGGTCCCCAGGGAAAGTTTGCTTCAATGGAATGTCTATAATTAGCTCATATTAAATAACTTAGCATCACGATCGCGTTTGGACCCCGAGATGCATCTAACTACACGTGTTACGGTAAACGTCGCCCATGCCATATGGCGCTTCCCCGCAGGCGACGGGAGGATTCAACAGATGATGAAAGCCGGATTCGGGTTGTGTGTAGCCGCGTTGGCCTTGGCGGGTGTCACCGGATGCGCCACCAAGAACTACGTGCGCCAGCAGACCACTCCCCTGATTGACCACACCAATCAACTCGACGAAAAGACAGCCCAGAACAACCGCAACCTTCACGACGTAGATGATCGCGCCCAGGCGGGCATCAAGCAGGTGCAGGGCGCTGCCGATCAAGCTACGCAGAACGCCCAGGGCGCTACCAAGGCTGCCGGCGATGCCGAAACCGCGGCCAACGACGCCGTCCACCGCGCCGACTCGCTCGACGCCGTGGTCAAGGGACTGGACAGCTACCGCGCCACCGGCGATGTGACCGTCACGTTCGGCTTCGACAAAGCCGTCCTCACCAAGGACGACAAGGACCAGCTGGACACCTTCGGCCAGCAGTTGAGCAACGCCAAGAGCTTCATCCTCGAGGTCACGGGCGGAACCGATTCCGTGGGCTCCGCCGACTACAACTACGACCTCAGCCAGCGCCGCGCGGACGCGGTGGTGCAATACCTGGCAACCAAGTACAACGTGCCGGCCCGCCGGTTCTACCTGATCGGCATCGGGAAGGACAAGGAAGTGGCACCCAACAACACCCGCGAAGGGCGCCAGAAGAATCGCCGGGTCGAAATTCACATGCTGTCCAACTCGACCGAGAACGCGGCCAGCCCCTCCTCACCCGGGTCGGGCAACTAACAGGATTGGGTTAAATAAATAAATTAAAAGCCGCTTGATTAAAGCCGTTTTATAGTCTCTCGCCTGTACGAAACATGGCCCCGGTCGAAAGCCGGGGCCATCGTTCGTGTGCCGGTTCCTGGAAAGATGGCTCTATGCCCAGCCGCCACGGGGTCGGGGAAGAGACGTCAAAGGGACGAGTCGTGCACGATTCGCTCAAGCGCTCAAGCTGCGAAAATAGTGCCGGTGAGGGCAGTCCAATTTGTCGATCGGCCAAAGGAATTTCCTTTGAGCCGAGTGCAAGAGCGTCACATAATGTGAGCCATGCTTCCCCGCAAAACCACGTGCAAGGTGGGGATCCTGGCTGCGCTATTCTTCTGCTCTGTCACGCCCATCCGCACCCAGGTCTTCGATTTGGACAAGGACCGCGAACAAATGGTCGCGCTCGATGGGCTTTGGCGCTTTCATCCCGGCGATGATCCGCGTTGGGCCGATCCCGACTTCGACGATTCGCAGTGGCCCCTCATTAGCTCAACCAAGGGTTGGAGCGACCAAGGCTACAAGAATATGAGCGGCACGGCCTGGTACCGCGCACGAGTCCATATAAGCAGACCGGAGGAACCACTTTCGCTCTACGTCCCCCGGATCCTATGCAGCTACGAGGTTTACGCCGACGGCAAGCTCTTGGGCGGAATGGGCTCGATGCCCCCGCATCCGGTTCACTACGTGACGCCTATAGCGGTATACGGACTGCCACAACCCAGAAACTCGGAAGCGAACGCCCTCTTGCTCGCCATCCGGGTGTGGCATTCCCCCGTTGTGGCGTCGTGGTGGTCGGGCGGAATCCAGGGCGGAATCCGCATCGGGAGCAGCGCCGCAGTCGAGGATAGACGGGCTTCCGAAATCTACCGACGCGCTTGGTCGCAGACCGGAGCGATCTTTCTTGGCATTCTCGAACTGCTGGCTGGCCTCACGGCCTTGGCATTTTTCCTCGCGCGACGAAACGAACAGGAATACGTGTGGTTCGGCGTCATGATCCTTCTCGGTGCAGCCGAGAACTTCTTCTTAACCTCCATCCGCTTTCACCAGATCGGGATCGTGAATCGTGATCTGATCGGAATCGCTCTTGATACTGGACAGCAGCTCGCGCGGATTTTCTTCTATCTTCGTCTCCTCGGTAGCAAGCGCAATTGGCTCTTTTGGGTAGCCATCGTTTCAGCAAGCCTTTATTTCGTCCTGGCTGTGGCCGAAGGGCTTTACTTGTTGACTCCGCCGCAGTTGAACGTGATATCGGCATTGCTCTTCGTCCCGATTGCCGCCTGGACTCTGAACCTGGTGATCCGCCGCGCCGGCCGGCGCTTCCCTGATGCGCGACTGCTGCTGGTCCCCATCCTTCTAGACACACTGGCCAATCTATTGGGGTGGGTCTGGGTTTTCGGGTACCAAACGGGTTTGTATTCCGTGCCTGGCTTAGACCGGTTGTTTTCAACCTGGGAATGGCCTTTTCCGTTCTCCTTGAACAACGCCGTCGATGCCAGTTTTCTGATCGCCATGCAGACCATCCTCCTCCTCCGCTTCACTCGCTCCCGCCGGCACGAAGAGCAACTTGCCGGCGAATTCGAAGCCGCCCGAGTTGTCCAGCAGGTACTCATCCCGGAAGCGATTTCCGCCGTTCCCGGCTTTGGCATCCAAAGCGTCTATAAGCCGTTCGGCGAAGTCGGCGGTGACTTCTTTCAGGTTCTTTCCATACGCGCCGGCGGCGTTCTCGTCATCATCGGTGACGTAAGCGGCAAGGGAATGCCGGCAGCCATGGCCGTATCCCTGTTAGTCGGAACCATTCGCACTCTCGCCCATTACACGCAGAACCCCGGCGAAATCCTCGCCGCCATGAACCAACGCATGCTGGCTCGCTCGCGCGGCGGCTTCACCACCTGCCTCGTGATCCGCGTCGACACCGATGGCACACTCACCATCGCCAACGCCGGGCACCTCTCCCCTTACATCAATGGCCGCGAGCTACCCATCGAAAACGGTCTCCCCCTCGGTCTGGTCGTCGGCACCGCCTATCCCGAATGCACCGCTCAGCTCGAAAATGGAGCTACTCTCACTTTGATTACCGACGGCGTGGTCGAAGCCCGTGCGCGAAATGGGGAACTCTTTGGCTTCGAGCGCACCGACTCCATCGCGACACTGCGCGCAGAGCACATTGCCAACACGGCCGCCGCCTTTGGCCAGGAAGACGACATCACGGTCCTGACCATCACCCGCGTCGCCGCAGGCCAAGAATCGCTAGTGACGAGAACTCTTGCCGTGTCCCCGTTTACTTCGTAGAAATGGTTTTGTTTTGAGAGCCAAATGGCACAAGTCAATTCCAGCTAAGGACGAGTCACGCGGGAGTATCACCGCCTATGGGGAAGTTTGGAAGAACAACCGCAGATCCTTCGTCGCGGCGCTCCTCTGGATGACAACGGGATGAGGGGAGAGCGACGCGGGCCTATCACCGCCGACTCGTACATAACCTCGAAGGCATCGCTCAGCGGCTGAAGTTCGCTCGCGGACGTTCGTTGGTTGTTTCCCATTTTTGTGCCGGCTTTTCGATCGTGCGCTAAGGCTTCGTTAGCGCGCGTTTGTCCGTGGCGAGGAGGCCAGGTCGAAGGTCGAATAGCGCTTGTTCTGTCCCGTGATTTCGGCCCGCAGTTCGTGCCATAGCTCGTTGGGAATCTTCAGGAAGAGCTCCACCACCGAGGGGTCGAACTGGGTGCCGGAGCAGCGCAGGATTTCCTCCCGGGCGGCATCGAAGCTGCTGGCCTTGCGATAGGGACGGTCGCTGGTGATGGCGTCCAGCGTGTCGGCCACGGCGAAGATCCGCGCCCCGAGCGGAATTTCTCCGGCCTTCAGCCGGTTGGGATAGCCGGTTCCGTCGTAATGCTCCTGGTGGCAGAAGACGATCTCCGCGGCTTCGGCCAGGAACGGAATCTTGCGCAGGATGTTGAATCCCCGCGTGCAATGCTCGCGCATCACGTCCTGCTCTTCCGGCGTCAGCGCGGCGGGCTTGCGCAGGATCTCGTCGGGAATCGCCATCTTGCCGATATCGTGCAGGAACGCCCCGCGGGCGATGACTTTGATCTCGGCCGGGGGAACACCCATGGCGCGGGCCAGGGCGATGGTGTAGGCCGTCACGCGCTTGGAATGCCCTTCGGTCTCCGAGTCCTTCAGGTCGAGCGCGTCTCCCAGCGCCTCCAGCGTGATGTCATAGGAGTGCTCCAGGTCTTCCATGGCCTGGCGCAACATCTCGGTGCGCGCGCGCACCACCTGCTCCAGGTTCTGGCGGTAGGTGTGGCTGTCCTGCAGCGCTTGGCGATGCTCCAGGGCGCGAACCACGGTGGACACCAGGTGCTCGCGCTCGAATGGCTTCAGCAGGTAGTCGTACGCGCCGCGGCGCATCGAATCGATGGCCACGCTGATGTCGTGGATGGCCGTCACCATCACCACCGGCACGCTGGGCTGCTTGTCGCGGATGCGGTCGAGAAGGAAAATCCCGTTCCCGTCCTTCATCACGATATCGGTGAGCACCAGGTCAAAGGTGTTTTGATCGAGGAGTTCCAGAGCCTCACGCCCCGAGCCCGCCAGTTGTACATCGTGCCCCTGGCGCTCGAGGGTCGCGCCAATCATGGAACGGACATGGTTCTCATCGTCAACCACGAGGATGCGGGCCGCGCGGCGACCACGTGCGAGCATGCGCGTGTCATGGTCCGCGGACGATTCCATGGCGTTACGACGCCCCTCCGCTCCTGTGAATTGAAGGTGCAAGGCAAAATTCCTCAAGACCACAAATGATGCACTGACGCCGGCCGGGAAATACTGCGCCGGCTCAAACTCCGAAAACATGTCCGGCCTGCATCGGGCAGAAAGCCAGCTTCTCTGATCGATACGGCCTTACGAACGTGCCGGTTCCGCGACTCCTGCCGTATGCATTCTCTTTTCTCATCGGCAACGGCGGGCGGAAGTCCAATCTCAATCCGGGGAAAAAGTTAGTTCTTCAGAAAGCTTCGGCGCCCGAGAAACCATGCCGGACGGGACGCCTCGTCCATCGGCGCGCACCGGTCGGGACAATTCTGCTCCGGCTGCGTCGCCTGAGCGATTATAGGTCTGAATTTACGCCTGAACCCATACAACTTTCCCTGGGGCGCTACAACTTTTATGCACCGCCCGGACGCAACGGTCAGATTCACGCAAGGTCCATCCTTATCTGCGATTTAAGACGATTCGGACCCCTTCTGCCGCGCGCGCCGGGCCGTGGCCCAACCCTCCTTGTTCACCTGCCGGGCACGGCCCACGGCCAGGGCATTGGCGGGAACGTCTTTCGTGATGCAAGAGGCGGCGCCGATGTAGGCTCCATCCTCGACCGTGACCGGCGCCACCAGGGTCGAATCGCTGCCCACAAACGCATTCTTTCCGATCCGGGTGGCGTGCTTGTTCACCCCGTCGTAATTACAGGTGATCACGCCGGCGCCGATATTGGTCCCTTCCCCGACCTCCGCGTCTCCCAGGTAGGTCAGGTGGTTGGCCTTGGCGCCTTTCCCCACCCGCGTCTTCTTGGTTTCGACGAAGTTTCCGATGTGCGCTTCCTCGCCGATTTCGCTTCCTGGGCGCAGGTGCGCGAACGGCCCGATCTTGGCGCCAGACGCCACCGTGCTGTCGCTCAGAATGCAGCTCTGGCGAATGAGCACCTGGTCGCCGATCGTGCAGTTTTCGATGACGGTGAACGAGCGGATATGGCTGCAGGAGCCGATGCGCGTACCGCCCAGGAGCTGAACGAAGGGCTCGATGACCGTGTCGGGGCCGACCTCGACATCGGGATCGATGACCGTGGTGTCGGGCCGGAAAATCGTTACTCCGGCCTCCATCAGCCGGGCGGCTTTGGCCGCCCGCGCCTGCGCGTCCATGGCTGCCAGTTCCGCGACACTGGGGCCGGCCTTCGATGTAGAGATATTGCTCATGGTTTACTGCTCTTTCTCCGCTGCTCCGGGGCGCTGGCCCGGTTGCGGAATCGTGATATCGATGGGGTGGACCGGGCCCAGGCTCAGAGCATCCAGCGGCGGCTTGATGTCCGGCCCGTTGCCAACCACCAGCACGGCAAGATCCTTGGGGTGGATGTATTTCTTGGCGGCCGCCGTGATGTCGGCCAGGGTGACGTTTTTGAGGGCGGTCTCGTACTTCTCGAGGTAATCGGCCGGGTAGCCGTAAAACTCCAGCCGTTCCTGCTCGCCCAATACCTTCTCCTTGGTGTCATACAGGAACAGGAACTGGTTCAGGATATTGTCTTTGGCCCGCTTCAGCTCCTCCTCGGTAAATGGCCGGGTGGTGAGCCCGGCAATCTCATCCATGGCCAGCTTGGTCGCATCCACGGTCGATTCGCTCTTGGTCAGGACCATCACCCGGAACATGGCAGGGTAATCGTACCCAAATCCATATGCCCCGTCGACCGCGTAGGCGAGACCCATTTCCGTACGGATCTTCTGAAAGAGCCGGCTGGAGAAGTTCCCGCCGCCCAGGATGTCGTTCATTACCGCCAGAGCGGGCACGTCGGGATTATGGCGATCCGTTCCCAGGCCCACAATCTGCACGTTCGACTGGGTGACGTCCTCTTTCTGGATGAAATAGACAGCCTGCTTCGGTTCGTGGAACGTGTCGTGGCGAGGGGGAAGCGGCCTGGCCGGGGGGAGCTTGTCGAAAGCCGCTCGCAATTTCGCTTCCATGTCCGCGGGGTCGAAATCTCCGCTGATCCCGATGATCAGGCGGTTGCCGATGGTGTGGTCATGCCAGGCTTCGAGATCCGCGATGGTGACCTTGCCGATGGTGGCAAGCTCCGCCTGGCGAGTGTATGGACTATCGGGTCCGTATACCAGCTTGGCGGCCTCCCGCTCGGCGATCTGGCCCTCGTCGTCGTTGCGGCGGACGATGCCCGTGGCTTCCTGTTGCTGAGCCAGGCGGAGCTTCTCTTCATTGAATTTCGGATGGAACAACAGGTCCATCGCCAATGAAAAGACCTGATCCGCGTCTGCCTTGAGCGAATCCCAGGAGAGATAGGTAGAATTCGAGCCTCCTCCGGTTTCGATGTGCGCCGCCTTGGCCGCCAGCAGATCGTCGAGGGCGTCGCCGTCCATTTTGGCGGTGCCGCTGGTGCGCCAGGTCTGCCCGTAGAGGTCCACCAGGCCGGTCTTGGCCGGATCCTCGTCCCGCGATCCGCCCGGGATCAGGACCGACCCGCTCACAAACGGCAATTCATGATCCTCCTGGAGAAAGATCACGATGCCGTTTTTGAGCGGAATGCGCTTGGGCTGCTGAGGCTTGAATTCTTTCAGGGGCGGGATGGGGATCTTCTCCCAGGGCTTTTCCTGCTGGGCGGGTGCGGGGAGAGCTGTGAACGGGACCAGCAGGGCGAGCGCGAACAGGAGAAACCGCCCCACGGGGGAGAATGCCCCGACTGATTTTTGGGCCTGTCCGGCACGATGAAAGTCGTGCCCTTTGCAAGCGTGACTTCTCATTCCGCGCCTCCCTTCTTTTCGGGGGCTGCGGGGGCCTGTTTGGGAGCCGCGGTCTCGATCCAGGCCTCGGTGCGATTGGATTCGACGAACACCTTGTTGGCCACGCGGCGGATGTCCGCCTTGGTGACCTTGTCCACCTTGTCGAGCTGGCGGAAAAGCTCGCGCCAGTCGCCGTAGCGGGTCTGGTACTCGGCCAGCGCGCTGGCCAGGCCCTGGTTATCGCCCAGGCCGCGCAGCAAGTCGGCCCGCGTGCGTGTCTTGTACATCTGCAGCTCTTCGTCGGTGACATCGGCGGTCTTCAGCTTGTCGATCTCCTTGTGGATGGCGTCGCCATTTCAGCAGGGGTGTGGCCCGGCAGGGGTACGGCAAGAAAGGCGAACAGCCCGGGATACTTCTGCCCCGGAAAGCCGCTAAATCCCGCGGCTTCGGCCGCAATCTGCTGGTCGCGCACCAGGCTGCGATAGAGCCGCGACACGCGGCCGTTCGACAGGATGTCGCTGATGGCGTCGTACACGCGTCGTCGGGATCGCTTGTAACTGGAGCGGTGATAGCCCTCCAGGTAAATGGGCTGCGTCTGCTCGTGGATCACCACTGTCTTTTTCCGCGAACTGCCTGGGCTCGACCGTGGTCATGTCTTCCGGCTTGGGCCCGCCGGGGACTTTGCTGAAATATTTCTCCAGCAACGGCATGGCTTCGGAAGCCCGCAAATCGCCCACCACCGCGACCACGATGTTCGAGCCCACATAATACTGCGCGGTGAAAATTCATGGCTTCGGTGGCGGTGATTTGGCTCAACTCGCTCGGCCAGCCGATATTGCTGCGGCCGTATGGATGGGCAACGTAAGCGGTGGCGGCGAACTGCTCCACGAGACGTCCCTCAGGATCGGAATCAACGCTCATGCGCCGTTCTTCCATCACCACATCGCGTTCCTTGTAAAACTCCCGCGGGACCACGTCGGCCAGGCGACCGCTTTCCATCCACGCCCACAGCTCCAGCCGGTTTTCGGGCATCGACCAGAAGTAGACCGTTTCGTCGAGCCCCGTCGAGGCATTCAGCCCATGCGCGCCATTGCGCTCCGCCACCTCGGTGAACTGGTTGGGGATGACAAACTTCTGCGCGTCCGCTTGCGCGAGCTTGAATTGTTCCTGCAATTGCTTCAGCTTTGCCTCGTCGCGGCCGACCGGCTTCAGATACTCGGCCTCGTAGGCCTGGTCGGCCGCTTCCACCTTTTCGAGCGCCTTCTTCTCGTCGGGCCAGTCCTTCGTCCCGATCTCCGAGGTGCCTTTGAACGCCAGGTGCTCGAACATGTGCGCCAGGCCGCTTTGGCCCCATGGATCGTTGACGTCGCCCGCGTCGACAAACGTGGTATAGCTGAAGACCGGCGCCTCGGGCCGCTCGCAGATGATGATGGTCAGGCCGTTGGGCAATACCTTGGTGGTGATTCTCTGCTCGAAGCTCTTGAGGTCCTGCGCGCCGGCGCAAGGCAGGATCAGGGTCCCGGCCAGCAGAATTGGAAAAAGCCTCCAAGCGCGAAAGAAAGTCGTCATCCATGCTCCTGGTAGGGACGAGTCTGGGTCGTCCTGTACTCTCCAAGCTATTGCGCGGGACGGATGAGGGTCAAACCGCGTCCGTCACAAGTTCCGGGCCGTGAACTGGACTCGGGATGCTTGCGTATCCTGCTTTGGGTGGTGAGAAACTGATGCCCAAGTGGCTCCGGCGTGGATTCTTTCTGTTGGTCGTGCTGGTGGTGCTGGGATGCGGTGCGGTGTGGCTGCTGGAGTTCTATCCGCGCCATGATTCGCATCCTCCCCTGCGCCTGGCGAAGGGAACCTTGGCGATCCAACACGCGCGCATCTATGTCTCACCAACCGATCCGCCCATCGAAGACGGCACCGTCCTGGTGCGCGATGGAGTGATCGCGGCGGTGGGGACGCAGGTTGCCGTGCCGACGGATGCGCACATCGTCCCTTGTGCCCACTGCATTGTCACCGCCGGCTTCTGGAACACCCACGTGCACTTCACCGAGCCCAAGTGGAGCATGGCGCAGTGGAAGTCGGCGGCCACCCTCAATCCGCAGCTTGCGGACATGTTTTTGGGCCGCGGGTTTACGACGGTGATCGATCTTGGGTCGAACCCGGCGGACACGTTTTCCATTCGCCGCCGGATTGAGAAGGGGGAACTCGCCGGCCCGTACATCTACACTGCCGGGACGGCGCTGTACCCGCCGCACGGCGTCCCGTATTACGTGCGGGATACGGCGCCGGCGTGGATGGTGAAGATGATGCCGCAGCCCGGCACGCCGGAAGAGGCCCAGCGCCTGGTGCGCAACAACCTGAACTCGGGCGCCGACGTCACCAAGCTCTTCACCGGATCGTGGATCGAGCGGGGGCACGTGCTGCCCATGCCGTTGAATATCGCCAGGGCCGCGGTCACCGAAAGCCATCTGAACGGGAGGATCGTGTTTGCCCACCCCAGCGATCTCGCGGGCACTCAGGTGGCCATCCAGAGCGGCGTGGATGTGCTGGCGCATGTGCCCGACGACACCCGCGGCATCACGCCCGACCTGTTCGCGACCATGGTACGCCAGAACATGGCCATATCCCCGACGCTGAAGATGTTCTCCACCACGGTCACCACCGATCCGCACTATATGGATCCGATGTACAACGAGGTGCGGACCTTCCACTCGCTGGGCGGAACGCTGCTGTTCGGAACTGACGTGGGGTACATGACCGACTACTCTACCGAGGGTGAATTCGAGGCGCTGGGCAAGTCCGGCCTGGACTGGCGCGACGTGCTGGCCATGCTGACCACCAACCCCGCGGCCCGCATGGGCGTGCAGGACCGCAAAGGAACCGTGACGGTGGGCAAACTCGCCGACCTGGTGGTCCTGGACGCCGATCCGGCCGAGGACCTGAAGAATTTTTCCCGGGTGAGCATCGTGATCCGGTCGGGGGCGAAGATCTGCGATATTCTCCGGCTACCCCTCAAGGCGGAGAAATGAAATGAAAGCCATCGTCTACCGCAACTACGGGCCGCCCGACGTACTGGGGTTGGAGGAAATTCAGAAGCCCGCTCCGCGCGAGAACGAAGTCCTGATCAGGATTCACGCCGCCTCCGTTAATCCATACGATTGGCATTTCATGCGGGGGACTCCGCGGATATTGCGTCTCTTCATCGGTTTGGGCCGGCCCAGGATTCCCGGTCTCGGCGCAGACCTTGCGGGAGTGGTGGAGGCCGTCGGCGGTAACGTCACCCAATTCAAACCCGGTGACTCGGTATTCGGCACGGGGCGGGGCAGTTTCGCCGAGTTGGCGTGCGCGCCGGCCGCGCAGTTGGCGCTGAAGCCGGAGAGCATGACATTCGAGCAGGCCGCGTCGATTCCCATTGCGGGACTGACCGCGCTGCAGGCTCTGCGCGACAAGGCGCATGCGGAGTCCGGGCGGCGCGTGCTCATTAACGGCGCCGCTGGAGGCGTAGGAACCTTCGCCGTTCAGATGGCCCGGCACCTGGGCGCGGAAGTGACGGGCGTGTGCAGCGCGCGCAACGTTGAACTGGTGCGATCGCTGGGTGCGGATCACGTCATCGACTACAACCGCGAAGACTTCACCCGCGGCGGTCCGCGTTACGATGCCATTCTGGAGTGCGTGGGCAACCACGCGTTTTCCTCCGGCCGGCACGCTCTTACTCAAAGCGGGATCTTCGTAGGCGTGGGTGGCGGAGGTCCAGAACGCTCGTCGATCTCGTTGCTTGGCGGCATGCTGAAGAACCGGGCGCTCTCCTGGTTCACCAGCCAGAAGAATGTCGGCGTGCTTGCCAAGGCCAACGTGGCAGACCTCGATGCCATCGCCGCGCTCGTCACGGCGGGAAATGTGAAGCCGGTGATCGACCGCCAATACAAGCTTGCGCAAGTGGCTGACGCGGTACGCTACGTGGAGATCGGCCACGCGCGCGGCAAAGTGGTGATCGTTGTTTAGAGAACGCGCAAGGGCCTTCCAGTTCCCAGTCTCCATGTCACTGCCGTTACCATTTCTTCCATGACCGCGATCCAGACCGATCGCCTGCTCCTCCGCCGCTGGCGCGATGCGGACCGCGAGCCCTTCGCCCGCATGAACGCCGATCCGCGCGTGATGGAGCATTTTCCCGCGTCGATGACGCGGGTCGAAAGCGATGCGATGATCGACCGGATTGAAGCCCGCTTCGCCGCTCGCGGCTATAGCCTGTGGGCCGCGGAACTCCGGGCTAGCGGCGAATTCATCGGCTTTATCGGACTCAGCGTCCCCGCGTTCCAGGCCCGATTCACTCCCTGCGTGGAAATCGGTTGGCGTCTCGACGCCGGGTATTGGGGCAGGGGGCTGGCCACCGAAGGAGCACTGGCCGTCGTGCGCCATGCGTTCGCGGTACTCGGCCTCAATGAACTTGTCTCGTTCACGACGGAAGCCAATCTGCGTTCCCGCCGCGTCATGGAAAAGCTGGGCATGACCCACGACCCTGCCGACGACTTCGATCATCCGAACCTTGCTGCCGGCCACCCGATGCGACGCCATGTCCTTTACCGGCTGGAAAAGTCCAGATGGGGCGTTCCGGTGTCTCCCTGATCCCTGATCCCACGTTCCCTGCTTCCTTGACCCCCTTCGGCGCGGTTCCGTATTCTCGGGACACTGCGCGCAAGGGAAAACGTCGATGAGCATCGCTGCCCCCGCCCCTCTCACTTCCAACCAGATATCCACCCAACCATTCCTGGTTCGCCGTGCCGCCGTGCTGGGCGCGGGAACCATGGGCTCGCGCATTGCCGCGCACCTGGCCAACGCCGGAATCCCTTCGCTGCTGCTCGACATGGCGCCCAACGACAGCGCCGAGCCAAGAAACAAACTGGCGCTGGCCGCGCTCGACGCGCTCGCCAAATCGAAGCCCGCGGCCTTCTTCGAGCCGGGCATGGCGGCGTTCATCACTCCCGGCAACTTCGAAGACGACCTGCCAAAGCTCGCGCAATGCGACTGGGTCATCGAGGTGGTGGCCGAGAATCTCGAAATCAAGCACGCGCTGCTGGCGCGCGTTGTGCCGCACATTGCGCCCGCCGCCCTGCTGACGACCAACACCTCGGGCCTGCCCATCAGCCGCATCGCCGCCGGATTCCCGGCCTCCGGCGATGGCCTCGCCAGGCGTTTCTTCGGCACCCACTTTTTCAATCCGCCGCGCTACATGCGGCTGCTGGAGATCATTCCCGCGCCCGGAACCGATCCCGCCGTCGTGGCCGCGTTCGCCGCTTTTGCCGATCGCCTGCTGGGCAAGCAGGTGGTCTTCGCAAACGACACGCCCAACTTCATCGCCAACCGCATCGGCGTGGCCGTCACGTTTGCCGTGGCCGCATTGATGCTCGAGCAGGGGCTGACCATCGAAGAGGTGGATGCGCTCACCGGCCAGGCCGTAGGCTGGCCGCGCACCGGCACTTTCCGGCTGGCCGACATGGTGGGCATCGACGTCCTCGCGCACGTGGCGCGCCAATTTTCCCGCAGGGCGTCACGCAAGGCGGCTTTTCCCCGATCCTCGAGGAGATCGTGAAGCGCGGCTGGCTGGGCGACAAGGCCGGCCAGGGCTTCTACAAAAAGACGCGCGGCGCCGACGGCAAGGAAGAGCGCCTGGTCCTCGATCTCAAGACGTTCGAATACCGCCCGCTCGCCAAGGCGGCGATCCCGTCGCTCGATATGGCCAGGAACGCCGCCACGCTGCAAGGAGCGGCTCAAGCTCCTGCTCGCCAACAACCCGGCCAAAGACAAGGCCGCCGCGTTTCTGTGGCCGCTGTTCGCCTCGCTTTGGAACTTTGCCGCCGACCGCATCGGCGAAGCGGCCAACGATGCGGCCTCGATCGATCGCGCCATGCGCGCCGGTTTCAACTGGGAGCTGGGGCCGTTCGAAATGTGGGATGCGGCCGGCGTGCGCGAGACTGTCGCCCGCATGCAGGCGATGAACGTCCCCGTGAGCCGCAATGCGAAGGCGCTTCTCGATGCGGGCCGCGAGTCGTGGTATTCCGCCGACGGCCGCACCTGCTTCCAGCCGCTAACCAGCCGCATGGAACCCGTGCCGCAGGAACCGGGCCACGCGCGCGTGGCCGATTTTCGCCGTTCGCACGGCGTGGTGCGGTCCAACGCCGGCGCGTCGCTGGTCGATCTTGGCGACGGCATCGCCTGCATCGAACTGCACTCGCTCAAAAACGCCATCGGCGGCGACGTGGTTTCGCTGGTTTCCTCGGTGCTCAATCCTGCATCGGATGCGGTCCGCGATTTCGCCGGCTTCGTCATCACCGGCGATCGCGACAACTTCAGCGTCGGCGCCAACCTGCTGCAACTGCTCCTCGCCGCGCAGGAAGGCGAGTGGGACGAGGTGGACGCAGCCATTCGCGCCTTCCAGCAGATGACCTCCGCCATCAAGTTCTGTCCCCGGCCGGTGGTGGTGGCTCCCTTCGGCATGACGCTGGGCGGCGGCGCCGAAATGTGTCTGCACGCCGCGCGCCGCCAGCCGCACGCCGAGACCTACATCGGGCTGGTGGAAGCCGGTGTCGGCCTGATCCCCGGCGGCGGAGGCACCCAGGAAATGCTGCTCCGGGCCATTGACGCGGCGGCCGCCCTTGCACCCGCCTGATCCCAAAGATCCGCCATCGCGATTCGCGCAGTCGGCCGAAGTTCTGGACGCGCTCCGGCGCACCCTCGAGACCATTGCCATGGCCAAGGTCTCCACTTCCGCCGTCGAAGCGCGCACCCTGGGCCTGCTCTCCCCGGCGGACCGCATTACGCTCAATCGCGAACGCCTGCTGCTCGACGTCAAATCGCAGGCGTTGGTCCTGGCCGAGGCCGGATATGCCGCGCCGCGCCCGCGCATGGTTCCCGCTCCCGGGCTGGCCGCGCTCGGAGCCATGGAACTGGGCATCTTCCTGATGGGCGAGGCCGGCTATGCCTCCGAACACGACCAGAAGGTTGCCAGGTGGGCCGCTTACATCCTTGCCGGCGGCCGCGTCACCGCCGGATCCATGGTGAGTGAGCAGTACCTGCTCGACCTGGAGCGCGAAGCCTTCCTGTCGTTGTGCGGCGAGCGCAAAACGCAGGAGCGCATCGCGTTCACACTGAAAACGGGGAAGCCGCTGCGGAATTAGATCATTCAGCCCGGGCGCATTTGCACGCCGGTCCCGACAGGGATAAAGTTTCCTGTAGACTCCGCGATGTTTTCGCCACGCCGAAGAACGCATTGGATGCCCGTCTGCGTGCTTGCTGTCTTCTTTACCGCCGCATTGGATCCGGGCGGCGCCCAGCAATTGAATGAATCCGGCCAGGTGACCGTACTTGGCCACAGCGTCCCGTTTCTCATCCGGCATTTGCCCGTGAACGCCTTTCCTGATCTGCCCGAGCCGGTCGTCGATCAGTTGAACCAGCGGCAGTGCCTGATCCCGCAGTCGTACGAGGCCCATCACCCGGAAAACGTGGTGCACGCCAGCCTGGAGCATGCCGGCTCTTCTGACTGGGCCGTCTTGTGCTCGACCGGCGGCAAGGTTTCGCTCCTGGTGTTCTTCGGCAACGCCCCTGCTTCCAGGCCCTCGGTGCTGGGGACGGCCGAGGAAAAGGAGCGCCTGCAGCGCCACGATGCCAGCGGGGTGTTGGGATTTAACTGGGCGATCGAGGCAGCATCGCCGGAGGCGGTCCACGAGGCGCAAAGCGGCATGGAAAAAAAACCGCCGCGCCCCGATCATGATTCCCTGGCCGACATCACGCTCGATCGCAGGACGCTTTACCGCTTGTTCAAAAAAGGATCCTGGACCGTCGTCGACACATCGGACTAGGAGAGGTCCGTTGACCGGGCCGGGTGCAGTGGTCTAACAAGAAGACAGATCGCTTGCCTTCTAGATCCCTGAACGCTGATCCCTGTTCCCTGGAGTTTTCCCATGCCCGAATCCGTCATCGTCAGCGCCGTTCGCACGCCCGTGGGCCGCGCGCCTCGCGGCGCCCTCGCCACCACCCGCCCCGACGATCTCGCCGCCGTCGCTTTTTCTGGAGCTTTAGACAGAGTTCCGGGCTTGAAAAAAGAGAACATCGACGACGTGATCCTGGGCTGCGCTCAGCCCGAAGGCGAGGCGGGATTCAACATGGCGCGCTTTGCCGCCCTGCGTGCGGGACTGCCGGTCGAGGTGCCGGGCGTGACGGTGAACCGGCTGTGTGCTTCCGGTCTCGAAGCCATCGCCCAGGCCGACATGCGCATCCGGACCGGCACCGACCGCGTAGTTATGGCCGGCGGCGCCGAATCCATGAGCATGATTCCCATGGGCGGCTCCAAGCCCAGCCCCAACCCGTGGCTGGCGGAAAATTACCCCGCCTCGCTGCTGACCATGGGCCTGACCGCCGAGCGCGTGGCGCGCCACTACCACGTTTCGCGCGACGACCAGGACGCCTTCGCTCTGGCCAGCCATCAGAAAGCGCTCGCCGCGCAGTTGGAGGGCCGCTTCCAGGACGAGCTCGTGCCGGTGACGGTAACCACGGCCTCTCCGGGGCCAAAAGCCGGCAAGCCCCATGTGAGCGAGACTGTCTTTGCCGCCGACGAGGGCCCGCGCCTCGACACATCCGCCGCGGCTCTGGCAAAGCTCAAACCCGCGTTTTCCGCCGGCGGCACCGTGACCGCCGGGAACGCCTCTCAGACCTCCGACGGGGCGGCGGCGGCCATTCTGATGGATGCCGTCCGCGCGAAGGAACTGGGCCTTGAGCCGCTGGCGCGCCTGGTCGCCTACACCGCCACCGGCTGTCTTCCCGAAGAGATGGGCGTTGGGCCCATCTACGCCATCCCCAAGGCACTGAAGCTGGCCGGCCTCAGCCTCGAAGACATCGGCCTGATCGAGCTGAACGAAGCATTTGCCGCGCAGGCCCTGGCGGTGATTCGCACCCTGGGCCTCGATCCCGCCAAGGTGAACGTGAACGGCGGGGCTATCGCGCTCGGCCATCCGCTGGGCTGCACGGGCGCCAAGCTGACGGCCACCCTGCTGAGCGAGATGCGGCGCCGCCAGGTCCGCTATGGCATGGTGACGATGTGTGTGGGCGGCGGGATGGGCGCGGCGGGCATCTTCGAGCGCCTCTGAGAAGTGTGCCCAAGTCTCGATTTTGAGACCTGGGAAATCGCTCACAACACTTTTACGTCAGCTCCGTCCCCAGCGTCTCCGGGATGAACAACGCCGCCACCGCGGCTCCGGCGAAAGCCACCGCGCTGGCCGTGAACGCCACGGCGAGACCATGGCGCTCGCTCAGGGCCCCGATCGTGGCCGGCGCCAGCGCGCTCAGCCCTCGGCCTACGTTATACGACACTCCCAAAGCCGTCGCGCGAATCGACGTGGGAAAGAGTTCGCCGCCGATCAAGCCGGACCCGGTAAAGAACCCGGTTCCGAAGAACGCAGCAATGCAGGCAAACACCAGGATGAGCGCAGGCACCCGCGCCAGGGCCAACAACGGGACCGCGGCGGCCGCGGCCACAAGGTACGCGACCAGCGTCCGGCGCCGGCCAAAATGATCCGCCGCCACGCCGAACAACAGGTATCCCGGAACCATGCCTGCCAGATTGATGGTGACCAGAAAGCCGGTAAGGCTGAGCGCCGTCAGACCGCGTCCACCCAGCGATGCGGGCAGCACCAGGTAGGCGGGAATCCAGGTGAACAGCCCCCACCATCCGAACATGCCGAACGTGTTCACCAGGGTAAGAATCACGAGCGGCCGCAGCGAACCGCGCAGGGCGCGCCGCCTTTCGCCCGCCGGCAACAAACCCCGCGCGTGTTCCCATATCGGCGGCTCGGGGACGTTGCGCTGGATCCACAACACCAGCAGCCCGGGCAGAATGCCCGCAAAGAAGACCCACCGCCAGCTTGCCCGCGCAAGGATTGCCCACGAAACCACCGCCGCGAGCGCGTAGCCCACACCCCAACTGCTCTGCACGATGCCGATGGCGCGGCCCCTCCACTCTGCCGGCCAGGTCTCTGCCACCAGGGTTGCACCCGTGCTCCACTCGCCGCCCATGCCTAGGCCCAGCAGAAAGCGAAACACGCCCAGCGCGAAGATGGTGGTCGAAAGCCCGCACGCGAAGGTACACACGGAATAGCCGAGAATGCTGGCGCTGAGCATCCGCCGCCGCCCGAACCGGTCGGCAAGCATCCCAAACAGAAGCCCGCCTGCCGCCGACGCCGCCAGGGTGAGCGCGTTCAGCAATCCCGCCGTCGTACGGCTCATGCTGAAGGCGCGCATCAGGTGGGTGATCACGATCGAGTAAAGCATCACGTCGAACGCGTCCAGCATCCAGCCCAGCCCGGCTGCGATCACCACGCTCCGCTGTGCGGGGGTAGCGGCCCTCCATCGAAACGGTGCGGATGTTTGGGTGCGCGTCATGATCGTGTGCTGCGCCTCGAGAAGCCGCAGCGAATCTCCAATCTCGCACTCGTCGTGACATAGTGTCCAGAGAGCCGCGAAGACGGGGTGCCCCAAGTCTCGATTTTGCGGCCTGGGATGGGCTGATATGTTTGCAGTGAATGACCAGGCTCGTCATCGGCATCGACACCGGCGGCACCTTCACCGATTGTGTGTACCGCAGCGGCGGAAAGCTCCAAGTGCTCAAGCTGCGCTCGACGCCTGACGATCCGGCCCGCGCCATCCTCAACGCCATCGCCCAAATTGCCAGGCAGGCGGGCGCCGATGAAATGGAAATCCGCCACGGCACCACGGTAGCCACCAACGCGCTGCTCGAGCGCAAGGGTGCGCGCGTGGCATTCGTGACCACCGCCGGTTTTGAGGACACGCTCGCCATCGGCCGCCAGGCCCGGCCCGATCTCTACGACTGGAACACGCATCGCCCCGAGCCGCTCGCTCCGCCGGAACGATGTTTCGGTATAGCAGAGCGCATCGGCCCTGACGGCACGGTTATCCGTTCGTACGATCCAGCGACCATCCCAGAAATAGCGAAGCGAATTCGCGCGTCGGGAGCCGAGTCTGTCGCCGTCTCGCTGCTGTTTTCCTTCGCCAATCCAGAGCACGAACGCGCCGTCGGCGCAGCATTGCAATCGCTGCGCCTGCCGGTCTCGCTTTCGCACCAGGTTCTGCCCGAATTCCGCGAATACGAGCGCGCCGCCACCGTCACGCTCAACGCGTATCTGGCGCCGCGGATGTCCGGCTACATCGGAGGCCTGCGGCGCAGCCTCAGCCGCCGCGGAGCCCGCCTCAGCATCATGCAGTCGTCGGGCGGCATTCTTTCCGCCGAGGCCGCGGCGCGCGAGCCCGTGCGCACCATTCTCTCCGGACCGGCCGGCGGCGTTGCGGGCGCGCTGAGCGTGGCCCGGGGTGCCGGCATCGGGCGCCTGCTCAGCTTCGACATGGGCGGCACCTCGACCGATGTCGCCCTGCTTGACACCACGCGCGAGCCTCCGGTTACCAATGAAGGCCAGGTGAGCGGGATGCCGGTGCGCGTGCCCATGCTCGACATTCACACCGCGGGCGCGGGCGGAGGTTCGCTGGCGTGGATGGACATGGCCGGCGCGCTGCAAGTCGGGCCGCAGTCTGCCGGAGCCGATCCCGGTCCCGCCTGTTATGGGAGTGGCGTGGGTGCCACGGTGACCGACGCCAACCTCGTGCTCGGCCGCCTGCATCCCGATCACTTCCTCGGCGGCGCGATGCGTCTCGATCCGCAGAGGGCGTGGTCGGCGCTCGATCATGTTTGTCCGCGCGGAACCTTCAGCAAACGCGAATCGTTGGCGGAAGGAATCGTGCGCGTGGCCAACGCGCGCATGGAAAGCGCCCTGCGCCAGGTTTCCGTGGAGCGCGGCCACAATCCCCGCGCGTTCACCCTGGTTGCTTTTGGCGGCGCCGGGCCGCTGCACGCGTGCGCCCTGGCGTCATCGCTGGGAATCCGGCAGGTGCTCATTCCCGCCGCTCCCGGTGCGCTTTCGGCGCTCGGCATTCTCGATGCCGACCTGCGCCGCGAGTTCTCGCGCACCATCATGCTCGCGCCCGACGCACCGCAGATTCGACGGGTGTTCGAAGAACTGGAGGCCGAAGCGCGCGCTACGTTCCGCAACGAAGGTGTTGTTCCGGGGCTCACGCGTGCTGCCGATCTTCGCTACGAAGGCCAGGGCTTCGAACTGCGCGTGGACTGGAGCGCCCGGGTGACGGAAAGATTTCACGACCTCCATCGGCGATCGTATGGCTATGCGGATCGCGGTCGGCGCATCGAAGTTGTCACGCTGCGCGTTCTGGCTGTGGCTCCCACGCCCCGGCCGCGCCAGCGGCGAGCAAAGCTCGTGCGCGGCAATGCCGCTCAGGCGCGCATCGGCCTTCATCCGATCTACGAAGATGGCCGCTGGCGCCGCGGTACGCTCTACGATCGCGCGCGCCTGAATCCGGGCGATCGCATCGCCGGCTCCGCGGTAATCGTCGAGCTGAGCGCCACGACCTACCTTCCCAACGCGTGGACCGCCGCAGTCGATCACTTCACTAATCTCATCCTCACGCCGGCAGCATCGCCAGCAGATCGAGGAGGGCGACGATGAAAAAACCCGATCCCGCCGAAATTGCTGTGCTCGGCCAGGCGCTGCACTCGGTTGCCGTGGAGATGGGCGCCGCGCTGCGCCGCACCGCGTTCTCGCCCAACATCAAGGAGCGCCGCGATTATTCTTCGGCGGTGTTCTCCGCTGCCGGCGACCTGATCGCCATGGGCGACGACATGCCCGTGCATCTCGGCTCCATGCCCATGTCGGTGCGCGCGGTTCTCGATTCGCTCCAATTGGGCTCCGGCGACGTCGCCCTGCTGAACGACCCTTTCCGCGGGGGAACCCACCTGCCCGACATCACCATGGTCGCGCCGGTTTTTCTGGGCCGCGGCTCGAAACCCGCGTTCTACGTGGCCAATCGCGCCCATCACGCCGATGTGGGCGGCATGTTTCCCGGCTCCATGGGCCTCTGCCGCGAGATCGCGCAGGAAGGCATTCGGATTCCTCCTGTGAAGCTGATGCACTCCCGGAAAATGGATCGCCAGGTGCTCGCGATTCTTCTGGCCAACGTGCGCACGCCGCGCGAGCGCGAAGGCGACCTGACGGCGCAGATGGGCGCCTGCCGTATCGGTGTGGAGCGTGTACGCGAACTCGTCGATCGATTCGGGCATGCGCACCTGCTGCGCGGCGTCGATGCCATGATCCGCGGCTCCGAGCGCCTGATGCGGGGCATCCTCGCTGGCCTTCCCGCCGGAGAGTGGCGCGGTGAGGATTTTCTCGATGACGACGGCGTGCGTCCCGGCCCCATCGCCATTCGCGTTGCAGTGCGCAATGATCCTTCCCACCATCGCGCCGTCGTCGACTTCACCGGCACGGACGCGCAGGTTCCGAGCAGCATGAATGCGGTATTCGCAGTCACGTGGGCGGCAGTGTTCTATGTCTTTCGCTGTTTGCTGCCGCCCGGCGCCATTGCCACTGCCGGGCTGATGCGCCCCATTCGCGTCATTGCGCCGGAGCGAACCCTTGTCAACGCGGCGCCACCGGCCGCGGTTGCCGGCGGCAACGTCGAGACGTCGCAGCGCATCGTGGATACGCTGCTGCTCGCGCTCGCGAAAGCGCTGCCGGAGCGCATTCCCGCCGCCAGTTCCGGCACCATGAACAACCTGACCATCGGCGGCATCGATCCGCGCTCCGGACATCCCTACACGTATTACGAGACGATTGCCGGCGGCCTTGGCGCTTCGCCGCAAAGCCCCGGGGCCGGCGGCCACCACGCTCACATGACGAATTCGCTCAACACGCCCGTTGAAGCGCTCGAATATGCGTTTCCTTTCCGCATGATTCAGTACGGTGTTCGCCACGGATCGGGCGGCGCGGGGAAGAACCGTGGTGGCGATGGCCTGGTGCGAGAAATCGAATTGCTGGGCGACGCGCAGGTTACGATGCTCTCCGACCGGCGCACTACGCGGCCGTGGGGATTGGCGGGCGGCCAGCCCGGCGCGCCCGGAGCAACCAGCGCAGTCATCGATGGCGCGGAAGAAAAGCTTCCCGGGAAATGCACGCGCGAAATGCGCGCCGGGAGCCGCCTGCGCGTGGAGTCGCCCGGCGGGGGCGGTTGGGGACGGCCCTGATTTTCTATCCCGGTCTCGCCCGCGCCAGTCGCGGTACGCCGATCATCGTCAACGCAAACAGAAAAATCGATGCCGCAATGAATCCCATGTGCCCGTGGCGCAAATCTTCATAAACCAGCTTGCCTGCGATCAATGCCAGTCCGGCGTACGCAAGACGCCTTAGTTCGAGGCGGCGCCAGCGCGATCCTGCGAAAGCCAGGATCAGGACGATCGCACACATGATCAGCGTGCGTACAAATGCCACATGAGACGCAGCCGGAGGCGTGCCGTGCGCCACCAGCCACAGCGCGCCCTGGGCGGCAAGCGCCGCAACTGCACCCACCGCAAGCACAGCCGGCACCAGGTGCAAAAACTGCAATTGCCACCGCTCGCCCGGGCTCTCCCGCGCGGCCGCGTAACATAGTAACGCGCAGCCGGCGACGAGGAAGACGATCCATGCCACGTGTGCCGGCATGGTCCCGGCCAGGGCCTGAAAGTCGTACTCCAGCAGCCCGCCGGAAAGAGCCGCCAAGGCGAGGTAAGCCACTCCGTGGCATTCGAGTGTGGTGCAGCAGATGCGCGCCGCCAGCGTGCCGCTCACCACCGCCGCCAGCGCCAGGCACACGGCGACCCACATGCCGGGCAACATCAGCCACAAACCCGCCAGGAGTAACCCGGCGCCCCACAAGGCGAAGACGTGGAAGTTGCGCAGGTCGGGCGCGCGTCGGAAAAACCCGTACGCCGTCGCATAACACGCGGCCGCAAATGCGAGGCAGACCATCCCCACTAAATGCGAGTTGCCATGAGGCACAAGAAAGAGGCCGGTCAGCAGCCATAGCAAAAACACAACCACCGACTGCGCGGTTTCAAACCACGAAATCCTCCGGCGAAGCGCAGCCGTTCTGAACATCACGCTCGTCGCGGTGATCAGAAACAGCAGGGAAGCGGGCGCTGCAAGTGCGATAGCTCCCAGCGCGGGATAATCGGCGCGCGTATTTGCAGGGGTGCGGTAGATGACGATCAGGAACCAGACCGCACAGTCGCTCGCCCCGGCTACCAGCATTCTCACGCCGCGCATTCCGTTCGCCACGGACTTGTACTCGCACAGCGCCAGCATGGCCAGCAGCAGCGCGAGGAACGCCATCATCTCGTGGGTCACAATCGACAACGCCAGAGCGGTGCCGGCGGCCGCGCCATAAGTCACCACGAAATCGGGGGCATGCTGTTCGCGCCAGGTCAGCAGCGAGGCCGCGGCGACAAACACACCCAGCACCGCCGCCGATGCCGCGACGTTGAGCACGTGGAAACGCATCGTGAGTTCCCACAGCATCGGCGCCAGAATCAGAGCCGATGTGCCGGCAAAAAGCGCCGCTCCCCAGCGTGCTTTCTTCCGCACGCGCGCCGCCGCGGCGAGCCAGCCGATGGCATAAGCGATCGCCACCACGGCGATCAGCAGGCGGGGCAGCGCGTTCGATTCCGCCAGCGCCCGGAGCAGGTAGGCTCCGGCAATCCCAAGCAGCGACTTGCCCAGCAGAAGGAAGGCGCCGCTGATCTGCTCTCCGGAGGGATGATCCGTCGCCGGGCCGAATGCGGCTGCTGTGGGCAGAGCAGTCGGCCGCGGCGCCACAATCGCGCCCTGCTCCAATTCAAAGACGCGAAGTTCCAGCGCCGCCATGCGCTCCGAAAGCTGTTCGAGAGTTTCGGGGAGATCATTCATTACTTCCGCCCGAAGGTTCCCTCCCAGGTCCCAAAAACCGGGGACCCGGGGCACCCAGATCAGTCGGCGGCTGCGCCCTGGACCGCGCGCTCGTCCTGCCACGGCGGCAGCAGCTTCACCAGCACCCACAGAATTGCGAGCGGCAGCAGCGTAAACGCCAGGGCCACCAGCAGTCCCTCGCGCGTCACCAGCGTCATCTTGTAGGTGGTGTAGCCGAGGAAGCTTTTCGAGAACAGTTGCCCGCCGATGACCACGTTCCAGCGCATGGCGAAGATCCCCATCAGCGTCAGGCTTCCCGCAATGGCATACATGCGCTTGCGCGTCACCTCCGGCAACTTGACCACCTGCGTAACGCCCAGCATCAGCAGCGGCGCCAGGGTCCCCGCCAGGATCTGGATCACGATGTGAGGAATGTACAGGCGGGTGTGGACCATGAAATCGAGGCTGCGGAACGACTCGTCGGCCTCGTAGACGCGGTGGATCAGGTCCAGCATTTCCAGCGTGAAATCAATGATGAACGTGTAGAAGAGATACATGGCCACGGTATCGACGCAGCGCATGTCGATGGTCTTGCCGCGCAGTTTCGTCGTCGCCATGTAGATCAGCATGACCGCCGCGATGCCCGACACCATTGCCGAAAAAATGAACACCACCGGCATCAACGGAGACGACCACCAGGGGTTCGCCTTGATCGATCCGAAGATAAAGCCTACATACCCGTGCAGCATGAAGGCCGAGGGAATGCCGATCAGCGTGACCACCCAGCCCACGCGCTCGTCGATGTGCAGCGAGCGGGGGCTGATGTTGTCCGAGCCAAGGGTCATGATTTTGTACGCCAGCCGCGCCAGGCCTTTGGCCTGCCTGGAGCGAGTCACGATGTCGCGCCGGTAGTCGAGCCAGATCTCGAACACCAGCACCGCCATCAGGTACCACAGGTACACATAGCCGAACATGGCCATGGCCGAGGTGCTGTGGGGGGTAAAGTACATCTCCGGCGAGCGCTCCGGATGCCCCAGGTGAAACTGCAGCGGCAGCGGCGCGACGATCAGGAACGACAGCGCCGTCAACAGCGCCAGGCGGTACGTGGGCTTCACCGCCTCGACGCGAAACACCCGCTCCAGCGACGCCAGGATGAACGCGCCCGCCACCAGCCCCGTGATGAATGGATACAGAACGATCAGCACGCTCCACTGCAGCGCGATCTCGTTGGGATACATGAAGCCTTCAACACCGTTCATAAAAAGACGGCTCCTAGCTTTTAGCTTCTAGCTCCTGGCTTCTTCTCGTCGCTGCCGGCTCCCACGAATTCTTCGTCGCTCTTGCACGAAAAGCTAGAAGCTAGCAGCTAGGGGCTAGGAGCTGTTTTTACCGCACCGCTCCGTCCAGCTCGTTGTAGTAGACCTTGGCGCCCGTCGCCATCTGCGGCTTCAGGATCTGTACGCTGTGGGTCTTCAGGAACGCGTGGATGGGATCGTGGGGGTTCTTCAGGTCCACCAGCTTCCGCGCGCCGGTCGGACAGTTTTCGCAGCAGGCCGTGGTCAGGCCCTTGGTGATGCGGTGATAACAGAGCGAGCACTTGTCCGCCACCCGCTTCTCGGGGTGGAGGTAGCGGCACCCGTAGGGACACGCCTGCACGCAGTACCCGCAGCCCAGGCAGTACTTCGGATCCACCAGCACCACTCCATCCGGCGTGACAAACGTGGCTCCCACCGGGCACACCTGCGTGCACGGCGACTCGGCGCACTGGTTACAGAGCTTGGGCACGAAGAAATACTTGCCCTCGTCTTCCTTTGCCACCGGGAAACCTTGCTTGCCCCCGTCGGGTGAAATCACCTCGGGGCTGATCATGTTTCCGTCGGTCACGTGGTATCGCTCCACCCACGTCCGGAAATAGCCCTCGGGCACATCGTTTTCCGCCGCGCAGGCGCGTACGCAGTTGCCGCACCCGATGCACTTGGGCACATCGATCAGCATGCCCCACCAGTGCTCGCTGCGGTTGTAGTTGGGCGCTTCTTCGGGGGTGCCCGCCAGCACCGCCTTCCAAGCCACCGCGGCGGCGGGCAGCAGAACCAGGAAATGTCGGCGATCGAGATTCATTGCGCACCTCCCGCGGCCGCCACCGGCGCAGCCGCAGCCGCCGACGCGTTCGTGCTGGAATCGGCGATCCCCGGGCTGTGCGGTTGATGGCAGGTCTCGCACGGCGCGCCGCTGGAATGGTCCGCCGCATCCACCTGCGGAAAGTTTTTCGGCCGGGCCGCGCTCGCCCCGTGGCACCGCACGCACAGCGTGGCGGTGTCCAATTTCGCCGGCGTTACCGTGGGGTCGGCGGCATGGGCTGCCAGAGGGCCGTGGCAAGCTTCACAATTCACTTGTTCGTGCTTGCCCTTGCCCTTCAAATCCGCCACGTCGGAGTGGCACGTCTCGCAGGCTTCGTGGCCGGCGAATTTTGCCGCGTGAGCCGCGATCTCATCCATCGCCGCCGCGCGGTAGTGACCGTACCGGCCGAAGGTCTTCGGAACCACGAAACCGCGAATCCCCCAAAAGACCAGAAAGGCCACCACAAACAGGCCGGCAAAGCGAAAGAGATGTCCCGCATCCCTGAAAATGTTCATCCTGACCAAGCTTCCTGAAGCGGCGGACAACGGGAGGGCAGGCCGCGCCTCATGTGATCCAGATCATGTATCTGTGTCAAGATTCGCGATTTCAAATCACGTCTGTATGTGAGTCAAATCACAAACCAGTGTGATGGATGAACACCAATCCCCTTCGCGGGGCGCCTCTGTATACTTGACTCGGCCTCTTGCCCCACAGCCCTGTCTCTTCTGAATCTGCCTGCCGTCGCGGAGGTTACCGATGACGATCACGCCAATTTTTGCCGCCGGCTCCGTCTGCCTCAACATCACCGGGCGCCTCGATGCCCTCACTTCTCCTGATTTCCAGACCAGGTGTCGTGAATCGCTGGGAGATAACCCTGCGAAAGTCGTGTTGAATTTTGAGGGAGTCGACTATGTCAGCAGCGCGGGAGTGCACGCCATCGTTGCCGTCGGCAAGTCGGTCCAGAAGAGCGGCGCCGTCCTGGCTCTCTGCGGGCTGAAAGGAGTGGTGAAAACCGTTCTGGAAGTTTCGGGGCTGTATGCCACGTTTCCGGTATACGAGTCCGCCGAGGCCGCCCTTGAGTCACGTTGAATCCGTTCCCATGCCGCGCGGGGTTTCGCCGAAGCTCACGCTGCCGAATGGAATTTCCTATCTTCCCCTGGCGCAGTCGTTTGTCCGCCAGGTGGCGGCCCAGTTCGGGTTTGAGGACGTGAGCCTGAACCAGTTGGACATCGCCGTCGAGGAAGCCGTCAGCAACGTCATGAAGCATGGCTACGATGCCGAGGAAAGCCAGTCGTTCGACATCGCCTGTGAACGGCTGCCCGGCGGCATCCGCATCGTCATCCATGAGACCGGGATACCCTTCGATCCGCAGCGGATTCCCGAGTACCACGCCGGCGAGGCCCGGGGCATGGGTGTCTTCCTGATGAAGAACATGGTGGACGACTGCTCGTTCCACAACCTCGGTCCCGTGGGCAAGGAGACGCACCTGGTCAAGTATCTGCCGCAGAGTTCCGGCCGGGACGCCGAACTCGCCCCCGACTCGGCGGCCGAACCAGTCCCGTTCGCGGGTGAAATTCCGTTTGACGTGAGACTCCTGCGCGAGGAGGAAGCGATCGAAATCTCCCGCTGCGCTTACAAATCTCACGGCTACAGCTTCTTCGACGACCACATCTACTATCCCGAGCGCCTGGTGGAAATGAACCGGACCGGGGACCTGCTCTCCGGGGTGGCGGTCACCAGGGACAACGTCTTCATGGGCCACGCCGCCTTGCTCTTTCAGAACCCTGAAGACTCCATCGCCGAACTGACCTTCGCCTTCGTGAACGTGGAGTATCGCGGGCACGGGGTGCTCAGGCGCCTGAACGATTTCCTGATTGCCATGCCCAAGTCGCGCCCGCTGGCGGGACTGTACGGCTATGGCGTGGCGAATCACGTGTTCTCGCAGAAGGCCCTGGCACACTCCGGGTTCCGCGACTGCGGCATTCTGCTTGCCACCAGCCCCATGAGCTGGAAGTTCCGGGGCATCCCCGGCGATCCTTCGCAGCGCATCAGCGTAGTGCTAATGTTCCGGTACATGGAGCCGCCGCGGCGCATCGCTCTCTATCCGCCTCCGCACCATCGGGTCATGGTGAAACGGCTGTATCGCAACCTGGGCGTAGAGCAGGATTTCCCCACGCCGCAGGCCCGCCCGGCGGAGCAGGAGCCTGAAGTCGCCAGCAGCGTGAATTTGGCCGAAGGCTGCGCGGAAATCTTCATCCACCGTTACGGCGAGGGTGTGGTCCGCCAGATACAACGCCTGCAGCGGAGCTTCTGCCTGCAGTCCGTGGCGGCCATCAATCTGTTCCTGAACCTGGAAGACCCATCGACGTTTTTCCTCACCCGCGAATTCGAGAAGTTAGGTTTCTATTTTGCGGGCATTTTGCCCAGGGCTCGGTTTGGCGATGCCCTGATCCTGCAATATCTGAACAACGTGGACCTGGACTACGGCAAGATCTCGGCCGTTTCGGAGGCGGCGCAGGAGCTTCTGGCCTACATCCGGAGTCTCGATCCGTTCAGCTCCATCTGATGTTTCCCGGGTTCAACCACCTTCCGCACTGCGGCGTAAACCTCGAGGCCGAGGCCATCCGGTGGAGCGCCGCGCATCCCGAGTTTGCCTCGGATCCTAACCCTCTTCTCGATCCCGCGGTCTGCCAGCGCATGGTGGACGAGCTTCACCGGCGCCTGGGCGTCGCCTGGTCCCACGGTGGTTATCTCGAGAATCGACGCCGGCTCTGGCGCGGCAGCTACCTCGAAGCGCGTGGGACCTTCCTGCACTTGGGCGTCGACCTCAACGTTCCGCAGGGTACCGGGGTGGCGGCCAGTTTCCCCGCCCGGGTCTTCCTGGTGGACCACGATCCGGACCGCGATGGCGGGTGGGGAACGCGCGTCTTCCTGGCGTCGGAAGGACTCATCTTTATCTACGCCCACCTGCAGAATCCCTCCGTCGGACCGGGCCGGGCGCTTGCGCCGGGCGATGTTTTCGCAGAAGTAGGCGGACCTCCGGAAAATGGCAACTGGATGCCGCATCTCCACGTTCAGGCGATCCGGTCCGGGCTCTTTCACGAGATCCTGCTGGAGCGCTTTGGCGAAATCGACGGATATGGCCATCCGGATGACCGCGAGGAACTGGCTCACGACTTTCCCGACCCTGGTCCGTGGCTGGGCCTGGAACCATGAGCACCGCGCTCAGAAAGTTCGCTGGTAACATGAAGCGCCTCCGCGGACGGGGCGTGGCGAGTCCTAAAGGCCGTAAAGACATTCAAGTGTGACTTGGATCACACTCTCGATCCAACGCAAATTCATACGGATACGGCGTCCGAACTGGGGTCAATTGCAGCCCGAATCGCCACGGTCGGGCCCCACGGAGCGTTAAGTCTTTTGTCTTCAGGCTTGACGGAATACGTTACCATCGTGCAATTTTCGTATGAAACGGTAATCGAGCTTGAATGATTGCTTGCTATATTGCATAGACAAACCCCACAGCGATGGGAAAGATACACCCTTATCAAGATCAGGAGTGTTCGGTTGAAATGGGCTCCTTATAGAAAGATGGAGCCTCCTGAAATCGTCACTCAGGAGAAATAGATAGATGGGATCACCCGCTTTGCATGAAAGTGTTTTTGCCATTGACTCCGTTACAGAAACGTTTTCCAACGCCCCAGCCGAGTTCCACGGCGAATGGGGCGCCAGGCCAAGCTTGTCGGCCCGCGCGGTAGTCGCCGTCAGCGGCCTCGGCGCAGGATTCTGGTACGTCCTGTGGAAAATAGCCCTGCACTTTGTGGCGGGACGGTAGATACATTGCCTTCCGCTTGACTTTGCCTCCGCCAAATAACTATCCCCCAAGCGCTTGGCGGATGCGATCCCGGGTTGTTCATTACTTTTAAACAAGATAGACCTCCTCCGGCGAACAACCCGGGATCTTATAAAGAGTCACTGAAAAGAAAGCGATCCGCGCCCTACCCCCTCCCCTACCCTCCATCGGCCTCCCAGTGCCCGTGCGCTTATTGGGAAACGTGTATCCTTCGAGGGCCATCGTCTTAAAGGTGGTTTCCGATCTGGAACCTCGGCCTCGCAAGTATTTCCACATCGATGCATGACAACGCGAACCGGACAAGGGAGCCGGATGTGAGCGGCAAGCTTTCCATCACCATCAATGGCTGCCCGATCGAAGTCAGCCAGGGCGCCACCGTGGCCGCGGCCATTCTCGAGGCGGGCGCCGTCAGCCGCAAATCCGTACGCGGCGAGCCCCGCCAACCACTGTGCGGCATGGGCATCTGCTACGAATGCCGCGCCATCATCGACGGCCGGCCTCACCAGCGCACCTGCCAGATCCTTTGCCGACCAGGCATGCAGGTGGTCACCGGGTGAGCGAACGTTTCGATCTTCTGGTGATCGGCGCGGGCCCCGGAGGCCTGGTGGCGGCCGCAACAGCCGCCCAGCAGGGCATGCATGTGTTCCTGGTCGACGACAACCCGTCGGCTGGCGGCCAGATCTGGCGCGCGGGCATTTCCCCCCAAAATGCCGGCGAACCCGAAGCGTGGATCAGACGCCTGGCAGGCGTCGAGACGCGTTTCGGATGGCAGGCCGTGTTTGCGCCGGCCCCGCAAGTTCTGCGCATCGAAACGCCGGATGCCTTCGCGGACATCGAATATGCCTCTCTCCTTCTCGCCACCGGCGCCCGCGAGCGGTTTCTTCCCTTTCCCGGCTGGACGCTTCCCGGCGTATACGGCGCGGGGGGTCTGCAGGCCTTCGTAAAATCCGGTTTCGATATCCGCGGCAAGCGCATCGTGATCGCCGGCACCGGCCCGCTGCTTCTGGCAGTGGCCGCCCATCTTCGCGCCGCAGGAGCACGGATTGTCTGCATCGCCGAGCAGGCGCCCCTGCGGCGGCTGGCGCAATTCTCTCTCGGACTCATGGGCGGGCAGACCGGCAAACTCCTTGAAGGCGCCCGGTATGCGCTGAAGACGGCTGGAGTTCCTTACCGCGCCGGCTCCTGGGTGACGGCCGCGTTCGGAAAGGAGCGACTCGAGAAGGTCGCGATCCGCACCGGCTCACGCATGCGTGACGTGGAGACCGACATGCTTGCCATCGGCTATCACCTGGTTCCCAACAACGAGCTGGCGCAATTGCTGCATTGCGAGCTCGAGGGCGGCTTTGTGCGCGTCGATACGCTGCAGCAAGCCTCGGTGAAAGGAATCTATTGCGTCGGTGAATTGACCGGGATCGGCGGCGTGGACAAGGCCAGGATCGAGGGGCGCATCGCCGCCCTCGCCGCATCGGGAAAGGTGGAACAGGCGAAAGCACTCGGCAGGGAGCGGGAGCGCCACCTGCGTTTCGCCCGCAACCTGGCAAGCACGTTCGCATTGCGCGACGAACTGCGGACCCTGCCGGACGGGGACACGCTTGTGTGCCGATGTGAAGACGTGCCCTTTTCCAGTCTTGCGGCGTGCCGGTCTTGGCGCGAGGCAAAGCTCCACATGCGTTGCGGAATGGGACCCTGCCAGGGCCGGATTTGCGGGCCTGCAGCCGAATTCCTCTTCGGCTGGAAGCCGCCCGCCCCGCGCCCGCCCCTTTTTGCCGCGGATGTGGCGACCCTGGGCCAGCCTCACGAACCACCCGTCGTCAGGATGAAATCGGATCCCTGAAACAAGGCGGAGAACTGGAGCTTTATTGCTCCACCAGCGCCATGCGGGCGGTGCGCACCTCGGCGGCCAGCACGCGCAGGATGCCCACGGAGACCGCAGGATGGCTCAGCATGAGGCGCCCAACCTCCTCACGGCTGACGAAACACACCTCGGCCCCCTTCTCCGCAAAGGCCGACAGGCTGTAGGGCGCGCCGCCGATCAGTCCGGGAAGTCCGAGCAACGAGCCCTCGATGGCGGGCATGTTCATGATTTCCTCGCCCAATTGGGAGCGCATGACGAGCCGGACAGTGCCCTTGCGAAAGATGTATAGACCCCGGGGAGCCTCCCCCTGGTGGAAAAGCACCCGGTCCTGGTTGCAATCAATTCGCTCGCAATGTTCTCCGAGCGCGTCAATCAATTCCGTATCTGCCACGAATGCCGCCGCGTCCATTTTCATAGTCAAACTCCTACAGACCGTATGGGAAATTAAAGCGTATCTCGTAAGCGGCCCTGGCGGACAGAATCCCTCCCCGGGTTGGGGGCAGCCTCGAGTCGATCAGGCCGTGCAACCGGTCGAGGTGCCTCGAACGCATATCGAGGAGATTGAAGTCATGCTTTCACCGTTGGGCATGATTGCATGTGCGCAGCGTCACAGGTATCTACCCGTTTGGGTCAGATTCTGACCGCATCAAGTGATTTGCTTCACAATCTGGGAAATCAGGCGCAAGAAGCCCTCCGCAGCCTGCCCGAAAACCCCTCGCCCCGGTCCCACATCCCAGTGGGATGCAGGTGCGCAGATCACCATGAAATCCGGCGCCACCATCGGAAACAGGAACACGGGCGAGACTCTGACCATGCTGAAGGGCGAGGACGAAACCGGCGGCATGGTCCAGTACTACCGCGTGCATCTTCCGCCCCATCGCCAAAGCCCGCCGCTCCATTACCACCTGGCGTTCACCGAGAGATTTACCTGCCTCCGCGGCACACTCGACATGTATCTTGGCCGCGAGCGCAGGCATGTGCAACTGCATTCGGGCCAGAGCGTGACGGCCGAAATCGGCCAGCCTCATACCTTTGCCAATACTTTCTCGCAGCCTTGCGACATGACCGTTGAAACCCGGCCTGCGGGCGGGGTAGTGAAGGCCTTCCAACTCGCCTACGGCCTGGCCAACGACGGGCGCAGCGCACCGGACGGCCTCCCGCTCAACCCGTTGCTGCGCCTCCGGTTTATCGCCATCAGCCAGGGCTTTTTGCCGCAGGTCCCGCGGCTTCTCCAGAAGGCCATCTTCCGGGCTGCGTTCTTTCTATCCCGGCTCACCGGCACAGAGCGGATCGTGGAGCGCTGCCTTCACGGAAGTCCCGCCGCGGGGATGCAAGGATCACTGACCACCGATTGCTGACCACTGTTATCGTGGTATGCGGCAATCTTCGCCGCCTTGGAGGGCCTTGTGTCCGCTCTAAATCGCAGGAGTTTTTTACGCGCTGCCGGAGCAGCCTCGGCAGCCACCCTGATGCCCGGTTTGCATGTCCTTGCCGCGCCGGAATCGGAGCTGGAGCAGGCCGAATCGGCCAGGCCCTTCTCGGCCAACGACCACATCCAGATCGCGCTCATCGGCGCCGGCGGCCAGGGTCAGGACGACACCGGGGAAGCCGTTCAGGTTCCCGGGGTCAAGCTGGTCGCCGCCGCGGATTGCTATGACGGCCGCCTTCAGCGCTGCAAAGAGCTCTGGGGCGACGACGTCTTCACTACCCGCGACTACAACGAAATCCTGGCCCGCAAGGACATCGACGCGGTGATCATCGGCACGCCCGATCACTGGCACAAGCAGGCCTCCATCGACGCCATGAAGGCCGGCAAGGACGTTTACTGCGAAAAGCCCATGATCCACCTCTACTCGGACGGCCCGGCGATGATCGACTGCGCGCGCTCCAGCGGCCGCATCCTGCAGGTCGGCAGCCAGCGCGTCAGCTCGCTCATTTACATCAAGGCTAAGGAGATTCTGGCCTCGGGCGCCATCGGTCAGCTCAATATGGTCAGCGCGCAATGGGACCGCAACTCCGCCATGGGCGCATGGGACTATACCGTTCCACCCGACGCGTCCCCGGAAACCTGCGACTGGCCGCGCTTCCTGGGCACGGCCCCCAGGATCCCCTTCAACGCCGAGCACTTCTTCCAGTGGCGCAAATGGAAGGCCTACGGCTCGGGCGTGTCGGGAGACCTGTTTGTTCACCTATTCTCTGGGACGCATTTCGTCACCGGTTCCCATGGCCCCACCCGCGGCATGGCCACCGGCGGCCTGCGCTACTGGAAAGACGGCCGGGATGCCCTCGACGTGGTGCTGGGATTGTTCGACTACCCCGAGGGTTTCAACCTGAGCCTGCATGTGAATTTCGTCGATGGGGGCGCGGAAAGTGAGGGATTTACGTTTGTCGGCTCGGAGGGAACCATGGAGATCGGCTGGACAGGGCTGACCATCACCCGCGTGCCCCGCGAATCCGCTCCGGGCTACACCGTCGAGTCCTTCTCCCGCGCCATGCGGGACCAGGTCATCAAGGAATACCACAAGAAGTATCCGCCCCACACCGGCCAGGATTCCCTCGGCGACTCGGAGAAATACATTGCCCCCAAGGGCTACAGCGACAGCTACGACCACTTCAAAAACTTCTTCGCCTCGGTGCGCTCCCGCAAACCGGTTGTGGAGGATGCGGTGTTCGGGTACCGTGCGGCCGGGGCGGCCCTGCTCTCGAACCTCAGCATCGAGCGTGGCCAGGTGGTCAACTGGAACCCGGAGGAGATGAAGCTGGTGTCGTAGGGGCAGTTCTCATTTTTCAGTTGAAAGCTCGCAATTCGCAGTTCAAGGTTGCGGCGGTTCGGACCATCCGCGCTCAAGCGCTTCCCTACCCGCGGGCGGGACTGAAAACCTGTGAACTGCGAACTGTGAACTACGAACCGCCCGCCTCCGTACTTCCCTGCAGGCAAATTCTGCCTCTGCGCGCTTTGCTACACTGCTCGCAGTCCGTCCCCCGGATCTTTAAGAGCGCCACGAACAGCGGGAGAGTCCATGCCAGTCGTCGAACTCGCCGGAGTGACCAAGGCGTACGATTCGAAACTTGCCGTTAACAATCTCAGCCTCCAGATCGAAGCCGGACAGATGTTTGGTCTTCTCGGCCCCAACGGCGCCGGCAAGACCAGCTCCATCCGCATGATGATGGGCATCACCATGCCCGACTCAGGGCAGGTGATCCTTTTCGGCAAGCCCTTCGAGCGCAAAAGCCTGGAACGCGTCGGCTATCTGCCCGAAGAGCGCGGCCTCTACAAGAAGATGAAGGTCCTCGACCAGCTCGTCTTCTTCGGCGAGCTCCACGGTCTCGATCCTGAGGAAGCCCGCAAGCGCGCCACCGACTGGGCCAAACGGATGGAGATCGCCGACGCCCTCCCCAAGAAGACCGAAGAGCTCTCCAAGGGCATGCAGCAAAAAATCCAGTTCATCGGCTGCGTGCTCCACGATCCCGGCCTGATCGTGATGGATGAGCCGTTCTCCGGCCTCGATCCCGTCAATGCCACGCTGCTGGAGCGCACCCTGCTCGAACTCAAGGACCAGGGCAAGGCCATTCTCTTTTCCACCCACCGCATGGACCAGGTGGAAAAGCTCTGCGACACCATCTGTCTGGTGAACCAGGGCAAGGCCGTGCTGGCCGGCAGAATGCGCGAAATCAAGTCCAGCTACGAGCGCAACCGCGTGATCGTCGAATTCGAAGGCGACGCCTCGTTCCTGAAAAGCTCCGAAATCGAATCGGCCCAGAACTACACCGGCCATGCAGAGATCCGCCTGCAACCGCACGGCAACGCGCAGAAGCTGCTGCACGAGGCCGCCGCCGTGGCGACCATCTACCGCTTCGAACTGGTTGAACCGTCCCTTGAAGAGATCTTCATCAAGACTGTAGGAGGCAAAGCCGATGCGTAACCTCATGCTGGTTGCCCGGCGCGAATACCTGGAACAGATCCGGGGGCGCGCCTTCAAGGTCACCACGATCCTTGTCCCCGCGCTGTTTGGAGTCATCATTTTCATCATGTACATGGCGGGCCGCGGGGCAAGCGGCGCCAAGCACATCGTGATCGCGTCCAACGACGCTGCCTTGGCCGCCGATATCCGCGATCAGCTTGCGGCCCACAATGAAGGGAAATCGCAGTTCGAAGTGCAGGCGCCCGCGGCGGCGGCCGATCACGCCGTCCTGGTGGACAAGGTGCGTACCAAGACGATCGATGGATTTCTGTGGGTGGATGCGCCCGCCGGCCAGACGCCGAAAGCCGTGTACGAGTCGCAATCGTCCGGCGATTTCATCACCGATGAGCGCCTCGGATCGGCGCTCAATCACGCCCTCGTTCGCCGCCGCCTGGCCTCCACCGGCATCCCCGCAGGCAACATCGAATCCATGCTCAAGGACGTCGATGTGGAAACCCTGCAGGTTAACCGCGAGGGCAGGGAAGTGAAGAGCAATGCCATGAGCTCGTTCTGGAAGGGCTACGTCATGGCCATCCTGCTCTCCATGACCACCATGATCTACGGCATGAACGTGGCGCGCTCCATCATCCAGGAGAAGACCTCGCGCATTTTTGAGGTCATGCTGGCCACGGCCAAACCCAGCGACCTGCTGGGCGGGAAACTGATAGGTGTGGGCTTCGTCGGCCTTACCCAGATCGCCATCTGGATTGTCGCGGCGATCGTGATTGGCTCTTATCCTGCCGCGATGGCCATCCTGAACGGCAACCTGTCGGTCCACTTCTCCTGGGTCGAGGCCGCCCTGTTTGCCGTCTATTTCATCCTTGGTTACCTGCTCTACGCGTCGTTGTTTGCCGGGCTGGCGGCTTCGTGCGAGACCGAGCAGGAACTGCAAATGTACACTCCGCTGGCCGCCCTGCCTATCTGGCTCAGCTTTGCGCTGATCGTGATGGTGGTCAACAACCCGGATTCGGCAATTTCCATTGCGGCCTCGCTTTTTCCCGCCACCGCGCCCATCATCATGATGCTGCGGATGGGCTCGCAAATGCCGCACATCTGGGAATTCGCGGCGTCCATTTCCATCATGGTCGCCAGCATCTGGGCGGTTCTCTGGGTCTCCGCGCGCCTCTATCGCGTCGGCATTCTGATGTATGGCAAGCGCGCCACCCTGCCCGAACTGCTGCGCTGGCTGCGCTACAGCTGAAAAGCAGGGATCAGGGAAACAGGGAACAGGGATCAGGGAACAGGGAAACAGAACCGAAGTGCCCCAGGTCTCGCTTCTGAGACCTGGGAAGTGAAGCTGAACGCTGACAGCTAAAATCAGAACCAGTGGCCTCCGACCCTGAACTGCGCTTCACCTTTACCCAGCGCCTCGTCCTGGCCGTCGTGCCGCCCATCGTCTGGGCGTTGCTTTGGATCGTCGGGCTCACCTGGCGCTACCTCGTGATCGCCGAGGAAGGCGTCAATCCGCTCGTCTCCGGCGAAGGAGCGGCGGGCGAGATCTACTGCTTCTGGCACCAGTGCGTGTTGCCGTGCGCCATGTATTTTCGCCGCACGCACGCCACCATTCTCATCAGCCGCAGCTTCGACGGCGAACTGATCACCCGCATCTTGCACATGTTCGGATTCCGAGCCGCGCGCGGCTCGAGTTCGCGAAGCGCCCGCGAAGGCCTGATCGGATTGAAGCGCGTAATCGAAAGCGACCGCCCCGCCATCTTCACCGCCGACGGCCCCCGCGGCCCCATCTATCAAACCAAGATGGGACCCATCAAGCTGGCGCAACTCACCGGCGCTCCGATCGGCGCATTTTATCTGCTCCCCGAGCGCGCGTGGGTGATGAATTCCTGGGACCGCTTCCTGGTTCCCAAGCCCTTCACGCGTATCTGCGTCAGCTGGGCGCAATGGACGCATGTGCCCGCCGACCTTTGCCCCGATCAGTTCGAGCCGAAGCGGCAAGAACTGAACGCCGCCCTCGAGCGCGCCCGTCTCCGCGCAGTGGAATACTTCGAACGGGGTGCCCCATCCTAGCTCTGCTAGGGTGGGGAGGGATCTGATCACTGACCACTGATCACTGACCACTGCTTCATGTCCGATCTTTTCGTCACCGATTTCGATTACCACCTGCCCGAGGAGTTGATCGCGCAGCAGCCGCCCGCCGAACGCGGCCACAGCCGCATGCTGGTGATGGATCGCCCAACCGGCGCCTTCCGCGACTCGCAATTCTCCGAATTTCCGCGCCTGCTCAAGCCCGGCGACCTGCTCGTCCTCAACGACAGCCGCGTGATTCCTGCCCGCCTCTATGCCCGGCGCACCCTTCGCCGGGAAAAAGAGAAGCCCACCGGCCGGATCGAGGTGATGCTTACCGAACCTGCCGGCGACAACTGCTGGCATGCGCTTGTCCGGCCGGGTCGCAAAGTCGCCATCGGCGAGATTCTCATATTTTCGTCGCCCTCCGGGGCCATCGAGCTCACGGCCGAAGTGCTGGAGAGCGGGCAGTACGGCGACCGGCTGCTGCGCTTCGAGCCGGTCGATGACTTCTACGCCGCGCTCGAGCGCATCGGCCACATCCCGCTGCCGCCGTACATTCGCCGCGAGGATGCGGAGTCGGACCGCGAGCGCTACCAGACGGTGTATTCGCGCGAACCCGGTTCCGTTGCCGCGCCCACCGCCGGGCTGCATTTCACCTCGCACATCCTCGACGAGCTGATTGCAAACGGAGTTGAGATTGCGCGCATCACGCTCCACGTCGGCCTCGGCACCTTCGCGCCGCTGCGCGTTGAGCGCGTGGCCGATGTTCAGCTCCATCGCGAGCGCTATACGCTTCCCGCTGCCACTGCCGAAGTTCTAAACCGCGCCGTTCGCGAAAAGCGCCGCATCGTCGCAGTGGGCACCACCGTAGTGCGCACGCTCGAACACATCGCCTTGCAGGCCGGCCCTGCCGGTCTCACTCCCCACGCCGGGGAAACCGAAATCTTCATCTCGCCGGGATTTACCTTCCGCCTCGTATCGGGGCTCCTCACGAACTTCCACCTGCCGCAATCCAGCCTGCTCATGCTGGTCAGCGCTTTTGCCGGCCGCGAACGCATTCTGGCCGCCTATCGCCATGCCGTTGTCGAGCGCTATCGCTTCTTCAGCTACGGCGATTGCATGTTCATCGCCTAGGCCCTGCGCCCCCCAGGCCCCTGCGTCCCTGCTGTTAGACTCTCAATCGTGCCCGCTCCCGCCAAGCCGCCCATCTACCTGCTCGACGCTATGTCATTCATCTTTCGCGCCTACCATGCAATGCAGCGCGCCCGGCCCATGTCTACGCGCACCGGGGTGCCCACGGCGGCCGCCTACGTCTTCACCAACATGATCAACAAGCTGCGCCAAGATTTTCAGCCGAAGTACTTCGCCGCCGTCTTCGACGTGAGCGGCAAAGTCTTCCGCGACGAGCGCGCCCTGGCCATCGGCACGCTGCGCAAGTGGAACTCCAAAACGCAGTCCTTTGAAGAAGTCGGCTACGAAGGCTACAAGGCCAAGCGCGAAGCCATGCCTCCCGACCTCCGCCAGCAGATCCCCTTCATCCGCCGCTCGCTCGAGGTCTTCCGCATCCCCATCCTGGAAATGGAAGGCTTCGAAGCCGACGACGTCATCGGCACGCTGGCCCGCGAAGCCGCCGAAGCCGGCCACGAGGTTTTCATCGTGTCCAGCGACAAGGACATGATGCAACTGGTCACGGACCGCGTGAAGATTCTCAATCCGCAAAAAGACAATCTCATCCTCGACCCCACGCGGGTCAACGAGGTCCTCGGCGTGCCGCCCGAAAAAGTCATCGACGTGATGGCCCTGCGCGGCGACACCATCGATAACATCCCCGGTGCGCCCGGCATCGGCGACAAGGGCAGCGTCGATCTCATCAAGGAATTCGGCAGCCTTGAGGCGGTGCTCGATCACGCCTCGGAAGTGAAGCGCAAAACCTATCGCGAATCGCTGGAGCAGAATCGCGACGCCGTCCTGCTCTCGAAGGAACTCGTCACCATCGATCGCCATGTTCCCGTCGAGCTCGACCTGAAGGCGATGGAAACCCAGGAGCCGGATATCGAAGGCTGCCGCGAGCTGTTTACGGAATTGGAATTCACCACCCTGCTCAAGGAACTTCCGCCTGCCGCAACTACCTACGAGCTCATCGATGAGCCAACCGTGGAGCAGACCGCTGCCTTCTATGCGGCGGCGCGCAAGGGCGGATTCGCCCTCGCGCTGGATGCCGTCTCGCCCGCCGCGCTTGAGTCGGAAGAAGATCTCGAATCGCCGCAAGCTGAATTATCACTGCTCGACGCCGTCGAAGCGGCGGAGGAGAAGACCGTCTCCAGCGTGGGCGTTTGCGCCGATCCTGCGGTAGCGCTTCGTCTTCCGCTCACTCCCGAGTTGCGCGGCCTGCTCGAAGATGCTTCCGTTCCCAAGCGAATCCACGATTCCAAGCTTGCGTTCCACGTCCTGAGCGGCCTCGGCGTCAGCCTGCGTGGCCCTATCGACGACGACATGCTGCTCTCCTATCTGGTCAATCCAACCTATGCGGGGCAAACGCTCGCCGACGTGGCCGCACGCAACGGCCACACGCCGCCCACGTCTCTGCCGTCTGCTGCGGCCATCATCGCGGCGCTGATCCCACGGCTACGCAAGCACGCTGAAGAGGCCAACCTCACCCGGGTCTACACCGCAATCGACCTCCCTCTCGTCCCCGTCCTCTACCGCATGGAACAGGCCGGCGTGCGCATCGACAGGGACGTCCTCTTCCGCCTCTCCACGCGCTTCGCCGCCGAGATCCAGCGCGTAGGCGAGCGCATTTATGAACTGGCCGGCGAGCGCTTCAACATCAACTCCCCCAAAAAGCTTGGAGAGGTTCTGTTTTCAAAGATGAATCTGCCCATGCCCATGAAATACGGCAAGGGAAAAGTCATTTCCACCGCGCAGGATGTGCTCGAGCCTCTGGCCGAAAATTTTGAAGTCGTTCGCCTCGTCCAGGAATACCGCCACCTTTCCAAGCTGAAATCGACGTACATCGACGTCCTTCCCAGGCAGGCCGACTCCGAGTCCCGCGTGCACACAACCTTCCAGGCCGCCGCAACGGCCACCGGAAGACTGTCCTCCTTCAATCCCAACCTGCAGAACATTCCCATCAAGACCGAGCTGGGCCGCGAGATTCGCGCCGCATTTATCGCGGCGCCTGGCGCGCAGCTCCTCTCTGCCGACTATTCGCAAATTGAGCTTCGCCTGCTGGCCCACTTCAGCGGCGACCCGCTTCTGGTCCGTGCCTACCAGACCGGCGAAGACATTCATACCCTCACAGCCAGCGAAGTGTTTGGCGTGCCCGCCGAGAGCATGAGCAAGGAGACCCGCAACCGCGCCAAGGCGGTCAACTTCGGCATTGTCTACGGCATCTCTCCGTTCGGCCTCGCCGCGCAGCTCGGTATCCCGCAATCGGAGGCCCGCGACTACATCGATCGCTATTTCGCGCGCTACCGGGGCGTGCAGGCCTTCATCGAGAAAACCCTCGAGTCCACGCGCCGCGACGGCAGCGTGCGCACGCTGTTTGGCCGCGTTCGTCCCATTCCCGACATCGAAAGCCGCAACGCCAACGCCCGCGGATTCGCCGAGCGCACCGCCGTGAACACGCCCCTGCAGGGCACCGCGGCCGACCTCATCAAGCTGGCCATGATCGCACTCGATCGCAAGCTCGCCGAACGCAAGCTCAAGACGCGCATGATCCTCCAGGTCCACGACGAGCTGCTCTTCGACGTCCCCAACGACGAGACGGAGCAAATCGAAAAGCTGGTTCGCGAAGAAATGGAAGGCGTGATCAAACTCAACGTGCCGCTGGTCGCCGATGTCGGCTTCGGCCCCAACTGGTGCGACCTGTAGTGAATTATTGAGATCGTCCAAGAGGTTTGTCATCCTGAGCGGAGGTCGCGAAGCGACCGCAGTCGAATGACCTGCTTTCGTCTTTTTCTGCCGGGTACCCCAGGGTTCGGCGCGCTTTTGCGCCTGACCTCAGAAGGATGCAGATGAAAATAATGTCTGTCATCCTGAGCGCAGCGAAGGATCTGCGGTTGCTTTTCAACGAATGCTGGTCATGAATTCTCTGCGACGGTCCTCTAATACGACGTCCTCTTCTCGAACCGCTGGTAAGTAAACGTCGCCGCGACCACGCCCACCAGCAGGGGCACCATCAGCGTGTTCGAGTTGTAGGTCAACTCGAGCGTGAACGCTACAGACGAGATGGGCGCCTGCGTTGCCGCTGCCAGCACCGCGCCCGCGCCGATCAGGGCGCAACTGCGCTTGTCGGCGCCGGGCCACAGGAAGCTCCATCCCTCTCCGCAGGCTGCGCCGACCAGGGCGCCGTAGGTCATGGTTGGCGTGAATAAACCTCCGGGCGCGCCGGCGCGCAAACACGCAATCGTGGCCAGCGGCCGCAGCACCAGCAGCCATAACAAAAGCGCCGGCCCCAGCCGCGCATCGAATGCCAGTTGCACCACGTTCTTGCCGTTTCCCAGCAACTCGGGGAACCGTATGGCGGAGAAGCCGAGTGCCGCAAACACTACCACCGGCATGGCCGCTACCGCCCAGCCCCGCGGCTGATGATCGCGGGCCCAATGCAGCCCGCGGACGAACCATACCGCTCCGTATCCCATCAACGGCCCGCACACCACAGCCCACCAGAACAGGGATGCCGTCGCGGGCAGATTGGGAAGCTGGTAGGTGGGCTCATTCGGCAGCATGGACCACGACACCGCGGTAGCCAGAAACGAAGTGGCGAACGCCGGCAGCGCGGCCGACAGCGATACGGTGCCCAGCAGCACTTCCAGCGTAAACAGCGCCCCGCCCAGCGGCACGTTGTAGGCCGCCGCCATGCCCGCGCCCGCGCCGCACGCCATCAGCAGTTTCCGTTGTTCGGGCGTCCATCCCGTCCACTGAGCGAACTTCTCGCCCACCAGGGCGCCCGCCTGTTTCAGCGCGCCTTCGCGCCCCAACGCCGCGCCCATGCCCACAATCACGATCGAGAGAACTGCATTCACCGCCAACTTCCATTGCGGAAGCGGTCCCTCATTGCGCCAGATGGCTTCATGCAGCTCGGGCGCATCGGCGTCAGGCAACCGCCGCCGCAAGAGCAGAACGATGGCGGCAAGCACGCCCGCACCAGCCACCACGAGGAGCCGTCGCAATCCTCCCACGCCTTCCACACCGGCCAGAAAGTCGCCTTCACGATAGTGAAAGCATGCATGCTGCACCACGCGCAGAAGTTTCATCAGCAGGCCGCTGGTGATTCCGGCTGCGGCGCCGGTCAAAAGGATTGCCGGCCACAGACGCAACGGCACGCTCAGTTCGCGCAGGTTCGGCTGGAGGTCTGCCTTGCCGGGGGTCGCAGCCAGGGCGCGCGCTTCGGCTCCCGCTATACCGGCACCTCCGGTTTGGCGCTCGCGCTCAGACATGGGGTTCTTTCAGTATCTCCTTTCCCGGAGCGTCAGCCGGCTGCCATCAGCTCGGCGGGGGCACATCTCCTCGGCTTGGATGCCGCGCTCCACGCCGGCGAAAAATCGGCCCGCAAGCCTCCTTGGTATCAGGCGCTCGAATCCCTCCCCCTCCATTCCTCATCCAAGTCAGGTGCGAGCCAGGGTGTTGGCGTAACTCGAAAAACTCGAGTTCGCTTCAATCTCGATCCCAAAGCCCTTTTAAAATGATGGAGTGAATGGAATGAGCACAACGCATGTCATCTCCGCTGCGGCCGCCGGAACTTTTCTTATCGGCGGCGACCTTACCGTGAACCGCATGGCTTACGGAGCCATGCGCATCACCGGTAAAGGAATCTGGGGTCCCCCGGCCGACAAAGCCGCGGCCCTGGCCACGCTGCGGCACGCCGTGGACCTGGGTGTCAACCTGATCGACACCGCTGATTCGTACGGACCCTTCGTTTCCGAAGAGCTCATCGCCGAAGCGCTGCATCCCTATCCGGCCGGCCTGGTGGTTGCCACCAAGGGCGGATGGGAGCGCCCCGGGCCGGGCCAGTGGACGCACAATGCCAGCCCCGAGCACCTGGCCAAAGCCATCGAGGGCAGCCTGCGTCGCCTGCGCCTGGAGCGCATCGACATCTACCAGCTTCATGTCCCCGATCCGGCCGTCTCCTTCGACGCGTCGATCGAAACGCTGGCGAAAGCGCGCGAGCAGGGAAAGATCCGGCATGTCGCCCTGTCCAACGTTGCCTGTGAATACATCGAGCGCGCGCGCCGCATCGTTCCCATCGTGACCGTGCAGAACCGCTACAGCTTCGCCGACCGCGAGTGGGATTTCGTAGTCGAATATTGCGAGCGGAACCACATCGGCTTCATGCCCTGGGCGCCGATGGCCCAGCAACGCTTCGCGCACGAAGCCCTGGAAAGAGCCGCGCAGTCGCTAAACGCCGCGCCGCTACAGGTCGCGCTGGCATGGCTGCTCAAGCGCTCGAAGGTCATTCTGCCCATTCCCGGCACGTCATCGGTCGCGCACGTGGAGCAGAACATCGCCGCCGCCGGGCTGGAGTTGCCGCAGGAACTATACGACGAGTTGTCGGCCCTGAGTCATCCGGCGAAAAGCCTCCGCGGATGACCCTTTGCAAACGAGTTCGCTGCGGTCGGGGCCCAGGACCGGCGCTTTCCACCGGCCTGGCGCAGGCTCGCTTCTACAAATACAAGTTTCACCAGGCGTGATGCCTCAATGGGTACACCCTCATTCAGTCCTCCGGAATTGACTGCAAAAGTAATACCCTGTCATCCTGAGCGAAGCGTCGCAAAGCGACGCGCAGTCGAAGGATCTGCGGTTGCTTCTCTCCTTCACGGCAGGACATTGGTTTTGCAGGAATCAACAAGAGCGCTTGCGAATCGCAGCCACGGAATCTTAAACCGTCGCGTCATTGCGCCGGAAGCTTTTCCTTCGCTTTACGAATCCCGTATTGCAGCCAGCCGTCTTCCACCACGTTTTCGCAACTCTCCCGCAGTTTCTCGAGTGCCTTGATCCGGGCGTTCAGGGCCGCAGCGTTCCCGGGGTCAAACGCCAACGACACGTCCGTCAGGTGCAGGGCCTCTACCGGCTTCCCGGCTTCGAGCTTTTCCAGAGCCAACTGTGTCACCCGTTCCGGTCCACCGGCCAGCTTCACCAAGTCTGGATACACCGAGGAGGGTGGCTCGTCATACATTGAAGACTGGTTCCCGTCGTACCAACCCGCGTATCCGTCGTAAATTCCATGCACGGACCAACTAACCTTCCCGAATACCTGGCTCAGGTTGTAACTGGCGGGAAGCTTGATCTCCCGCATCAGCGTGTACACATCTTTCCCGGCGTTCATTCCCTTTACGGTTTCATCGTGCACATACTGAATCGCATCGCGATACCGTGTCAGCTTGCGAGTAATCTCTTCCTGTCCGAAGATAGGGTCGGCGTGGCCGTTGAGCACGATTTCCGGCTTGAGCGCAAGCACCGTGTCGATGGACTTGATCCAGTCCAGCGCAGGGCGGGGTTTGGTGCCGCGAATCGCGTAGATATTGGGAAACGACATTGGCTCCGGCATGCCCACCCCGGCATAGTTATCGCCGATAAACGCCACCTTGTAAGTGGGAAGCCAGACGGTAAGATGATCCGGTGTTTCTCCGGGTGTACTGACTAACTCGAACTTGACCCCTCCGAGCGTGAACTCGTACTTTTCGTCAAAGAGGATCGTGGGATCGATGGTTGCGCCATAGTTCCCGGCCCAGGGTCCCACGTTCTGCTGGGGATGGTTGAACGCGACAGAATTACGCGGAGCAAAGAAGCCGTCGAGCCGGGCAACATAGTTGACCAGTTCGACATAGTTTCTTTGCGCGATGATCTGCGTTCCGGGTTGTTTCCAGAACTCGATGCCGCCGATGTGGTCGGCGTGTCCGTGCGTCAAGATGATGTATTTCACCGGCGCCTGACTTACACCTCGGAGTAGCTCCCGGGCTTCCTGCGCGTCTTTGGCCGGCGCGGTATCAATTACTACATTTCCTTCCGATGTCATCACCAGGTAGACATTCGAACCCATCGGCGCCATGTAAATGGAGTCGTTGATCTTGACCACTTTCGCGTGGTCCTGTGCGGCCGCGGTCGCGGCGATCCCTATCCCCGCGCAGACTGCGAGAACGGCACCCCTAAGTCGGAGCATTGCATTTCCCCCTCACTCTCAAACTGGCTGTCTGGAAGTGTAGGGCCGGGCGAATCTCCTCGACTAAGTTTGGGACCGGCAGCAGGGAAAAGGTGACGCAACCGCCTTCTAAACAGGCGGGTGTCAGACAAACTCGTCGCGTCCTGCGGAGGGCAGCGTTTGTCAGGCGGGGGTTCTAACTTCGGCGCGGGATTCCGTGCGGACGGCAGCCCGTTTGGCGTTCCGGCAGATGGAGTCGGAGACGGCCCAAGGCGCGCCGGCGAGGGCGATGCAGATGGCATTGCCGGCCCAGTTGATATGGTCGTGAGGGCCGGCGATAAGCTTGGGAATCCACACCAGGATTTCGAATCCGACGATCTCCGCCGTGATCAGCCGCGAGGCCAGGGGAGCCATGATGTTGGTGAGGATCGCCGCCGCTGCGAGAAAGAAACCGATGGTCGTCGCGTAGGCCCAGAACATCTGCGAAGGGGGAATCCACTTGGGGATCCAGGTCAGCAGGCCCGGCATGTAGTAGATGTGGCCGATGCCGAACGAGATAGCCGACAGGCCATAGAGACGCGCGAAGAGTGACTCGCGGCGTGCGACCGTCGACCCGGACGGCGAGAAGGATGCGAACAGGACGGCTCCGGCCACGACCAGCGAGAACTCCTCGAAGATGTTGCCGACGGGGTCGAAATTGCGCAGGTTTTCGAGGTATTTGGGCACCCATGCGAGGGTGAAAACCGCGTAGACGACGGTAAGCGTCAGGGCGCCGGCGCGAGCCGTTCGCTGCCAGAGGAGCGCCAGTCCCGCGCAGAGTTCGATGAGTGCCGTGAGATAGGCGAGCGCCTCGCGAAAGGGCACGCCCGGGCCGACGCGCTGCCAGGTGGTGGCGAAGTCGCCCGAAGCAAGTCCGAGAACCCCAAGAAAGATGGCTCCGGCGGCGTAGGCGTAAACACCGAGATTGGATGCAATGCTGCGGTTCTGCATGGCTGCCTCCGGATTCTGGCGGGATGGGGATGCGGACAGTGCCAGACTAGCCGCAGTCCAAGGCGAGCGCAGGAGCCCAGTTGTGGAAAGGATGGTGAGGGTTGCGGGCAGGACCAAATGGAGCGTCAGGCGGTGCAACGCCCAACGGCAGCCGTGGTCAATTTTCCGTGATGAGCGGTTTGAAAGGTTGAAGCCTGCAAGTGAGCGGAAAGCGAGATGCGTTCGCGCTGGCCCTACACTCCCAGTTCCGCCCGTATCGCTGCCGCGATTGCATCCGCGTGCCGCCGCATCGCCTCTTCGCTCTCCGCCTCGATCATCACTCGCGCCAGGGCCTCGGTGCCCGAGTAACGAATGACCACTCGGCCTGAATCTTTCAGCTCTTCTTCGGCGGCGCGAATCTTCGCAGCCACCGCGGGGATGCTCTCGAGCGGCTTCTTCTCCCGCACCTTTACATTCACGATTACTTGCGGAAACACCTTCAGATCGGCGGTGAGTTCGTCGATGCTTTTGCCGCGTGCGCGCGATCAGGTCGAGCACCACGAGCGCCGTCAGCAGGCCGTCGCCAGTCGTTGCCAGGTGAGGGAAGAGGATGTGGCCCGACTGCTCGCCGCCCAGGGCCGCGTTCTCCTTTTGCATCCTCTCCAGCACGTAGCGATCGCCCACCGGCGCGCGCAGCATGTGAATTCCGGAGCGCTTCAGCGCGGCTTCCAGTCCCATGTTCGACATCGTCGTGGCCACCACCACGTCGCCGGTCAGCAAGCCGCGCGCCTTCAGGTCGCGGCCGGTCATCAGCAGGATGGCGTCGCCGTTGATTATGTTGCCGTGCGGGCCGGCCAGCATGCAGCGATCGGCGTCGCCGTCGAACGTGACCCCCAGGTCGGCTTCGCGCGATGTCACTTCGCGCGCCACCCACTTCGGATGAAGCGCGCCGCAGTGGTCGTTGATATTGCGGCCGTCGGGCACAATGTTCAGCAGCGTAACCTCGCCGCCGAGCCGATGAAACAATCCCGGCGCCACGGCCGCTGCCGCGCCATTCGCGCAATCCGCCACCATGCGCAGGCCGTCCAGCTTCAGGCCCGGGACGCAATCGAGCAGGAACTGCACGTAATCGGACTGCAGCGCTGCGCTGTCTTCCACGGAAGGCAGGGAACGCCGCATCGGGAGTCGGCACCCTTCGCCGCGTGATGGAAGATCTCGTCTTCGATCGCAAGTTCTTCTCGGTCGGGAAGCTTGAAGCCATCGCCGCCGAACAGCTTGATGCCGTTGTCGCGCCATGGATTGTGCGACGCCGAGATCACCACGCCCGCCTGGAATCCGTGCGTACGGGTGAGGAAGGCAACGCCCGGCGTTGTGATCACGCCCGCGCTCTCCACGCGCGCGCCCGCATTACGCAGGCCTTCGGCGAGCACCGCAGCAATCCAAGGGCTCGATTCCCGCGTGTCTCGTCCCAGCAGAACACGCGGCCGGGGCGCGGTCTTGCGCAGCGTGTGTCCCACGGCCAGTCCGACCGCATGAATGGTGGTTGCATCGAGCGGCGGGTTGCCGGCAATGCCGCGAATCCCGTCGGTTCCAAATAGCTTGCGTGCAGTAGCAGTCGTCATAGAGTTCTCAGTTCTCAGTCTTCAATCCCCATCCCTAATCGTTTATTCCCTGATTTCTGTTACCCGGCTGGCAAACGATCCGTCGCTCAGGCGCGTAGTAACGTCATTGCCGGTGGCGATCTGGCGAGTGGACCGCACCAGCGCCCCGTTTGCGTCGAGCACGAGGGCATATCCGCGATCAAGAACCGCCAGCGGGGAGAGGGAATGGAGCCGCGCATCCAACGCGCCAAGGCGCGCCTTCGCGACATCGATGGTACGTTCGAGCGTCCGGTCGAGGCGTGCGCGGCCGGTCTCGAAACGTGCCCGGGCATGCGCCAACTGCCGCCGCGGATCGTGACGCATCACCGCCGCGGTGAGTTCGGTAACCCGGCGCTGGCGAGAGCGGATCTGCTGGTTCGCGGCATTCTCCATGCGCGATCCCAGGTCGTCCAGCCGCTGTTCGAGCCGCCGCAGCAAAGCCGTCATCCTCGATTCCGCGCGGCTGGCCGGGACGTGCGCGAGCCTTTGCCGGGCCTGCAAGATCTGAAAGCGCGCCGCGCGCTCCAGGCGATGACTCAGTCGCGCAACGTGTTCGGCGATGTTGTGCTGCGCTTCGGTGATCAGCTCAGCGGCCGCCGAGGGAGTGGGCGCGCGCAGGTCCGCGGCGAAATCGGCAATGGTGAAATCCGTCTCGTGCCCCACCGCCGAAACAACCGGCAGCCGCGAAGCAACAATCGCGCGCGCCACGCGCTCGCTGTTGAACGGGGCGAGGTCTTCGAGCGACCCGCCGCCCCGCGCAATCACGATGACATCCGCGAGGCCCGAGCCATTCAGAAAATCGAGCGCCGCTACGATTTCTCCCCCCGAAGACTCGCCCTGCACCGACACCGGGCACAGCAGCACATTCAGCCCCGAGTGCCTTCGCGCCACGATGTTCAGGAAATCCCGAATCACCGCGCCGGTCGGCGAAGTCACGATCCCCACGGTGCGCGGAAAGGGTGGCAGTGGGCGCTTGCGGCCCGCTTCGAACAGGCCCTCCGCCTTCAGCTTCTCTTTCAGCTGCTGGAATGCCAGTTGCATCGAGCCGGCGCCCACCGGCTCCATCGTCTCGGCAACCAGTTGCAGTTGGCCGCGCTGCTCGTAGACGCTCACCCGCCCGCGTACCAGAACGTGCAGCCCATCGTCGGGCCGGAAGCGCAGCAATCTTGCCTGGCTCCGGAACAGCACCACCGGCAACTGCGCTTCCGCGTCCTTCAGCGTGAAATACATGTGGCCGGAGGGCGCGGGCCGGAAATTCGAGATCTCCCCCTCCACCCACACGTCGCCGTATTCCTGCTCCACCCGTTCACGAACGTGGTTTACCAGCTCGCGTATCGGCCAGATCCTGCGTGCAGGGGCCGGCTCCTCGAAGCTGAGGCCGAGCTGGGACGCAGATGAATCTTTCCTGATCACTAAGAAAAGTGTAATGGGTGAGGGGAACCGGCTATTGCCGCGCGCGGATCATCGCCCGCAACTGCGAGGCGATCTCGGTGAGTTGTCCGGCCAGCGCAGGATCACTGTCGCCCGAACACAGTTGCTCAGCCTCGCGCGCCAGAATGGTTCCCTTCGTCAGGCCGAAGGTGCCCAGTATGCCGGCCAGCTTGTGCGCTGCCGCTTGCGCCGCATCCCGCTGCTCGTCCGACATTTCGCCTTCGCTCAGGGCCTTCGCGGCGGACTCGAGCGCGGCCACTCGCTCTTCGATCTGCGGCAGAAACTGCTTCCACAACCGGTCCAGCGCTTCGTTCAAATCCGGCTGTGCGGCGTGCTCGGTCATCGTGCCCATTCCAGCTACCACCCCAGGATTCCGGCGATTTGCGTCGACAGAGTCAGCGGGTCAAAGGGCTTGAACAACACCGCTTCCACTCCCAGGTCGGCGAACCGCCGTTGATCGTTGCTCTGCACCTTGGCGGTCAGCAGCAGCACGGGAATCTTGGCGGTGGCCGGATTCTTTCGCAACTCCCGAAAGGTCGACGGCCCGTCCATCCCCGGCATCATCACGTCCAGCAGAATCGCGTCGGGGCGATACTCGGCGGCTCGCGCCAGACCCTGCGCTCCCGAGCTCGCCATGGCGACATCCCAGCCCGCTACCGTCTCCAGGCTGAGCGCGGCCACCTCCCGGATATCGTCTTCATCATCAATAATAAGAATGCGATGAGCCATATAAACCTTCCCCCACGACTCTCTAACTAATTCTCCCCACTTCGCCGCCGAACCGTATTCAACGAACGATCGACAAACGGTCAGCCCGGAAATGCGGGCCTGGCGGTCTGAGCTCACGCCTTCCTTACGGATGCAGGTCAGCCGAAACTGTGGGAGAAGCTTCCTCCATCTGACGCGAATTACGCAGTAACGTCAAGACCAAAGCTTCCAGCTGCTGGGGCTGCACCCGCGTTTTGGTAAGGAAATGGGTTGGGCCGAGGATCAGTTGGCGGCGCTCGACGGCGCCCAGTTCGCGGCCGGAGTACACCACCAGCGGCAGCCGCGACAGGGTTTCATGCTGGCGCAGCCAGTCCACCACGTTGAACCCGTCGCCGTCCGGCAGGCCGATATCCAGCACGATCAGGTGCGGCTGGAAGCCAAGACAGGCGTCCAGCGCCTGCTGTCGAGTGTGGGCCAGGTGGATCTCGATGGTATCCCGGGCAAAAATCTGGCCGATCACATGGGCGAGGTCGACGTCGTCTTCCACCACCAGGATGCGCGCTTTCTCTCCCGGCCCGCAGAGCACGCGCGCCAGTTCGGCCAGAAGCGCGTCCTCTTCCACCGGCTTGGTGACCAGGCCCTGGGTATCGGTGGGCCGTTCCTGGTTTTCCTCTTCGGCCATGCTCAAAAGCACGATGGGGATATGGCTCGCCGGATCCCTCCGCCGCAGCATGGGCAGGATTTCCCATCCGTTCATCCCGTCCAGCGAGGTATCCAGCACGATGGCTTCCACCCCGCCCCCGGCCGCGGCGATGGTTTGTTCCACCGAAGCCGCTTCCAATACCCGGTACCCGTGCCGCGACAAATGGTGGGCCATCATCGGACGGGTTGCGCCGTTGGCATCGGCCAGCAGAACCGTGCCTTGCGCTTCGGGTTCCAGGGTGCCGCCGGAAGGGGCCGCAGCCACCTGCTGATAGGGCAGGAACACCCGGAACGTCGAGCCGCGAACCGGGTTGCGTTCCGCCCAGATCCGCCCCGAATGCTGCTGCACGATGGTCCGGCAGATCGCCAGGCCCAGCCCGCTGCCGCCCTTCTGCCGTGAATCGGACGCATCCACCTGCTGGAACCGGCCGAAAATCGACTCCAGCTTGTCGGCCGGGATACCTCGACCCTGGTCGATCACCGAGAGCGTGACGCCCGTAGAGCCGGGCCGCATCATCACCGAAACCGTCGAGTTGGGGGGAGAGAACTTCACCGCGTTCGACAGCAGGTTGGTCATTACCTGCAGCAGCCGGTCTACGTCCCCGGAGACTTCCACCTGGGTGGTGTCGTGCAGCAATTGCACTCCGGCAGCCTCCGCCACCGGTTGCATCCCGTCAATCGCCTGGTGCACTACCTGCGAAAGCGGGACGGGGCGGAACGTGATGGGCGACCGTCCGCTCTGGATGCGCTCCAGGTCGAGAATGTCGTTGATCAGCCGCACCAGGCGGTCGGAGTTGCTGGCGGCGATCCGCAGCAGGTTGCTGGCCTTCTCATTCAGCTCGCCCAGGATTCCCGAGGACAGCAATCCCAGCGCACCGCGAATCGACGTCAGCGGCGTCCTCAGCTCATGGCTTACCGTGGAGATGAACTCGTCCTTCAGCCGGTCGAGCGCATACCGCTGGCTGATGTCGCGGAAGCTCAGCACCGATCCCGAAAACCGCCCATGGTCCAGGATCGGGGTAAAGAAATATTCCGTGGGCAGGGGACTGCCGTCGCTGCGGAAAACCTTGTCTTCGCCCGCGGTCGCCACGTGGCGTTCCGTCGCCCGCCGCAGGGCGCAATCCGGTCCGCACTGCTGGCCCGCGGGCGCCGAGCCGTGGAGCAGGTGGTGTACGGGCTTGCCGGTCAGGCCCGCGGACGGCGCTCCCAGCAACCGCCCCGCCGCGGGATTGGCAAAGCTCACCATCCCGTGCCGGTCCACGCCGCAAATGCCGTCGGCCACCGAGTCCAACAGGATCTCCTGTTGCCGCGTAAGCTCATCTGCGCGCCCGCGTTCTCGCGATCGCGCCAGCATCTGGCCCAGCGACGCGGCCACCGTCTCGATGGCGGCGATCGCCTCCTGGTCTTCCCGCAGCATAAAGTGGCAGTAAAACTCGAGCACCGCCAGCACCTTGTTGCCCACGCGCACCGGCACTGCCCATCCCGACACCATGGAATGCTTTAGCGCCATCTGCACCCGCTGGCCCGTCGGAGCCGACGCCAGGTCTGCGATCCACACCGGCCGGCCTTCCTGCCACACTTTCCCGGGCAGGCCTACCCCCCGCGCCAGCGTCACGCCCATGCTCTCCTGGATCATGGTGTCGGTGGATCCGTCGGGGGCTCCCCATGCCGTGCTGAACTCCAGCATGTTCTCCTCGCTGTTGACTTCCCACTTCACCGCCAGGTCCCACCCCTGGGAGACGCACAGCGCTTCCAGGATTCGCATCGCCGCCACGTCGGACGAGCTGTTTTCGCCCACGATCTGGCTCACCACCAATTGCAAAGCCAGGCGGTGCTCGCGCTGCTTCTGCTGGGTCACGTCGCGCAGAAGGCAGCGCACCGCCAGCGGATTTCCGGCTTTCTGGCGCTGGCTCAGGCTCAGCTCGAATTCCAGCACCCTGCCGTCCGCGGTGTGATCGCGCAGCGGGTACCGGTCCACCATCTCCCCATCCAGCACCCGGCGGAACAGGCCGGCCACTTCTGACCGGCAGCCGGCACCGAACAGCTCCTCAAACGAGTTCAGCGCCAGCAGGCTTGCATTATCCAGTCCGAAACTCCGCTTCCACGACGGGTTGGCATACAGGAACTGACCGCCCGTACTGAGCGTGGCGATCATCTCGGAGGAGTTTTCGAACAGGTCGCGATAGCGCTCCTGCGATTCGCGCGCCGCCTGCTCCTGGCGCAGGGTTGCGCTTCGGTCCAGCGCCACCACCACCAGCCCCTGCATTTCACCGTCGTTGTCCCGCAGAGCCGAAATGTGAAGCGTCACCGGCAGAACCGTACCGTCCTTGCGGCGGAACTGCGCCTCGAAGCTGGGGACCTGGCTGGGCGGCAGCGCCCGAACCGAGTTCATCAGGGCCGACAGCCGCTCCTGCGGCGACATCTGCCGCTTCGGGACCAGGCCGCTCAGCCGCTGCAACTCGGAGATGACTCGCGGTCCCTCTCCCGGAGCAAGAATGTCGGCGGTGCGCGGCTGGCCCACCAGTTCCTCGGCGTGATAGCCTAACAGCCGCTCCGCCGCCGGGTTCAGGTGGGTAATGGCCCCATCCAGGCCGATGGAGATGAGCATGGGTCCGGCCGAGTCGAAGATCTCGTGGAGCGCGTGGTCCGGTTGGTCGGGAGGGCGGGGAGCGCTGATTCGTCTGGAAACCAGCCGGGTTGCAATCAGGATGGCGGCCGCCCCGGTGGCAATGTCCACCATCGCGTCGTACCGCGGCCCCGCCGTCAGGCGCAGCAGAATTGCGCCGCCGGCGATAATCAGCACGGCCCAATCCACTGCAGGCGATATCACGGAACGAGTCAAGCCGCCCCTCGCATGCGAGGAGGAATCAGTCCAGCTTGTCTGTTCTCCTCTGGGCCGGTCCCGCATCCTTCTCCTCTATCTCCTCTATCCCCTCTATGCAGCCCGTTCGAGCGTAATCTACCCAGCCCGGTCGGGCTGCCGAATCACAAGATATCGGCTGCCGCTTTCCCGCACTTACAAGCCCGGCACCGCTCTTCTGGCTTAGGCGATGACAGGCTGAGAATAGGCTGGTTATCCCTAACTTACACCCGTCGACACGCAGCCGTCAGTCGGCAAACCGAAAAACATTGACACGCCGGGCACCTTGGTCAGGTCCGCGGTCTTGCGACCGGCCATGCAGCTTCTACGGCAAAACCCGCTGGATATGGAGAAATAGAAATATATTCAAAAGTACAGAAATCGCGAGCATCCCCAGAAAAACCAGCGCCAGCAGATTCACCCGGCTGCTTACTGCCTTCAGGTCCTCGATCAGCTCCTGCTGCTCAAGAGTATTCCGATCCGTAGCTTCCCGTACCATCTCCAGCTGGTCTTCGACGCGCTTGAGAGACGCGCTCTGGTCGGTCAGTTGATCTTTGAAATTGGCCTGGTGCAAATGCAGTTCTGCGAGCCGGTTCTCGATCGGCTGAAGATCTACCCGGACCGGAGGCGGCGTGTGCGGACGGTGCGTCACAAGATTCGCAACCGCCGTGGCGATCTGCCCGTCCAGCAGCGGTAGGAGCTTCTGCACGAACGGCACCGCCTGTTTCATAAATGCCCCGAACCACTGCATTCCCGAGGTCACGTCGGGGTCGGAATTCGCAGGCACACTCAGGGAGCGCCCTGGCGGCGCGGTATTGGTGCGGCTGGTCTGTGACTCGCTCCGGCCCTGCGATCTAGGCGAAGAGCCCATGGGAAGAGGCGAACCCATGGCGCGCGGCGCGCTTTCCCGCGCACTTGGAACAGGCTGGGGGCCATACCGGTCTGGTTCGCCGCGGCCGGAGCCGTTCCGCCCCGTCTCCATGCGGTATTCTTCCTCCGCGCGGAAACCAATCCCGTTGAATTCTTCCCCTGCAGCCATGTTCTGATCCTACCCATTCAATATATAGGGGATTTGCGCCAAACGCACCGGGAAGTTTGCACCGCTATGGCTGCAGGTTTCAGTGTCTCCAGGCGTAGGTGCCTCAGGTCCCGGTTTTTCGGACCTGGGAACCGGCGTGGAATCCCGCTTCGATTCCCAGGCACAATTCGGCCCCCGAGGCGCATCCAATTCTTGGCGAACCCAACAGTATCGTTCCGGCGAGGGCGCATAGCCCCCGGAGCCCGGCGCCGGCCGGCGAAGGAGTCTGAGTGAAACCAGAGCTTGCCCGAATCCTGCACAGCCTGCAGCGCAATATACTCAGCGGCATCATCACGGCCGCCCCGTTCTTCGTCACCTGGCTGGTGTTTACCTTCATCCTGGGCGTCCTCGCGAATGCGGGCCTTCCCTTGATAAAAATCCTGGCTCTCCCCTTCTCCGCGGAGAGCTGGATGAATCAGTTTTGGCTCCAGTACATCCTCGCCGTGGTGCTTACCATCGTCCTCTTTTACGTCATCGGGCGCGCCATGTCGCAGGTCGTCGGGCGCCAGATGTTCGCGCTCTTTGAGACCTCGCTCGAGCGCCTGCCCGTGGTCAACAAGATCTATGGCTCGGTCCGCCAGCTCCTCGAAACCCTCACCAGTAAGAATCAGACCGGCCAGCGCGTGGTTCTCATCGAATTCCCCATGCCCGGCCAGAAGAGCGTCGGTTTTCTCACCCACACCGTCACCGACTCGCAGACCGGGACGACTCTGGCCACCGTTCTCATTCCCCAGGCCATCAACCCGTCCTCCGCGTTCCTGCAGCTTGTGCCCCTGGACCGGATCTCTGAGACCGACCTCACCATGGAGCAGGCCATGAGCATGCTGTTGACCGGCGGCGCCGTCTGCCCTGATGCCATCCGCTGCTCGTCAGCTCAGCCTGTTTCGCTGGAACGGCGGCATGAAGAACTGGCGCTTGACGCGATGCATCCCGCCCTCGACTCCCAACAGCGCCGTTGACTCGGTCGCGTGTTCTTGTGCCAAAACTGGGTGTCCCAGGTCCACGATTTTGGGACCTGGGACGGGGGTCGGAATGACGGGCCCCCGGGGTGTCTGAATGGCCGGGGTGATCCCGTCCCAACAACTCACACCCGTTCCAGCGGCGACGGGACCCTTACGGAAGCCATGCCCGCCGCCGTCGCTGCATCGATCCCCATTGCCGTGTCCTCAAACACCAGGCAATCCCCGGGCTCGACACCCAGCCGCGCCGCCGCGGTCAGAAAACAGTCCGGCGCCGGCTTGCCGCACGAGTAGTCCTCGGCGCACACCAGCACGTCAAACTTGTCCAGCAACCCAAGCGCCGAAAGCGAGTGGACCACGGACTTGCGCCGGCTCCCCGACACCACCGCCAACGGGATGTGCCCGTGCTTGGCCTCGATGTGCTCGATCACCTCGGGAATCGCTTTGAGCTGGTCCTCAAGCTCGAAATAGAGATCCTCCTTGCGCTTTGCAACCCCATCCACGGGCATCGCGAGCCCATGCATCTGGTTCAGTGCGGAGATGATCTCGGTCACCGGCCGCCCGCCCCAGGCATAAAACAGCTCTTCCTCGAAGGGGCAATTCCATTCACCCAGAGCCTTCTTCCAGGCAACGTAATGCAGCGGCATCGAGTCCACGATGGTGCCGTCGCAGTCGAACAGGTACGCGCGGAAGTCGCCCGCAGGCAATTCAAGTTTCATGTGCGGTTACAGGGATCTCCTATCCTTATATGTTTTTGATCTTTCATCCTGACCCGGAGCGGCGACTGGCGAAGGATCCGCAGTGGTATTTTCATTGTTTCGGGTGCGGGAAACGCTCCATGCCCGACTGCGATTCGGGACTCGATGCTGGCAGGAAATCTCCCTTCGTCCCACGAAAACGGGTCGATCACCTGGTCATGACACCTTCGACCGGCTCAAGCGCGCGCCCGCCCTCGCCCGGCTTGGTAGGCTCCATGCGCAATGCATCATTGAAGCGGTTGAAATAATTGAATAGTCCGATGGCGCACAGCAGCTCCACAATCTCACCTTCGGAGTAGTAGCTGCGCAGCTCCGCGAACTGCTCGTCGCTGAGAGCGTGCGCGTCGCGGGTGACGGTCTCGGCCAGGCGGAGCGCGGCCTTTTCCGCGGGCGTGAAATCGCTCCGCCCGGGCCACTCGGCCAGGTGGGCGAGCTGGTCGTCCGTCCAGCCCAGCTTGCGAGCGAGGATGGTATGGCTCGCCAGGCAGTAGGGTGTCTGGTTTAGCTGGCTGGTGCGGACGATCATCAGTTCCTTGAGCTTCGTCGGGACAGTGCCGGTATTCAGCACGGCGCTGAAATGGGCCTGCATGGTGGCGAAGATCTCCGGCCGATGCGCCATCACGCGAAACATGTTGGGCACGTTGCCGCGCAGGGCAAACACTTTGTCGTAGAGGGAGGCGATATCCGGTCCTACCTGGGCACGATCCAGCCGTGAAATCCTCGACAAGCGACCTCCTCCGGGATCGGTAATCCCGTTTCCAATATGGTATGCGAGGGCTCCGCCTCCCGATACGGCCATCGGCTAAACACCGCAGTCTATTCGGCTTTTGACGCCCTCCGGCAGATTTGCTACCTTGAGAGAGGACAATTCGACACGCCCAACACTCCTCAGTAGCTCAATGGCAGAGCATTCGGCTGTTAACCGAAGGGTTGTAGGTTCGAGTCCTACCTGAGGAGCCAATTATTTTCTTAGACTTGCAATTCCTTACCACTCCCCGATGAACTTCAGAACCGACCGATTGCGGGGATTTTTGTGGGTACACCCCTTCAAAACGCTGCGAAATCGCGGGTGATTCTGGGCAATCCAATCCGGGTTCCCAACTCGCTGCGCGCGGGATCGGAACCATGAAGTTGCGCCGCGCATAGCCCACCAGGCCTTCGACCTTGCCCTTGTCATTGCCCTTGGCCGGACGGCCGAACTTCTCCGCGAACGCAATATCGCCGCAATAGGTTCATCTGGGAAGAAAACGCGCGGGCATGCTCCCGTGGTAATCCCGGTTGCTCCGAATTTCAGGGGCACGGTTCCTGCGAACAAGCGCTTCGCCTCTGTCACATTCGACGACGGCCATCTCAGCGTACTCGAAAATGCAATTCCTGTTCTTCGACGCTATCAAATCCCTTGCGCTATACGCGACCGATTGCGCGTGGCGCGCGGGGAACACAGAGGGTCTCGTTTAAAGAAGCGGACGCCAGTCAGATCGAGTCAAGACCGCCGAAGCTTCACGCCCTCCTCCTGATGATCGAAACCTTCGGGACTGATGCCGGCCCGCCTGATTTTCCTCGACCCGGCAAAGTCCCGCCAATGAAACAACTCGTGTTGTTCCGCTCGGTCTGGTTCCCGAAGCGCGCTAGTTGGCCGGCACCGTCTCTCCCGCGCTCTCACCGATGCTCAGGAAGAACGCGTCGGGGGCAGGCGTAATGGGAAAGTAGGGAAAGAGCAGGTTTGTTGTGGTGCCGCTGGCAGAAAACGAAAAGGTATTCTCGCCCACCGATCGGATCGCCATTCTGATCGTGCCCCCCTGGACATTGCCGTGGTAGAGATAGTTGCCTTCCGACACCTGCCTGAATGAGCCCGCCGGGATCGTTACCGGAAGCTCCCACAATGCGTTATACAGCAGCACCTCAAACAGCAGCGTGACCGGCTGCCTGGTGGGGTTGATGTAGCTGTGGCTGCCGGGCCGGAGGCGCCCGCTGATCGAGAACCTGCCGGTGGCGGCATCCACCGTCGATCGGGCGAGAAAGTTGGAAAACGGATTTACCGTTCCCGGCATGGCAACAAAAAAGCCCAGTTGACCGTTCCCATTGTTATTTACAACGAGATCTCCGACGCTGGTCTCAAGCGGAATCGGAGCCGCGCAGACAAACGGAAAATTTATGCACGATTCGCCTGCATTGAACGGTCCAAGCATCGTTGGGCCAGTCAAGTCGTAACTGTTCCCGACCACCAGCGCGTACGGGTAAACCGGATTCCCCGGAAATGCCGTGCTGCCCGGAAGTCCGCCTTCCGAACCAAACCCGGCGCCCCCAAATTGTGTATCCGTGCTCACAAAAATTCCGGCGGAAGGCGCGAACGTGCCCCTCGCGAGGCGATTTCCCGTCCCGCTGTCATTGATCTGGAACAACGCGGTGCCGTCCACGTTCTCGTACCCGTGCGAACCGCCAAACGACCACGGGACCACAGTCGAGCTGTCTCCATGGAAGACAAACGTCATCACCGCATTGTCGTTGGCGCCGAATGGCACCGCGTTGACCGTGCCCGTCGGCCCCACCGAGCCAATTGGCACCGGTGCATTCATGCGATGAATGAACAGCATGTACGTGATCGATTGTGCGAAGACCGATGCGTCAAACGCCGCGGCGAGCAGCAGCAATATTGCCACCGTTCTGCCAACTGAAATTGACGAGAGGGCACCGATAGGAGGCGCCAGGACGGACGCTTTCATAAAACTACCTCCGGGGGAAATCAATTGGATGGGAAGCCCGATTCATCGGGCTCTGCAAATGGAGACGCAATTATCGAACCCGGAAAGAGTGGTGTCAACGGCCCAAAAAGCAAGCTCTCGCCCAGTGTTCGACATCCATGTCCGCAGCGCGTTGCCCGTTCACGGCATAGGCGCAAAACACCTGTGCCGGCGCTGCCGGGTCATCTTTGTGGGAGGAATATGGGGCGCGGTCCGGCGAATCGCCGTCCGGCATCAGGCCATGATTTCCGATTTCTCCAGAAGCAGCGCGGCACAGTCTTCGATGGACATGCGTCGTTCGCTCTGGTCGAGGAGGTAGAGCTGGTAGCGCATCCTCTGGGCGGCAATCTCACGTTCCTCGGCACTGGCGACCTTCGCCTCAATGGCGACCTTCTGGCGGGGTGACAACTGTGTCGTCTGCAAGATCATTGCGTTAGCCCTCCGCTGGTACGGGAGATAGATTGAGACGATTCTATGCCCGAATGCGGCGCAAACTTCGCGCCAACACAAAAGAAAATCGTTTCTTCATAAAGACGGCATAAGGAAATGCTCTCCACCGGATGAGTACTGGCCGATGATTGGCCGCCCGCCGGAATGCCGCCCGCCGGCTGCCTCACCCGGATCCAGAGCCGCGCCACGCTTCGACCGTCGCCCTGCACCATCGATCGAGATTGTCAATGTAGCGATCGGCTGCGAACGATCCGAGATCGGCGATTGTCACGGAGAACGATGTGGGTCTTTGCGAGGCACGAGCCGGGACGTCCCAATCCGGGTTTTGCCGGCCCATGCGCCGCAGGGCTGCCGTCACGCGCTGATAGTCGTTTCCCTCGACGTACACACGGTAGAGCACGATCCAGGCGCGCTCGGCCACGTCGGGCGGAAAGCGGTCGGAATGTTGAAGAGCGAATACAGAAAACGCCAGTCCATGCCGGCTGCCCCAGGGTTCCGTACGCGAGTGATCCAGCGCGAGCAGCGCTTCGAACCGCCCGCCGCAATCCTCGCCCTCTGCTTCGTACACCGCACCGCATTCAGGACAAGTCGGCATCCGATGCACCAGGCCGAGAGCGGATGGCTGCTCTTTAGACTCCGTAGCTCTTCACCCACTCCAGAATCGACCGCACCCCAATCCCGCTCGGCCCTTTGGCGATATACGGCCGGGCATCGTCAATCCATGCGGTTCCGGCAATGTCCAGGTGAATCCACGGAGTTTCCTCGGCAAACACGCGCAGGAACTCGGCCGCCGTGCTGGCTCCTCCGTACCGCCCGCCCGTGTTCTTGATATCGCCGATATCGCTCTTGATCAGGTCGGCATACTCGTCGCCCAGCGGCATGCGCCAGAACTTTTCGCCCGACGTCTCCAGCCCCGCCGCGAACTTGGCGAAGGTCGCTTCATCGTTCGCGAAGACGCCGGCGTTGATCATGCCGAGCGCCACGCCGATGGCGCCGGTCAGCGTCGCCGCGTCGATCAGGTGGGTCGCTCCGAGTTGCCTTGCGTAGCTGAGCCCATCGGCCAGTACCAGCCGCCCCTCGGCATCGGTGTTGATAATCTCGATCGTCTTGCCCGACATCGCCCTCTGCACGTCGCCGGGCTTCTGCGCCTTGCCGTCGGGCATGTTTTCGGTGGCGCACACAATGGCAATCGAGCGGATTTTCGGCTTCAGCAACGCAAGGGCGCGCATCGCTCCCAGCATGGCCGCGCCCCCGGCCATGTCGTACTTCATCTTTTCCATGTTGTCGGAAGGCTTGATCGAGATACCGCCGGTGTCGAAGGTGATGCCCTTGCCCACCAGTCCGAGCACCGGTCCGTCCTTTACACCGTCGGGCTCATACCGCATCACGATCAGAGCCGGAGGTTCCTCCGATCCCTGGGCGACGCTCCAGAACGCACCCATCTTCAGCTCGTGCAGCTTCTCCGTGGAGTGCACCTCGCACTTGAGGCCGACCTCTCGCGCCATGGCCGCCGCGCGCTTGCCGAATTCGGTCGGAGTCAGAACGTTGCCTGGCTCATTCACCAGGGTCCGGGTAAAGTTCTGGCTCTCGCCGATGATGCTGCCTTCGGCGAACGCATCCCTCAGCGCGGCTTCGTCAGCGCCCGCCGGCGCGGCCAGCGTGAACGATTGCACGCTCTGGTCCTTGCGATCGCTTCTGTAGGTATCGGCGTCAAAATCGCCGACCAACGCCCCTTCGGCGACAGCGCGGGCCCCGGCCGCCGCGGGCAGAGTTTCGCTTACCGGCAGGGCAAACACCAGTTCCCGGATCCCGCGCGGTTTCGTGAACCGGACCGCCGTGCCGGCCGCGTTCCGAAGGGTATGCAGGGTGGCCTTGGCCTGCTTGCCGAGCCCGACAATCAGCAGCCGCTTCGCCTTCAGGCCCGTCGGCGCGTGGATCAGCACGGTTTCGTTCGTTCCCGCCTTGTATTCGCCACTGGCCAGAACCGTTGCCGCGGCCTTCCTGACGGCCTCGTCATCGCTCAGGATCGTCGGCTGGGGCCTGGCGTCGGGGCTGCTGGCGGTCTGCGTGTCGGCCGCAACCACGGCCAGCAATTCCGTCTGAATCTGGGAAAGGGAAGCAAGGGAGAGTTCAGCCTTCATGTGCCGATTGTTGCATTTCAAGGCCGGACGTTGGCAAGCCGGGGTTCGGTCCGATTCCTATTCTCTGTTTCCTGACTTGCTCATCCGGTGCTTGTTCGCATTGATTGCCGCCCGCGCCTCCCGGTCCGCCTCCCGCCGGCGCTCCGTCTCCCGCTTGTCCCAGTCCTGTTTCCCCTTGGCCACCGCGATTTCGCATTTCACCCGTCCCTTCCGAAAATAAAGCCGCGTCGGGATGAGCGTATGACCCTTTACCTGCGTCTTCGAGAATAGCTTGCGAACTTCTTCGCGATGCAGCAGCAGCTTGCGCGTCCGGGTTTCATCGTGATTGGCGATATTTCCGTGCGAATACGGACCAACGTGCATATTCAGAAGGAACGCCTCGCCGTCCTTGATCAGGCCGTACGCGTCCTTCAGGTTCGCTTTCCCCTCGCGAATCGACTTCACTTCCGTCCCGCGCAGCGCCACGCCCGCCTCGAATTTCTCCAGCAGAAAATAGTTGTGCCCGGCGGCCCGATTGGTGGCCGCATCGCGCTCTCCGGCAGCCACCGGATCACGCGGGCGGCCCGCCTTTTGCGGCGCCGGGCGGTTCGTTGGCTGAATGATATGGCTGCTTTGGCGGGCCATCGGCAAGTTTCCTCAAATGTTGATCGTAGCACCGGCCCGGCTTTCAAACTCCGGTCAGAAATGCTTTAGCAGCCCAGGGACGAAAACCATCCCCCCGGGACCCTGCTTTGCTAGAATGAGGCTTCGAGGCTTGAGCAGTCACATCGTCAAATCTTCCGTCCTACGGCAACCCGACATCTCCGGGTTGACCACGCCAGGGAGCTCAATGAATCCCGCACCGTCTGCGGCCCCCCGATCCGCATCGCTCACTTCCCGGATTGCGTTCGTGTTCGTGGTGGCCCTGCTGGGCTTCGCCAGCGCGTCCCTCTGTGCCCAGTCGGCCAACACTTTCTACAAGCGTGGACAGTCAGCCGAAGCACACGAAGACTACGATGCCGCTTTCGACGCCTACCAGAAAGCCGCGGCCAAATCGCCCAACGACCTTCGCTTTCGCGAGGCTATCTATCGCGTACGCGTCTCGGCCTCCGGCTTCCACGTGACCAAGGGCCGCAAGCTTCTTGTCGGCGGAGATATCCAGGGCGCGCTCGCCGAATTCCTGCATGCCTCCGAAATCGATCCCGGCAACGAGGCCGCGCAGCAGGAGATTGCCCGCATCCGCACTCTCCAGGGCCAGGCCGCTCCTGCATCTCGCGAGACCAGCCCCGAGTTGGCCAGCCAGCAGCAGGAGATCGAGTCCATCGGCGCCCCGGTCACCCTCAAGCCCGGGACCACCGAGCCGCTCACGCTGGTCATGACTGAGGATGCCAAGACCGTGTACCAGGCGGTCGGCCGCGCCGCCGGCGTCAACGTGCTCTTCGATCCCGATTACAACTCCAAGCGCATCCAGGTGAACCTGGTCAACGTTTCGCTTTCCGATGCTTTGCGCATCGTCGGCACCATGTCCAACACATTCTGGCGCCCGGTCACGTCGAACACCATCTTTGTCGCCCAGAACTCCCGCGCCAAGCGCACCGAGCTCGACGAGCAGGCGGTGCAGACCTTCTACCTGACCAATGCCTGGCAGCAGAACGACCTCAACGACGTCCAGACCGCGCTGCGCAATGTGCTGCAGAACATCAAGGTCTACGGCGTCGCCAGCCAGAACGCACTCGTGGTCCGCGGCACGCCCGACGAACTGCTTCTTGCCCAGAAGCTCGTCAACGACCTCGACAAAGCCCGCCCCGAAGTGGTGGTCGACATCGCGGTTATGGAAGTCAGCAAGAACTGGGAAAGGAACCTCGGCATCTCCTGGCCGGCCAGCGCCAGCGTCGCTTTGCAGACCACCTCCTCGAGCAGCAGTTCCGGTTCGGGTTCCTCGGGTTCGGGCACAGGCAGCAACAACACCAACAACCTGACCCTCTACAACCTCGCCCACCTCAACTCCAACGATTTCGCCGTGACGGTGGGAACGGCCACGGCCAACCTGCTGCTGACTGACTCGAACACCAAGATCCTGCAGAACCCGCGCCTCCGCGCCACTGACTCGCAGAAAGCGACGATGAAGGTCGGTGAGCGCATTCCCATCGCCACCGGCTCCTACCAGACCGGCGCCGCAACTGCGCTCGTGAGCTCGCTGGTGAACACGCAGTTCCAGTACCTCGACGTCGGCGTCAAAATCGAGATCACGCCCACGGTCCACTACGATCGCGACGTCACGCTCAAGATGGTAATCGAGGTCACCGCCCAGAGCGGCTCCTCCACCATCAGCGGGGTCACCGAGCCCATCATCGCCCAGAAGAGCACCGAAGAAGTCGTTCGCCTGCGCGAAGGCGAAGCCAACATCGTCAGCGGCATCCTCAACCAGCAGGAGCAGGTCAGCTGGAGCGGCATCCCCGGCCTCAGTTCCATTCCCATCCTCAAATACCTCTTCGGCTCCAAGGACCACACCAAGACCGACGACGAAGTGGTCTTCCTGATGGTCCCCCACATCGTCCGCTCCCAGGATTTGAGCCCCCTGAACCTGCGCACCATCGACACCGGCGTCGGCCAGTCGATCGAACTGCGCCACATCGCCGTCGAGGGCCGGGGCGCCAATTCCCCTGCCCAGATTCAGCCCGTAACCAGCAATTCCACGGTGGGCACCGTTCCCGGCCAGAGCGCCACCGCCGCCGCGCCGGCCGCCATCGCGCAAATGAAGGAGGCCGCCCAGGGCGGGGCGCTCACCTCGCCGGTTCCCCAAACCAATCTCGGCGCGCCCGCGCAGGCCCCCCCCGCCGAAGTGCCTCCGGCTTCTCCGCCGGGCGCCACTTCCCCTGACCAGTCGCCCGCGGACGGGGGCCCGAAGGTCAGCTTCCTCATGAACGCCCCCGCCCCGGTGGCCGCCGGTTCGTCGTTCCAGGTCCCGGTGGTCGTCAGCGGCGCCAGCGACATTTCCTCTATCCCCCTGCAGATTCAGTACGATGCGTCTAAATTGTCGCTGGTGAACGTGGAAAGCGGCGACTTCCTCAGCCGCGATCAGCAGGCGGTTGCCCTGGTCCATCGAGATGACGGCCCCGGCACCATCACCATCAACGCCTCCCGCCCCCCGGGAGCCCCCGGCGTGAGCGGCGCGGGGGTGGTCTGCGTCCTTAGTTTTGAGGCCAAAGCCGCCGGCGACGGCAAGATCGAAATCACCCGCCCCGGCGCCCTCAACAGCAAGCAGCAACCTGTTCTAGCGCAAGGAACGTCCATAACGGTGAGTGTTAAATAAAAAGCAAATGATCAGCCGTGGGCCAATCCGGAGGAAAGGCGAACGCGGACTTACGCTCGTCGAGCTGATCATTACCGTGGCGATCCTCGCCATCCTTGCCGCCGGCGCGGTGCCCATTGCCCGCTTCAAGGTCAAGCGCGACAACGAGCGCCAACTGCGCTACGACCTGTGGACGATGCGCGACGCCATCGACAAGTACAAGGATGCCGCCGACCGCGGAGCCTTCCAGACCAAGGTGGATAGCCAGAACTACCCGCCCGATCTGGAAACCTTGGTCACGGGCGTGGATGTGCAGGGCAAAAAAGTACGCTTCCTGCGGCACATCCCGGTCGATCCCATGACCGGAAAGGCCGAATGGGGCCTGCGCTCGATGCAGGACGATCCGGACTCTGACTCCTTCGGGGGCCAAAGCGTTTTTGACGTCTATTCGAAATCCCAGGGAACGGCCCTGGACGGCACCAAGTATCACGACTGGTAGGCAATTATGCGCACGAATCGCAAAAACCAGGCCGGCTTCACGCTTGTCGAGCTGATGATCGTCATGGCCATCATCGGCGTCCTGCTCAGCGTGGCCATTCCCAGCTACGTGGGCGCCGTGCGCCAGGCGCGCGAAGCCGTGCTCAAGGAAGACCTGCACGTCATCCGCAGCGCCATCGATTCTTACACCGCCGACAAGCAGAAAGCCCCGCAGTCGCTCGACGACCTGGTCAGCACCGGCTATCTGAAAGAGATTCCCGTCGATCCCATGACCCGCGCCAAGGACACCTGGCAGACAGAAACCACCGACTCGCTTTCCTCCGTGGACCAGACCGACCCCGGCATCGACGATGTCCACTCCGGCTCTCAGGAACAAGGCTCCGACGGCCAGCCGTACTCCGCCTGGTAAGCCGGACTCCTGCCTCAATTCTGCTCGCCTGAGAACGTAGCCCCGGGTGCCCCGGTCCCTGGTTTTGGGACTTGGGATACAGCCATGCCCGAGCGCCGGTTCCACTCCATTCTGCCCTCGATATAGCCGCATCCTGACGGCGAAGTCATGGCCATCGCCTTGACTCACGAGCGAAAGCGCCGCATCCGGATCGATTCTGCCGCACCTCGCGTATTATAATCAATGTTATAATGGGCTTCGGAGGTGCCAAAATGCTGAAACTGAAACTGACCACGATTGGAAGCTCCGTGGGAGTGATCCTGCCCAAGGAAGCCTTGGCACGTCTGAGAGTCGACAAGGGCGACTCAATCTTTCTTACCGAAGAGGAAGATGGTTTTCGGATCACGCCGTTTGATCCCGAGTTCGAAAAAGCCATGGAGTCGGCGCGAAAGGTGATGAAAAGACGTCGCAACGCGCTGCGGGAATTGGCCAGGTGAAACGTCGCTCATGGGCCTGGGTTCCCCTGAATGCGGTCCTGGCAATCCATGACGCACAGATCTCCGAGCACGGCGGAATTGGTGGAGTACGCGATCTTGCCGTAATCGAGTCTGCACTTGCACGACCTCGCAACCTCGTGGCGTACGGGAAGCCCGATGCCGCTGCTTTAGCCGCTGCTTACGCATTCGGGCTGTGCAACAATCACGGATTTCTCGACGGCAATAAGCGTACGGCTTACGTGGTCGCGGAAGCGTTTCTTGATCTGAATGGGTACGCTATGGACGCGCCGGACGATGCAGTCGTGAATACGATGATGGCGGTGGCGTCTGGTGTGATGTCTGAAAAGCAACTCGCGAAATGGTTCCGCTCTTTTATCCGTTAGTGGCAGCTTGTCTCCAGAGCTATCGAACGGTCAGCATAAGCAGCAAATTGGACCCGGGGAATGTCCGGCGAGTTCGAGAACGCAAAGTAGTGTAACGGGTGGCGGCGATCCTGAAATTTGCCGCGAGCGCCGGCGCAGATGCATTCCCCGTTGTCCGAGATAGACCAGACTACGGCATGCCGGAAACAAATCTCCGCGAGGCTAACCCAAAACCGGATAATGCGGGCCGAAAGTGAAGATCACCTCCGCCTCCGACGGCACCGCCTGTTGGTTCACCGTCGCCGGCTGGAAGCGCCACGATTTCACCGCATCCATGGCCATCTGGTCGAGGACGCTTCCTATCCCGGTCACCAGGGTCTCGCCGATCACCTCTCCCGACGCGCTCAACTTCACGTCCACCACAACCTTCCGGTCTGAGGAAGGCAGCAGATTCCGGTCCGTCACCGGCGGCCGGGGGGAGAAAATGGGAAACGCAAAGGTCGCGTCCCGCGCATCGCTGCCATTTCCGGCCGCGGAGCTCGTGCCGCGATCCTGCGCCCGCGCCGCTTGCGCATCCGATCCCGACGCCTTGGGCAGACGCCGTTTCTGCAGAGCGGCATGGGAGTTCGCCGGTCGAGGCGCGGCCAGCACCTTGTCCGACTTCCGGTCTCCCATCGGAGCCATCAGCAGCGGCGACCTGGCCAGCGACGATCCGCCCGCCACCTCCAGCATCGCGATATTCACCTCATCTGCCGGCGGCGCGATCTTCGCCTTCATGTGCATTCCCACCGGCACAACCAGTGCCGCCACCAGCCCGTGCATTGCCAGCGACATATAGAGCGGCAGCCGGTCACGAAAACGCGATGAAGTCGAGGAAGACAATCGAAGACCTCCAGGAGAGCCTGTGCCGGGCCGGAATCAAGCTGCCGGGACCACGGAGTATCTCATGTTCTCGTCAGTTGTGACTGCGTGTCAACGAAACGGTGATCAGCCGCCGTCACCAATGGGTGGTGAGACACTGAAGTGGGAAACCGCAGTTGCCAGGATGACCGAGGATCTTAAACTTAGCGCCGAATCTGGCTTTCTCCTGCGCGTGCTGTCGTACTACGCGCAACTTGTCCCGGCGCAATCAACCGGCGAGCCGGATCTGGGCGGCAACCTGCTCTATGCCGGCGAACTCGATCAAGAGGGACGCGCGCTGGTGGTGGCATCCAACGTTGCCGGCGCCGCATCGCTGTGCGCCACGGCAGACCAGCTTGCCCAAAAGCAGGCCATTCGCGACGGAATCGTCGACTTTCTGGTTACTTCGCTCGATGAGTCTCTCCGCATCCTGAAAAACGAAATCCGCAAGCGTGCGCCCGTGGCTGTCTGCATTGCCGCCGCCCCCGCCCCGATCGAAGTGGAAATGGCCGAGCGCGGCGTGGTCGCGGATCTTCTTCGTCCGCCTGTCGAATCCACCGCAACCCAGCCGGACGGCCAGGTCGTCGTCACCTGGAGCGTTTCCTCCGCCCCCGCACAGTGGTTGCTGAAACTCGATGCGCTGGCGCTCGAGTGTCTCGACCCCGATGCCGGCAGCGCCCGCCGCTGGCTGCGCAATGCCCCGCGCTATCTCGGCCGGCTCGCCCAGTCCACGCGCCTGCTCCACGCAGACCACCGATTCGCCGGTCTGTTCCTAGAACGCGCGAAGCTAATCGAACAAGCACCCATCCACATCCAGGTGACCTCCGAAGACGGTTCGGACGAATTCACATCCGCCCACTGGAATCGTCACGAAGCTCATCTCTAACGCCTAACCCCTAACCCCTAACCCCCGCTCTCCTCGATCCTCCCCCACAGTTCCCTGATCCCCGCATTCGTCCGGGCCGACACTGGCAGGATCTCCTCCAACTCCAGCCCTTTCTTCAGCGCCGCCAGGTTGCGCGTGCGCTCATTGCCGCTCAGACGATCGATCTTGGTCGCGACCACCACGAACGATCGCCCCACGTGCTGCAGCCATGCGATCAGCTGCGCGTCCCGCTCCTGGGCCGGCACGTTGGAATCGACCAGGCACACGCATAGGCGCAGCGTATCGCGCTCGGCCAGGTACGGCTCGATAAACTTCGGCCACTCGGCCGAGATCGATTTTGAAATCTTCGCGTAGCCGTACCCAGGCAGATCGGAGAAGCGCATGACCGGCCGTTGCTTTTCGTCGGAGAGGAGGAAAAAATTGATGGCCCGCGTGCGGCCCGGCGTGGATGAAACCTTGGCCGCCTTCTCGCCCACAAGGGCATTCAGCAGGCTCGACTTGCCCACGTTGGAGCGGCCCAGGAACGCGATCTCCGGCAGCGACGGAGCAGGGAACTGCGCCGGAGCCATCGCAGACAGCAGGAACTGGGTCGTGTAGCGCATGCCTGTTTCGAGCATACAGGCCGTACTGGGTGCCAGGTCCCCGATGCCGGGACCTGAGAATCACACTCCCAGCCGGTTACGCCGTGGTTGCGGGGTTGGCCACTGCGCTCTGCAGGCTGTCGAGAGTCGGCACGTTATAGCGCCCGCTGGCCGCAATGCCCGCTCCCGTTTGGTAGTTCCTCAGTGCGGTCGCCGTATGATCCCCCCATTCGCCATCCGGATTGAGCCGGGGATTTGCGCCCAGCCCGTTGAGCGTCGTCTGCAGCCAGCGCACATCGTACACCGCGCCGTCGGGGCCGGTCAGGCTGGGTTGCACGGGCGCCGAACCCCACGACGGGAAATCGCTGAGAATCGTCGGGTCTTGGGCCATCATGCGCACCAGCAACCCTGCGCAGCCTTCCTGGCTGTCGATCACGCTCGGGTCGAAGTCGTGGTCGGCGACGTACTTACCGGAGACGTACTGGTCGGTTCTCGACCAGACGTAGGGTGACGGCTGATTCATGCCGGCATAGCCCGTGCCGTTATACATCTCAAGCCGCGTCAGGACGCCGCCCATCGTATCCCAGTGAGCCCACTCGTCCATGTGTTCGCAGGCAGTGAGCGCATCGATGGCCGCCTCTTCCCAAGAGGCAAACGGGCCTCGCCCCTCAGGAACGTGCACGGAGACCTGATTCCACGGATCGCCCTGTGCGATGCTGCGATTCCAGTTTTGCGAGCACTCGCGCTCGTGGATTACCGCAATCACCGGCCATGGCACCTTGGTCTGCTCGAAAACGGACTGATACCGCGCCTTGGCCGCGATCAGCTGCGCAGCCACCTGGTCCAACTCGGAGAGCGCATCAAAATCGATCACCATACTCGGCCAACGGCCTGCATTTACCTGGATCAGGTTCAAAAGATCGACGGGACTCATGGCTTGGAGGTTCCCACAGATAGCCGGGATTTACAAGCCATAGTTTTTCCGGGGCGAAAGCCACAAGAACGCGAGGTGCCCGGCCTGACCTTGCCGGGGTGAGATCGACGGCTCGGGCTCGTGTGCCCGAGTCCTCCGCTATGCTGGATGAATTCCGAGGCCCACACGAAGGAGCCCACCATGCCCGGCAGATCCTCCACCCATGCGAAGACCCCCGCGAAGAAAACCAGCACGCGGCGCGTTGTTTCCTCCGCCCCCGCCGCACCGAAGAAAGCCAGCAAGCCCCCCAGAGAGTCGATCATCCCCGTTGACGAATTGTCCGCATGGATCGAAGGCATTCTTCCCAAGGCGGTCGTGGTGCGCAAGCCAAGCGGCGCCATGTACCAGGCGGGAACGAAGATCTTCGCCTTCACGCGTCCGGATGGCGTGGCGATGAAACTGCCCGAAGACCGCGTAGCCAATCTCGTGGACGGGCGCGCGGACGCATCCTTCCTGGTGATGGGCACCAAAACGATGCGCGAATGGCTGATGCTCAACTACACCAGCCCGGGCGGCTACCGCAAGGACGGGAAGCTCTTTGAGGAAGCGATGAATTTCGTCGCCTCCCTGAAGAAATAATCCTGAATGCGGATCTCACCGGGTCACCGGCGCAGGGTCGGCAAACATGCGCTCGATGCGCGGAAGCCGCATGGCGAGCGTCACCCCGCGCACCGCCATCCAGATCGAGAACGCGCACCACAGGCCGTGGTTTCCGAGCGGCCGCTCGAGCCCCACAGCCAGGCCGAAAAAGATGACGAAGGAAATGAGCATGCTGTCGCGCAGCTCGCGCCCACGGGTAGCTCCAATGAAGATGCCGTCCAGTTGAAATCCCCATACCGAAACTACCGGCAGCGCCACGATCCATGGCAGGTAATGCCGCGCCGCCGTCCGCACCGCCTCCACGCTGGTGAACAGCCCCACCAGCCAGGATCCCGTGCACCAGTAGAGCAGCGACGCCAGTGCGGCGACCACCAATGCACAATACGTGGAGGCGCGCAGCACAGCGTGATAGTGCTCCCACTTGCGCGCCCCGATGGATTCGCCTACCAGGGCTTCGGTGGCGTTGGCGAATCCATCCAGGCCATACGCCACGATGAAGAACATGTTCATTAGTACCGCGTTGGCCGCCAGCGTGGCGTCGCCTTCGCGCGCGCCGGTTCGCGTGAACCATGCGTAGGCTGCCACCAGGCAGAGCGTGCGCAAAAAGATGTCCCGATTCAGCGCGAACAGATGCCGCAGCGCCGGCCCGTCGAACACATCGTGCCAGTCGACCGCACGTTCCCCCGATTCGCGGTGCAGCGTCTGGTGCGTAAGCGCGAGTCCCAGCAGGCATCCGGCCCAGTCGGCCGTCATGGTGGCCGCCGCCACGCCCCCCACGCCCCAGTGCAGCCGCAAGACCAGCAGCAGAGCTACCGCTACATTGACCACGTTGACCGCGGCCTGCAGGGCCAGGGCCGTGCGCGCCCGTTGCCGGCCGAGAAGGTATCCAAGGATCACGTAGTTGGCCAGCGCGGCCGGAGCCGACCAGATGCGGATGTGGCAATAGAGCTTCGCATTCTCGGCCACTGCGGCGCTGGCACCAAGCACCCGGACAGCCAGCGCGATCACCGGTGTCTGAAGAACAAGGATGAGCGCGCCGATCAATGCCGCCGACGCCAGCGCGCGAAGGAAATGAAGCCGAAGCTCCTCATGCCGCCGCGCGCCGTGGGCCTGGGCGACCAGGCCGGTCGTCGTCATGCGCAGAAAGCCGAACGTCCAGTAAATGGTGTTGAAAAAGATGCCGCCCACGGCCACGCCGCCCAGCGCGGCGGCTCCCGGCAAGTGTCCCGAAAGCACCGTGTCCACCGTGGAAAGCAGTGGCTGCGTCAGGTTGGAAAGGATAAGGGGAACCGCCAGCAGGAACACCCGCCGGTACCAGTAGGCCATTTGCTTTGATTTTAGCTGCGGATCAGTCGCGGCGGTTTCCACACCGGCGGTCTCGGAAGCGTTTACGCCGCCGGCCGTCTCTGTGAGGATAGGTTCTCATCCTGCTGGGATCGTGCCGCCATGGTGGAACACGCTCCGGAGATCCCGCCGCGATCTGCGACCCTGTGGGCGGACAGGCTGCTGTCGAAGTAAGCTGGAATGGCCCCGAATCCGTCTACTGGTGCGCCACCTGTCCGGTGCCCACCTCCGCCGGCGTCGGAACGGAAGCCAGCACCTCGGCCTCTTTGGGAACACCCGTCGGCAGCGGGCTTTCCAGCGCCATCGCCAGCACTTCGTCCATCGAGTCCACGAAGTGCAGCTTCATCGAGTTCTTGATGTTGTCGGGCAGCTCCGACAGGTCCTTCTCGTTGGCCCGCGGCAGGATGGCTTCGAAGATGCCCGCCCGCAGCGCCGCCAGCAGCTTTTCCTTCAATCCGCCGATGGGCAGCACCTTGCCGCGCAGCGTGATCTCGCCGGTCATGGCGATGTCGCGGCGCACCGGGATCTTCACCAGCGCGCTGGCCAGCGCCGTGGCCATGGTAATGCCGGCCGACGGGCCGTCCTTGGGTATCGCGCCTTCGGGCACGTGCAGGTGGATGTCGATGTTGCGATAAAACTCGCGTGTCAACCCCAGCTGATGGGCCCGGCTGCGGATATACGCCAGAGCCGCCTGCGCCGACTCCTGCATCACGTCACCCAACTGGCCCGTCACCGTGAGCTTGCCCTTGCCGTCCAGCACCTGAACCTCGGTGGTCAGGATCGATCCGCCTACCTCGGTCCATGCCAGCCCGGTCACCAGCCCCACCTCGCTCCTCTCGTGCGCCTCCGATTCGCGGAACTTGGGCACACCCAGGAACTCGGCGATGTTCGCCGCGGTCAGCTCTTCCTTGTGCTTGGGACCGCTCTTCACCACCTTGCGCGCCACCTTCCGGCAGATATTGCCGATTTCGCGTTCCAGGTTGCGTACCCCTGCCTCCCGCGTGTAATAGCGGATGATCTCCAAAATGGCTTCATCCCGGATCACCAGGTTCTTGTCGCTCAGGCCGGTCTGCTCGCGCTGCTTCTTCACCAGGTACTGCTTGGCAATCTCCAGCTTCTCCTGCTCGGTGTAGCCCTGCAGTCGCAGGATCTCCATCCGGTCCTGCAAGGGCGGGGGAATGGTATGCGTTACGTTCGCCGTCGCGATAAACAGGACCTGCGACAGATCGTAGTCCACATCCAGATAGTGATCCTGAAAGGTGGTGTTCTGCTCCGGATCAAGAACTTCCAGCAGTGCCGACGCCGGGTCGCCGCGGAAGTCCGACGCCATCTTGTCCACCTCGTCCAGCAGGAAGACGGGATTCTTGGTGCCGGCTCGCTTCATGTGCTGGATAATCTGCCCCGGCAGCGCGCCAATATACGTACGCCGATGCCCGCGAATTTCGGCCTCGTCGCGCACGCCGCCCAGAGAAAGACGCACGAATTTCCGCCCCGTCGCCTTGGCAATCGACATGCCCAGCGAGGTCTTGCCCACGCCCGGAGGCCCTGCAAAGCACAGGATCGATCCCTTGGGGTTCTTCACCAACTGCCGGACCGCGAGGAATTCGAGGATGCGCTCCTTGATCTTTTCCAGGCCATAGTGGTCAGTGTTCAGCACCTTCTCCGCGAAATCAATGGAGCGGGTTTCTTTGGATCGCTTCTTCCAGGGCACGGCCAGCAGCCAGTCGATGTAGTTGCGGCTCACCGTCGACTCCGCCGACATGGGCGGCATGGCTTCCAGCTTCTTCAGCTCCTGAACCGCCTTGTCGAGTACTTCCTTGGGCATGCCCGCCGCATCGATCTTCTTGCGCAGCTCGTCGAACTCGCTTTTCTCCCCGCGGCCCAGCTCCTTCTGGATGGCCTTGATCTTCTCGTTCAGGTAATACTCTTTCTGCGCCCGCTCCATCTGCCGCTTCACGCGCGACTGGATATTGCGGTCCAGGTCCAGCTTCTCAATCTCCACGTCGAGCACGTCGGCGATGCGCGAAAGCCGCGCCGCGGGATCGAAGATGCCCAGCAGTTCCTGCTTCTCCTCGATGCCCAGCTGCAGGTTGGCGGCGATGATGTCGGAGAGCTTGGCCGGCTCATCCATCCGCACCGTGGCGATAATGGTCTCGTAGTTGAGCGACTGCTGCAGCTTCACATACTGCTCGAACAGGTTGGTGACGCGCTGCATCAGCTGCTCCACCGCGGGCGTCATCTCGAATTGGCTTTTGGCGGTGCGCACGGTGGCGACAAAGAAACCATCGCGGTCGGTAACATCCAGCGACTTGGCGCGCTCCACGCCTTCCACCAGCACCTTGATATTGCCGTCCGGCATCTTGACGCTCTGCACGATATTGCAGATCGCTCCCACCTGATAAATTTCCTTGGCCTTCGGCTCGTCGATCGACGCGTCGTGCTGGGTGGCCAGGAAGATCTTGCGGTCGCCGTTCAGAGCTTCTTCCAGAGCCCGCACGCTCGACTCGCGGCCGACCACGAACGGGGTCATCATGTAGGGGAAGATCACCATGTCCCGGATGGGCATCATGGGCAATTTGCGCGGCTCGGACTTATCACGAGATGTGGTCATCAGGACCCCTTGGAAAATGAATGCACGGGCAACAGACCTGTTAGACGCCCAGCGACACCCTCTGGTTTCGAGCCGGGATTCCCCGCCTCTTGTTGGGATTGTACAGCCTATTGCGCTCGGAAACACCGCCGGGCCGGTCGCCGGCTGGTGGGGTGTCTCTCAATTAGATATACCTGCAAATCCGTCATCCCTAAGCGCAGGTCGCGTCGCCACCCCAGTCGAAGAATTGCTTTTGAAAGGTCGGATCGGTCAACCCAATTGCGGGACATTGACTTGGATGCACCAGGTTCGGTGCATCTTCGCCTGCGTACCCGCGGGCAGGTCTTCCTCCGCGGGGTGATTGTGCCACCTGCGATTGAGCCGGTATTCGTGTTTCTCTCTACCATGGCCCAACCGCGTAAAATGCCGTCACAACCCGGAAAAACGGGTATCCCGTCCTCAAATATTGGTTCCCTCAGGAGGGTCTTTCAAATGGCAGAACCGAAAATCGCGCAAATCGGCCCCTACGAAGTCACGGTGGAAGCCGGGAAGATCTACAAATGGTGCGCCTGCGGGCGCAGCGCCACGCAGCCTTTCTGCGACGCGAGCCACAAGGATACCGAGTTCAAACCCATCGTGTTCGAAGCCAGGGAGTCGGGGACCGTGTTTCTTTGCGGCTGCAAGCACACAGGCGACCGCCCATATTGCGACGGAACCCACGATACGCTTTGACCCGGAACGGCAAAGTACCGCCGGTCCCCAAAGGCTGCCGGAAAACCTCGCTGAGCAGCGTGGTATATGTCAGGGCGCGACCAAAAGCGCGTTGAAAACAAATAGGTTTCTTTATTTTTCAATGCCTTGGATGTTCCATGAAACCAAAGAAGACCGAATCGTTAGCACAAAATCAGCAGAGCATTCCGGTCCAGGATGGCTGCATGAATGGGCCGAAACTTCCCAATTGTCCACCACTCGGGAATAGAGTTCCTATACATTCAAATCTCGCCCATGGTACAGTGCTCAGAATCCGTGCGCTTCCCGAATATGCAGATTTGAAAAGAGAAAACTTCGTCGCAAAGACTGAGTTCCTGCGCTGACAGCCTGCCCGTTTCTTCTCTTTTATGGGCGCGGAGACAGAAGACAAGGAGGCTGTCTATGACGGACGTGGGACGATATTGGGACGCGTGGGCTCCTTACCTCTCCTACTTTGAGGACAACCACCTGGACTTGGCGAATATCAAGAAACTTGACCCGATCATTCCCGATCCGGTGCTCATCATAGGGGCCGGCCAGGGTCTGCTTGTCGAGCAATTGCAGAAGTCCGGCCATAAGGCCGACGGCGTTGACCGGAGTCCTCAGATGATCCAGTATGCGGAGACGAGGCGGGGTCTGAAACTGATCGAGGCAGATGCCCGGAACCTCCCGTTCGAGTCCGGAAGTTACAGCACGGCCATTATTGCCACCGGCGTGGTCGACTTCATGAACGATGAGAGCGAGATCAAACGGATCATCAGTGAGGCGAGACGCGTTACAAAAGGCTCCGGGAAGGTCTTTGTAGCATTTCTAGGGGTGCACCCCGCTGCCGAAAGATTTGCCAGGCGCATTGGGTTGATTGCGGGTGGAACCCTAAACCAAAGAAGGATGCTTCATCTGACTAGCCTTTCTCCGCGGGAAAAACTCAAGATTTTTCGCCACGACAACAGGATGAGTGTATTTACCGCATTTCGTGAGATTCTTTTCCTGCAGATGTTCCTGCCTAAAAGAGAAAAGAACATGTCGAAGAGAATGGGTGAGGTTTTAAAAACGGCGGACAACCCCCAGGTCCTCATCGACGCCGGGATGGAGTCGATGCCGGTTCGAACCGAACAAGACATTCGCACGCTGTTTGCACGTCTGCAACTTCCCGTCGGAAAGTTTTTCGTCTTCGAAAACTACTGTCGTGTTGTCGAGACCACGCCAAAAGACTGCGAAGTTGGCGGCAGGTAAGAGGCTTGATTCCCGAGTCACCGCCGATGCGGAAGTTTCGGTTGCTCCAGGTCTTGGCGGTAAGGCGTAGCACAAAATCAGCACAAATCGCTGAGCCCATCGGATGGGCATGATTTTGCACCGATTCTTGCTTGCCCTTTGCGTCAGGGCACGACTTTACAGCTTGCTGAAAAAGTCTTATCGAGTCGTGCTTTGTAACAAGGGCACGAGTTTACTCGTGCCGCAAATGCCAAAAAAATCAATCCGGGCTTTAGCCCCTGCTATGCCCGCCTTGCGAACATTCGCCGCCCGTTCATCCTTTTTCCGCAACCTCTCCGGCCCGGCCGTCCATAACCCGCCAGGCCGCTTATCTGGCCGCCAAAAATTAAGCGGGCCGCGTGCATTGCACGCGGCCCGCTTGACTGTCAGGAATCGAAGCTGCTTATCCCGCCTTCTCCAGCAGGCACAGCGACAGGTCGCGCCGTTCGACCATTTCACGCGTAATCTCCAGGTCGCGGACGCGCTTGTTGTTGGGCAGATGGTACATCAGGTCGAGCATCAGCTCTTCCAGGATCATGCGCAGCCCGCGCGCCCCCACCTTCCGCGCCAGGGCTTCGCGCGCCACCGCGCCCGTCGCTTCCTGGGTGAAGTGCAGCCGCACGTTCTCATACTCGAACAGCCGCTGGTACTGCTTGAGGATGGCGTTGCGGGGCTTGGTGAGAATTTCCACCAGCGCGGCCTCGTCCAATTCGTCCAGGATGCCCATCACCGGCAGCCGTCCGACAAATTCCGGGATCAGGCCGTACTTGATCAAGTCCTGCGGCTCGGTCTTGCGAAGCAACTCGGTATCGCGATGGCTGCGGGTGGTGGCCGCATCCGCCTCCGCGTCGATATTCTTGAAGCCCAGCGCCTTCTTCCCGATCCGGCGGCCGACCACGCGCTCCAGCCCGACAAACGCCCCGCCGCAGATGAACAGGATGTTGGTCGTGTCCACCGCGGTGAATTCCTGGTGGGGATGCTTGCGGCCTCCCTGGGGCGGCACATTGGCCACGGTGCCCTCGAGGATCTTCAAGAGCGCCTGCTGCACGCCCTCGCCCGAAACGTCGCGCGTAATCGACGGATTCTCGTCCTTGCGGCCGATCTTGTCGATCTCGTCGATATAGATGATGCCCTGTTGCGCGCGCGTCACATCGCCATCGGCGGCCTGCAGCAGCTTCAGGATAATGTTTTCAACATCCTCGCCGACATACCCCGCCTCGGTCAGCGTGGTGGCATCCACGATGGCAAACGGCACATCCAGCATCTTGGCCAGCGTGTGCGCCAGAAGCGTCTTTCCCGACCCCGTCGGCCCAACCAGCAGGATGTTGGATTTGGCCAGTTCCACTTCGTTGTTGCGCATCCGGTTCATCTGGATCCGCTTGTAGTGGTTGTAGACCGCGACGGCCAGCTTTTTCTTGGTCTGGTCCTGCCCGATCACGTAATCATCGAGGAAATTCTTCACTTCCTGCGGCTTGGGAAGGTGGCCGGCGGTCGTCGCCGGATGGGCATCCCCGCGGTCGTCCTCCAGAATCGAGTTGCACACCGCGACGCATTCGTCGCAGATGTAGGCCCGGGGGTAATCGCTGGGAGATGAGATCAGCTTGGCCACCGCGTCCTGGGATTTATGGCAAAACGAGCAGCGCAATGCTTCTTCAGGTCCCGTTCGCGTTTTCATGGTTGAACTACTCCTCGATGCCTGGATTCCGCCCCTGCGGGCCGCTTTCCTTACGTGCGGGGCCGATCAATGATCTCGTCGATGATGCCGTAGTCTTTCGCCTGTTCCGCGTTCATGATGAAGTCGCGTTCCACGTCCCGCTCGATCCGTTCCAGCGGCTGATTGGTGTGCCGCGCCATCAGGTTGTTGGTGATCTCCCGGATGCGCAGAATCTCCCGCGCATGAATGTCGATATCCGTGGCCTGCCCGCTCAATCCGCCCATCGACGGCTGGTGAATCAGGATGCGCGAGTTGGGCAGCGCAAACCGCTTGCCCTTGGTCCCCGCCAATAACAAGAATGCACCCATGCTGGCCGCTTGGCCTATGCAATACGTCACCACATTATTCTTGATGAACTGCATGGTGTCGTAGATGGCCAGCCCCGCCGTAATTGAGCCCCCCGGCGAGTTGATGTACAGCTGAACGTCCTTCTCCGGATCCTCCCCGGAAAGGAACAGCATCTGCGCCACGATCAGGTTGGCCACCTGGTCGTCGATCGGCGTGCCCAGGAAAATGATGTTGTCGCGCAGCAGACGCGAATAGATGTCGTAGGCGCGCTCGCCCCGGCTCGTCTGCTCAACCACCATCGGAACCAATGCCATTTTTTCCCTTTTCCTGCTCGTCCGTACTTCCTGTTTTGGGTCGTCCCGCTGCCTCCAACACCCACATCATGCCGGAACGCGCGGCAAAGCTGGCTGATCCAGATCAGGCTGGAAGCCTTTCGTACAACAGTTGTGCAGTTTTCTCGCGTTTCAGTTGTTCCCGGATTCTAGCCATACCGCCGTCCTGCGTCAATCGCACCTTCAGGGCATCGACCGGTTCACGCGATTGTAATGCCGCAATGTGAATCTCCCGATCCAACTCTTCATCGCTCACTATGACATTTTCTTCATGTGCGATCCGCGCCAGCAGCAGCGAGGTTTTCACCTCCGCAACCGCGCTGTCTCGCTGGGCGGCCCGCAGCCGACCGAAGTCCAGCTTGCGCATCTGTTCCGGTTCCATGCCCTGGGCGGCAAGCGCGCGCAATCCGCGCTCCAGGCGTGCGTCCACCTGCTCCTGCACCAGCGACTCCGGCACCGGAAACGGGAACCGCTCAATCAGCGCCGCGAACAGCTTGTCCTTGGTCTCGGCCTTCCACCGCGCGGCGTTTGCGGTTGGCCAAATTCTCGCGGACGCGCTTTTCCAGCTCGGCCAGGTTCTCGAAATTCCCCACTTCCTTGGCAAATTCGTCGTTCAGGTCAGGCAGGTCGCGCTTCTTGATCCCTTTGACCTCGATGGAGTAATCCACCGTCTTTCCCGCCAGGCGCTTCTCCGGATACTCGGCCGGATAGGAGGCCGCCACGTTGATCGTCTGGCCCGGCCTGGACCCCCGCAGCGCCGAGGTAAATGCCTCCACCGTGTCCTTGCCGCCGACCTCCACCAGCGTGTCCTCGCCGGAGACCCCCTCCGCCTCGGGCTCGCCCTCGACCGTTCCCCGGTACGTGATCTGCGCCCAGTCCCCATCCACGATCGCCCGGTCCTCTTCTATGGGCTCGATGGTTGCGCGCGATTCGCGCAGCTGCTCCAGCTCGTGCTGAAACTCCTCCTCGGTGATGTCCACCGGCGGCCTGGGTACCGTTACGTTCTGGTAGCCCTCGATCGAGAATGCAGGAATGAATTCAAACACCGCCTTCACATGCAGCGGCGATCCTTCCTCCACCGTCATCTCGGTCACCTGCGGCTGCCCAACCGGAGTCACACCCAGGTCCCGCACCGCCTGGTTGAAGCGCTCCGGCAGCAGGGTATCGATCACTTCCTTGCGAATCTCGTTGGCAAAGCGGCGCCTGACCACGGCTTCCGGCACCTTGCCCGGCCGGAACCCCGGAATCTTGGCGAATTTCTGGTACTCCCGCGTCACCCGCCGAAACGATTTGGATACGTCTTCAGTGGGAACGTCCAGCACCAGCTCGCGGGTACAGTCGGGGTTGAGAACCGGCCCATGGGCATGCTCGTGCTCATGACCGTGCTCGTGGGCATGCTCCGTTTCGGCTGGAGTCGGCTCGGGGTGGTTTTCGACGGTATCTACTGAACTCAACGGCATTGCCTTCCAGGCCCTGGCATTCACTCCGGGAGCCATACACCCGCTCCAGGAATCGCCAGGACACCATTCATATTCCACGCCGGGAAACCGTGGTACAGATCGAACCTCAACGGTTCGGCGCGGCTGGGGAAATCAACAACTTAATGGTACGAGGGAGCGCTGTGCAGGGTCAAACCAGAGCCGCCCCCTGAAACCCGATACGCGCACTAAAAGGCACGTTACCGCCATAACGTTCACTCTTTTGTTCCTTCTCCGGGTGCCCCAGGCCCCGGGTTTTGGGGATCTGGGAACCACCCCGGTCCGAAACCCCCGAATCTCAGAACCGGAACACCAGCCCCGTATTGAACCGCGCGTCCGTTCCCCCGCTCGGCGCCTCGCTTGGCGCGGTGATGCGGTCCAGGGAAAATCGCCAGGCAAAGAAGGGCGCAATCGGCACGTCCACTCCGCCACCCACGTCATACGCGAATCCTCCGTTGGAGATGTGCGGGACGGCATTTCCGCTATTGGCGGAGTGCTCCCCGCCGACCATCCCGTGCGCAAACAGGTTGATCCCCGCCGCTTTCACGCTCACCCGCGGCCCCGCCAGCACAGTCGTCGTGCGCGGCACTGCCGCGTCGGCGCCCAGCCCGTAATGGGCCACGTCGCCCTCCACGCCGAGAAACGGATGCACATGAAGATGCAGAGCCGCTTCCCACCCATTCAGCCCCGCCACGTTGGGATTGAACGCTTCATGGCCCACCCGGCTGTAGCCCACGAAGGCATCGTTGTTGCGAATCGACACCGCCCGCGCCGGGGCCGCCGCAAAACCCAGAAAGAAGACCGCCGAAACCCATACCGCCACGCCCTTATGCATGCATGTCTCCATACACGGCTCGCTCGCCGCTCGTAGGAAGGATGGACCCGCCAACCCCTTCGGTTGCTTGCCCCTGCTCCTTTCCCTCGCGCGAATCCGCCCCCGCGATCGTCTTCCTTGTGTTGCCCGGCGGATTGCCCGATGACGGTGGCGCCGGTCTCCAGGCCGGCTGTCCCGGCGGCCTCCCGCCGCCAGACTGAGAACCACCCCGGCGGCCCGAATCCCCCCATTACAATCGCCCCAGGGAGATCCACCATGCCGTACAGTTTTCGTGCTTGTGGCGTTGGACGTTGGATGATGATGTTGCTGATGACAACCGCATGGACAAATCTGCCCGCCCAGCCGCCCGCGCCTCCCGTGCGCGTGGCCATCGTCGGCCTGGCCCACGATCACGTCATCGGATTCCTCCAGCAGCTTCCCCAGCACAGCGAAGTGGAACTGGTGGGCATCGCCGAAGCCGACTCCACCCTCATCGACAAATACAAAAACAAGTTCCATCTCGCCGACACCCTCTTTTTCAAAAGCGAAGCCAACATGATCGAGGTGCGGCATCCCCAGGCCGTGCTGGTCTACACCTCCATCGCCGAGCATCGCAACGCCATCGGTATCGCCGCGCAGTACGGCGTTTCATCCATGGTCGAGAAGCCCCTCACCATCTCCTTCGAGGACGCTCTCGCCATCCGCAAGATCGCCCGCTACCACAAGGTCCACGTGCTGGTGAATTACGAAACCACGTGGTACACCAGCAATCGCGCCGCCTACAACGACGTGCGCGACGGGCACATCGGGCCCATCCGCCGCGTCGTCGTCCACGACGGGCACGAAGGCCCCAAGGAGATCGGCGTCAGTCCCGAATTCTTCCGCTGGCTCACCGATCCGGAGCTGAACGGCGCCGGCGCCCTCTACGATTTCGGCTGTTACGGCGTCGACCTGATGACCTGGCTCATGCACGGCGAGACGCCGTCAACCGTCACCGCGGTCGTCAATCACGACAAGCCGGACATCTATCCCAAAGTCGACGACGACGCGACCATCGTCCTCCAGTACCCCAAAGCCCAGGCCGTCATCCAGGCCTCCTGGAACTGGCCGTTCAGCCGCAAGGACATGGAAGTCTACGGCGCTACCGGCTACGTCATCACGGTAGCCAACGAAGGCCTGCGCACGCGCATGCCGCACGAATCCGCCGAGCGCACCTCCACCGCGCCCTCGCTCCCCGACGACGAGCGGTCCTCCCTTGGCTATCTTGTCGCTGTCCTGAACGGCAAGATCAAGGACCAGGGCGACCTCAGCGCGCTCGACACCAACGTCACCGTCATGCAGATCCTCGACGCCGCCCGCGAATCCGCCCGCACCGGCAAATCCGTCCGCCTTACCAGCCACGGAGAGTGAATCACGAATTCAGGCGATGTGAATCCCAAATCCGGGCACTGTCATGATGTGAATCCCAAATTCGGGCACTGCTGAGCGCAGCGAAGCATCTGCGGTCGTCTTTGTAATTTCCGGCAAGGGCACACCAAATCCGGAGAGCTTTGTAACCGGGCACGACTTCACAGCCTGCGGAAAAAACTCACTGCATAAAGTGTTTTGTGTGTAGGGCACGACGTCAGAGGCCGCGTAAAAATCCGCCGCAGACCGCCGTCGGGTTCGCTTTCACGCCATTCATTCTTCAGAATTGCCGTACGCGCCAACGCGCGTACAGACCTGTGCGGCGAGCGATCCGTGAGCATCATCTGCCACAACCGGAACCCATCTTGAATGCTCAATGAGCGCGTCGGCGATTTAGTGTGAATCCAGCAGCATTGCGGGCGACATGGGCGTTTGAACCTAACGTTTTTCAGGACCGATCCTTGCGATCTGCACCAATTCGCGCTCGAGGTGTGGTTTAGGTTGTCGACAACGTTTGAGGCAGCAGGTGTCCAACAAGCATCGAGCAAGGCGGTCGCCCGTGATTCGCTTCGCAGAGCTTAAATGGGATCGACCGAGGCGGCTCGACGTGCAGGCAGCCATGAGGCGAGCGCAACAACCAATAGAAACGTCACGGTAGTGACGCCGTCGGTGAAATTCAACTGCTCGCACTCTGAATGGGCCAGAGATGTGTCTCTCAGGTATGCAGCCGCCCCGATGAATTCAGCCCAATCCGGCTCCGGCGTACGAATCCGGGTGAGAATTCGTTTACTTGTCGGGGATTCCCCGGGTAGGTACTCATTGTTTCCCGCCGGCATATCGCTTCCAACAAGGAACAGTTAGTATTGTTGCCATCTCAGTCGGCGTCCGCAAAAGCGAATCGGCCATGGCACCGTTCAAATCGAGCCCGTTAAAGACCGCCGCGATTCGCATCGCCGCCGCCGGTCTGGGTGCGGCTGTCGCAGGGCCGCTCGGTGGCGCCCTCGGGCCACTCGTGGTGGGCGTTCTGGGCGCGTCCGCGGAACATTTGGTCGACGACTACGTGCAGAAGTTCGGAGAAGAGGCGGGCAAGAAGTTCCTCGACACGGGAGTCGACTCACTTCTGGAAAAGCTGAAGAAATCGGCGCCCGACCTGGAATCGGCTTGCCGCGAAGCCCTTCGTCAGAGCTTATCCCAGATCTGCGCGCAAATTTGTTCTTCGGGGGAGGGGGACTTCGATGATTGGTTTCGCAACTGGGAGACATGCCTGGAAGCGTCAGTGCCATTGACGCTTGACGAAATTCGCCCCGATGAACTGGCTCCGGAACGTTTTGACTTAACTTTTCTTCACACACTGGAGCGCCTGGACAGCCAGGGCCACGCTATCGAGCAAGGGAGCCTGAAGATTGTTCTCGAAACGCGACCGCTCCCCGAGCCGCTTGCGCGCGAGCTGAGAGAAAGGGTGCCCGAGCACTTTAAGGACAACTTCCTGGGATTGATTGTGCTCCCGGAATATGACCGTGCATGGAAGCAGGTTGATCTTATTTTCCGCGATCTGCTGGATCGAAGGACCGCGGTGCTGCCGCAAGTGGCCGAAGATACCGCCGTTATGCGGCGGATGCTCGAGGAGCTATATAACTCAGCCCGGACCCAATGCCTCGTTCCGGAACAGGACGCTAAGGCCGAGATCGCGAGACTCATCGCCGAGAACAACAAACTGAAAGAGACCCTGGCCATTCGTTCCGAACCTGGCGATATGGAGATATCGCGCTGCCTTGAAGCGGGCGATTTCGAGGCCGCTCTGCGCATCAAGACCCGCCAGGTGGAAGTACGACGGCAGGAGGCGGCGAGGCTCCCGGGCGACCTGTACGAACTCGGGAAGATCCACGAATTCCGCTTTGAGTGGGCCGAGGCCCTGGCGGCGTATCAGGAGGCGTGGCAAGCCGGGAAGATCCCCGCACACGGGTTCCAGTATGCGGCCTTGGCGCAGAAACTCAACCGGTTCAAGGAGGCGGCGGCTACGTACGAGGCGCTTCTGGGGATATACACGGGTCCAGAGGATCGCGGCAATGTGCTGAACAACCTCGCGAATCTGTACATCGATACGCATCGAATACGGGAAGCGGAGGAGGCGCACATGGAGGCACTCTCCATTCGCCGCAAACTCGCCGAGGAGGCCCCGGGCACCTATCTGCCGGATGTCGCCGTGACGCTGAACAACTTGGCGAATCTGTACTTGGAAAGGCAGAGGATAAAGGAGGCCGAGCAGGCGTACGGGGAGGCGCTTTCCATTCGCCGCAGCCTCGCGGAGGCCAACCCAGACACTTACCTGCCGGATGTCGGCATCACGCTGCATGACCTCGGGAACCTGTACAGCAACACGGAGCGGATGGAAGAAGCGGAGCAGTTGTACCGCGAGGCCGTCTCCATTTTCCTGAAACTCGAAGGCGACGATCTAGACGCCAGTTTGCCGTACGTCGCGACGATGTTGAACAATCTGGGGACCGTGTACCGGGATACGCAGCGGATACAAAAAGCAGAAACGGCATACAAGATCGCGCTCAACATCGGCCGCAAGCTCGCAGCGGAGAATCCAGACGCGTACCTGCCGAACTTGGCCGGGACGCTGAATAATGTCGCGGTTCTGCACGGCCAAACGCAAAAGATGCAGGAGGCGGAGAATGCGTTCGAAGAGGCGCTCTCCATTTATCGCAAGCTGGCCGCGGAGAATCCAGAAGTGTACCGGCCAAGCATCGCCAGGACTCTGAACAATCTCGGGACCCTGTATCAGTCCACACGGCGCGTGGCGAAGGCAGAGGAAGGGTACAGCGAGGCACTCTTGATTCGCCGCGAACTGGCTGGAGAGAATCCAGATGTCTACCTACCAGACGTCGCCACCTCGCTGAACAACCTGGGGGTCCTGTTCAGCGAGACCGATCGCGTCCCGAAAGCGGAGGATGTGTATGAGGAAGCGCTCTCCATCTATCGCAAGTTGGCGAAGGACAACCCGGATGCCTACCTGTCGCAAGTCGCGATGACGCTAAACAACCTGGGGGTCCTGAACAGCGACACGCAAAGGCTGAATAAGGCGGATGAGGCGTACGGCGAGGCACTCCCCATCTACATCAAGCTCGCCGAGGCCAATCCGGGCACTTACTTGCCTCGGGTGGCGATGACGATGAACAACCTCGCGATGCTGTACCATGCGACTGAACGATTCGAAGCCGCGGAGGCCTGGGCCTCCGATGCGGTGGTTCTGCTCGAGGAGTACTGGCAGCAGAACCCCGAGGTCCATCGCGACCTAATGGCCAAGCTTCTCCAGACGGGCGCAGTGGTGGCCGAAGCGCGTGGGAATCGAGCCCAAGCGTGCTCGCTGGCGCGACGTGGTCTAGCCGCCGCCTACGACGCTGCCCTACAGAAGAATCTCCACGAACTGATTGACCGCGTTTGTTCCGCGCCGATGGATTGAGCACACGCACATTGGTTTGTTCGCGACGACAAAGCCCGTTTGCAATGCTGATGACCAATCGCCGAGTCACTCATCGAGGAGCCGATAAGGACCGAGAAGTCGGCTAGTGGTCGCCGATCTGCGCGGATAACGTTCGTCGGTTCACGGTAACAGGGCGATGCACTCACCAACAGAGGAGCGGTCGGACTGTCCGCGACACATCCCTGACCCTGATCTGGGTCACGGTGCCGAAGGTGTGATTCGCTTTCGCTCTGTCTCACCAAAGCGGTTCGCCCCACAGAAAAGTCAAGTACCCGAAAATCGATACCGTTCCTAAGTTCTTCGAAACTCAGCGAAAATTCCCCGCCCCCATTTGCATGTTGATTCCCGCCGAACGGGCACAATGGAAGTAGCTTCACCAAAATCTTCTCGCGGGGTTTCTCAGCGTCTCGCCTCGCGGTGCCGTTAGATCGCCCGGGCAGCCCTGAGAAAAATGTCGAGGTCAAGCCCCATTCAATCCTTGCTCCCGGTTTTGAAGCAGGCCAGGAGGAATAAAGCGAAGCTGCAGGGAATCCCGAACGGAGCCGCCATCAGCGTCCGCCATGTGGCGGCCCCGGCCCGGTACCCTGAGGCGCGCCTCTATTCCTCCATGGGCGTGAGAACGAACCCGTGAACCTCTCCGCTTGGATTTACACCCCAGCCCGCGATCTGGCCGCGGTCGTTGATCGACTCCGAAAACATCAGGGTCCAGCCTGAGTCCGCCGGAATCGCAGAGTTCAGATCGACCATCTGGCCATGGGTCCAAAGGTAGGCATGCGGTCCGTTCGCGCCCAGCGAAAATCCCACCGCCTCGCCCCGGTTATTGATGGTATGGCAACAGGGGATGCCGGTTGCGAACGCGCCGGCCGGTTCACCCAGGTCGCGAATCCCCGTTTCCCTGGTCCAGATAAACGGATGAACCGTGCCGTCCGCAACCTTCGATGCCCCGACAACCTCGCCCGCATCGTTGATCGCGGCGGGAACCGTAAACGTGCCGGCGCCCAGGTTATCCAGGTCGACGGGCGTTCCGTCCTTTTCCCACAAAACTCCGTGAGGCTCGCTCGCGCCCGGGTTGATGTAGAGCGGAAAATTCGTGTTGGAACACAGACCGGACACCCCCACCGATTGCCCTTTGTCGTTGGTGCCAAGGGCGAAGGAGATTGTGTCGCCCGGCAGCGGGCGAAGCTCGCGGATCCGGCCGCCCGGTTCCCACACCACGCCTTCGATTTGCAATAGCTGGAAGGGATTGATGCTTGAGCACGTCGGGTCCTGAACCCCCGTTTCCGAAAACCCGGCCACCTCTCCCTGGTTATTAATCCACAAAGCCTGGCTGTTGTTTCCGCCGGGCAACAAGGGAAGCGCGGCCAATCTGCCGTTCTTCCAGGTGGCTGCCAGGCATTGCCGGTGCGTGCCAAAGGTACACACGTCTTCACCATTCCGATCGGCGTGGGCGGTTTCCGACAAAAGCGCCGAAACTCCGGCCGCATTCGGTCCTCCCGCCTCGCTGTTGCACCCCGGACATTCCGCTCCGCCCAGTGTGCCCAGGTTCAGCGGCGGAAGGCCCGGATACCACAGGACCGCGGTTTGAGAAAAGCCGTCGGTCTGGCCTGGGGTTGCGGCGCCTCCGGCCACCACGCCGGCGTTGTTAATGCCGTACGCGAAGCTGTACGTACCACCCAGGGCGCCGAGATCGGTGACCGCATAGCGATGCTCCTCTGCCTGTGCGCTGAGGGCGACCGCCAGGGACAACAGGGCCGGCAAGGCCGACCGCGAACATGACAGCAGCAATTTGGATTTCATGACCGCTCCTTTTTGTTACTCACGTTGGCAACCGCGGAAGCCGCGGTTATGGGGTTGGTCTGCTTCCCAGGCGGGCGAGCAGCGAATTCAGGCAGATCAGCTCGGTTCCACTGGGCGTTCGTGACCGGTGGAGATCGCCTGCGTTGAGCCACTTCTCCACTTCGTGCGGCACCAGGTTCGAGCGAACCGCGATGCTTTCAAGGGCAATCATTTCGGCTTCTTGGGCGCAGCGGGCACACCAGCCGCGGGTGGAGCTCCGGCCGTGACAGATCATGAGTGACTGGGTTTCGATCGTGATCCTGGTTGATCTCGCCATGGTTCCGGCCTCCTGGTCCGTGCCGCACGAATGATTCGCAGCTTGCCGCAGGCGCCCCCGGAAGTCCTGACAATCGGCATGAAAGTTTCTGAAAACTTCTTGCAATCCCCGTAAGCTTCAGAGAACAAAGCGGCTGCCGATCGAAACCGGCGGGCTGTCAAGGGATTCGGGCTTTTGCTAGAATTCCGCCATTCCGGCTCGTGCCCTTTGGGCGGGGTTTCCCGTGGTGTCAACTGCTATCCCGGACAACAAGGAGCTTTACGAGTTCGGCCCTTTTCGCGCGGACGCCGAGAAGGAGATCCTGTTGCGCGATGGCGCCCCTGTGGCGCTCACTCCGAAAACCTTTCAGGTGCTCCTCGCCCTGCTTCGCAATGGCAAGGAGGTCGTCACCAAAGACGACCTGATGAAGACGGTCTGGCCCGACACCTTTGTGGAAGAGACCAATCTGACCCGGACCATCTTCATGCTCCGCAAAGCGCTGGGCGAGGATCTGGGAGACCGGAAGTACATCGTCACGGTTCCCGGCCGCGGATATCGGCTCGGCGAGACCGTGCGCCTGGTGCCCAATCAGGAAGTCATCATCGGCACCCTCAGCCACTCCACGATCCAGGTGCAGATCGAGGACAAGAAACCGTGGACCTGGATCGGGGCGGCGGCGGTCCTTTTGCTTGTCGGTGCTGCCGCCGCGTTCTGGCTGTCGAGGCCGCCCAGGCCCGTTCTTACCGACCGGGATACCGTGGTACTGGCGGATTTCGCCAATTCCACCGGCGAATCCGTATTCGACGGCGCACTGCGGCAGGGACTCGCCGTGGAACTGGAGCAATCGCCGTTTCTAAGCCTCATTTCGGACCAGCAGATCTCTCAAACCCTTCGCATGATGGATCTGAAGGCCGACGCCAAGCTTACGGCCGATGTTGCGCGCCAGATGTGTCAAAGGACAGGCAGCGCGGCCGACCTGGAAGGGGCGATTGCGCGCGTTGGTGCGCAATACCTTCTCACCGTAAGAGCGGTGAACTGCGCGAACGGACAGTCGCTGGCCAGCTCCGAAGCTTCCGCCATCGACGAAAATCATGTTCTCGAAGCACTGGGCAAGCTATCGAGAGACATTCGCAAGAAGCTCGGCGAATCACTCAGCACCGTGCAGCGGTTCGATACGCCGCTTCAGCAGGCCACGACGCCGTCGCTCGAAGCCCTGAAAGCTTTTAGCTCGGGCATCCGGGTCATCGATGCAAGAGGACCGGACGCCGCCATTCCGTTTTTCCAGCATGCCATCGACCTCGATCCGCAATTTGCGCTCGCCTACTCCTACCTGGGAATCATGGAAAACGACATTCTCGAACCGAGCAAGGGCGTGGAGTACGAGCGCCGAGCTTACCAGTTGCGCCAGCGGACCACCGAAGTGGAGCAGTACGCGATCACCGCCAGTTACGAAAAGGAAGTAACGGGAGATATTGAAAAAGCGATCGATGCTTGCCAGCTTTGGATTCAGGCCTATCCGCGGGCTTATCATGCCCATGACCTGATCGCGGGAGAGATGTTGCCAATCTTGGGGCAATACGATCGGGCGGTCGACGAGACCTCTCAGGTGATACGCCTCAATCCCGGTTTTCCCGTCGGCTATTACCAGCGCATGTTCAGCCTGATTGCCTTGAATCGCCTGGATGAGGCCATGGCAACGTACGCCCAGGCTCAGAAACACAAGTTGAGCAGCCCCCTGCTCGACATGGCCCTGTACCAGGTCGCATTCCTCGAAAACGATGTTGCAGGGATGGCGGCAGAAGTCGGGAAGACAAAAGGAATGCCGGGATTTGACGATCAGTTTCTCAACCTGGAAGGCGATACGGCGGCCTTCGCCGGTCGGCTTCGTGATGCGCGGGAGTTTTCCCGCCGGGCAATCGATTCCGCCAGGGAGGCGGGAAAGAACGATGCCCCGGCCACTTATACGATCGCGTCCGGTTTGCGGGAAGCCTGGTTCGGCAATAAGGAGGAGGCGAAACATCGAATCATCGGGGGGCTGAAGGGCGCGCCGCCTCGCGATGTGCTTTATCTTGCCGCACTGGGTCTGGCATATTCCGGTGAGATCGCTCGCGCCCAAACCATTGCGGACGGTCTGGCAAGGAACTATCCGGAAGACACAATCGTGCAGTTCAATTTCCTGCCAACGCTGCGCGCAAGGATTGCTCTCGACCAAGGAAATGCCTCTGCGGCAATCCAGGACCTGAAACCCGCAGCGCCTTATGAACTCGGAGTCTCGACTCAAAGCCCCTTCACCTGGACCGCCTTGTATCCGGTGTTTGTCCGCGGCGAAGCTTATCTTGCCGCGCGCCAGGGTCCCGAAGCTGCTGCCGAGTTCGAGAAGATTCTGGATCATCGAGGAATCGTCCTGAATCAGCCGGTCGGGGCTCTTGCGCATCTCGGACTTGCCCGGGCCTATGTCATGAACGGTGAAGCAGCCAAAGCCCGCGCCGCCTATGAGAACTTTCTCGAACTCTGGAAACACGCCGATGCCGACGTTCCCATCCTGAAGCAGGCCAACGCCGAATACAGCCGGTTGAAAATGAATTGACGGCCCGCCCACGGCATCTGCTTTCAATACCCACGCTCGGTCGGCTGGAGAATCCCTTCGGACAATTGCTAAGATTCACGGCGGACGCTTCCCATGAACTGCGAACGCCCCTTGCCGCCATTCGCAGCGTCGCGAAGTCGCTCGGGCGGAACGGGGCTGGGCCTCGCAATTGTCGAACGGGCAGTCGGGGCCCACGGCGGAAGGATGGAGGCGAATGGTCAAAACAACTCCGGATCGAGTGCCATCGATGAGTGCGTTGCCCCGTTACCGGCAATCGAAGATTGGCGTCAGGCTTTTTCAGGTTTTCAAAAATCGCTGAGTATGCCTTGACCTTCTACACGTCCACGTATATATGTAGAAGTTATAGGCATGAAGAAGGAAAACAAATTCGATCTCCCCCAGGGAACTCTCGACCTGCTCATCATGAGGGTAGTGTCGCTGGGCCCCATCCACGGCTATGCCATTGCCCAGCGAATTCAGCAAATGTCGCGCGAGGCTCTGCAGGTTCAGCAGGGATCGCTCTACCCTGCGCTGCATCGCCTCGAATACAAGAAATTTCTGGTGGCCAAATGGCAGCCAACCGAGACGGGTCGTGAGGCCAAGTTCTATGAGCTCACCGCCAGAGGCCTGGCCTATCTCAAAGACGAAACCGAGAACTGGAAGCGACTCACAGATGTCGTTGCTCTCATCCTCAAGGGGACTCTGGAGGGAATCTCATGAGCTGGCTTTGGCGGCTATTCTCCCGCAAACAGTTGGAGCGCGATCTGGACAAGGAATTGCGCTTCCATTTCGAAACACAGGTCGCCGACAAAATGGGCTCCGGCATTTCCGAAAATGAAGCCCGCCGTCTCGTACGACTGGAGTTCGGAGGCATCGAGCAGATCAAAGAGGGCTGCCGCCAGAGCCGTGGCACTCTCTGGCTTGAATCGTTCCTGCAGGATGTTGGCTACGGCCTACGCCAGCTTCGCAAATCGCCGAGCTTTACGCTCACTGCAATGCTGACACTTGCCTTGGGTATTGGCGCGAATGCGGCCATCTTCACGCTTGTAAATGCGGTGCTGTTGAGAGACCTGCCAGTGGTCGATCCAAAGTCGCTGGTGCGATTGGGCAATTGGGCTGACTGCTGCCAGAACTCGGGGCCGAAGCAGGACGGAAACTACAGCATGTTTTCGACCGAAACTTATGAACAACTGAAGAGAAATACGACCGAGTTTGAAGAGTTGGCGGCAATGCAGGCAGGGTTTGAGAATCGGCCGGTTGTGGTGAGGCGTGAAGCCGGTCCGGAAGCTGCCATGCCGCGTATGGGTGAGTTTGTTTCTGGAAACTACTTTGGGATGTTCGGGCTGCAGCCCGCAAATGGACGGCTGATCTCCGTTTCAGATGACGTCGCCGGCGCACCACTGGTTGCGGTCATGAGCTATTCGACCTGGAAGAACGTCTACAGTGGCGACGATTCAGTGGTCGGCAGCACCTTTTGGATGGATACAAAACCGGTGACGGTAATCGGCGTGGCTCCGGAAGGTTTCTATGGCGATCGCATGTCGAGTACGCCGCCGGATTTCTACCTGCCGATTGCAACTGTTCCCAACGAGATGGGTGGAAAGGGTTTTCGTGACCCGTCGCAAAATTGGCTGGATATGATCGGGCGTGTGAAGCCCGGCGTCGCACTGGTTCCATTGCAGGAGAAGTTGAGCGCTGAGCTGAAGCGGATCTATGCTAACGACCCACACTTTTCAGCAGCGGATATCGCAAAGGCGCATTTGGTTCTCACTGCCGGCGGTGCTGGCACACAGTCCATGCAGGATAGTTATGCCTCCAACCTCAAACTTCTGATGTGGATTGCGGGGCTTGTGTTGATGATTGCGTGCGCCAACATCGCCAATCTACTGATGGTGCGCGGCATGCAGCGGAAGACAGAGATGAGCGTGCGGACTGCATTGGGCGCGATGCGAACAAGAATTGTCCGGCAGCTTCTTACCGAGAGCCTGCTGTTGGCAGCAATAGGCGGCGTGACAGCTCTCGTGGTTTCTTACGGCGGGGCACGGATGTTACTCATGCTGGCTTTTCCAGGCGACCAGCATCTGCCTATCAGTGCCCGCCCTTCGTTCGAGGTGCTGGGTTTTGCGATATGCGTGGCGATTGCCACAGGTGCGATGTTCGGCGTGGCCCCAGCGCTGCTTGCCGCGAAGGCCGCACCTGCAGATGCCTTGCGCAGCAGGACCCGGACGACGGCGGGCGGTTCTTCACTCCTGCAGCGTGGGCTGGTCGTGTTTCAGGCGGCGTTGTCAGTGGTACTGCTGGTAGGCGCGGGGCTCTTTTCGCAGAGCCTCGGCAAGCTGCAGCACACTGATATGAAGTTGGAGTCGCAGAATCGGTATATTGTTCATATCAACGCACAGGCCGCCGGTTACAAGGATGATCAGGTGGACGCCCTATACCGGACACTTGAAGAACGGTTTCATGCAATACCGGGTGTTGTGAACGTCGGGGTGAGTACCTTCACGCCGATGGAAGGCAACGACGACGGGTACGGAGTCCACCTTGTCGGTCAGCCAGACATCCACATCGAAGCCACCAACATCATTGTGAATCCCGAATACTTCGATTCAGTCGGGACCCAAGTGCTGATGGGGCGCGGAATCACCGCAAACGACACGGCTACGTCACCGCATGTTGCTGCGGTGAACGAGGATTTTGTCAGAGCGCTCTTCAAGCCGGGAGAGAATCCGATAGGCCGCAGCTTCGTTGCGGACGGAGATTCTCCGAAGCCTTACGAAATTGTTGGCGTCGTGGCGGGGACTTCGTATACCGATGTGCGCAGGAACGGCAAGCGCCCCATGTACTTTGGCCCATTGACGCAGCCGTCTGAGGCGGGGTATGCGGGCGCTATTGTGGTTCAAGCTTCGCATCCGATGAGCGATATGGAGGACATAACGCGGCGGACACTGATGGGGATTAATTCAAACCTTGCAATACAAAAATTCGAAACCTTCGATGCGCAGATTGCAGGCAGATTTACGCACGAGCGCATGTTGTCGTCACTGATGCTCTTGTTTGGCGGTTTGGCGCTTCTGCTGGCGACGTTAGGCCTCTATGGTGTCACTGCGTACTCGGTGGTGCGCAGAACAAGCGAGATTGGCATCCGCATGGCGCTGGGTGCAAATCGCAACTTCGTTGTGGGAATGATTCTTCGCAGCGCCATTTTGCAGACCGTGTTCGGTCTTGCCATCGGAATTCCAGTGGCATTCTATGGAGCCACGCTGGTGAGATCGCAGCTCTATGGGCTGACTACCGTCAGCAGCAGCGCGCTGTCGATAGCCGTGTGCATTCTGTTGGCCGCTGCATTCGTGGCAGGAGTGATTCCCGCCCTACGCGCGGCATCCGTCGATCCCGTGCAGGCGCTAAGAACGGAGTAGCGACATCCCCCATTCAAAAACACTTGTACTTGTCCCTCGCCCTCGCGGCTTCGTCCAGACGGAGTGTACTCCAGCAAATTGCAATCCAGTACCGCTAGGTCTTGATTCATGCAAATCGCCAAATCGCTCGTCGAAGGCAGATTAGTCCTCACTAATGGCCTGTCGCCGTGAAAACGTTACTGAATATCGAAAAGCCTGTCATCCTCAGCGCAGCGAAGGATCTGCAGTTGCCTCCCCGGACTCCTGGTAATGAATTCTCTGCGACAGGCCACTAGTGGACTGTAACGGCTGAAGTGGAAGTGATTCGGTTTGTGGGATCAAAATAGCGCCATTTCACGGTCTTCGGCACGTTGTTGTAGTGACGGATGTATTTCATGAGCTTTCTGCGCAGGTCGGCCAATGAAGTGAACACACCGCGTGCAATGACATCGCGCTCGATCTTGGCGAACCAGAGTTCGACTTGATTGAGCCACGAGGAGTAGGTGGGAGTGAAGTGCATGTGAACGTGCGGATGAGATTCGAGGAAATCGTCGACCTGCCGGGTCTTGTGAGTTGAGAGGTTATCGGCGATCACGTGGATCTCCTTGCCGCGGGGCTGGTTCACAACGATGTCGGCGAGGAACGCGACGAACTCCGCGGAAGTATGGCGGACAGCGGTCTTTCCTAGCACCTCACCGGTTTGGGTGTTGAACGCAGCGTATAGAGATAACGTGCCATGCCGGAAGTACTCAAACCCGTGGCGCTCGGCACGGCCCGGCGACAGGGGCAACACCGGATCTTTGCGGTCGAGCGCTTGAATGGTGGTCTTCTCATCCACGCAGAACACCGCCGCATGCGCCGGCGGATTCAGATACAGTCCAATGATGTCTGCCGCCTTGGTCTCAAAGTCCGGGTCATTGCTTGCCATATAGCGATCCAGCCGCTGCGGCTTCAAACCATGCTTGGCCCAGACCCGCGCCACCATCATGTGGCTGACTTTAAGCTGACCGCCCAGTTTGCGCGTGCTCCACTGAGTCGAGCCGTCTGGAGCTTTGCGTTTGACTGTCCACTCCAAGATGCGAGCTTCGAGTGCCGGCGTAAGGGTGCTGGCCTCCTGTCCGGCGTGCCGGCTGAACAATCCTGCCAGCCGTTCTTGGCGGAATCTTTTCATCCATCGATCGATGAAGGCGTCGCTGCAATCCAGCTTGTCTCGTATCGCTTTCCAGGTGCAGCCGTCTTCCAGCAGAAGAATCAGTCGGGCTCGGCGCGCATCATCTGCGCGCCCGTTGCGACTGGCTGCCCGCTGATTCAGTTCCATGCGCTCCGCTTCCGTCAGCACGATCGTGGTTGCCATACCCACGATTATACTATCGTTTCAGTTGTTACAGTCCACTAGTCGGCTCGTGGTTGCCGATCGGTGGGCATAACCTTCCTCGGTTCACGGAAACAGGCCGATGCACACATCAACAGAGGAGCGTTCGGATTTTCCGCGATATTTCCCAAACCCTGATCTGGATCACGGTGCCGGAGGTGTTATTCGCTTGCGCTCTGTCTCACCCAGGGGGTTCACCCCACTCGTCAAGTACCTGAAAATCGATTCGGCTCTAAGTTCTTCGAAACTCAGCGAAAATTCCCCGCCTCCATTTGCATGTTGATTCCCACTGAACCGGCACAATGGAAGTAAGCTTCACAGGGTCTTCTCACCAGGGCTTCTCAGCGTCTCGCCTCGCGGTGCCGTTCCGGCTTTCTCGCTGGAGATCGCCCGCGCAGCCCTGAGAAAAATGTCGAAGGTCGCGCCGCTTCAAGCCTGACTCTTCCGAATCCTTCCTAAGGCCTTTCCTGAGAGGACTCTGCGCCTAAGTCATCTGGCAAGAGGGTTTTGCCGCGATATCCTCGCCCTAACCCACTGAATCCAGGAAATTTCCGTGCAGAATCCGGGGGGGGAGGGGGGTACCCCCCACCCGTCTTCGGTCAGGCCCGATGGATCTGCCGCCAACACGGCGACTTCACGCCGCGCTCGCCGCCTCGGCCGCCAGAGGCAGCGTGAAGTAAAACGCTGCCCCCGACCCCAGCTCGCTCTCCGCGCGGATATTGCCGCCATGCGCCTGGATGATGTGCTTCACGATCGCCAGTCCCAGGCCCGTGCCGCCCGACTCGCGCGAACGCGCCTTGTCCACCCGGTAGAAGCGCTCGAAAATACGGTCGAGGTGCTCGTAGGGGATACCAGGGCCGAAGTCCTGTACGCAGAACTCCACCTCGTGTTCCAGCAGCTTCGCTCCCACCAGGATCCGCTTGCCGGCCTTCCCGTACTTCAGCGCGTTCTCGATCAGGTTGCCGAACACCTGGTTCAAGGCGTCGGCATCGGCCATCACCATCACATCGGGCGCGCCGGCAAACTCCAGTTCGACTCCCGAATCGACCACCAGCCCGCCCAGCGACTCGATGGCGTCGTGCACCAGCGCGCTGGCCCGGATCGGGTGCCGCGCCAGCTTATAGTTGGGGCTCTCCACGCTGGCCAGCGCCAGCAGGTCCTCCGTCAGCCGGTTCATGCGCGTGGCATTCTTCTGGATCACTCCCAGAAACTCGCGATTCGTTTCCGGAGTGCAGCCCGGATCTTCCAGCAGCGTCTCCACGTATCCCTGAATCGACGTTAGCGGCGTACGCAGTTCGTGGCTCACGTTGGCGATAAACTCCCGCCGCGATTTCTCCGCAGCCTCAATCCGCGTCACATCATGCAGCACGGCGATCGCGCCGCCCGAGGGCAGCGGAGAAGCATTCACTTCGAACACGCGGCCCGGGGCCAGCGAACTGGCGCGTCCGGTTCGCACCTCGCCCTGTTCCACTGCGCTCTTCACGCACGCCAGCAAATCCGGATCCCGCGCCGTGTGCACCAGCGGCCGCCCCACGCGGACCTGCGTGCCCGCCACCCGCTGCATCACCGCATTCGACCAGCGCACAAAGCCTTCCGGGGTGATGGCGACCACCGCTTCCTGCATGGAATCGAGCATCGCCGCGAGCTCCTGCCGCCGGCTCTCTATCTCCGAGAAGCTCTTATCCAGCTGCTCGGCCGTCTGGTTCAGGGCGGTTTCGATGGCCAGCAACTCATCATCAGGAGAGTTCTCCAGCCGCGCGCTCAAATCCCCTTCCGCAATCCGCCGCGCAAAGTCCACCACCCGCTGTAGCCGGCCGGTCATCCGCAGCGCCGCCCAGCCCGCCAGAGGCAATGCCGCTGCCAGCGCCACAACGCCGGACCACAGGGACGCGTTGCGGCCGGGAAGCCGCCGCATCGCCACCTCCATCACCACTGCCTGGAACACCAGCAGCAGGACGAACAGCCCCATCAGCTTGATGAATACTTTGCGGGTCAAGGGATCTTCTCTTCCCTCCGAGCAGGCCCACTGGCCGGTGTTCGTGGCTTCCCACCCTGGCGGACACAGCACGCCCGGCAGGATCGGTGCCCCGCTTTCTTTTGGATTAGTCCGTCTTGGGTATCTCGAAACGGTACCCCGCGCCCCGAACAGTCTTCAGGTAGCGCGGGTTCTCCGGATCGACTTCGATCTTCTCACGGATGCGTCGCACGTACACATCCACCGAACGCGGCGTTACGAATCGCGCGTCGCCCCACACTGCGTCCAGAAGGTGATCGCGGCTATAAACCCTGCCCGGGTGGCGGGCCAGGTAGTCCAGCAACCGGAATTCGGTCGCTGTCGTCGTGGTCAGCGTCCCCCGCACCGTCAGCTGCATGGCGTTCGCATCAATAATGATTTCCTCGAAGCGAATGACCGAGGGCGACGTGGGACGTTCGAAGCGTCGCAATACCGCCTTCACCCGGGCTACCAGTTCGCGCGTAGCGAACGGCTTGGTGATATAGTCGTCGGCCCCCAGTTCCAGTCCCAGCACGCGGTCGTTTTCGCCCGCGCGGGCGGTCAGAAAGATGATGGGGATGGTCGACAGTGCGCCATTGGAGCGCAACCGGCGGCACACGTCCAGCCCATCACCGCCTGGAACCATGATGTCCAGAAGAAAAAGGGCCGGGGGTTGGCGTTCGGCGTCGGGAATCACGTTCGCGGGAGTCAAATACGGCCGGACGGAAAACCCTGCCGCTTCCAGGTGATGCTGCACTAGCCGTGATATATCAGCGTCATCTTCCAGCACAAATACGGATTGGCTCAACCGGTCTGCCTCACCCGGCGGCCCTTCAAATTATGCCCGTTGAGGCCGCACGGAATCGTTAACAGGCTAATGCATTCAGGCAAACAAATTGCAAACGTTTGGTTAATTCGGCCCAGGCGAACAAGGGAGAAAACCCCGTTTACCAGCTCCTAACTACCGGTCTTGGCGAGTGCGGCCGGGGCGGCCACGCAACCCGAATCCGTCAACAAATTCGACCTTTGGCTGTCGGCCACTTCTTCGCCTGGCGAAACGCTTTCGCCTTCCCGTTCTGCCGCCGCGGCCGCGTCTCGTTTTTGCCGGTCGCGCTGGGCACGCTTCTTTTTCACTTCGTTGGCAGCCACTATGATCAGCGCGGTAAACGTTACCGCCAGGAGCCCGATCGCCGGAACCCCGTGCAACTGGTCCAGCCCTTCCTGGTTGAAATCGCCATACAGCAGCGCCAGCCCGGCGAACACAAAGAAAAGATGGGCGCAAAAGACCTTCAGCGAAGCTTTGCCCAGGGTGAGGAATGGCTCGATCGCCACCAGCTTCACCAGGTATTTCCGCGCCCAGTAGACCACGGTGGTAAACGCCACCAGGTTGATGACGCGCAGCCACCCGATCTGCCATTTGTCCAGTTTCAAACCCAGCCCCTGCGATGTCAGGTGCGGGCCAAGCCACTCGAACCGGATACCAATGAAAAACACGCACGCTGCCGCCGCAACAGCCGCCAGCCAGCCCGGAACCCTGCGGAAAATCTCTGTCTGGGTGGCCGACTTGGCCCCCATCCACAACCCCACGATCCAGACCCCTTGCCATGCGAACAGGTTGAATGCACCCGTTTCCTGCAGGGGAATGTTGAGATGGGTGATGTGGACCACCCAGTTATGCACAAGGTCGCGGAGCCCGTATTGCGCCAGCAGCCACACCAGGCCGCTGGCGGCCAGGATCCACCTCCATCCCCAGCGCACCGCCGCGGCCAGCATCAGCGGCGTGAAGAACAGGAAGGTGACGTACATCGGCAGTATGTCCAGCAGGGGTGGGCAATAGAGCAGCAGTACCGATCCGACGATTGCCGACTTGGGGCGTTGGAGATAGAAAGTCAGCAGATTCATCAGCGCGGCCTTGTGCGTGTGAACCGCAAACGCCGCCACCACGGTGAACGCCAATGCGAGCATCAGCAGGTGATAGCCGTAAATCTTCAGCGACCGTTTCCACAATTTGGCACGAACGTTCGCCGGATTCTGCACCCACTCGCGTATATAAAGCCGTCCCACCAGCAAAGCTGATATGAAGACGAATCCCTCCGCCGACGACACGAACCCCAGCGGCTGGTTCACGAAATCCGCAAATCGCGTGGGCAGGTGGGTCAGCGTCATCCACACCAGGAACAGACCGCGCAGGGCGTCCAGTTCCGGTTTGCGCTCCAGCCGGGGCAGGTGCATGTGCGGTATGTGCATGTGAATACGAGACAAACCCCAAGACCTCCGGCGGCGGCCGACCCCACTCGCTTAGATGCATAGACGCATTTCGCCGGGGAATGATTCGCCCCGGGGGAACCGCCTTTGGGAGAATCCTTTGCGCGGCTCGACACCAGAAATCCGTGCCGGAATGGTGCGAACGTTAACTAAAAATATAAGTTGACGCCGCCACCCGCGCTCTGCCACACTCCGGGCTCAACCTGCCCCCGAGATCTTCGTTTCCTCTGTGCACCTTCTGCGTGGCGCTGTGTCGCATGTCCCGGGCAGGAATCCACTTTTCAAGCGGGCGAAAGGAGAAGCTATGAAGAAGTACCTGGCTGAAGCAATCGGCACGTTCATTCTGGTGCTCTTCGGGTGCGGAACTGCGGTGGTGGCGGGTGACAAGGTGGGCGTGGTGGGTATCGCCTTCGCCTTTGGTCTGTCGCTCATCGGCGCGGCCTACGGCATTGGGCCCATCTCGGGCTGCCACATCAATCCTGCCGTTAGCGTAGGCGTGTGGACCGCGGGACGAATGAAGACCGCGGACCTGATCGGCTACATCGCGGGCCAGGTTGTGGGGGCCATCGTTGCCGCATGGCTGCTGTCGCTGATCGCGGCCGGAACGGCGGGTTACACCATTGCCGCCAACGGGCTGGGTCAGAACGGATGGGGACCTGGCTACCAGGGCGAGTATGGCCTGACGTCGGCCATCCTGTTCGAATTCCTGGCCACGTTGATCTTCATCATTGTCATTCTGGGCTCGACTCAAAAGGCAGCCCCGGGCGGTTTTGCCGGCCTGGCCATCGGCATCACCCTGGTCGCGATTCACATCTTTGGCATTCGCATCACGGGCGTGAGCGTCAACCCGGCCCGAAGCCTGGGACCCGCGCTGCTGGTAGGTGGCAAAGCGCTGGGGCAAGTCTGGCTCTTTTTGATTGTGCCCATCGTGGCTGGCCTGGTGGCAGGCGCACTCTTCCGTACGCGCATTCTGGAAGTCACTCCGGAGCCGCGGGTGGCGGAACGGGCTGCCGTCGTTGGGGCGGACTGAGATCGTAAAAAAAAAACGGCCCGGGGACAAACGGCCCAGAATGGGGCGTTGTCCCCGGGGTTGCGTGGTTTCACATGTTCGCGGTTCCCTCGCCGGACTCGAGCGTGGCGATGTAGTCCACCACCGCCTCGCTCCAGCCGTCGATGTGGATCCACGGGCCGTAGCCGACGCCGTTGCGGTTGCTGGCCACGTTGATCACGTAGCCCTTCACGAGTGGTGGGCCTACGTGGTCGTGCGACTGCTCGTCGGTGATTACGACGATGCGGTCGAACCCGCCGCGGCTGTGCTCCTCGACATGCGCCAGCGCCCGGCCGAGGTACGTGCCGCTGTGCGCCTGGCTCTTGTCGAGCGCGTCGCGCAGCGCCATGCCTCGCCGTGAAGGCACCAGTTGCGCGTGCTCGGAGAAGGTGTAAATCGTTACCTTTTCCGCGACCTCGCGCAGCAGGATCGCCAGTCCGTACGCCGCATCCCAGCGCCGCATCTCCGACCGCTGCGACAGCGGTGCCTCCATCGAACCGGAGACGTCCACCAGCAGGATGGTGTGGCCGGCGAGCCGCGTTCCGCGTCCATCCAGCGCGCGGAACATCGCCTTCTCCAGCGCCTCCTCCCACTGCGGCGCATTCCGGGCCGCAGCCAGGAAGCGGAACGGCAGCACTCTATCCGTCTTCAGCGCTGCCAGGCCGTCCAGCACCAGCTTCTCGCTCACCCGGGCCGCCTCCATGTTACGCAGGTTCCGAAGCAGAGCGAGCGCTCCCAGCTTCCGCTCGGCGAGCAGCCGCTCCCACACCTCGCGCTGGTTCGCGCCCTTCGCGCGGCCGGCAGCCGACAACGCCACCTCCCACGTGTCCGGCGTGGCCAGCTCATTCGAGGCGAGCCGCTTCCACAGCGCGGCCTGGGCCTCGTCGACCGGCCGCGCGTGCGACAGAAACAGCACGTCGCGCAAACGCACCACGCCGACGCGGTCGTACTTGGCCAGCGCGTATTCGTCGAACTTCGTGAACGCCGCGGCCAAGCCCTTCTTTACCTGAGCGGAAAGCGGCTGGCGACCGCCTGACCAGTAGATGGCGACGAACTCCGCGAGCTCATCGGCACGCTGGATCACGCGGGTCAGCGTCTCGCCCACCAGCCGGCGATGCGTTGCGTGGCGCGCCATCTCGCGCACCAGCAACAGCGGCGCGTGGCGCAGCTTCATGCGCTCGCGAGCCTCGACCGCCAGCGCCGCGACCTTCTCCGCGTCAACCCGCAGCACCAGTTCGCGGATCCGTCCTGCAATCAGGACACCGTCCTCGTAGAACTCGTTTTCCCACAACATGCAGGACAGAACCGAACGCCGCAGCGCCTGCTCCGCCGTCAGCACCGCCGCCGGAGCGCCCTCGTGCGTGCGCGGACGCGCAAGATGACTCAGCTTCAAAACGTTCAAGCGCACTTGCATCGCCTCCTTTCAGCGAATAAAAAACGGGGTGCCCCACCTTCGCGACGGTTTTGTCGCTAAGATGGGATCGCCAAGAGAATCCCTGCCGGGGAAAATCGGGCGCGGAATAGCTACGCCGGGCGAAAAGCCCAACGGCAGGAATCGAACCTGCTCCTCAGCCTGATAGGCTGCGCTCTTCCAGATGAACCCGTGCCCTGCGCCACCGGCAGATGTATAACCTTGTAAGTTGGTCACTTGGCGAAGTCGCGAGAAGCCAGGCCCTATACCATCGATCCAAATCTCGCTTCATCAAGCGGAGCTGTCACCCTGAGGAGACTTCGGACAACTTGACCGAACGGAGTCGAAGATCCGGGCCACACATTCCGGATCATGGATTCCTAGCTTCGCGCGACCTCCTCCAATTCGTCCTCGTCGTCGTCATCGACGACTCCGGGGACACTTGCAAACCCAACCCCGCAGAAACCAGGCGTCGGTTTGCGATGCGGGCTGTGGCCCATGTTGATCGCCAGCTTATCCATCTGCTCAAAGCTCGGCCGGTTGCGGTCCCAGAACTCCGTGCATTCATGCACGGGGAAGGGAACGATCCGCGCCGGGCTGGAGTTGGTGCAGATGACCAGCACCTCCGACTCTCGATAGCCGGTGGTGAACTGGCCGTTGCTGCAGTTCCGGCACAGGTGAACATTGCCCACCGGAGTGCCGTTCTTTACATTCAGCTTGCCCATATTGGCAATCGTTTCTAATCCGGACCTGGCCGGAAGTTAAGGCCGGGGAACAAGCGATAACGGGCTTTTACGGCGCTCTGCCACTGAGCTACCGGAACTTGCGCTCCGGGCGGGATTCGAACCCGCGACTTCCGGCTTTGCAGGCGAAGTATCCGTCATCTACGCCACCGGCCAAGGGTGGACTTTCTTCCTGCGAGCGAAACCGCCGGGGAATGAGCGACAAGAGTTCGGAACCTGTTCCTCACGGTGCCTTTTACTCCGGGACTACGCCCCCGCCCCGCATGGTAAGTATTCCGGCAGGGTTTCCCGCCCTGCTTCTTTTCAGCGGAAGTAACTCTCATCTATCGCCACCGGCGATAAGTTCAGTGTTGATGTTGCATGCGTACTTATCCCGTAAGCCGCGGACTAAGTCAGCGCAGCGCCAAGTTGTTTCAAGACAAGCTAAGTCATCCGCCAATAGTCCCGAGGGTACAAGCGCCGACAGGCATCCCCGCGGACAGCATGGAGCGGGATCGATGGACGATCGAAGTATCTGTCAGCTTCGCCACCCGGGCTCTGCTTCGGAAGGAAGACAAAGCTCAAGCGTTTATGAAGTCGAACGCCGCATCAATATGCGTTCGAACCTGATTCCGGATGTGCATGGTCGTTGCGTAGGAGGCGCAGTCAAAATTGGAAGGGATCGAAGTACCACGCCCGGCGACCGATGCAGCTCTGTTCGAGCCGCCCCAGTCTACGCATCGAGTTTTGCGTCAATTTCGTCATCGGGCGTTGCTCCTACGCTCTAAGTACTCTGCCATAACTTATAACAAAACGCAAGTCGATTTACGGAATTATCTGTAAGTAGGATCATCTGAAAACGAGTTATCTCCATGCATCAAATCTCAAGCGAATGTAGTCTGCAGTCCAGTTGCCTTCCTCGTCCCGCAGCGCCGGCGCCAGCAGCGCGCAACATTCGTCCACCACGGTTGTCCGCAGTTCTTCAGGCAGCTTCTCCAGCACGCCCCGCCGAAATGTGCGCAGCCATCCCGCCATTCCCGTTTCCTCCAGCCGCGTGGGCCGGGGAATCAGTTCCATCCGTTCCACCCTGAACCCATGCCGCTCGAGCCGCCGAGTATATCCCGCCGGCGTCGGATAATAGTTCACTCCCTCCTCGAATTTGCCAAAGCCGTGGCGGACCAACACCGCCATGAACCCTGTGTGAATAGCGGCAATGTTTCCGTGGCCTCCCATTTCGGCCACAAAGCGCCCTCCCGGCCGCAGCACGCGATGCACCTCGGCCATCATGGCATCCTGCCCGCGAACCCAATGAAGCACCGCATTGGAAAACACGGCGTCAAACGAAGCATCCGGATACGGAAGGCTCTCGGCGCCCGCTTCCTCGGCATCCACCCCTCGCTCGCGCGCGGCGGCCACCATGGCAGCCGAGGAATCCACACCGCGTATCTCGATACCTCCCGCCGCGATTCGCGCGGTGAGTTGCCCGTCGCCGCAGCCAAGATCGAGAATGCGTTCGCCCCGGCGCGGCGCAAGCCATTCCACCACACCGCCGGCCAGTTGATGGACGAAGGCACCATCGCGTGCGTAGGCTTTCGGATCCCAGTTCTGCGTCACAATCTCTCCTTGACTCCAGTGTGGAGCGTCCATCGCCCATTCGGCAAAGTTATTTCATTTGGAGAGCTGATAACTTGTACTTATGATGTGCCTGGCGTTTGTTGCGCGCACAATAGTGGTGATTCCTGGTCGAAGGAAATCCTATGGCGCCATCCGTTCCATCTCCATCCCCGCGCACCAGCTTCCAGATCGTCATCGGCATCCTGGTGATGATCGCCATCCCCGCCGCACTCACGCTGCACACCGCGCGTGTCAGTCCCATGGTGGATTCAACCGCGCCCAACCTCACGCCGTACGGCTATACCATCAGCCTGCTGCTGTTCATCCTTCCCATCATCGTCATCTGCGTCTGGTTTTTGCCCCAGGAGGCGGTGCACATCTCGCGCCAATCCTTCTGGCGCACCATCTGGCTGCTGTTCCCCCTGGGCGTCAGTCTGGATTTTTTCTTTGCCCATGCCTTCTTCATATTTCCCAACCCCAATGCGACGCTGCGAATCCTGGCGCCGGCCCTCGGAGGCGGTGTGCCCGTCGAAGAGTACTTTTTCTATTTCACCGGGTTCGTAGCTGTGCTGCTTATCTACATTTGGCTTGACGAGTACTGGCTGGCCGCCTACCGGATCCCGGTCGACTCCGCGACGCGAATCAATTTCGATCGCCTGCTCCGGTTCCACCCCCAGTCGCTGTTTCTGGGAATTGCGCTCATCGCCGGCGCCATCCTGTTCCGGCATTTTTTGGTCGCAGCGCCCGGGTTTCCCGGCTACTTTGTATTCCTGGTCCTCGGCGCCCTCGGTCCCTCGGCACTGCTATTCCCGTCGGCCCAGCCGGTCATCAACTGGCGGGCCTTCGCACTCACTTTCTTTCTCATCCTGCTGATCAGCCTGTTGTGGGAGGCTACGCTGGCGCTGCCCTACGGCTGGTGGGGATTCCGCGATGAGCAGATGACCGGGATTTACATCACCGCCTGGAGCCGGCTGCCAATTGAAGAAGTTGGTGTGTGGTGCGCCGTCACCTACGCCACCACCATCGTCTACGAGGTCATTCGGCGCTGGCGAGCGTCGGGCCGGCGGGCCGCGCACGCATTCCTCGGACGTGCGCCGTCACGCTGATCCGGTGCGCCCGGCCGGCCCAGGGCGCCGCATCCTCTCCCGCAGGGGCTCATTGTCCGCGTAGACCTGCCATTCGGAAATCAGGCCGTCTCTTACCATCGCTCGCAACGCCACCGGCATGTTCCACCGATTTTCATCTTTCAGCGTTCCATCGGCGGAATAAGTCCCCTGGGCTGCGCCGAGCATGACGACCGCCGGCCCGCTCTCATAGAACTCGTCGATGGCCAGCGAATAATCCGGGACCATGCTGAAGTAAGCCGCCCAGGCTCCCCGCATCTGCTCGCGGCCCGCCACAACGTTCCCCAGCGAATCGGTAAAGCGGTGATCGGGCGACATCAACTCCGCCAGCGCGGCGACATCCTGGCGATTGATCATGCGCACAAATGCCTGGGCCACACCGATTTCCGACTCGCTCATGCAGCCATTTTAACCACCTGCGCAAGCAGACCATCCTGGCGCGCATACGCTCGCAGTTCTTTCAGTTGCGCCAGAGGCGCACGGAATCCGGCATAACCGTCGGGACGAATCATGATGACTTTCTTGCGGATTCCCAGCAGCCCGATCCCTTCGTCGTCTAACTGAGGCGTATACAGGCGCACCACCTCCGCCTCGGGCAGTTCCGAGCGGATCTGCGCAATCTCCGCATCCGACCCGTTCACAACCAGGGCCAGATGTTTGCCCTCGGTCCAGTTTCCCAGCAGCGTCGTCTGGTCTCCGGGATTCAGCAGGGTGAGGTCCGGCAGGCGGTCTCCGGCGCGAAGATCCCCATCCCCACCCAGATCCCACACAATCGATGACCAGCGATATTCGATATCGGTTTCGGCAATGAAGCCGAGAAGCGCGCGCTGCACGGGTTTCAAACCGGAAACGAGCGGCGCCAGCAAATCGCGCATTCCCTCCATCAGCGGATTGCTGAGGCTGGCCATCTTCAAGCCCCGCTCTGTGAAACGCAGCAGAACCCGGCCCACCTCTGCGCGCTCTTCTTCGTAGCTGTCCAGCAGCGAAGGATGCGCCCCGCGCGCCACCGCAGCCATCTTCCACGCCAGGTTGGCTGCATCCTGGATGCCGGTATTCATTCCCTGTCCGCCGACGGGGGAGTGTATGTGCGATGCATCTCCGGCCAGAAACACGTTCCCCACGCGATAATGGCGCGCCTGGCGGTCGTTCACGCGGAACGGAGTGGTCCATCCGGCCGAACGCACTTTGACCCGCACCCCCACCTGGTCCACGGCTTGCTGAAAGTCCGCGATGGTCAGTTGCCGGTGCTCATCCTTCTGCTGCTCCGAATGCATGGCCACGATCATGCGCACCTGTCTGTCCGAAAGCCTTCCCATGAAGACGATATCGCCCCGATGCACATGGATGGTCAGTTCATCGTCCGGCGCATCCGGCCCTTCGATCTCCAGGTCTCCCAGGAAGAACGAAAGCCCCACGCCGCCGCCTTCAAAGGGGACGCGGCTCTTCTCGCGCACCGTGCTATGCGCCCCATCGCAGCCGATCAGCCAGCGCGCCCTCAGATTCTCCTTCCCGCCGTCGGGGTGACGCAGGGTGACAGAGACGCCACGGCTGTCCTGGGCAACGTACTCCAGCTCAACCTGCCGCTCCGTCTTCACTCCCAACCGCTCCATGTGTTCATTCAGCAGCGCCTCGGTTGCCGATTGCGGCAGGAACAGCAAGAAGGGATAGCGGCTGGCGATCTGTTCGGTGGTTACCGAAACGATCTGCTTTCCCTCGCTATAGAATCGAGCGCCCCGCAGCTTGCGTCCCCGCGCTACAGCCTCTGAGGCGATGCCGTAACGCTGAAACTGCTCCAGCGTCCTCGCCTGCACCACCAGCGCCTGCGAGTGCTCAGCCATGTGATCGGATTTATCGATGATGCGGACGTCCAGCCCCGCGCGTTTCAGTTCGATGGTGGCCGTCATTCCTGTAGGACCGGCGCCCACGATGAGAGTTGAAAATTCTGACATACAAAGGCTCCCGCACGCGAAGACACCCAGATACCGATGCCGGTTTCCGGCCGGAAGCCGCATGGCGTTCAGATGAGCCTGTGGATAGCCGAGGCCGGCTGGCACGTCGTTCCGCGTGCCCGCATCGTGCCCGTCTTGGAACCTGCCCCATCCGGAGCCTTCCCCCGGTGCAATCCCGCCGCCTACAATGGAGCAAGACAACCAACTTTAGGGGGTATGAATGCCGCTGTCCGGAGAAGCAATCCGCCTCATGAACTATATCGATGACGTTGCTGTTACCTTGCGCCGGATACTGGCGTTCGTTCCCACTCTCTCCGCCGACGAGCGGGCCCGGGTCCACGAACACCTGCGGCATTCCAAGCCGAGTGTCGACGATGTTGTCAAGGCGCTTACCGAGTAGTTCCGTTTGCTGACTGTTGCCATCCTTGGAGCCGGTCCGCTGGGCCGATCGCTGGCGCTCGCCGGCGCGCGCGCCGGGCTCCGCGTGCTTCTTGAAGACGTGATGCCCGCCAGCCTCCGTCATGCGCAGGAATACATCCGCCGACAACTCAGTCCCTCCGCGCTCGCCGCCCAGGGAGCGCAGATTGCCTTCGTCTCCAGCATCGAAGATGCGGTGCGCGACGCCGATCTCGCCGTGGATTGCGTGCCCGACGAACTCGAGTCGAAGCTCGAGATCCTGTGGCTGCTTGACCGCATGGCGCCGCCTCGCACCGTGTTCGCCACGCCCACCACGCGCCTGTCCATCGCCGATCTGGCAGCTTGCACCTATCGCGCCGACAAATGCGTAGCCATCGTTGCCGAAGCGTGGGAACTCGCCCGGGGATCCGCATCCACGATCCGGATTCGCACCACTGCGCGAACTTCCATCAAGACCGTAACCCTGGTGCGGGAGTTTTGGAATCATCTCAGCATGGAGGCATGCTTTGAAGTCGAGCCGGAATTGCAGCCCCCCGCTGCCGCCGCGCCTTCCCCGCACGCGGGCTGAGTCAGGATTCCTGGCCGAGCACCGACTCGTAGTACTTCACATATTGGGGCAGAACCAGGGTTGCGCAGTAGCGTTTCTGGGCGGTTCTCCGTGCCGCATCGCGCATCAGCTGGAGGCGCTCGCGCTCCGTCAGAAGGCCGATCGCCCCGTGGGCCATGGCATCCACGTCGCCAACGGCGAACAGCAGCCCCGTCTCCCCGTCATCAATCAATTCCGGCACCCCGCCCACCCGCGTCGCGATCGTAGGAACCTTGCAGGCCATGGCTTCCAGCGCCGCCAGCCCAAACGACTCTAACTGGCTGGGCATCAGCATGAGGTCGGCAAGCGGAAGCAGCTCGTTGACGCGATCCTGTTTCCCGAGAAAATGAACGCGGTCCTGGATTTTCAGGTCGTGCACCAGCCACTCGGCTGCCGACCGGTCGGGACCGTCACCCACCAGAACCAGTTGCGACGGAATCGCGCGCGTCACCTGCGCGAAGACCTTCACCACGTCCACCACCCGTTTCACGGGCCGGAAGTTGGAAAGATGGATGAGGATTGGCTCATCGGTGCCTACCAGGCGTTTTCGCGCCGCGGCCCGTACGCTTTCATCCGCAACCGGCGTATAGACATCGCAATTCACGAAATTCGGCACGACGGCAATCTCGCGTGTGATTCCGAAATCCGCCAGGGTCTTGTCCTTCAGGTATTGCGAAATGCTGGTCACCCCGTCGCTTTCCTGGATGGAATAACGAGTGATGGGGAGATAGCTGCGGTCGAGGCCCACCAGGGTGATGTCCGTGCCGTGCAATGTGGTCACGAACGGCAGGCGCCGACCCCGGGCGGCAAGCATCTGTCGCGCCAGCAGAGCGCTCACCGAGTGGGGAATCGCGTAGTGCACATGCAGCAGGTCGAGCTGGTAAAACTCCGCCACCTCGGCCATGCGCGAGGCCAGCGCCAGGTCGTAAGGAGGGAATTCGAACAGCGGATAACTGGAAACCGGCACCTCGTGGTAGAAGATGCCCCCGTCGCGTCCGCTCAGCCGGAACGGCTGCGAATAAGAGATGAAATGGATCTCGTGCCCCAGGCCGGAGAGTTCGATCCCGAGTTCAGTCGCCACAACGCCCGAACCGCCATACGTGGGGTAACAGGTGATTCCGATGCGCATCCGGCCCGAGCCTTTCAAAGTTGTTGTTGTTGTTGTTGTTGTTGTTGTTGTTGCTTGTTGTTTGCCAGTCACTTGGACGTTTGACGACGACGGGAAGATGCAGAAGGTCCGCGACCCGCTACATCGGCGAATGCAGATCGGCGAAGGAGATCAGGTCGATGGAAGGATACTCGCGAACCGCTGCCAGGGCCTGACGCTCCGTGTCCCGCGAGGCACGCAGCCGGGTGCGGACCTGGTCCAGGTCCGCATCGTTATACCCCGGGTGTGTCACCAGTTCCCAGGTTCCCTCGGGAACTTCACTCAGCAGTGCGCGGACCGTATCGGCGTTGAATTGTCCCGTCCCCGCGACCGCGATCGTGCCGTCAGTCGTAGCTATCTGTTGCCGGGAAATGATGCTGCGGAAGAAAGGCCCGAGCCGGCGCAAAGCGATCACCTCCGCCGACCGGAGGAGCGTTGCGCGCGGTGTAGCCCGCACCGCCCATTCCGGTTCGAACGGATTGCGCACCGCGCCAATGCCCGCCGCCCGCGCGGCCCGCAGCAGCGGCCGGAGCACAGGCGGAAACATGTGGGTGTGCTTGTGGGTATCGATGTGGGTCAGCCTCAGGCCGGAGTTCTGGAGCAGCGCGATCTGCGCCGCGGCCTCGGCTTCGATCTCGGCAGCCCGAATGCGGCCGCTGAAAAGACGGGAAAGAAACGCGGTCAGGGTCGCGTAAAAGCATCCCGTTCTGGCATCGATCAGGGAGGCAATCTCTCCCGGTGGAAGCACGGGCTGGCCGTCGACCAGGACCACGTGGCAGCCAACCCCCAGGGATGGCGAAGCTAGCGCCTTGCGGATGGCCTCAGGGGTCGCTCCGGCGCGCGCCATCAGGGTGGTGCTGGTGAGCACCCCCGCCGCGTGCAGTTCCAGGATGGCGCGGTTGACCCCGGACGTCAGCCCGAAGTCGTCGGCGTTGATGATGAGGCGGCTCAAAGGGAGAGGATACCAACACGGCTTTGGAACAGGGCAAGACTTCAATCGTGCCAACCGTCCCAAAATCAGCGCGGGCCTTGGCCCCTGCTAACTGCGCCACGTGGATTCGCCGGCCATTCCGCAGCCTCCAGGGGTGCACCCCATCACCTGTCAAGAGCGCAAATCATCATCCTCCTGAATGCAAAGCGATTGTTCCCGGTTTGCGGTGCCGAAAATTAGCCCTGAATGGGGAACAATGGATCCAGTGAGCCTCGCGCGAACGGCTTCCTGTCAGCGAGCATCAATAAAGCAGCCGTTACGGAGGTATGGGTCAGCCGTGCGGCAGCTGGAACAATGTATGCGATCACAAAACCGCACTAAGATGAGGTGTTTCTTTCGGTTACGGGCGAAATGCCGCTCTTCGCGCGAAACTTGGCTGTGTGACTGTGTGAATGGGCATAAGCATCAATCCTTCAATCATTTGCAGCCAATGGGCCCATACAGTCACACAGTGACTGTTGTGCAAAGGTGATTTGCATTACCCGATCGGCGATCCCCCAACCCCCGGGCTCCGCATCAGCGTCTGGTGATCCGTTGCGCCGCCAAAAAACGAAAGCGGAGCCGAATCATCGGCTCCGCTTCTCCCAAGGGTCCAAGGGAGGTTTGCTTTAGCAATGTGGGTTGGTTCTATTCATTTCCGCTGCCATCGCAGTTCAGTCATCACCGAGCGAGAACTCCATCCTGGTTTGAGCGCGCCGCCGGGTATTGACAGCCCTTTCGAGGAACTCCACGCTGGGGTTGTAGTCCACCACCACCTGCTTCAGCGCGATGAGCAGCTTGCCTATGTCGCGCAAATCGCAAATCCTTTGCAAGGAATCGATCCAACCCACCAGGTCGGTTTCCGGCATTTCTCTGCCGGTGAAGATTCGTACCTTCTCGTGCTCCGACGGAACCGTATCCTCCAGGTAGGAGCTGACTTCTTCATAAAGCTTCTCTCCTGGCCGAATCCCGGTGTATTCGATCTTGATGTCTTCCTCGGGCCGAAGTCCCGACAGCAGAATAAGGTTGGTGGCCAGATCCGCAATCTTCACCGGCTGTCCCATATCCAGAACGCAGATTTGACCGCCTTCTCCGATGGCTGACGCCTGCAGGACAAGCTGACATGCCTCGGGAATGGTCATGAAGAATCGCCGCATGTCGGGGTGGGTCACCTTGACCGGACCTCCCTCGGCGATTTGCTTTTTGAAGATGGGGATGACACTGCCCTTTGAACCCAGAACGTTGCCGAAACGAACCATGATGTACTGGGTACCGCCATTTTGCAGGAACTGCAGGATCAATTCGGCCACGCGTTTCGTGGCCCCCATCACGCTCGCCGGGCGGACGGCCTTGTCCGTCGAAAGCATCACGAACTCTTCTACCCCATGCTCGGCGGCGGCTACGGCCAGCTTGTAAGTCCCCAGGATGTTGTTCTCGATGGCTTCGAAAACATGAGTTTCCATCAGGGGAACATGCTTGTATGCTGCCGCGTGGAACAGCACTCGGGGTCTGTATTTGCGCAGGACCTCGTCCAGCCGGGCGCGGTTCTGAATGTTCCCGACCTCGGGGTGGAAAGGCACGTCCGGGAATCGATCCTGCATTTCAAGATCGATTTCAAACAGGGGCGACTCCGCAATTTCAAAGCCGACGATGCCGGCGGGCCGAAAACGCGCAATCTGGCGGCATAGTTCGGAGCCGATCGATCCCGCCGCCCCGGTCACGAGCACCATCTTGCCCTCGATGGCCGTGCGTATTGTGGCTTCTTCAAGGTGAACCGGAGTACGCGCGAGAAGATCTTCCACCGCCACTTCGCGGATCTGGCCGGCCAGCCCGGTCGCCTCGATGACCTCGGCCAGGCCCGGAACCGTCTTGCATTCCACCCCGGCATCGTGGCAGAGCCGCAGAATGCGCGTCATCTGTCCGCCGCCCGCCGAAGGAATCCCGATCAGGATCATCTCGATATGGCGTTCGCGCACGATCGACGCGAGTGCTTCGCCCCCGCCCAGTACCGGGATTCCGTCGATCCGCCTTCCTCGTTTGGCTCCGTCATCGTCGAGGAACCCGTACACCTGGTAGGCGAGCTTCGGATTATTGCGGATCCCCCTCAGGAGCATGGCGCCCGCGTACCCCGCCCCATAGATCAAAGTCCTTTTCCGGTGCGTTGCGGGAGATTCGCTGAGGATGACGTCTCGGATAAGCCATACTCCGAGCCGAACGACCGCTGTGCCGGTAAAGCAGATCAAGAAATCGAGAATGTAGATGGACCGGGGAAAACCGCTGGGACCGAGCAGGAGGATAAAAGCGCAACTGACCGCGGAAGCCGCCAGGTTGCCCACCGTTAGACGAACCAGGTCGCCAACCGCAAAGTATTCCCATAGACCCCGGTCGAGCTTGGCGATTCGGAATACGGCAGGCTTCACCAGCATCCAGACCGGAACCGCGAACAGCAGGCATCGCAGGCACTCCGCGGGCAGGCTGAAGTCGAATCGCAGCAGGAAAGACAACACTCCGGCCCCTGCAAATACCACTAACTGCACCGCCCAGATGAGCGCTCGGCGCAGTACTCCCACCAGGGGCACGTGTTTCACAATCGTAGGCATAGCGAAAAATCCAATAGGCTTAGCTGCGTTGTTGGACGAGTGGAGGCTTCTCGCATAGCACCCCCTGCTCTTCCGTACTAGCACTTTAGTGACTGGCCAGTTGTTGACGTGGATCAACCTTGAAGAATGATTCGAATGGTAGACATCACGCGATCCTGATCCGAATCGGACATACGGGAATAGAGAGGAAGACTGACAATCCCGTGAAATGCACGACTCGCAACAGGAAAGTGTTCCGGGGCAAGGTTGTATGTGTCTCGCCAGTAGGGATGCAGATGGAGAGGAATGAAGTGAACGCTGGTGCCGATCCCGGCGGCAGACATTTTCCGGATGAATTCATCCCGGGAAACCGGCCCGGCTTCGTTGAGCCGAATCGTGTACAGATGCCAGGCGTGGGTGTCGCCGGCGCGCGGATGGGGCGGAAGGCAAATATCGAGCTCTCCCAGGCCCATGTCATATCGAAACGCGAGTTGTTCCCGACGCTGCTGAAACCGCTCCACCTTGCGCAATTGATGAATGCCGATGGAGGAAGCGATGTCGGTCATGTTGTATTTGAACCCTGGCGCAACCACGCTGTAGGACCACGACGCATTCCTCGACGTGTATCTGTCAAAGGCGTCGCGATCGATCCCATGCAGGCGCATGATCCGGCACCGTTGCGCGATCTGGCGGTCCCTCGTGACCACCATCCCGCCCTCGCCGGTGGCCAGCGTCTTGGTAGCGTAGAAGCTGAAGACGGTTGCGTCGCTGTCCAATGATCCGATCATCCGGCCATCGGACAAGGTCGGAAGCGCGTGGGCCGCATCCTCCACCACCCGGAGCCCATGTTGTCTGGCGATGGCGAGAATGGCCTTCATTTCACACGGCAGGCCGGCAAAGTGGACAGGCATGATGGCCTTGGTCCTCGGCGTGATGGCCGCTTCGATCCCGGCGGGGTTCATGTTGAGCGTCCGCTCATCCACATCGACAAACACAGGATGGGCGCCCAGGTAACGGATCACTTCAGCGGTAGCGGTGAAAGTGAAGGGGCTGGTAATCACCTCGTCGCCTGGTCCGACTCCCACAGCCTCCAGCGCCAAATGGAGTCCTGACGTGGCCGAGTTAACGGCCAGCGCCTCAACCTCTCCACCGATGAAGTTTGCGAAATCCGCCTCGAAGCGACGCGTCTTGGGTCCGGTCGTCAACCACCCGGAAGTCAGGGAATCGACAACTTCGGCAATCTCTTCTTCCCCGATGTCCGGCACGTGAAAGGGAATGAACGCGGGCGAAAACGAGTCCGCGATCTGGGATGACGAGAGGGTGCTTGCCATGGGGTTTCCTTTGCGAGTTTGCCGGCGCCAGGTGAGTTCAGGACTGAATCGGAAATGATCGTGATCATTCCTCAGCGGCTGCAGTTTTGTGCCGCTCGACATTTCCTGACCCGGAGATCGAGGCCGGACCGAACGCCACAAGCGCGCTTTGGAAAATGATTCTCAGATCGAGCATCATGCTGCGTTCGCGAAGATATTTGTCGGCCAGATCGAGTTTCGCCGGGAGCACGCGGTCCCGGTATTCAACCAGAGGGTCGCTGCTGCGGGAGAGCAGGTCTTCTTCATTACGGAAGTGAATGGAAGCATAGTCCGTAATGCCTGGGCGCAGGGTAAGAATCCGTTCATACCTCTCGCGGAACATATGAACATATTCGGGAACTTCCGGCCTCGGGCCCACGATACTCATTTCCCCGCGAATCACATTCCAGAACTGGGGAAGCTCGTCCAGTTTGGTCGTGCGCAATATTCTTCCGATCCGCGTGATTCGGTGGTCGCCCCCGACGGTTATCGACGGTCCGTTGCTTTCCACCACCATGGTCCGAAACTTCAAGATGCGAAAATTGAGGAGGCGCCTGCCGACTCGGACTTGGGAGAACAGGATGGGGCGGCCGGACTCGAAAAGAATCGCCAGCGCCACGGCAGCCAGCACCGGGCTCATTAAAATCAGGATCGCCCCACTTAACAGAAGATCAACGGCACGTTTGAACAACATAATAGTTATCCAATCGATGAAACCATCGACGTGTTGATTTCATACCGGTTCATTTCCCGTCCGGTATTGGTGACAAATGACCCCGCAAGGGCGAAGCCCAGACGGTGATAAAAAGAATTCACGTGCTGGTTGGCCTGGCGATCGGTTGTCAGGGTGACGCGCACCGCGCCCAAACTGCGGGCCTCGGCGAGGAAACGCAGAACTAGGTCCCCCCCGAGGCCCTGGCGCTGAGCATGCGGGCTGATCGCCAAAGACATCAGTTCGGCAGCCGGAGCGGCGTCTCCCGAAACAACTCGCATGCGGACCGCGCCCAGGAAGCGGTGGACCATCCACGGCCTGCGAGCCAAGGCGCCCATGGCGGCCCACCCGAACCTCCACCACTGTTTTTGGAATAGGCGCCGGTAGAATCCCTGGGGAGCATTTGATCCGCAGACAAAGCCGAGGACCACATCTTCTCGCTCCGCAATGACCGCAATACCGGTCTCGTCATTCAAAACCCCTTTGTAAAACAGCCGCAAGAAACCAGGTCCCAGAGAAGAAAGAAAGAAGCCCGGAAACGACTCCATGTGCACACGAACGACGGACTCAACGTGTTTCGGCAACATGCGTTGGATGTGCACGCATGCCGAGCCCTGTTGCCTGGACAATATTGTCGCGTCCGTCACTCAATTATCCGTGAATTGCTTTGTAGATAGCGCGGATCCGGAGGTCGTCAACCTGGCCGCTGTGAATCCAGCTGTAACCGTCAGCGCGGAGCATGCCTGAGCGCAGCTTGGCTTGACGAGACTCCAAGTTGGTTGGCCACGGCCTGGGCAACAAGCGCATAACCCTGCTTGTTCAAGTGGGTGGGATCGCGCTCGATCACTGCTGTTCCGGCGGAGTGCGAACCGGCATTCCCGGAGTAACCCCGTAACGCCAGGTTTACATTTATGCCATCGGTATCTTCGATCTCGATGCCTTCCTGATCGATGACCAGGATCTGACCTGCGCGCAATGGCGGTCCATCCGTCACATTTACCGGGAAGGCGAGGTCGTCGGCTGCAATGCTGGAAACCAGCGTTCCTTGGGCGGTAATAGCTGATAGCGAAGTGGGCCACATGTCATAACCGTGGTCTGTCACGTCCACCGGCTGCGTCGGGTCGTATGCGTTCACCAGGATAGAGCGGACATCGAGATAGTGTGAGCCGTATATGTTGGAAAGAGAGTTATTCAACTCGATCACGTTTTGATAAAAGAAACCGCCGCTTCGTTCTGCCGGGTCGTTTTCGTTCAGTATCGAGAGTACAAGATAATTCTCTCCCGATGGAACCGTCGCGACTTGCGCCGCTATGTCAGATAAGACCTGTTGCGGCCCCCACGGCCCGAGAGTCGTCTGCAGGATGTTATTTCTCCCCTCCCAGAAGATCGGTATGTTGGAACTGTAAGTCTGATCGGGGATATATTGCGGCGTTCCGGGGGCGCTAACCGGACCATTGCCGGCCGAGGTCCGGGTAAATGTGAATGTACCATTCGGTAAAAGGTCCGACAGCGTCAAGTTCCCATGGACGCCCAGGATTGAGCCGTGGACCACTCCATTGGGGCTGGTCAGTGGTTCGTACCCCGGTTTAAACGTGACGGTGACGCCGCCCGCTCCGTAAGCCGGGATCATTCCGCCGGCCACCGTGACGTACGTCGGGATCCCGCCTTGACGAACTCCGATCTGGGTGGATGTTTGCCCGCCTATTCCCTCATTCACCACGACTTGCCCGATCTGTTGCTGTAAGAAAAAGGGGTACTGGCCCTGATCGGTGATGCCCTCATCTCCCGCTGTCATCGAATCGCCCCAGCACACGATAGAGCCGGCTGGCAAGGTGGGAGGAGTCTGCGACTTCTGCACGTTACCACATCCGGAGATCCAAATAGCCCAAAGTGCAATTCCGGCCATGGTAGAGACGAAGGTCGTGTCACCCCGCAATACTCTCATGGTCGCTCCGATACTGAGGCTTATTGGTTCAAAAAACCGGGATTCGCCGTCATCGGGCTTAGCGGGGCGGTATGCGTGTCGTGAAGGATGCGGCGAAATGTTTCATATGCCCGGTTTAATGTGAAATGTTCCTCAAAGTATTCCCTTCCGTTCTGCCCCATGGCGATCGCCGCGGAGCGCTCGTTTCTGAGCTTCAGGATCGCGGAGGCGATCTCGCCCGCATGGCCTGGCTGGACAACATGGCCGGCCCGCGCGTCCAACACCGTCCGTGCCACCGCGGAATCGCTTCTGGCCGCGCAGACCACCGGTCGTGACGCCGCCAGGTAAGTGATGAGCTTTGAAGGCACGCTCGTGTTCGACGCATTCCTGTGCATGGTCAACAGGGCAGCGTCGCAGGATGCCTGCACCTCCGGCACAACTTCCGCGGGCTGAAAGGGAAGCAGCCGGATATTTCCCAGATTGCGGCGCGAGATTTCGTCGCGCATGAATTGCTTCCTCACTCCTTCGCCGATCACCACCAGCAGGACGTCATGCTCAACACTCAATAGTTCGGCCACTTCAATCAGCACGTCCGCTCCGCTCACGTGACCCAGCGTTCCGGCGAACATGGCCACGAATGCGTCTTCCGGTATTCCTTGAGAATGGCGCCACCTCGCATGGCCATTCCACCTCGGAAAGATCGACTCATCGACCCAGTTGGGCAAAATTGAAAAGCAGTCCGGCGAAAGCCTCCTATTGCCAACCAGGAGATTTTTCATCGATTCGGAGATGGTAATGATGGTTGCGCTATCGCGGCAAAGGAGTCGGTCCCATCTGCGCAACACTCTGGACAACCAACCTCCCGCCTTGATCATGCCTGACTCCTCGGCTGCTTCCGGGTAAACATCCTGGACATAATAAAAATATGGAACCTTCCGGGCACGCGCCAGGAGCCAGGAGAACGACATAGCGAACAATGGCCAGGTTTCGACGATCATCAGGTCAGGCCGGTCCTCGCGCAGCGCGGCCCACATGCTCGACAGGCCAAATGTGATGTTTTCGAACAGGCGATTGATTGTCCGGCGGCGCGCTCCAATCAACCAGTTTGCACACCGCACCACCGTGTATCCATCGTTCGAAACTGTGCGGCTGAGGAGCCGGCGCCTGAAGCCCGGATACACTCTGCCTTCGGGCCGGTTGGGTAATGGCACGATCACGGTGACGGTGTGCCCGTCTTCGGTCAGGCGCTTCGCCAGTTGTTGCGCCATAATGCCCGCCGGTGCCGGCTCGGGCGGAAACACGGCGCAGATAAATGTGATCTTCATATCCTGCTACATCACCCGTTTGAGCAGAGAACAGACCTTAGACTTCGATGCGTCACCCTTCTTTTGGCACTCCGCCTTCCTTGCCACCAGGTCCATCGAATCGATGTGTTTGTTGCTTTTGCCGTTTCCCTTGCCGGTGCTGGTGTCTTGATCCTCCCCCGCTCGTTTGGTCTTTTTGCGTTTCTCAACCTCCGTGTTCATGCGTCGCAACTCGAGACGAGTCTCGATGTTTTGTGGATTCCGGCTCAGTCGCCGAAGCTTTACGTCACTTATATAGGCGCGACGCCTCAGGACCTTGAGTTGTTCAAGGGCAAAGTTTGGATCCCGTACATCATGCGTTCGACTACCCTTAAGCCCTTCCGGAAAATCGAAAGCGGGCTTGGCTTGGCCGCTGCTCCCGACGCCTGAAAGCGGATGATCGGGCATTAGAGTTTGAAACGTGTTGTATTGACTCAGGTCCGTGCCCGACGTAAGCGAAGGATTCATAAACCTGGAGGCCGAATTATCTGGAGAACTTTCCTGTCTGGTCGCGATGGTCGCGTCTTGCGGGAGTAGCATGGGCGGACATTCCGAGGATGGATGCAGCGCCCCAAAGCCCGTAACTCCGTGGCGTATCTGCAGGCCGGGTTTCGCGCCGGCGGCGCCTTCGCCTGAAGCTTTGCCCTTCGAGCCATCGTTCTGAATCGGCCCGGCGTTTTGAGTCGACCCATCGTTGCGCATAAATGCTGCTGTGGGCGCCGTGGTCCAGCCAACTCCCGGCTGGAAACAGAGGCGGGGCAGGTTGAGCTGGCCTTCCGCTAATGGTTGCCCCATCCCGGAGGAAGCGCTGAGCAAGTTGCCCTGCCGTCCGCGCGACCGGCGCTCATCCTGCGCGCCTGAGGCTGCGATATCAGATGGTGCGTAGACGGTCGATTGCGACAGGTTCCGCGCCTTCTGCCCGGAGCCTCCTCCCACCGGTGCGGAGGGCATGCTCATTGGCGCTTGGGCGGAGGCCAATCCCATCGCGGCGAGAACAATTGTTGTTCCGGAAACTGCGAAACCGAAGAGTTTTCTCATAGACTGCAAACCTTGGGCCGACGATACCCGGCGAACCCTCGCCAATGATTCGTCCGCGCCCGGATTGACGTATCCTCTACGCGGTTGTAGTTCGATGCATCGATTCCTTATGCACCTTTGGATATGACTCCGGCATGATGCAATCCGGCTTCATGCAAATCAATCTGCTGCGAGGTGAACCGGGGTTTCAGGATATGTTCCTGCTTGGGGAGGAGGATGCTATACCGGGGGACGTCCTTCACTACCACAGCTCCGGCGGCGATGATGCTTCCGCGGCCGATGCGGACCCCTGAAAGGATGATCGCTCCAAAGCCGATCCACACATCCTCTTCAATAACGATTTCGCCGCGGTCGGCACGTGGTCCTTGAAACATTGATGTGCCGACTAAGTCAGTGGTGTGATCATGCCGGGACAGCAGGGCGACATGGGGCGCGATCAGAACATCATTGCCGATAACAAGATCGCTCATGATTACGCAATGCGGGCCGATTCCAACATTGTTTCCTATCCACACCTTCCGGTTCGGCGAAGTGAAGATAGCGGACCACTGAACATGCACATTCTTGCCATACCGAACCCAGGGATATCGGACCCTAAACAGCAACAGGTTGCGGACAGAATTCAAAAAGCGCTTCACTGGTTACAACCCATCTTTTGTCGTTGCCCGTTTGCCCGGCTATAATGTCGCGGACCGACAGGATTCATCGCATGAGAGGTCTGAAGTTTACCGCGCTGTGCTTGCCCGCTATGCTGTCTCTCGCACAAGCACAGGGAAGATTCGAGTTGATCGCCGATTATCACGGCATCGGAGGCGCCTCCGCTACCGTGGTCGGTCCCGGACCCGTACCCGGCAACGAAAGGCTGTATGTCAGTTATACCTACAATCAGAATACATTCGACGTCCTATCCGTCGATCCCGATACAGGAAACTCGGCGGTGTTTACGAATCCCATTCCCGGAGAGTCCTCGGCTTATGGTCTTGTTGCCGGACCGGACGGCAACATTTATATGGGTACCGCGCCGAAAGCGCATTTTGTCAAGCTCGACACGAAGCGCGGCGCGCTGGTGGATCTCGGACGCCCCGCACCGACCGAAGAATGGATATTCGATACTACGTTCGGTTCCGACGGCCGGCTCTACGGAGCCACTTACCCCAGCGCGAGACTGGTCCGGTACACTCCCCAGACCGGCGCGATCGAGGATCTGGGACGCTTGGACCCCACCGAACAATATGCTCGGTATATCGTCGGCGGCAACGACGGTTTCCTTTACGTCGGCATTGGTTCCGGCAAGGCGAATGTTGCTGTCTACGAAATTGCTACCGGGCAGCGCCGGGAAATTCTGCCGGCAGATGCTCAGACAGCCACTATTGCCAAGGTCTACCGCGGCCAGGATGGGAACATCTACGCCTCGGTTAACGCGCGCGTGTTTCGATGCAACCACTGGACGGCTACGGAAATCACCGGCTCCGTACGTCCTCAAGAACGCGTGGTGACCCTTCCCGATGGCCGCCTTCCTGCATTGACGGGAGAACATGGTCATCTCAGTTTGAAGCTTGCCCACCCGGGCGCGAGCGACGAGGTTGATCATGAAGTGCGCTATGCGGGCCAGAAACTCGGGCTTTTCCGAATTGCTTTCGGGCCCGACGATGTCCTGTTCGGAAGTTCCGTATTGCCCATTCACCTTGTGCAGTTCGATCTCGCTCATCATTCCGTATCCGAGATCGGCGACCTCGGCGCGGGTGAGATTTATTCGTTCCTCGATCACAGCGGAAGGTTGTTGATGGCAGCCTATGCAGGCCAGGCGCCCATCATGTCCTACTACCCGGCCGCGCCGTTCCATCCTGGTCCGCCGGATTCCGGCGGCAATCCGGTTATGTACGCACCCAAAGGCATTGCCGCGGCGTGGCGCCCCATGTCCATGGTCGAAGGACCGGATCATGCGATCTACATTGGATCCATTGCAACCTACGGACAATTGGAAAGTCCGCTTCTCAAGTTTGTTCCCGAAACCGACGCCTCCATACTCTATCCGGTCGTGCATGACCAAAGCGTCGATTCTCTCGCTGTGTGGCATGATTTGATTCTGGGCGGTACCACCATCCACGGCGGCTCCGGCAGCCATCCAACCCAGACTTCGGCATGTATCTTCGCCTGGAATACCACCACCGGCAAAGAGGACTTCGAAGTCGTGCCAGTTCCGGGCAAGGCGGCGGTGCTCGATTTGATCGTTGCGCCGAATGATCATATCTACGGATTCGCCGATAATGTCTTCTTCGAATTCGATCCCAGCACTAAGGCGGTAAGCAAGCGGCAACCTATACCATTTTCGCAGCCGCTCTACGACAGTGTTGCTTTCGACCGTTCCGGAAATATCTGGGGACTCGCCAAGGAAGGCATCTTTATGATCAGTCCCGCTACTTCCAAGATTCAATTGGTTGCGCGCTCGCCCGCGGAAATCACTGGCGGGTTTGCCATGCGAGACGGAAAGATATATTTCATTGCCGGCTCGTCCGTGTTCAGCTACACAATGTGAGGCTCGGGCTCGGGGTCGAGGACCTGGCCTGCGGGCTCGTATCTCACGATCACCTTGGGTTTTCGCGCGTCTCGCGGCATGAGAAGAAACAAGAGCATCCATGCAATCAAGCCGTTTCCAAGCAGCGTAGTAAACAGCGAGACATTGGTCAGGGACATGATTACCATCGCCAGGACAGGAACTGAGAACTTCAACTCGAAGTCTCGGGCGCAGCTATCGACGATCCAGAACACAAGTGCGCAGAGGAGCGCCATTAATATAATTCCGGGCAGTCCGAATCCGCCGATCCCATCCATTGCAAAAAAACTCGCATTCGCGTTTGTAAGTCCATACTTGCCGGTTAGCCCGTAAAAACTGCTGACTTCCTCGCCCATCGGTAAGTCATAGGGGTTCGATACAAACCGGCTGATTACCCCAACATGGGCAAGGTAGGTATGCGGCATGGTCTGAAAGAAGTGCTGATATTGACCCATCTCCGAACCGGGGATCGTAAACATTCGCACCAGGAAAAGGAATGCGAAGTTGAAAACCGGGCCAGGCTCGACCCCAATGGCGATCGTCGCTAGAATAAAGAACATTGCCGTGAAGACCGTAGCCACCATTGAAACCCACCCGCCCCGGTCCTTCTTCAGAGAGAAGTAGAGGAGGAGCACCACCAGAGGAGAAACGATTTGCAGTTTCACCGCGGCGGTCGAATAGAGAAGTACTTCGCCCAGCGCCCCGACAATGAAAAAGGTTCGGCGGCGGAATGCGAGTCCATAGCCCATGAGAAGCGGATTCATGACGCTTGCGAGGCACTGAGAAACATATGCAATCCCGGGACTATTCTCCAGCAATTGCTTCGCCGGGGTTCGGACCGAATAGACATCATTAAACGAAACCAGGTGCATCATATCCCTGAAGGTATACACCAACGCGAAGTTGCCCACTAAATACAAAACGCCGAAGAAAAGCCAGAACAATCGCTTATCTACCGGGTAAGGACGAACTCTGAAGCGCGGAAGCCGATAGGAAAGCGCGATCAAGAGCATTCCGCCGGAAAGGCTCAACTGAAGCAGAAGCAATTCAAAACCGTTCTCCAACTGCAGGTACAGAGGGATGAACAGCCCCGGAATAAATACTGCGAAAACGCAGAACCAATAAATCACATGACTGGGCCTTGCAATGCGCCTGGGCGAGATCACGCAGATTAGCAAAGCGAGCGCGTACCCGAGGGCAAGCAGAGTCAGATTCGGGGACTTGTAAGTGAGTCCCATGTAACTCCATGTGGGCGAGACCCAATTCACATACGCAAAATTAAACCCTGCGCAGAAAAGCAGAATCATGATCGGCAAACTGGTGCGCAGAAGCGACCGCAATCCGATCGATCTTCCAGGAGTCAGGTACCAGGGGCGCGTTATTGTTGATCCATACATGGCCGTCTCCAGGCGCTTACGCGCGTGCTGTACCGATCAGCGGTGGAACGCTCATGCGCACACACCGGTTGATTCCAAAATAAGATTGTGTCCAATGGACGCCGTACATCATGGTCATCGCAATCCCATATACAAGGACTGCCGTTCTCGCGCCGTAACCGAGGAGGTGGGGAATCGCAATGGCGCCGACAGTCAGGATCAGGCGGGAGATATCCCAGCCAAACTGCGCCCACTGGCGTTCAAGTATGTTCAGAGTTTGAGTGACCGGCGAATTGATGAAGCTGGCATAGAACATAAAAGCGAGATACCGCGCGTACTCGCCTGCCTCGCGCCATCCATGTCCGAATATGCGCTCGAAAAGCCATGGAGCGAGGGCGGCGAATACGGCGCATGGCACCAAGCCGAGGTAGATCATATGGCGCGTCGTTTTGAGAAAGATATCCATAAGCCGCTGCGGGTTTGACCGCGATAGCTTGGCGGCTTCCGATATGTACACTTGCGCAATGCTGATTCCAATCAGACCTGCAGGCACCCCGAAGACGCGATTGACCAAGCCGAAGCAACCGGTATCGTGGGCACCATAGTACTGCGCTAGAAATAGCGCGGGGAGGGCCAATCCCGACATATTGATCAGCGTTCCCCACATCGATATCAGCGGGTATTCTCGATATCGAACGGCCAACCGGAACATGCGTCGCAATTGGACCGCTCTGAGCTTGTCGGCGTAGCCCCTCCAGAGGTCGTGAAGGAATCTCCCGCTCCCGCACATCCGGCCGGCCGCGTCGCCGACCAGCAGTCCAAACGACCCGTGAACGGCCAAGCCAGCGCCCAGTTGAGTTGTTACCTGTGCCGCGGCTTGCGTGAACTTCGACCTGGCAATCTGCTTGTAGTCGTCACGTCGCATGGCCCAATAGTTCAAAGTCTGATACAGGCCCCCTCCCAGAACGCTGAGAGGAAGAAGCCAGAGCCATGCCCGGAGCGCAAGCATGCTCGAGGGTAGAATCCAGCGGTAGTGGCAGATAGCGACAACTCCGAAACACAGCGCCGCTGTGCAGCATACGCACAGCATCGACAGCACAAGAAGGTCAATCGCGCTCTGGTCGTCTTCGGGCAGCAACATCGCGATTTCGTATCGTCCCGATGCTGCGACCATCAGCAAGGCCATAACGGAAATGAACACCTGCAACGCACCGAAGTCGCTGGGATGATAGATGCGGGTTAAAATGGGCGCGCTGATAACTCCAAGCAATTGTGCCAGAGCCGTCCCCCCCACTAGGATCGAGGCATTTCGCGCGAATCGATTCCGGGGAAGCACCCTTGATACGATCTTTCTCATAAACCTGAACAGACCCTGAAACATTCTCATGCGAGTGCGAGAACTCGTCGCTATTGTCCGGCGAGGGTCTCCACGCTTAATTTGGGCTCCGATGTGCTCGCAGCCGAGGCCAGCTTTTTACCCCAGTTATGCGCGGGGGCTTCGACCAGCCTGTAGATAGCCCACGCAATGAGCAGACTGATCATCAAACTTGTCACGGCAACCAGGACAAGTGAATGGCTGCGCACGAAAAGCAGGGACGCAACCGTAAGCAATATCGGGAGGTGAACCATATAGAAGCTGTACGAGACCTTCCCGACAAACCTTATCGGGCGGGCCGTACCAAGCATTTCCAGCCGGGGAGACGCCAGAAAGAGCAGAATGAAAGCGCCCGAACCAAGAGCGCAACCCCACCGTGCCAGGCTCTGCTTGTCGATCGGTGTAATCCAGACGATCGAATAGAGGGCCGTTCCTGCAATCGCGACTAAAACTCTGATCCACCGCGATGTTCTAAGCCAGGCGACCAACTCGCTGCGGTAGCGCGCAAGATACGATCCAAGTAGGAATGCGGGCAACATGATCGCTGCCCTCGACCACGATGAACTGCTGTGGGTCACGAAGTGGAGAGGGGTTGTAAGTGCGATCGATGCGCCGATGGCAACCAAGGCGTATAACACCAGTGAAGTTCGCGTTACCAGCACGATCAGGAGTGGAAACACGAGAGAAATCTTCATCTCGATAATCAAGCTCCAGATCACTGGATCGATATCATTGACTTGAATGCCTGGTGAGATCATAAAGGCGTGACTCACGATGGATGACCAGGCGACCGGCTGACTCCAATGCAAGTTAATCCACGGACTCAGGCCCGAAAGGCCACTAGGATTGAAAACGAAGAATCGGAGTATGAGAGCAAGAGTCAGCGCGGCCCAGTATGCGGGGTAAAGGCGGGCTATGCGCCGGATAAGAAAAGGGACAGGCTCAATCTTCCTGGCACGCTTGGCAGCGTAGGGGAGGGTGAGCACGAAACCACTCAGGACAAAGAACAACATCACGGCGCCCGGCCCGTCCCAGAACGGACGGACCAACGGGTTGGTCAAAACGTGGAACACCCGAGAGTTAGAGGGCGCCATCATGACGGCGTGAAACAGGAATACGACGAAAGCCGCCATGCCCCGCAATCCGTCGAGTTGCTCATGCCGAATCGCGTTTTGCTTGATCACAGGCACCGCAGCTTCTTTCCGTGAAGATTTATTCTCTGGAGATGGCATTCGTTGCGGCCGGAAATCGTAACTCTGTTTAAGCATTCAGACAATAACTTAGTTCAGCCCGCAAGAATGAAATCATAAAAATCCAGGAGCTTGGGCAACTCGCTCTCCCACGAATAGTAATTTGTGAAAGCAGCTTGTCCATTTTTGCCCAATTCGAAGGCGTGCCGGCGATCATGCGCCAGCTTGAGAATTGCCTCGGCAAAGCTCGCTGGCTCCTCCGGGAGAGCCAGAATTCCGCAGTTGCTTTTCGTAATCAGCTCAGATTCATGAGGCAGGTCGCTGGCCACAACGGGAAGGCCTGCCGCCATGTACTCGTATAACTTCGTGTGGAATCCTTTGATTTGTTGCGGGACGCGCAACGATGGAGAAACGGCCACCGTCGCCCGATTCAACATCCGCATTAGTTCGTGTGGCTTCACGTTGGGTAGGAGGCGGATATTGGTCAACTGCCTTTGTTCAATCATCCCGAGCACCCGCGCCCTGAAGGCGCTGCTGGCGAAGCGGTCGGTAACATAGAACGGGAGTTCGGGGTCTGACCGCTTGCATATCTCCGCAATATCCAGGTAGAGCAAGCTGCCATTGTTCGGGTATTGTGACCCGGTGAAGATGACTGCCGGCGGGCGCGTAAGGTAGTCCGGCGCGACATGCTTCGTCAACTCCAGGGTGGCTAGGTTGCGAAAGTAGATCCGTCTCAGGTAATCGCTGGTGAACCCTGAATCATAGGATGGTGCGACGAGTACGACATTGCGTATCTTCATCGAGCAAATAAGTTGAACCCAGTAGACTCCGAACCGCAGGACATGACGGAAAGGCTTGGGAATCCATTCACGAACCATCATTTCTTCGGGGTAGTTTTCGTGGACATCGTAAACGACCGGCTTGAAGAAGGAGAGCAGTGTCATCCAGGGGAGGATGTCGATATCATGGAAATGAACCAATTGGACTTGCTTGAGAAGAGGCAGAAGCTTATCCAGAACGCGGCCCGGAATCTGAAACGGCCGCAAACCTCGACTGGTGACACGTTCAAAAGTGTGAAAATTCACTCCATCGTACTGTGAACCGCTCTTAATCTTCCATGGGCAAACGAAATTCACGTCGTAACCGGCGCGAGCCAGCCCTTTCGCGTGCTTCCACACGCGCGAGTCGAAATCCGGATGGATGGAAGTTACAATGGCGACGCGGCGCTGGTTCATGGTTTCACTTCTGTACTCAGAGCGCGGGTTGGATTCCTGGATTCCTTCGACCGCCCAACCTGCGCCCAGTGATGATGGCGATGAGCAACACTTCCGCAGCGCCGCGATAACGAGCTGTCTAGGCCCCATCCTTGAAGTACCCGTTTTTGGAGCCGTACTGGGATCCATAGCCGTAGGCATACCCATAGCCGTAACGGCTGCTGGATATGGTAATGTCGTTCACGATTCTCCCGGTGATTTCCGAGTTGGCGGTGCGCAATACCTCGGTGGCCCGGCGGAAGGCGGATCGAGGAGTGATGCCGATTCGCGATACCAGTAGAACCACGTCGACCCACTGAGAGATCAGCACAGCGTCGGTAACCAGAAGGATGGGCGGGCTATCGATAATCACGTGGTCATAATCGGCACGCCATTCCTCGAGGAACTGTTGCATCTGGGGCGATCCCAGGAGTTCGGCCGAATTCGGGGGGCGCTTTCCCGCTTGGATGACGGAGAGATTCGGTACGCCCGGAGGCGTTTGGAGGACGTCACGCCAATGTCCCGCGCCAGCCAGGGCCCCGCTCAGTCCGGTGGTGCTCCCCATGTTCATCTGCGTGCCCAGTGTTCCGGCGCGCAGATCGCCGTCTACCAGCAGGACTTGCTTGCCTTGATGACTGAGCGCCGCCGCCAGATTCAGGCTGACGGTGGTCTTGCCCTCGCCGGGAAGGGTGCTCGATATCAATACCACCTTGGGCGGTGTGCCCGCAGACGCCAGTTGAAGCGAGGTGCGCAAAGCGCGGAACGCTTCGGCTTCCATCGATTGCGGGCGCTGCAGAACCGTAATCGCCGACTCTGATCCTTCCCTGAGTTGCACCCCATCAGCATCACTCGCTTTGCGGCGTTCCGGTTTGATATGGGGGATTACGCCAAACAAGGGAATTGTCGTGAGGGCATCGAACTCGTCCGGATCACGGATGATCTCATCAAGGTTCTCGGCCGCAAACGCCAGTCCCGTGCCTAATCCAAAACCACAAATGAGGCTCAATGCCAGGACCAAGGGAATCTTGGGTTCGGCAGTCTTCGTGGGCAGAGTTGCCAAATCGATCGCATCCACAGTAGCGGCCCGCAAACTGACCAGGACTCCCGCTTCCTTTAGTTGCTTTTGCAGATCGTTGTAGAGATCATTGTTGGCCTCAACCTCGCGTTTGAGAATCCCGTATTGGTCCAAGCCCTCGCTCATGTTATAGGCGACCTGCTTCTGCTTGTCGAAGGCGGCGCGCATCTCTTTTTCGGTGTCCGCCGAAATCTGGTAGGCGGTACGGAAACGCTCCTGAATATCTCCGGTCTCCTTCTGAAGAGATGTATCTACCTGCTGTAATTGGTTGCGAAGCTGCACAACCGCCGGATAATTGGGTCCGTATTCGGAATTCGCCTGGGCTAACTTGTTCTTCAAATCGGCTTCCTGCCCGCGAAGAACCGGGAGAACACTATCCGGAACAATCGTTCCGATCAATTCCGGGTTGCCGGAAAGCGCGATCCGATACTGTGCTTCTTTCAGGATGCGGTCGGCCTCGGCGTCGGTCAGCTCCTTGCCTACGTCGTCCAGTTTGGAAAGGACAAGGTTGTCGTTTTCGTCGGTGCCAAAGATCCCGGTGTCTCTTTGGAACTTGGATAACCTGGCCTGCGAATCTTCGGCGGCGGCCTTAATCTGGCCCAGCTGCCCTTGAAGCCAGTCGGACGCCTTCATGGTGTCGTCGTAACGCGTCATGAACGTACGCCGTGTGTACGCCGAAGCCAGGTGATTGACTACCTCTCGCGCCAGCGGCGGATTGGTGCTGCGGAAGGTAATCTCGACGGCTTGGGTTCGCGGGATGCTCTCGACGGTCAGCGCCTTTGCAAAACTATCGAGGATCACGTCCCGGCATTCGGCTCCAATCTGATCGGTGCTCTGATAGGATGGCGCGCATGCCCGCGGACCGATGTGAAACCGCTCGTTGGTCCTGGTGAGCGTGGGGTCCTTGTCAAGACGAAGCTCCTCGACAACGGACCAGGCGAGGCTCTTGCTCTTGAGGATCCGGACCTGTGTTCCCAGCTTTTCTTCGAAGCCCAGACCGCCGGCGCCGAGATTGGCCGTGATCTCGCCCATATCGAGCGAATTCGAGCCTTCGGGGTTGATCGCCAGGTCGGCGACAGCATCGTAGCGGCGGGCTCGCAGAACGCAGTACAACACGCCAGCCAGAAAGACCGCGATCACCGAAACGAAAATGACACGCCGCCTGCGTCTTAGAACTCTGAACAAATCCTGAAGCGTGATTTCATCTGAGGTGATGTTCGGATACGCTTCCACCACACGCGTCAGATTCGCGTGTTCGCGACGGGGGCGATCCAGCGATGTATTGCTCATAACACTATTCTCCTGGCGTCGGAAGGTTCCGGTCAGTTGTGCATTTGGAATGCATAGAGTGAGTAAACGGCGGCTTGGATTGCTCCTTGCAGCCCGAAAGTTGCGTAATTCTTCATATTGCTGAGAGGCACAAAGACGATGTCTTCGGCATGAAGCTGAACATCGGGAACGCTGTGGCTCAACCGGTCGAGACGCACTTCCATCTCGGTTGTCCCGTCGTTGCCTTTCCTGATGATGTACACATGTTTCAACGAGGCCACCTTGGTCGGACTCCCGGCCAGTGCGACGGCCTTCAGAACAGACATAGAGGTGTTGTTCTCCATCAGAAAGGCGCCGGGCTTGTTGACTTCTCCAAGCACGTAGACAACACCGGTCTTCGAGACCACCACCGTGTCTCCCGGAGAGAGCATCACGTCGGATTTTCCCGGCGTCCCATCGGCAGGAAGATCGATAACCTCTTCCGAGCGTGATTCACCGGCGTGCATGATGGTGACCGTGCGTCCCGCCTTCATGGTCAAACCGCCCGCGGCGGAGATCGCGTCATAGACGGTATGCGGTCCCAGCAGCGGATAGATCCCCGGAGTACTGACCTCCCCGTAGACCGTGATTCCCTGGGTGGCAAACTCTTCGACAAAGAGCGACACCTGCGGTTGCTTGACCAGTTCGAGGGCGACCAGCTTGTTGGCTATCCGAAGTTGTGCATCACGCACGGTGATTCCGGAGAGTTTCATGTCTCCAATCAACGGAAGGCTGACAACGCCGTTCGTATCCACCCGAACTTTCAAGAGCAACTCGGGGACGTGATAAACCGAAAGGTCGAGCAAGTCCCCGGGCCCGATCGACAGTGCCGCTTGTTCCGCCGCGGTCACGGAGTGCAAGCCGACCTTTGAATCTTGTGCGAGGGCCATCGCAGAACCGATGGCAACCATGACACATGACAACACCGCATATCGCTGCCATGCGCGAAGGACAGGGAAAGACTTTCCCGCCTGCCGTGTAAGTGTGCATTGCCGAGGCGAATTCGTCGCTATCACCATAGGGTTATCCTCTTGGCCAGGGATGGTAAGTGGGTTAACCGGCGTTTGGCCGGCTTGGTTAGAGAAGGGATACGGGACCGACATGCATGGACGCGGATCGCAGCATTCCATCACCGTCGGGTTAATCACGGGGAACCGACGCTAATCCATCGATTTTCCGATCGAGATGTTTCAATTGCGTACGGAGCTCATCCAGACGGAGAGTAATCACATCGTCGCGACTCGCGCCGTTGAGAATCATGCGCATTGCATCTCGCGTCAGATCAGAAACGCTGCGTGCGCCCGTAACCGAACAAAGTTGTTTCAAAGTCAGGAATTCTTCCTCTGAAAGGCGAATGCTGATGGAGCGCGAGCGCGGTTTCAGGATGGCCATAACGATCCTCGGTGTGGGAATTACAAGGCGGGGAACCCGACCAGGGGTGGCTGCAGCGATGTAAATGGGGGATTCAGACCGAGTCGGGAGTGGTTCCCGAATCTGTTTCTTGGATCAATGCGGCTGTCGGATGCGTTCCAGGGCAGGCTTCGCCCCCCTCGGTTCCATTCTCCGGATCCGCCTGGCAACACGCACGCGAACGCTGTGTTGCCTTGATCTTTCGCAATAGACGAACAGGTAATGCTGGACAGTCGAAGCTAACTGCCCGGAGGAAACTTACCTTTTGCTACATGGCAAAAAGTAGCCTTAATCTAGCAGGCATTGTCTTCAAGGGCAAGCCAAAAAAGTAATGCAAATGGAATGATCGAGTCAGAATAGGCCCGCTTAGGCAAGATTACGAATTGGTATTAATGCCTTTGTTTCTATAACTTATCCAACGCTACAGAACTGCCTGCAAAATGGGATGAACAACATATGTCTTACGGTTTGTAGTTTGCGCTACCGCAAACAGCGACGAGCTAGTCTGGCCAATTTGTCCGTGTGCGAATAGCGCGCATAGCCTGTTATTGACTTAGGGTGTGGACGGCGCACATAACCCTAAGGACTAATCGAGAACCTGGCGGGGAGCCGGGTTCTGGTCCTTCCTAACCGGCCAACAGGCATTCAGCAGCAAATAACCGTCCTGATATCCGATCAGGCCGCGGACATAGCCGGCGTGAGGATTCGAGGGGTTTGAGCGGCGCGGGTGTCCACCAGTTCCAACTCCTCGCCAGGCAGCTCCAATGAAAAACACTGGTCAACGGCCGTTAGCCGAACCACAACGTTACACTTGCGCCGGAGTTCGGTGACGATGCCGGTTACGCCGTAGAAAACACCGTGGCACACACGCACCGGGGTTCCCACCGCCATCGCAGGGTGAGGACGTAATTGGTAACCCTTCGCCAGGCCCTCGCGAATGGCATTGATTTCCAGTTCGCTCACCGTCTGCTTATCGCTTTCGCCCAGTAAACGCAGAACTCCAGGAGTCGAGATGATGGGTAGGCGCCCGGAGGTGGATGGGCGTACGAAGATATAACCGGTGAACAGCGGCCGCTCCAGGAGTACGGCTCGATCAGTACGCCGGGAACGCTCCGAATACAGCGGCAAATAGTAATCCACCATGCGGGAAGAGAAGTGTTGCGCGACCCGTTTCTCATGGTTTGCGACGATGTGAACTACCTGCCAGCGAGAGTCGGGCATCAGATCCTCCCCATTTGGATCGACGAAGTGAGTTGAAAAGGCCGTGAGATTGCTTGTAGTTCCGATCATTCCGGGCGTCAAGTCGTTTGCACAAAGAGGCGCCGGATCCGATGCGGTTCAGCGGGCCAAACCATGTTCAAGCAAATAGATACGCGCCAAATAAACACGCGATAAATTTCCTGCTCTTGCTGGCCTGATATAAAGGGTGACCTGTGTGACAGACTATCAGGACAAGTTCTCAGCGGCTAGAGTTCGGCCCATTACCAAAGTGGCAGAAGTGGTTGATTCTTCTACCTCGAAGGTCACCGAGTAAAGACTAAGCCCCCCGAAATCTTTTAGGAGACGCTCGGTCGGTGTGTGTTTCCGATTGCTTGCGCGGTGTGGGCAAAAAGAGATATGTGCCGAGCAAAGGCGCAGGCAGGACTCTCAACCTGATCAGTTACTCCCGCGACGTCTTCGCGCCGAAATCGTATGAGGTTCCTATGGTCAATCCGTTGGGATTGAGCGCGTGGCCATGGAAGAGGCTGGGCCAATACTGATACTCGTAACCGGCGCGCAGCTTCAGCCGTGCCGCCAGCGGGAATTCGGCTCCGCCCATGGGCGTATAGATGGTGCGCGAATCGTGGGAATACCCGGACACGGAGGGCGAGAAACTGAACGCCCCATATCCCAGCAGAAACCCGGCATAAGGCCGGAGCCAGCGGTCGTGCCGGACGCTGAAGTTATAGATCGGTCCTCCCGCGAAGGTGTTATAACGCAACTGGAAGCCCTTGTTGTTCTCACCGAGATGGCGGCCCTCGGCCTCAAGGGCAATTTTGTTCAGGAGTCCCGGCGCCTGGCTCAAATTCCAATCCAGCCAAAGCGACGGTCCTGCGACACGGCCGTTCCAGTCGGAATCGAAATTGGAATAGCCAACCCCAAGTTTCAGGGGAACGGTCCTCTGAAAGCCGGCGGGCCTGACCTGCCCGAGCCCCAGCCCGGTTCCAAAAAACAACACTAAACCTAGAGTCAGCTTGATGCGCATAGATACCTCGTGCCGGACGATGAGTGCTGAGGCCCCTGAGGAGCTGTTGCCGGTAGGGTTACCCTTCCCATGGAAATGGGTGGCTTTTATATAAGCATAATGGGACGGCTGAATGTTTGCTCTACGTCAACAGATGGTTCAATTCTGTAAGTTCCTAAGCTAGATGGGCATTGCTTCTCCATCATCGGGCGGATTTTCGTGGTTTGTCTATTTCATTTCCTGCCTTTGTCCACCCAATTAGATGACTTCCGTCACAGTGCAGGCGCAGGCTCCCGGACAATTCAAAATCTTCAGCCATTTCAAAAACATCGGGCTGGTGCTCGCTTCGGTGGCTGGTCCAGGCCCGCTTGCCGGACTCGCGGCTCCCTGCATGTGGTTGGTGCTAGCCGGCCTGGGGAAGGGGCGCGCGAAATTCGCCAGGGCGTTGCTCGTTCTGGCTGCGATTCACGTACTTTCCGGGTGCACTGAGAATGCGCTCACATCCCACTCCGCGCCATCCGCCGCCGGGACGACCCCGTCAGGCACGTACGCCATCACCGTGACGGCAACCAGCGCCGCGGGTGGAACTTCGATAACCCAGGGGAGCGTTATCACGCTTACGGCGAAATAGCTAACCTCGCCTACGCCACCGTGATCCTGGAATCGGCGTAGACGTCCTGGATGGCGTGGAACAGCTGGATGCCTTCTTCCATCGGCCGTTGAAAAGCTTTGCGCCCGGAGATCAGTCCCATGCCGCCAGCGCGCTTGTTGATCACTGCCGTCTTGACGGCCTCGGCGAAGTCGTCTTTGCCCGACGCGCCGCCGCTGTTGATCAGCCCCGCGCGGCCCATGTAGCAGTTGGCCACCTGGTAGCGGCACAGATCGATGGGATGATCGCTGGTCAGCTCGGTGTAGATGCGCTTATCCAGCTTGCCGTAGGAAGAGTCGCCCGTGTTCAGCGCCAGGTAGCCGCCGTTGTTCTCCGGAAGTTTCTGCTTGATGATGTCGGCCTGGATGGTGACGCCGAGGTGGTTCGCCTGGCCGGTCAGGTCCGCGGAGAGATGATAATCCTTGTCCTTCTTGAAGGCCGGGTTCCGCAGGTAGCACCACAACACCGTGGCCATGCCCAGTTCGTGGGCGTGGGCAAAGCACTGGGCGATTTCGATCAGCTGGCGGTCGCCCTCATCTGACCCGAAATATATGGTGGCGCCCACCGCTGCGGCGCCCATATCCCAGGCTTCCTTCACGGTGCCGAACAGGATCTGGTCGAACTTGTTGGGATAGGTGAGCAGCTCGTTGTGATTGATCTTGACGATGAATGGAATATGATGCGCGTACTTTCGCGCCACGATACCCAGCACGCCGAACGTGGAGGCAACGGCGTTGCAACCGGCCTCGACGGCCAATTTCACGATATTTCCGGCGTCGAAGTAGTCGGGATTCTTGGCGAAGCTGGCCCCGGCGGAGTGCTCGATCCCCTGGTCGACAGGCAGGATCGAGAGATATCCGGTGCGAGCCAGGCGACCGTGGCTAAAGAGGCGCTGAAGATTCGCGAGCACCCGCGGGTTGCGATCTGACTGCGTGAAGATGCGATCCACAAAATCGGGGCCTGGAACATGAAGGCGCTCTTTAGAAATTTTCGGGTTGCTGAAACCCAGCAGATCCTCAGCCGCATTGCCGAGGTATTGCTCCGTCGATGTGATTGCCGCGGTTGCCATGGGGAAGCCTCCTGAAGCCGCTTTCCCCTTAAGATTACACCGGGCCGGTTTGGATACACCGGGGCGGATATGAATTTCGGGCGTAGTTCCAAGGGCCAAAAACCGGGGGGCTGGGGCAGGCGGCAAGACCAGGATATGGACGAATTCTTACAAAAAGAAGCATAATGGCGGGTCAGGAGCGCGGGCCCCAGGTTTCCCCTTGGATTTCATCCTCAAGCTGCCGGCGCATCCAGGCGAGGTCCAATGGATTATCAACTGAAGCACATCTCCACGCCCGGAATTCCCGAGGCCATATCCAAGGCGGAGCTCTATCGCTCCCTCAACGAGCCGGAAGAAGCCGAGTCGATCTGTCGCGACATCCTGGCCATCGAACCGGATCACCAGCTTGCGCTGCGTTTGCTGGGACTGGCGCTGACTGACCAGTTCACCGGCCGGGGCTCCGATCGATACCGCGAGACCGAACGGATCTTTGACCAGCTCGAGGATGAGTATGAGCGCCTCTACTACAACGGGATTCTGTGCGAGCGCCGCGCGAAAGCCCAGTTGAATGCGGGCAGCCCGCTGGCGCCCGTGCTGGCGCTCTTCGAGGAGGCTCTGCGCCTGTTCGCCCAGGCGGAGCGGATCCGTCCGTCAGGCAACGACGACGCCATTCTCCGCTGGAACCGCTGCGTGCGCCTGCTGCAGAACCCGGCATACCGCTGGGAGGAAGTGGAGCAGGTGCTCGTCGCCTTCGATGCCCACGACGCACCGCCTCGCTAGTCCCCTGAGTCATTGATTTCTTGTACAAAGAACTAAAAGCAACCACAGATCCTTCGCTTCATTTGGCGCAAGAATGCGCCAAATTTCGCTCAGGATGACGGCCGTTTCATGGTCCTGTGCCGTGTCTCCCTCCCCCTCTCCCCCTCCCCCGGTGTTTTCGGTAAGTTGGCACTCGTAAAGCGGGTTGCCGGCGCGGTTCACCCGTAAAGACCGCCTTTTCAGAACCGTGAACCTCAAAGTCATCAAACGGCGGTGCTTACAGGGAGAGCCGACCGGGCGATCGAAGGCTCTTCTTTGCGAGATTGCGAGTTCACTGTCAGGATAGCGGAATGCGGGGAATTGATCTGCAAAATGGGTGTTGGGGCAAGCCGCAGAAGACAATACGCTTACAGGAATTATTTTGGTGAAGGGCTTTACAGGACTTGAGTGAGCCCTTTGAGTGAGACAGTTTGGAAGGTCAAACCTGTTTCAGAGCGATCGTGCGGACACATCAACTCAGAGCGCGGCCTGGCAAACATCATCAGAGGATGTGGAAGAGGCTCCTGATCGGGTCGAAGTAACGGTCGACGACCCGCTCTTTGAGCGGAATGATGGCGTTCTCGGTGATGGTGATCGACTCCGGGCACACCTGGCGGCAGCAGGTAGTGATGTTGCAATAACCGATGTTGTGCTGGTGGCGCAGATCGCTTACCCGGTCCTCGGTGTCGAGCGGATGCATTTCCAAGGCGGCCGCATACACCAGCAGCCGCGGCCCGATGAATTCCTCATGCTTGTGGTGTTCGCGCAGGACATGGCACACGTCCTGACACAGGAAGCACTCGATACATTTGCGGAATTCCTGGACGCGATCCACATCGGCCTGCTGGATGCGCCAGGTGCCGTCGGGAGCGTCGGGCAGGCGGGGATGGAATTTCTTGATGGTCATCTTCGCCTTAAAATTCCACGAAACATCGGTTACCAGGTCGCGGATCACCGGGAACGCGTGCATGGGCTCGACGGTGACGGGCGCATCCATATTGAGATCGCTCAGCCGCGTCATGCACATGAGCCTGGGCATGCCATTGATCTCCGCCGAGCAGGAGCCGCACTTGCCGGCTTTGCAATTCCAGCGCACGGCCAGGTCCGGCGCCTGCTGTGCCTGGATGTGGTGCACGGCATCGAGCACCACCATGCCCTCTTCGACCGTAGTGGCGTAATCCTGCAATCCCCCGCCGCCAGGGTCTCCGCGCCAGATGCGAAATGTCGCCGGTTTGCCCATCGTTTGCCTCCCGACCTGGAAAAAGCTGACTAAAAAGTCATTTCATCTCATTCACTATCGCGTTCAATTCATCGGGCATCGCCGCTATCGCCCTCTTCTCCACAACCATGTCGCCGCCCTGGCCGCGCCGGATGACGATGTTGTATTTCCCCCATTCCGGGTCCTTGTCGGGGAAGTCTTCGCGGAACTGCGCGCCGCGGCTCTCCTTTCTCAGCAATGCGGCCCGGGTAACGGCTTCCGACACGATGATCATGTTGCCGATGTCGATGGATGTGTGCCAGCCGTTGTTGTACTCTCGATTGCCGCCGATGCCTGCCCGCCCCGCGCGCGCGCGCAGTTGTGCGATCTCCTGGAGCGCCTGCTGCATTTCGCTTTCGAGACGGACAATGCCCACCAGGCCCTGCATCGTCTCCTGCAGGTCGTATTGAACCTGGTATGGGTTTTCCGCCAACGGTCCGCGCTCGAACGGAGCCAGCGCGGCGGTCGCCGCCTGCTGAAGTTCCGCCTCATTCACGACCGCCGGTCCGTTGCCCCTGGCAAACTCCGCGGCATATTGCCCCGCGCGCTTACCGAACACCAGCAGGTCAGAAAGCGAATTCCCGCCCAGCCGGTTCGCGCCATGCAGCCCCGCGGCCACCTCGCCGGCGGCGAACAGTCCGGGTACGGTCGACATCTGCGAATCGCCGTCGACGCGCACCCCGCCCATCATGTAGTGCGTGGTGGGACCGACCTCCATTGGTTCTTTGGTGATGTCGAGATCGGCAAGCTGCTTGAACTGGTGGTACATGCTGGGCAGCTTGCGCTTGATATGTTCGGCCGCCTTGGGCAGGCGCTCCTTGATCCACGAAATGTCCAGGAAGACTCCTCCGTGCGGCGATCCACGGCCCGCCTTCACTTCACGGTTGATGCAGCGGGCCACATGATCGCGGGTAAGGAGTTCCGGCGGCCGGCGGGCATTTTTATCGCCCTGCGTGTAGCGCCAGCCCTCTTCTTCGGTGTCGGCCGTCTGTTCCTTGTAGTTGTCGGGAATGTCATCGAACATGAAGCGGCGCGCTTCGCTATTGCGCAGCACGCCGCCCTCGCCGCGCACGCCCTCGGTGACCAGGATGCCGCGCACGCTGATGGGCCACACCATGCCAGTGGGATGAAACTGCACGAATTCCATGTCCTGAAGCTCGGCGCCTACGTTGTATGCGAGCGCCAGCCCGTCGCCGGTGTATTCCCAACTGTTGCTGGTGATCTTGAAGGCGCGCCCGATGCCGCCAGTGGCCAGCACCACGGCCTTTGCCTGCCACAAAAGAAATCGGCCGCGCTCGCGATCGTATCCGCATGCCCCGGCGACTCGTCCGCCGTCCATCAGCAGGCCAAGCACCGTGCACTCCATATGCACTTCCATCCCCTGGTGAATGCCGTGGTCCTGGAGGGTGCGGATCATCTCCAGACCGGTGCGGTCGCCCACGTGCGCCAGGCGTGGATACCGGTGCCCGCCGAAGTTGCGCTGCAGGATGCGGCCGTCGGCGGTGCGATCGAACAGCGCGCCCCATGCCTCCAGCTCGCGCACGCATTCCGGGGCTTCCCTGGCGTGCAACTCGGCCATTCGCCAGTTGTTAAGGTACTGTCCGCCGCGCATGGTGTCGGCGAAATGCACGCGCCAGTTGTCGCGATCGTCCACGTTGGCCAGGGCGGCGGCAATGCCGCCTTCGGCCATCACAGTGTGGGCTTTGCCGAGCAGCGACTTGCAGACTACGCCCACGGTGGCGCCATGGGCGGCCGCTTCAATGGCGGCGCGGAGGCCCGCTCCGCCCGCGCCGATCACTAACACATCGTAAGAAAACCGCTGGAATTCGGGCATCTATACGATTCTCCAATCGTGCCAGATGCCCATCGAGCAAAGCCGAATATAGATGTCGGAGAACCCCACCCACAGCAGGCTCGCCCAGGCCCATTTCTTGTGGTTGGCATTCAGCCAGGTCACCCACTGGTAGAGACGGCTGCGAATTGGGTGCTCCGATATGCGGTCGAACGTGCCTCCCACGAGGTGACGGAAGGCATGGCAGCCGAACACATATCCGCCGAGAAGTACGACATTGATCACCAGCACCAGGGTTCCGATCCCGATTCCAAATCCATTGGGGAAGAAGAAGGCGCGTATCGCATCGTAGGCGAGGAACCCCCACACGATGTAGGAGAGCCGCAGGAAAACCCGATGAAAATTCTGCATGATGAGCGGGAAGGTGCGTTCGCCCCAATAGGTCTTGCGCGGCTCGCCCACCGCGCACGCCGGCGGATCGGCCCAGAACGACTTGTAATACGCTCCCCGGTAGTAGTAGCAGGTGAGGCGGAACAGGCCGGGGACCCAGAGAATGAGCAGGGCAGGGGAGAAGGGAAGAAAGCGCGGATACCAGCCCGGCTTGGGGCCGAACAGCGCATGGGGCGAGCTGCCGAACAATTCCGGCGAGTAGAACGGCGACAGGTAAGGGCCGTACCAGTAGTGCGCGTTCTGCCACGCCGCCCAATTGGCGTACACCAGAAACGCGCAAAGGCCGATCAGAATCGCGGCGGGTGAAAGCCACCACGAATCACGTCGCGAGGTTTGGCCAAACTTGCCGTCTTTCCAGACAATATCGGGAGCGGACACCAGAGCCTCCGGGGAAAGAGGAGAATCGTTGGATGGCATCGCATTGTAAAGCACGCGCTGTATGGGAAGCTACGGCGATAGCTTTTCATCCCGCAATGCGAATAGACAACCTCGCGGGGCGCCGACGAGAATTGACCAAAGAATGGAAGACCAGAAAGCAAACCACGTAGGCGCGCTCCATCCGCTCCACTTCACCGAACGCCTGACGCAGGCCGTCGACTACGCGCGTCATCTCCACATCGAGCGCCGCAAAGGCACCGGCATTCCGTACCTGGCGCACCTGTTCGGCGTGGCGTCGCTGGTGATGGGCGAAGCCGGCCTCGCCGATTTTCCGGTCACGGAGGACATGGTGGTTGCTGCGCTGCTCCACGATGCCGTGGAGGATCACGGTGGCGCCGCGCGCCTCGAAGACATCCGCCAGAACTTCGGCGCGAACGTGGCGCGCATGGTCGAGGGCCTCTCCGATACCCTGGTCGAGGATCCCGATGCCAAGGAACCCTGGGAGCAGCGCAAGCAGGGTTATATCGACCGCGTTCGCCACGAACCCGCAGACGTTCGCCTGATCTCGGCCGCCGACAAGCTATACAACGCGCGGACCATTCTTGAGGATTACCGCGTGATCGGGCCGGAAATCTGGCGGCGCTTCAAGCGGAGCCGCGATCTCCAGCTCTGGTACTTCGAGACGATCCTGGGGGTTTTCAAAGAGGCGGGAAGAAATCGGATTGTGGACGAACTCGAACGGGTCGTCGGCGAATTGCGGCAAATCACCGCACAGGAAACGGACCAGGTGGGGCAGGGTATTGCCTGACAGCCAGTTCCGCAAACGGTTCTCATTCTTCTGAAAAATTGTCATCCTGAGCAGAGCGAGGGAGCGCTTCTTCTGGCATCTGCAAAGCCGCGCCATGAATTGGCCCGGTGCTACACTCAGCCATGCCTGTTTCCTCATCCGACATTCATTTGCAGGCGGCTCCGGATGGGCATCCATCTTCCCGCACCGGTGTGCTGGAGAAGGCGGCGAGCCACGCCCGCGAATACCTGGAGAACGTGCACACACGCCCGGTTGCTCCGCCGTCGGACGCCGTAGCGGCGCTCCAGGCGTTGTGCGGGCCTCTGCCTGACGAGCCTGCAAGTCCCGAAGCCGTACTCGACCTCCTCGCCAGGCTTGGCTCACCGGCCACGGTGGCCAACAGCGGCGGCCGCTTCTTCGGGTTCGTGAACGGCGGCTGTGTGCCTGCGGCGCTGGCGGCGGCATGGCTTGTGAGTGCGTGGGATCAGAACGCCGCCATGCGCGTCCAGTCGCCGGTGGCCATTGCTCTTGAAGAAACTGCGCTCGACTGGGTTCGCCAGATGCTCGCGCTTCCCCCAGGGTGCGGCGGCGCGGTGGTTACCGGGGCCACCATGGCCAATTTCTGCGGCCTGGCTGCCGCCCGCCATGCGCTGCTGGAACGAGCCGGGTGGGACGTGGAGAACGACGGCCTGTTCGGAGCGCCGCCCCTCACTGTGGTGATCGGCGCGGAAGCCCACAGCTCGTTGATCAAGGCTCTGGGCATGGTCGGGCTGGGCCGCACTCGCGTCGTTCGCGTCCCGGTCGACGGGCAGGGGCGGATGCGCGCCGATGCGTTGCCGCATCTGAATGACCGCACCATCCTGTGCCTGCAGGCCGGCAACGTGAACACCGGGGCATTCGATCCCGCAGGCGCCATCTGCCCTGAAGCCCGCGCCGCGGGAGCCTGGATTCACGTGGATGGTGCTTTCGGCCTGTGGGCGGCTGTCTCGGGGCAATACCGCCACCTGGTGCATGGATTCGAGCTGGCCGACTCCTGGGCGACGGACGCCCACAAGTGGCCCAACATCGGCTACGACTGCGGCATTGCGCTGGTGCGTGAACCGGCGGCGCTGAAGAGCGCGATGTCGATCCAGGCCGCGTACCTGATGCAGGGGGAACAGCGCGAGCCGTCGCACTACAATCCGGAACTTTCACGCCGGGCGCGGGGTGTGGAGTTGTGGGCCGGTTTGCGGTCTCTGGGTGTGCGGGGGATGGCGGAGATCGTGGAGCGCACCTCCAGTCACGCGCGCCGTTTTGCCGCGGGCCTCCGCGCGGCCGGCCACCAGATTTTGAACGACGTGGTCATCAACCAGGTGCTGGTTTCGTTCGGCAATGCAGAACGAACCTTGCGCACCGTGGCGCGGCTGCAGGAGGAGGGAACCTGCTGGTGCGGATCGACTGTATGGCAGGGGCATACCGCCATGCGCATCAGCGTATCCTCGTGGGCGACCACCGAGGCCGACGTCGACGTCAGCCTGCAGGCAATGCTGAAAGCGGCAGCCGAGTAACGGAAAACGTCTAACCAGCGTGGAAAGCTCTCTCCATCCTGGATCGCTGGTCTCGCGGAGCGACAGCGAGGCCCTGATTGCCGCGATCGAGCGCGCCACAGTGGACCCGCGCGCCGGCATCTTCGGCCCCGCGTCGATGAGCTGGCGGATCAATCGCGAATCCGCGCTGTTTCTGGGCGCGGCCCGGGCAGCCCTGCTGCAACTCGCCCATCCCTGGGTGGCCACTGCCCTCCAACAGCACTCCAGCCTGCTGGCGCAGCCCATCGCGCGCTTTCACAGCACGTTCCGCATCGTGCTTGCGATGGTGTTCGGCTCGCTCGGCCAGGCGATGGCCGCGGCGCGGCATCTTTACACTGTGCACACGCACATTCGCGGTGAGATGGCCGAAGATGTCGCCGCCTATCCGAGCGGCTCACGCTACGAAGCCAACGAGATTGCCGCCCTGAGATGGGTCTACGCCACGCTGGTCGAGAGTGCGGTGCTGGCCTACGAAACGGTGATGCCTCCCCTCACGGCAAATGAATTGGCCGCCTATTTCGCCGAGAGTCAAACGCTGGCCGGCCTGTTCGGCTTGCCCGCCGAGGAGCTGCCCGGCGACTGGAGCGGGTTTCTGGGCTATTGCCGCGCGATGGAGGAATCTGGCCTGCTGGGTGTGAGCGAACGTGCGCGCGCCATGGGACATGATCTGCTGGGCGGGGCCGGGTCGTGGATCAAGCCGCCGCGCTGGTACTGCGCTCTGACGGCGGAGTGGTTGCCGGAAAGATTTCGGAAGGAGTTCGGGCTGCACTTCAACCAGGAAGACCGCCAGGCCGCGGAACGCGCGAAACACTGGCTGCCACGCGCGTATCGCCATCTTCCGCAGGCTCTTCGATTCATCGGCCCGTGGCACGAAGCCCAGGCGCGGATCCGGGGCAGAAGCGCCGGCGTCGTGGGCCAGTTGAGCAATCGTTTCTGGATCGGACAACCACTGCTGCCGTTCCCAGGCGGGCGAGGCGACGGATAAGTTGACCTTTGCGCGCGTCCGCGGCGACCGACGACAATAGCGAAATGATTTTCTTCAGGTCGGGTATCTGCTCTGTTGTTGCCGTTCTTAGTCTTGCCCTCAGTGCTCACGCAATTGAAAAGCAGCCGGCCCCGATCTATCACGCGCGCAGGGTCGCGCTGGCGGCCAAGCTTCACGGCGGCGTCGCGGTTCTGTTCGCGGCGGAGGAGCCGGCGCTGGACTTCTCACCTTACCGGCAGGACGAGGACTTCTACTATCTGACGGGCTGGAACGAACCGGGTGCGGCGCTGCTGATCGTGGCCGAACCGGAGAGCGCACCGCCGGCGCTGGATTTGAACGCGACGCGAGAGCCCCGTCATTATACCGAAATCCTGTTTCTGCCCACCCGCAACCTGCGCCAGGAAAAGTACACCGGGGAGAAGGTCGATGCGGCTACGCCGGGAGCGGCGCAAAAGGCGGGGGTGGACGACGTGAAGGCGATGACCGATCTGCCGCGCGCGTTGAACGACCTGATAGCCGCGGACCGGCGGCTCACTGCGCGCATCTGGGGCGTGCCGGGATCGACGCGGACCGAGGCCCTGATGCAATTCACCGCCGCCACCCTGGGCACCGATCACGCACCGTCGATCCTCGATGTGCGCCATCCGGCGCAGGAGTTGCGCGTGGAAAAGGATGCCGGCGAAATCGACCTGCTGAAGAAGGCCAGCGCGGCCTCCATCTCCGCCCAGCGCGTGATGATGAAATCCGTAAAGCCCGGGGTAACCGAGCGCGCCGTTGCCGGCAGGATGACCGCGGCCTGGCTCGAAGCGGGCTGCGAGCGTGCCGCCTATGCGCCCATTGTCGGGTCGGGGGTTAACTCCACGACGCTGCATTACTCCGACAACTCGGCCACCCTGCAGGACGGCGACGTGGTCACCGTGGATGCGGCCTGCGAGTACTCGATGTATGCGTCGGATATCACGCGCACTGTGCCGGTGAACGGCCACTTCACTCCGCGCCAGCGGGAGATCTTCGATATCGTTCTCGGCGCCCAACAGGCGGCCATCGACGCGTTCGCGGCCGGCAAGTCGAAGATCAACGACCGCGACCGGCTGGATCCCGATTCGCTCGATACTGTGGCTTACAACTACATCAACACCCACGGCAAGGACTTGCACGGCGAGCCGCTGGGCAAATACTGGCTGCACGGTCTGGGACACATGGTCGGGATCAATGTGCACGACCCGGCCACGTATCCCGCGGTGCTGAAGCCGGGCATGGTGTTCACCATCGAGCCGGGCGTCTACATCCCCGAGGAGAAACTCGGCGTGCGCATGGAGTGCGTATTTCTCGTCGGCGAAGACGGCAAGCTGTTGGATCTGACCGCTGCCCTGCCCCATACCGCGGACGAGATCGAATCGGAGATGAAGAAAACAGGGAATAGGGATTAGAGAACAGGGAATAGACAAGAGGCTACGTGGAACCTGATCAGATCGAGATGCTGACGAGCGCGTTTCGCGACCAATTAATCGCGCTGCTCGAGGAGTGTGCGCATGGGCGTCGCGGTTTGTTTTCGGAGTACGAACATCTTGGCGGGGATGAGGACCGTGCATGGCCGGAAGCGGCGCGGTTGCGCGAACTGGCTGCCGCGCTCCAATCCATCTTCGCCCAGCAGGGCGAGCGCAACCCGTTGTGCAATGAGTTCCTCGATCTATGCACCATCCACGGCGAAAACGATCCCGGCGAGCCGCGGCTGGCGCGAACCTTTCTGGCGCGTATCGAGAAGGGAGAAGTCGGTATGCCTACCGAACCCGAGTGGAAGCCTTCGTGAGCGGTTCACGCCGGCGAATAGGCGCCCGGTCTTGCTTTGCCGGGGCGGGTCCTTCTACCAGAAATCCGTGGCCACGATATGCGCGTGGCCTGCTTTGCCGTCGACCATCGGCACTTCGAGCACAAGCTCCAAATTCCGGTTGCGCCAGTTCGCGGGAGCGGTGGCCCTCACCTGCTTGAGGTATTCCGGCGAGGACACGAATTCGCCGGCGCTTTCCGTTGCGCCGGGGCCCAGTCCGGCGACGATCATGACCGGGCCTTCGGTCAAATCGCTGTGCAGGCGCGCCACGATGGCGTAGTCCCTGGTATTCACCGTGACGGACTTGGTGAAATCGAAGCTCCACATCGAGCCCGGGTGCTTGTGATCGACGATGGTCCCCAGGATCGTCGATCCGTCGGGAGCGATCTGCTGCCGAACCAGCGAGAACCGCAGCGGGTTGAGAATCCGCGAGGACCAGGGATTCAGAAACGCAGAGATGAGGACGACGGGCCGCTTGCGCAGATCGTCCAGAGACGTAGAGTCCGCAGTCTGCGCCCGGTGGTCCTGCTGGTGGATGTCGAGAAGACCGGTAATGTCGGACAGAGCCAGAGCGTCATTGAACGAGAGGTGAACGTGGCTGTGGCTGTCCATCGGCAGGCCCGGTCCGGCCGGTGGACTGCCCATCACGATGAGCACCGGGTCGGGAGAGTTGAAGAACGGCCTCCACATGGATTCTACCGGGGATGAGATCCACCCCCAGAACCAGAACCCGGCCGCCGCAAGCAACACGACGACCACCGTAATGGCGGCCAGCAACCAGTTGCGGAAAACGTAGCGCGGGCCGGCTTCCTTCCCGCTCTCGACGAGGACGGGCATGGCCGTCGACAACTCAGTCGTGGCTGTCCAGATACCGGACTGGGATTCATGCGCTGCGGCCCCCATCCCCGGCGGCGAAAACACAGGGACATAGGAGCCGGGCGGCAGCTCGATGCGCAACTCGTCCTCGGTTCCCTCGTCGTGGTAGTAGAGGGCGATGCGCTTGCGGACCTCCCCGGCAGTAATCCGCACCACCGGGTCGGCTCCTGTGTCGTAGTCATGTGGCCGCTTGAATACTTCGATCCCGAGGATGCGTTCCTTCAGGCTGTCGAGGTCACCTTTCAGGGTTCGGCGGACAATGTGGGCCAGAAATGCCGGATATCTCCTGCTGTTGCGGAAATGGCGGCTTCGCAGCATGCGATCCAGCTGCTGAAGCACGGCCTTGGCGTCCATCGCGGGGGGAGCCTCGCGTAGCCAGCCTTCCGTTTGTTCCTGAATTCGGGGGGACACGTCAGGCACTTGCCCTCAGGATAGACCATTGTTCATGAAGCTGTACAATGCTCAAACTCTAAGGCATGGCCCCCGTACGCAGGCTGGGTGCCGATTTTTCCGAAGGGTCGGCATCCCGACGACCGATCGGACTGGTTCCTCGTGAGAGGGTCACCAGGTCCGCGCCGAAGCCCGCCAGCAAAACGGTCGCTGCCCATAACAGGGTGTCGAATATGTAGTTGAGTCCTTCAACCGCCAGGTTGGAGTGAAACTCCGTGACCAGGATGGGAACGTAAAAGATCGCCGTGAGCACCACAAGCACCACTCCGGCACCGGCGGCTGCGACGCGGACCGTGCGAGGGAGGAACAGCCCGATCCCTGCCACCAGCAGAGAGATTCCCACGAGGTATGCGATCACGGCCGGAGCCGGCATCCAGTCAGGGGTGAGTTTCTCCAGTGGAACGCCGGGCACGTTCCGGGGAAACAGAAAGTGTTCGATCGCATAAAAGATCATGGTTGCCGCGACGATAAACCGGCCCACGCGAATCAGCACCTCGCCCGCCGAAATCCCCCGGGCCAGCCACGCGCTGCCCGCCAGCACCATCGCCCCGCCGGCGAACGCCGTTTCGCGCATGGTAAGCGTCCAGAAGAGGCGTTCATGCAGATTCTTGGGCACGTTGGGCAGGTCAAGGGTGATAACGATGATCAGGAACATGAGTGCGGTGAGCGTTGCCGACCAGCGCACCTGGCGCCAGGAGATGAAACTGATGGCCGCGGCCAGCCACGCCGCGCCCACGAAGTAGGTCCAGAACAATGGACCGGGCAACCAGCGAGGCACAATGGGCGCGAGGTCGCGCGCGGCAAAGAAGTGCTCTGCGGAAAAAACCGCAAGTGCGGCCGCCTCGAACACCGGCCCGAGCACGACCACTCGATCCGCGCCTGAGGCTGCCTGGAATCGCGCCCATACAAGAACGAAACCCGCAGCCAGCGCGGCGATGCCCGCGGCAATCATCCCCCCGACCTCTAAAGACATGGCCATCTCCGGTGATCGAGCAGCGATTCTAGCTTTGCGGTCAGGACGACGCAACGGAAATGCGCTGATCCGGGCGGGTTTTGTTACTTGGCGGTCGTTTCCAGTTGCCGAACGTGCTCGGCGCGTACGTCATTGGCCGTAAAAAGTCGGAGGAACGGTGCTCCCTGGGCGGCGCCTTCCACCGCAGGACGGCCCATGGCCTCTTCCCGCTCCACGATGCACACCACGCCGACCACCGTCATGCCGGCCTCGCGTGCGGATTCAATGGCAGTGATCGTCGAAGCTCCCGTCGTGCAGACGTCATCCACAACGACTACGCGGGCGCCTTCGCGGGAAAACCCCTCGATGCGGCGGCCGGTGCCGTGTGTCTTTTCTGCCTTGCGCACCAGGAAGCCGTGCAGCAGCGGCGCGCCAGGATGGGAAAGCGCTCGCCAAGCGCTGGCCGTCGCCACGTTGGAGACGATGGGGTCGGCGCCCAGCGTCAGCCCGCCAACGGCCGCGGCTTCGATTCCGTTCTCCTCCAGCAGTTCCAGGATCGCGTGACCGGTGAGCCGCCCGCCCTCGGCATGCAGCGTGGTCGTTCGGCAATCGATGTAGTAGTCGCTGGTGGCGCCGGAAGAGAGCTTGAATTGCCCAAGGCGGAAACTGATACGGGCAAGCAGCGACAGCAGTTGTTGGGCGTGGGTCTGGGTGGGCATCGAGATGATTGTAAGGGAACAGGGAACAGGGAAGGACACTCGCGGGCGGCTCTCTTCACGGACTTGGGGGCTTTCTGTTCCCGGTCAATGCCTTACATTCTCTCCAGATGCCGGAAGCCTCCGGTTCCCAGAAACATGAGCCCGAACAGAAGCAGATTGTAGCTGGAATGGACGAGGACGCTGGCGGCAAGGGATCGCGTCGCCAGCCGGATCCAGCAGAGAACCAGGCTGATCAAAACCAGCAGGAGAAACGGCCCGATCGAGTAGCCGGTCTGTTCGCCATGCATCAACGCGAAGGGAATGCTGGCAACCAACGAGGCCACCACCATGGCAGCCGGGGACCATCGTGTTCCGCCATCGAAATCGGGCGGCGGCGCCTTCGATCCCGTCACTTGCTCCAGGGTCCAGTCATAAGCCGTGCACAGCGTCGGCAGGAGGAAACCGCGGAAGGCGATTTCTTCGAAGATCGGCGCCAGCGTAACTCCGAAGGCGAACAGCAGCCAGATCGCGCCCGGCATGTGAAAGGTCTTGTCAATGGGAGTATCGGGCGGGCCGGGAATCAGAACTTCGTCCGCAATGGCCACTGCAAAGCAGGCCCCGGCCGCGCCAAACAGCCGCCAGACGTGCTGCACCGCGGCCGGCGCACGCCAGTGGATGCCGGTGAAGAATCCTGCCGCGGCCTTCCAACTGGAGTCGTGTTGCCTCCGGACCCATTCCTCAAGCGACCAGACAAGAGGAAAAACCACGATACAAAACAGCAGCGTGATCAGGTACCATCCGGCCTGGCTGCCCAGCTTGTAATGAATCTCGTCTTCGGCTTGCTTCAGGTTGGAAACCCCGAACAGGTGATAATGCAACGCGGCAACCACCACCACCACCGAGACGCGAAGGCCTGCGTAGGCCAGCACCAGGAAGATAAGCAGATCGCCGAAATTGGGCTTTCGCGGTACAGGAGGCGGCGGAGGAATGGATTCGTATTTTGCGAACAATGGCGGCTTGCCGGAGGGAACATCGTCAAAGCCGACTGCGGGTTCGCCGGCGCCGTCCACCGAAGGCATGACCGAGGGGGGCGGCGGAGGACTCTCATGGAAATCCGGGACGACCGGGCGATTTGCCTCCGGGGATGGCGGCCAACCCGGCGTCGAAGACCTGTCGCTGGGAACCCTGGTCGGTTCCGTTGCGGCATCGTTGGAAGATTGGTCCGGCGGGATCATGATCGCACCGGTCGCCGTTGCGATCTTTTCGCGCCCGGTGGCGCAGCGCTCTTGCTGCCGGCAGTTTTGCGTCGAGTGCGCGTTTCGGCGCCGGGGCCCGCACCATTGGCGCCCGACCCGTTCGTGCTGGGAAACGAACCTTCGGAGACGACGGCCAATCCGGCGAGATTCTCCTCCTCGCGTTCCACCGGCTCCAGATGCCCGTTGCTCGAAGAGTAGTAGCGCTTCAGGAATTGTCCTGTGTAGGATTCCGCCGTCGCGGCCACCTTGGCTGGTCGTCCCTCGGCTATCAGCCTTCCTCCGTCCTCGCCGCCCTCCGGCCCTAGATCGATGATCCAGTCGGCATTGCGGATGACGTCAAGGTTGTGCTCGATGATGATCACCGTGTTGCCCAGGTCGACCAGGCGGTGCAGCACCTCCAGCAGCTTGCGCACATCGTCGAAGTGCAGCCCGGTCGTCGGCTCGTCCAGCACATAGAGCGTGCGCCCTGTCTGCCGCTTGCTCAATTCGCGCGCCAGCTTCATGCGCTGCGCTTCGCCGCCCGAAAGAGTGGTCGCACTCTGCCCCAGGTGCACGTAACCGAGCCCGACATCCACCAGCGTCTGCAGCTTTTGCTTGAGCTGCGGCACGTTGGCCAGCACCGTAAGCCCGTCTTCAATCGTAAGGTCGAGGATATCGGCGATCGAGTGGCCGTGGAACTTTACCGCCAGCGTTTCCTGGTTGTAGCGCCGCCCGTCGCATACTTCGCACTGAACGTACACGTCGGGCATGAAGTTCATCTCGATACGCCGCTGGCCGTCGCCCTGGCACGCTTCGCAGCGGCCGCCGGTCACGTTGAAGCTGAAGCGCCCCGGCTTGTAGCCGCGCTCACGCGACTCGGGCAGCATGGCGAACAGGTCGCGGATGGGAGAAAACACGCCCGTATAGGTCGCCGGATTGGAGCGCGGGGTGCGCCCGATCGGCGACTGGTCGATGCGGATCACCTTGTCGAGCTGGTCGGCGCCGCCCAGTGACTCGTGCGCGCCCGGCTCTTCGCGCGAGCCGTAGAGGTCCCGCGCCAGCGAGCGATACAGAATGTCGTTGATCAGCGTGCTCTTGCCGCTTCCGCTCACGCCGGTGACCACGGTCATCACGCCCAGCGGGATGCGGATATCGATGTCCTGCAGGTTGTGCTCGCGCGCGCCGTTCACGGTGAGCCACTTGCCGGTGAGCTGCCGGGGCGCCGCGCGATGCAGGATGCCCGCCGCTCCCGACAGATACTTACCGGTCAGCGACTGCGGGCAGGCCATGATCTGCTCCGGCGTGCCTTCGGCCACCAGGTTGCCGCCCAAGCGGCCGGCGCCCGGTCCCAGGTCGACGACATAATCCGCGTGGCGGATCGTGTCTTCATCGTGCTCGACCACCAGCACGGTGTTGCCCAGGTCGCGCAGTTGTTCCAGCGCGTGGATCAGCCGGTTATTGTCGCGCTGGTGCAGCCCGATCGACGGCTCGTCGAGCACATACAGCACTCCGCGAAGCCGGGAGCCGATCTGGGTGGCCAAGCGGATGCGCTGGCCCTCGCCGCCCGACAGCGTCGCGGCATTGCGCGAGAGCGAAAGATAGCTCAGGCCCACCTCGCATAAGAACTCGAGTCGCTCAACGATCTCCTTCCGGATGCGTTCCGCAATCAGCGCTTCGCGCGCGGTGAAATTCAGATTGATGGCCGCTGAGAGCGCGCGGTTCAGAGGCAGTTCGGTGAAGTCCGCGATCGAGAGGCCGCCGATTTTCACTGCCAGCGACTCGGGACGCAGCCGTTTGCCCCGGCACACCGGGCAGGGCGTCGCCGACATGAAGTTCATCATGTACTCGCGGTATCCGTCGCTGCGTGCTTCGTCGATGCTGTCGCGCAGGTAAGCCAGAATGCCGTGAAAACCCGTGCGCGGCGCCTCACCCTTCGGCGGTCCGTAGACCAGGATGTGCTGCTGCTTCGGAGGCAGGTCTTCAAACGGCTTCTTCAGATCGATGTTGTAGCGCTCGGCCGCCAGGTGAATGAGCCGGAGCAGGTACTGGGAAGCAGAACCAGGCCCAAGTCCGCCATCGAGCAAGGGCTTCGACCAGTCCGAGATCACCTTGAACGGATCAAAATCGTAGAGTGAGCCCAGCCCATGGCACTCGGGGCAGGCGCCGAACGTCGAGTTGAACGAGAAGCTGCGCGGCTCGAGCTTGGGAACGTCCAGGCCGCAGTCGGGGCAGGCCATCGACGAGGAGAACAGTTGTTCTTCGCCCCCGGCGACGCCGATCAGGACCAGCCCGTTGGCCATCTGCAACGCTTTGGTGACGGCGGCATCCAGGCGCTTTTCGACCGGCGGCTTGCCGGAGCCCTCGACGCTCCCCACCTTATTAGCCGCCAAAGGTGGGGCACCCGGCTCAACGGGTTTTAGGATGACCCGATCGACCACCGCTTCAATGGTGTGGTTTTTGCGCCTGTCCAGAAGCACCGGTTCGGACAGGTCGCGTAACTCGCCATCGACTCGCGCGCGGAACCCCTGCTGGTCGAGCTCGTCGAGCATATCCTTGAATTCGCCCTTGCGGCCGCGAACCATGGGCGCCATCACCGTCACCCGCTCGCCGGTTCCCAGCTGCAGGATGCGCTGCACGATCTGTTCCGCCGTCTGCCGCTGGATGGGACGGCCGCAATTGGGGCAATGCGGGGTGCCCACCGAGGCGTAGAGCAGGCGAAGATAATCGTAGATCTCGGTGATGGTGCCCACCGTCGATCGGGGGCTGCGGCTGGTGGTCTTCTGCTCGATGGAAATGGCCGGGCTCAAGCCCTCGATCGAATCTACGTCCGGCCGCTCGATCTGGTCCAGAAACTGCCTGGCATAGGCCGAGAGCGTCTCCACATAACGGCGCTGGCCCTCAGCATAGATGGTGTCAAACGCAAGCGAGCTCTTGCCCGAACCGGAAAGTCCGGTGACCACGGTCAGCGTGTTGCGCGGTATGCGGACGTGAATGTCCTGCAGATTATGCTGGCGCGCACCGCGTATCGAAATGTGGCTGATGGCCATTGTCGGGAAAGAAGAAAGGCGAGGGGCCCGGCGGGGTTACTTTCGGTAGTTACCCGGATTTCGCTCTAAAGGTATTCTATTGGTCACTAGAATCAAGGGTCAATGAAGCCGGTTTTCAGCGAAAATCGCGGAAGATCAGAGATGTGCCGGGACTCGTGGCAATCGTTGACGGTTTTTATTTTGAAGCGCTTTCTGGCCCCGGAATGAATGGATCAAGGCGGATTAGATGGCTGACTTATTGAACTTAACTATGTTGATTTGCGCTGCGGTGGGATCGATGGCGTTTGGTGTCTTGGTGGCGTACGGAGCGTTCCGGGTGGCCTTTTTCATGATGCGGCCACGGCGACCGGCTGTACCGGTCAAGGCTCAGACCGAAGCGGCCAGCATCCTCTCATAGAAGACCAGAGTTTTCCTTGCCTGATCGAACCTCCCCCGCCCCGAATTCGGTCGAGACTGGGTATGGCAGCCGGCCTCGAGGATCGCGCTACCTGAATGGCGGAACGGGCTCAAAACAAGAAGCCGCACTCAAGTATCTGAGTGCGGCCCTCATCAGACTGGCTTGCGACGGCAGCCGATTTACTCCTCGTCGCCGCCCACTTCTTGCAGGCGCCTGGGGTCCCGTATCAGGACGGCCTCGCGCCGGGGTATCACCACTCCCAGATCCGCCCATTTGGAAAGGATCCGGCTAATCGTAAAGAGGGTGGTTCCTGTCAGTTGAGCCAATTCCTCGCGCGAGAGGTAGACTTCGGTTCCCTCGGAGGTCTTCTTGCCGACTTGCCTGACGAGCCTGGTCAGGGCCAGAGCCAGACGCTTTGCGACTTTCTCGGTTGCGATTTCGCGGAAGCGCTCCTCCAACTCCTGGAGCCGGCAGGCAAGGATCTGGCTGATGTTCCTTCTCAGCTGAGGATACTCCGCGACCAGCATCTGCAGCCGCGTGTACTCCCATACGAGAGCCTTGGACTGTTCCATGGCTCGCGCCGAGCAGGTGTGACTGCTGGATGGCGAATCGGCGTGCACGCCCATCGCGTCGCCCGATCCATTCATCCACAGAATGACTTCGTTCCCGTTGGCGCTCAACTGCGTCAGCTTCACGCTTCCGCTTTGAATGAGCACCAGGCTGCGAACCGGCTGGCCCTGCATAAACAGCAACTCGTCGCGCGCATAGGTTCGGGCATGCGCGCATGCCGCGATCTCTCTGCATTCTCTTGGAGTCAGGCCGGTGAAGAGCGCAGAAGCACACATCAGGACAATCCGCTCTGCGACGTTGGAATCAATGGTGGACGGCTCCCCCGGTGGGGGGCCATGAAGAACTACTCCCCGCGAACGTGCTGTCGCCATGCACTTCCCCCATGACAACCAGGGCGAGATGCGACAAGTTGCGCCACTGAGTACGGCATCAAGGACGCAAAAACGATTCTTCAAGCGGACAGGCAAAGCCCACCTGAATGTCTCAAATACCTCAAAAGAAATTCGGAGGGTTCCGCCCCCGGTTTTGAAGTGCCCACATTGTTCAGGCTGGCGAATTGCAGGGAAGCACCCAATACATGTGGTGGACTTCAGCGGAACCTAAACTGGCGGTGAGTGTGACATCCGTCACTGACAAAGTCAACCCCCTTTTGGGGGATTGTAGTGGGAAATCCCCCGACTCCGACGCATACCGGCCGGCACGACGGATCCCTCTGCCTTTCCGCAGGTCTTTATTTTGCAATCACCTGGAGCGAGGAGTTACTGTTGTGCAAACCGCGGTTACATAGGACATATATACGCGGTTAAGACAGCCCTCCAAACCTATTATTAAGGCTCCCGACCGCAAGTCGCTTTGTCAAAGGACAATCACGACACGTTCCCGGCACGGCAAACTGCCGCAGATCCCAAATTTGTATTTAGACGGGGGAGCGCCCTGCCGGTTGCACGAATCGCTTTCCGCGCGCCGGAATTTGTTTCAGCGCAAGTACTGCCCTCAGAAAAAGAGAGATAGTCTGCTTGGGCGCATTGTCCTGTTCGCTCGGATTCGTGACTTTTAGGGAGAAAATATGCTTAAAAAAATGATGGTTGTGATGGCGGCTTTCGGTCTGGCTCAGACATTGCTGATGGCGGAGACCACCGCCAGCCTGACCGCAGCGCAGATCGTGGATAAGAATGTTGCCGCCAAGGGCGGCCTAAAGGCATGGCAGGGTGTGCAGACCCTGAAGGAATCGGGAAAGATGGGCGGGGGTGGGAACGATCGGCAGCCGCAGGCGTTGCAGGTTCCCGGGGCCCGGCCCGGAAAGCAAGACATGACAATACCGCACAGTCCGCGGCTCAAGGAAGAGGCACAGTTGCCCTTCACGCTGGACCTGGAGCGGGGACGCAAGGAGCGTCTTGAACTGCAATTCGCCGGCAAGACCGCGATCCAGGTTTATGACGGCACCAACGGTTGGAAAGTCCGTCCGTATCTGAACCGGATGGAAGTGGAGAGTTTCACCGACGACGAGCTTCGCAAATCCTCGTTGCAGTCGGAACTGGACGGCCCGCTGGTTGACTATGCGGCCAAGGGAACCACGGTGGCGCTGGAAGGCACGGAGAAGGTGAACGATCGCGATACCTACCGCCTGAAGCTCACCATGAAGGACGGCCATTCGATCCACGTATGGATCGATGCCAAGACATTCCTTGAAGCCAAGATCGAAGGAACTCCGCGGAGACTGGATGGGGTCGAGCATTCGGTGGAGGTCTACATGAGCGATTGGCGTTCGGTGGACGGGCTCCAGATTCCATTCCTGATGGAAACCAAGGTTCTTCCGGTTCAAGCCGTTGGCAAGGGACGGGCTCCGATGGCGTCCTCGGCTTTTCCGGTGGAAAAGATTGTGCTCGAAAAGGTTGACGTGAATCCCAAGCTCGATGCCGCGCTGTTTACCAAGCCGGTGATCGAGACCGCGGCTTTGACCAAGCCGCACTAAGTTGCGAGCGGGGGTTCGCAACAGGCGAACAAAATGTACGCGACCATTCCGCGCCGGAATGAGTGCGCAGCGGGAGATCCCTGCTGCGCACACGGGAAGGTCGCGTCTGCAACTCGCAGTCGGTGCAGGTAGTTCATCTTACGGGGCGATAGCTCCTCCTGGGGGACGAAATGGATTGGGGGAGGCTTCCATATCACGTTGATCTGTACCGAGAGGGCGGCGCCTGGAAATTCCGGGTCAATGAGAATCTGTTCAATGTGCGCGGATTCAAAGAGCACAGCTGGCGCGAGCCGGTTCAGGTGGGTCCGGCGACCGGTCCCGAGCGGCTGACCCGCAAACAGGCCCAGCGCGCCGTCTGGGAGCGACTTCCGTTCGGCCAACCGGCGCTCCGGATTGCCCCCACCGGCGAGATGACGATCGCCGATTTCGTGGAAAAGTCGTTCATTCCCGAGCACGTGGTGATCAAGGGCCTGGCCGGGCGCACCCACTACCGCGCGATCCTAAAGCACGTGTTGACTCCGGAAGAAGTTCAGCGGGTGTTCAAGCTGGACATCGAGGCCTCGAGGACTCGCCTGAAGGAGATTCCCGACTGGCCTTATATCAGCCACCTCGCCCTGTCGGAGACGCGGCCCGAGCACATCGAGAGACTGATGTTGGCGGCCCAGGCTCGCGGGTATTCGATGCAGACCGTCACCCACATCCGGAACGTGGTAAGCGCCATCTTTTCACACGCGCGGAAAGCCAACTTTTTCCATGGATTGAATCCTGCCAGCCAGGTAGCCGTGCCGGGCATGAGCCGCAAAGAGGCTCACATGCTTTCGCTGCCTCAACTTAAGTCCGTGCTCGACCGGATGCGCTTTCCCGAACGGGAAATGACGCTGCTTGCCATCGTCACCGGGATGAATGTGGCCGAGATCTGCGGGCTGCAGTGGAAGCACGTGAATCTCTCGACAACCGAGCAGGGCGTGAACGGCGAAGCGATTCCTCCACGCACCATCGCGGTCAGAAAGCAGTGGTATCGCGGCGAACTGAACAGCGTCAAAATCGGCCGGACACGCAATGTCTCCATCCCCGACATGATGATCCCTGTGCTGATCCAGCTAAGCCACCGGGGACGGTTCATGCAGCCGGAAGACTTCGTGCTGGTTTCGGAAGCCGGAACCCCGGTGAACGAAACCAACATTGCTTCCCGGCGCTTGAAGAGCGTCGGCCACGAACTCGCCATGCCCTGGCTTTCCTGGCACGTTTTCCGCCGTACGCGCAAGGATTATCTGCAGCGATTCGGGCCGCGTTTCGTGGACCGTCTAGCCGTGGTCCTCAACGCCCGATAAAATGCGCTCCGGCGCGTCAGATCAAAACGCTCTGCCGCGTCATCCCCTTGCGCTAACTCCATTCCTCCCAACGATCTGTTAAATCCCCCCAAGTGTTTGCGAAAACTCAATGACCTTCCGCGCCCATGCGGGTACAGTCAATCTCGCGTGGCAATGAATACTTGCTTCTGAACTTTACCTTGGAAATCTTGCAATGCCTGACCACCCGCGGAATCCCCGCCGCGAGTCTCCGGAATTCCCAAGGACACCAATATCTCGTAACCGGACGGGAGGCGCATAGTGAAAAAAGCGTTGATTCTGCTTCCAGTTGTAGTTGCGTTGGCCATTGGTATCGCCATCGGTCATTCTCATCGCGGGCCTGCGTTGGCCGCTGCGCATCGGGTGCTGTACTACGTCGATCCGATGCACCCCTCTTACCACTCGGATAAGCCAGGCATCGCGCCGGACTGCGGCATGGACCTGGTTCCCGTGTACGCTGACGCGGTGGGCAAATCGCTCGTCCCGGCCGGCGACGACGCATCCGATGGCCTCAGCATCGACCCGGCTTCCCAGAAGATGTACGGGATCCAGCTGGCCGCCGTGGAGAACGGCTCGGGAACCCATATGATTCGCGCCTTCGGCAAAGTCGCCGCAGACGAGACCCGCGTGTACAAGGTCACCATCGGCGCCTCCGGTTACGTCAAGTCCACCGAGAACGACGCGGTCGGAACCTTGGTCAAGAAAAACCAGCACCTGGCCGTCGTCTATTCACCCGACTTTCTGCCCCTCGAGGGCGGCTTTCTCTCCGCCAACGAGCGCACTCCGGGACAGTTCAAAGAGACGCCCGCTTCCGCGCAGAGTGCCGCCAGCTCGCAGGCGCGCGCCGACCGGTTGCGCAACATCGGCATGAGCGAAGTGCAGATCGAGGAGATGACGACCAAACGCCAGATTCCCGAAGACGTTTATGTCGTTTCTCCGACCGATGGCTTCATCCTCAGCCGGACAATTTCGCCAGGCCTTCGTTTTGAACCGGAGAAGGAGTTCTACACCGTCGCCGATCTGAGCCAGGTGTGGATCGTGGCCCAGGTCTTCGGCAAGGATGCCGAGAAGTTCCATCCGGGTTCCATGGCCAAGGTTACGCTCCCCGATACGGGCGAGTGCTTCCAGGCCAAGGTCAGCGACGTCCTTCCCGAGGTCGACGCCACGACCCGCGCCCTGAAGGTGCGGCTGGTGGCCAACAACCCGGGATACAAGCTGCGCCCTGAAATGTTCGTGAACGTGGAAATGGCGGTGCAGACTCCTGCGGGCCTGTCTGTTCCGGCCGACGCGATTGTCGATACCGGTTTGGCCAAGCAGGTTTTCGTCCAGACCTCGCCCGGGCACTTTGAAAAGCGTGAAGTGGAAACCGGGTGGCGTGTCGAGGACCGGGTGCAGATCGTAAAGGGACTGCGCCAAGGCGAGATGGTGGTTTCGGCCGGAACGTTCCTGGTGGATTCGGAAAGCCGTCTCCAGGCAGCGGCCGGCGCCAGCAGTCCTGCCACTGCGCCTCCCGCTGAAACCGCGCTGGCCCATCACATGAATTGAGCGAACGAAACGTATTTGTAACCGGGCACCACTTTGACCTTGCCTCTCGAGCAAGTCAAAGGGTGCCCAGGCAGCACAAAGAACAAAAAGGGGATTCAACCCCTGAAGCAGGGCCGACTTCTTGCACCTGGGGGAGATTTCAACAGTGATTCCGAGAATCATTGAATGGTCAATTCGAAACAGGGTAGCGATCTTCCTCGCCGTCGCAATCGGCTGCGTTTTCGGATGGTGGTCGCTTACCCACATGCGCCTGGACGCGATCCCCGACCTGGGCGAGACCCAGGTCATCATCCTGTCGCGCTGGGACCGCAGTCCTGACCTGGTCGAAACCCAGGTGACCTATCCCATCGTTACCGCCATGCTGGGCGCGCCTCACGTGAAGACGGTGCGCGGTGTCTCCGATTTCGGATATTCCTACGTCTACGTCATTTTCGACGACAACACCGATCTTTACTGGGCCCGCTCGCGTACGTCCGAGTATCTATCCAGCGTCACCGGCCGGCTTCCGGAAGGCGTCAAGACGGAACTGGGACCGGACGCTACCAGCCTGGGCTGGGTCTTCCAATACGCCCTGGTCGATGAAACCGGCAAGCGCAGCCTGGCGGAATTGCGGTCTTATGAAGACTGGTACCTCCGCTATCATCTCCGTTCCGTTCCAGGCGTAGCGGATGTCGCGCCCATCGGCGGCTACACGCGCCAGTACCAGGTGAATCTCGATCCCAAGCTGCTGCAGGGATACGGCATTTCCGTCAGCCAGGTGGTGGACGCGGTCCGCGAAGGGAACAACGAGACCAGCGCGCGCCTGCTCGATTTCGGCGGCACCGAGTACATGGTGCGCGGCCGAGGCTACGCCACCTCCACCGATGATTTCGAAAACATTGTCGTTGCCAGCCCCGAAGCAGGGGCGCCGGTGCGGGTCAGGGACCTGGGACAAGTCGTCACCGGTCCCGATCTGCGCCGCGGAGCAGCGGACCTTAACGGACAGGGCGAAGTGGTCTCCGGCATCGTGATCATGCGCAGCGGCGAGAACGCGCTCGACGTGATCGATCGCGTGAAAGCGCGCCTCAAGGAGATCGAGACCTCGCTGCCGGCCGGCGTCAAGGTGGTTCCCGTCTACGACCGTTCCGAGTTGATTCACCACACCATCGACAACGCCCGCGAGACCATCATCGAAGTGGTGTGCACGGTGGTGCTGATCATCCTCGTCTTCCTGTGGCATTTCCCCAGCGCGTCGATCCCGCTGATCACCATGCCGGCGGCGGTCCTGATCTCCATCATTCCTCTCCGCCTGATGGGCATCAGCGTGAACGTGATGTCGATTGCCGGCATCGCAATAGCCTTTGGGGAGCTCGTCGATGCCTCCATCGTCATCGTCGAGCAGACGCACAAAAAACTCGAAAAGTGGGAGAAAGCCGGGCGTCCCGGCCGTCATCGCGACGTGGTGATCGCGGCCTTGAAGGAAGTGGCCGGACCCACCTTCTTTGCGCTGCTGGTGATCGCGATTGCGTTCCTCCCCGTGCTCACGCTCGAAGGCCAGGAAGGCCGGATGTTCAAGCCGCTGGCCTACTCCAAGAGTCTGGCCATGATCGTAGCGGCGCTGTTGGTCATTACGCTTGATCCCGCGCTTCGTATGGTTCTGACGCGTGCCCGGCAGTTCGACTTCAAACCCGCCTGGCTGGCGAAGATCGTCAACAGCCTGCTGGTGGGAAAGATCCGGCCGGAAGAGAAGAACCCGTTGAGCCGCGGCTTGATGCGCCTCTATGAGCCCACCGTGTCGTGGACTCTGCGGCACAAATGGTTGCTGTTCGGCGGGCTCGCCGTGGTGAGCGCGGTAACCATCCCGAGGTTCCTCGCCCTCGGTTCTGAATTCATGCCGCCCATGAACGAAGGTGCGATCCTGTACATGCCCACCGCGCTGCCGGGCATCTCGATCGCCCAAGCCAGGCGGGTGTTGCAGTCCACCGACCTGATCCTCAAGCAATTCCCTGAAGTGGACCAGGTGATGGGCAAGGCCGGACGTGCCGAAACGGCCACCGATCCTGCGCCCCTGTCGATGCTGGAGACCCTGATCACGCTCAAGGATCGTTCGCAGTGGCGTCATGTGAACACGTGGTATTCCTCGTGGTCGCCCGAGTGGGCCAAGCGCATCTTCCGCCACATCACGCCCGATACCATCTCTCAGGAAGAACTGATCAACCAGATGCAGGACGCCATCCGCGTGCCGGGCGTCACCAATGCGTGGACCATGCCCATCAAGGGCCGCATCGACATGCTCACCAGCGGGATTCGCACCCCCGTGGGTTTGAAGATTACCGGCGACAATCCGCAGGTGATCCAGCAGATCGGCCAGCAGATCCAGTCGGCGCTCGCCGCCGTCCCCGGAACCCGCGGCGTCTTCGCGGAGCGCACCAACGAAGGCTACTTCCTTGATGTCGTATGGCAGCGCGACAAGCTGGCACAATACGGCATCAGCATGGAGCAGGCGCAGAAGATTCTCGATAACGCCATCGGCGGCGATAACGTTTCGACGGTATATCAGGGAACGGAGCGCTATCCGGTAAACGTCCGCTACATGCGCGATTTCCGCTCCAGCGTGGACGCCCTGGGGCACGTGCTGGTCTCGGCCGGGGGCGCGCACCAGGCGCCCCTCAGCGATCTGGCCTCCATCGAGGTGCGCAGCGGCCCGGCCATGATCCGCGATGAAGACGGCTTCCTGACCGGCTACGTCTACGTCGATCTGGCGGATCGCGATCCCGGCAGCTACATCGCCGATGCCCAGGCGGTACTCGCCAAGCAACTCCACCTTCCCGCCGGATACGCCATGCGTTGGGCCGGCCAGTACGAGGCCAGCCTGCGCGCCAATGAGCGGCTGCGCATGATCATTCCTGCCACCATCGGCTTGGTCATGCTGCTCATCTATCTCAGCACGCGTTCGTTCGTGAAGACGATGATCGTGATGCTGGCGATTCCGTTTTCAGCCATCGGCGCCATCTGGTCCCTTTCTCTGCTGCACTACAATCTCAGCGTCGCGGTCTGGGTGGGGCTGATAGCATTGCTGAGCATCGACGCCGAAACCGGCGTCTTTATGCTGCTGTATCTCGACCTGTCGTACAACGAAGCGAGAGCCGCGAACCGGCTGAGAACCATTGGCGAGCTGCGCGAGGCCATCCTTGAGGGAGCTGCCAAGCGTTTGCGTCCCAAGTTCATGACCTTCGCGACTACCTGCATCGGCCTTTTCCCGATCATGTGGTCCAACGGCGCCGGTTCCGATGTGATGAAGCGTATCGCGGCTCCCATGATCGGCGGTATTTTCAGCTCGTTCGTGCTGGAGCTGCTCGTCTATCCAGCCATTTACGAGCTGTGGAAGCGCAACACCCTGGATGATTCGACACAGCTGGAAGAACCGGTCTACGAAGATGGAAAGCGTCCTCTGGGACTGGCGTGGTCCGGCGTGTTGAATGCGAGCGATGAATCGCCGCGTCTCTCTATAGGAGCCAGGTCCGAAGCGTAATTGGAGGAATGATGAAGATGCGCGGGATTGGGTTGTTTTCCCTTGGTTCGATCGTTCTATCGGCGGCGGTAGCCAGTGCGCAGGCCGCGCCTCCCGTGCCGGCATCCGCCGAGGCTGCTGACACAGCGGCTGCGGCTCCCGCTCCCGTGCCCGACTACCCCAAGCGCCCGGCGGAATTGCCGGCCCAGCCCCCCAAAGTCATTTGTCACGGAGATGAGATCACCATCTCCGCCAATAACTCCTCGCTGCTGGAGATTCTCCAGGCCGTGAAGGGCTGCACAGGCGCGAAAATCGACATACCGGGGGACGCGATCAGCGTGCGCAGCTTCGAGCAACTGGGCCCTGGACCCGCGCGTTCAGTTCTCGATCAACTGCTCAGCGGCACGCCCTACAACTACGTGATTCTGTCGTCCGAGGCGAATCCTCTCAAGTTGGAGTCGGTGATGCTGACCATGCGTGGCTCGGACGGGGACAAGCCTGCTTCCCTGCCGCCTGATTTGCCGGTCACCAACGGGCGCCGCCTGTGGCAGCACATGCAGAAATTCGACAAGCCGGATCCGTCCCAGCTCAACGAAGATGGCACGCTGATTGACCCGGATGCCGCCGCCGCCGCCCAGGCGGAGGCACCGCTTCCGGCGAAGGCTGCCGACCCCGGTGCGTCGCCCGCCGCCAATGGCTCCGCGCCCACTCCGGACGCCTCGGCGACTGCCGCGGCTGAGCCTCCTCCGGCTTCGGCCGCTCCGCCGCCGTTGACTCCCAACGCCAATGCCGACCCGTCGCAGGCTGTCCAGGACCGCATCTCCCAGATGCAGCAGATGTTCAACCAGCGCCAGCAGATGATCAAGCAGCAGAATCAGCCCCCTAGCGGAACGCCGAACAACTAACCACCCGCCCTTTCGGCAACCTAAAGGAGCGCCGCCCGCCATCTTTGCCGTTGCGCAAAGAAAGGGTGAGCTTGTCTGGCTAATTTAAAAGCAAGCTATCCATTAAACTGGGTACAAATCGGGAGAGGTGGATGCAAAAGTCGAAAGTCGGATTCGTGCTGGCATGGTTCCTTTTTGCCGCAGTGGTGTTGGTATTTGCGCAGGATAAGGACGCGCCGCATAATTTGGGCAAAGCCGGGCTATGGGAGGTGACCAATTCCACGACCTGGCAGAAGACGCCCGTTGCTCCCGGCACTCCCGGCGGTCCGCCCCGCGGCACGCCGCGTACCACCGATGTCTGCCTGACGCAGGAGATGGTGGATGCGGGCGCATTGCTGCCGCAATCGCGCGGACAATGCCGGCTTGAGGATAAGGTGATCAAGCCCGGAAGCGTGACCGCCAACTACGTGTGCTCGGGAAAAATGCAGGGATCGGGCAAGCTGGAGACGACCCTGCCTGACCTTGAACATGTAAATGGCTCGATTCACTTCGAAGGGACCATCGACATACAGGGGCATCTCAGGCCCATTGAATGGACCACGACCTCCCGTGCGGTATTCAAAAGTGCGCAGTGCGACCAGAACCCGGCAAAACCGGCCCCGAGCGCCGCGAAGTAGCTCTTTGGAACTCATGTTTCGGTTCGGCATCTGGTTCGCGATTGCCTTGGCACACCGGGATTCAAGACAAGGATTGAAGTCATGCGGAAACGCGTTTTAACCACGTTGGGTTACTGGGGATTGATGGGTATGGTTGCTGCCTGGGCGCAGGAGTCGCATAAGGCCGGCCTCTGGCTGGTGAAGACCACCACCCACATTCAGCAGGAAGATGAGGCGCCGGGACATTTCGAGCAGCGCGGAAAAGATGAGAAGCCGTCCGCCGAGGGAGGTGTGCCAGTCTGCCTAACGCGGGAGATGATCGACTACTACGGCGTGATCCTGCCCCCGTCATTGAAGGGCTGCGAGATGTATAACGTGGAGCAGACTGCGAATAGTTTCAAAGGCAACATGAGCTGCAAAGGCACCTACAACGGAGTCGGCGCGGTGGAGTCGCAGTGGACCGATGGGGACCACGTGGTAGGCAGAATCCGCTTCGTGTCCAGAACCAACAGCTCCAACGACGCTGACGTCGTGGCGTGGACCCAGGATGTAACCGCGGTCTTCAAGAGTTCGGACTGCGGTGCCGTCAAGCCGCGTCCGATGCCGGCCAGATAGTCCGGAGGCAATCCACTCGGCCGATGCGGGCTTGTGGTAAGGATGGAGACCTCGGGCCTTAGTGAGCCGGCATTCAGGCAAGCCGGTCGACGGCTGCGGCCAGGTCGAAATCCTTCGCCGTAATGCCGCCGGCATCATGGGTGACCAGTCCCAGGCGCACCTTGTTGTAACGGATATCGATATCCGGATGGTGGCCGGCCTGTTCGGCCAGGTCTCCCACCTGGTTTACAAACGCCAGTGCCGCGCGGAAATCCTTGTGGCTAAAGATACGGGTCAACTCGCCCGCCTCGATGTGCCAGGCGGACATGGCGTGCAGACGGTTCGCAACTTCCGAAGAAGACAGGGCAGACATGGACACCCCTCGGATGGGAGTACCGCGAGCCTCCGAGTCGAGGTCGCGGCGTTTTTGATTGTATGCCGCCGGGGCGGGGCCGCATCACCCCATTTCTGCAAGGCCCTCCCCGATCTGCCTGATTTCCAAGGCGCTTCCGGAATGCATCCAACTGAATGCGGGCGGAATCGCCCGCGCCAGACGCAGGTGGGGGTCCAATGGTATCCAGGACGGGGCGTTGGTTGCTGCTGGCAATCATCCTGTTGCCGCCGTCGCTGTGCGGGGCAGACGATGCCAGCCAGTTTGTCCGGCAGGCGGTCCAAACCGAGTTGGCCGACGACCGCAACGACCACTCTCTCTGGATCTATTTCGAAAATGACCGCAAGTCCGATCACAGCGTGAAGCAGTGGGTGGCGGAGGCGCGCGACGGCTCGCTGAAGCGGGTGATCGAGACGAATGGCCAGCCGGTTCCCCAGGCCGAACAGCGGCAGCAAATGGAGAGTTTCCTCGGTGATTGGCGCGCCCGGTCGCATCAGAATAAGTCCGACCTGCACGACGACCAGCAGGCCGCCGAGATGCTCAATATGCTGCCCCAGGCGTTTCTGTGGACCAGGGAGGGAGAGAAGGACAACTGCACCCTGCTCCACTTCAAGCCCAACCCCGCATTCAGTCCTCCCAGCTTTCAGGCCAGGGTGTTCGCCGCCATGGAAGGGGAGATGGCCGTGGATAACCGGCAGCATCGAATCGCCAGCCTGCAAGGGCGGCTGATCCATGACGTGAAGATCGCCGGCGGTCTCCTGGCAAGCCTGTATGCCGGCGGCACGTTCAAGGTCGAACGCCGCCAGACCGGGAAGGATACCTGGCAGATCACGGAAACCCACGTGCATATCCAGGGCCATGCGCTGATCTTCAAGTCCATTTCCGAAGAGGAAGACGATGTGAAGACGGACTTCAAGCAGCTTCCCGACAACACCACCATGCAGCAGGCCGAAGGGGAATTGATCTCTGAGCACCGTTGATTGTGGTCCGACACCCGCGGCCTGATTTATGGCCTACTGGTATGACCTACCGGCGAAAAATGATCTACGGGTTAGGATCCCTCGCAACTTCGAAAAGTGCCTTCACATCACGATCAGGCCTTCGCGGTAGCCGCGGGCCACGGCTTCAGTGCGGGTGGCGGCGCCCAGCTTGCCGAGGATGGAACTGACGTGGAATTTCACCGTGTGCTCAGAGATATGCAGGCGCGCGGCGATCTCCCTGTTGCCGGCGCCCTCGGCCATGAGCGCCAGCACGCCGCTTTCGCGCTCGGTGAGCGGCTGGCCGGGCGGCAGTTCGCCCTCGGCGGCGAGCTCGCCGGACGTGGGCAGGAGCGCATCGAGGATTTCCGGAGAAAAGACGGCGAGGCCGGCATGTGCGGCTTCGAGGGCGGTGGTGATTTCGGCCGGGTGCGAGTCTCCGACCAGGACTGCCCGGACGCCGGCCTGGAGCAAACGGAGCAGGTCGGCGCGCTGCATGTTTTCGAGCAGAACGACGATGGCCGGAGCGGCGGGCTGATCGGAGTAGCCCGGCAGTGCCCGCGCAAGGGATGTGCCGGCGAGGTCGAGAAGGACGACGTCGGGCGCACACTCGCGGAGCGCTGAGAGCAGGTCGGCGGACCGGCTGCCGGGACCGGCGACTTGAAAGCGCGAATCGGCCTCGACGATGGATTCGAGTCCAGCGCGCGCGATGGCCGACTTTGCCCAGACCAGTACCCGGATCAAACCACCTCCGACCGCCGGTTGGGCCCGGTGAGCCCGGCTGCTTTCAGGAAATCCTCGACGGCGTCGCTGGTGACCGCGCAGCCGAGCGACTGAATGATCGCGCTGTTGATGCCAATGACGTTGCCGTGGGCATCGGCCAGCGGGCCGCCGGAGTTGCCCGGCGCCAGCCGGATATCGGAAAACAGCATGGGTCGCTTGCCGGGGCGCTGGTGGAGGATGCCGATGCTCACGGCGCCTTCTCCATCGATCGGATTGCCGACGGCGATGACCAGCTCTCCGGCGCGGCATTGGCGAGCGCTACGCACCGAGGCCGCGGGAAGCAATGGCGCCTGGACCGCCAGGGCCGCGAGATCGCAACTGGGATCGCGGGCCAGCAGCCAGGCTTGCGCCTGCCTTCCATCGGCGAATTGGATTTCATGCGCCTGCGATGCGGCCACGTGGGCGTTGGTCACGATGAGTCCTTTGGGCAACCAGATGACACCGGAGCCGTGGGCTCCGCGCGCGCCGTTGACCCGCACCGTGATCTGCCGCAGCCAGGCGGCAACGGATCCGACGGCATACCCGATACTGATGCCGGATGAGGTAGGGGGATTCATAGAGCAGTCGTCATTGATCCGCGCTATTGATTCGGTCTTTCGGCGACGGTGACGGGGAGTTTGAAAAGCTGCCCGCCGCGGACGACTTCGACCTGGATGGTCTTGCCTACGTTTTCGCTGTCGAGGAAGGATTGCAGGGCCTGGATGCTTTGGATCGGGGAGCTTTCCACCTTGACGAGGATGTCGCCGAGTAAAATGCCGGCCTGTTCGGCGGGGCTGGCGGGGGCCACGGAAACGACGAGCAGCCCATGGTCGGCTTCGAGGCCGAGCTGGCGGCGCGCTGCCTCGGGGAAGGCCACGGGCTGCATGCCGATGCCGAGATATCCGCGCGCTATGCGCCCGCGCTGGACAAGCTGATCGGCGACCCGGTTCACAGTGGCTGCTGGAATGACCACAGCCGTGCGGCGGGGACCGGAGGTGGCCATGCCAAGCGCCTGGCCACGCGCATTCACGACGGGGCCGCCGGAAAAGCCGGTGAAGGGATTCAGATCGAGGCGAAGCCAGCGATCGACGCGCGAGCCCTGCCAGGTGCGCCAGGGCCCGCCAATGGCGCTGAGCATGCCGTGGGTGGCGGCGAGGCCCTCGGCTTCGCGGCGGCCGATGGCGAGGATGATGTCGCCTACGCGCGACTGCGACTCATCGGCAATGGAGATGGCCGGAATTCCGGTGGGGATTTGAAGAATCGCAATGTCGGTGCCGTGATCGCGGCCGGCAACGCGGGCTTTGGATTTGCTGCCGGAGGGAAGCAGGACGGTGACTTCGTCGAGGCCGCGGATGGTGTGCTCGGCGGTGATGGCGATGCCGTCGCGCCATACGGTGCCGCTGACGCCTTCGCGGCCGCCCTCGAGGACGGTGATGACAGATTTGCCGGAGTGCTCCACGGCGTTGGCAAGCTCGTTCGAGAATTCAACCAGGGAATTGGACATGATCGACTCCTGGAGCTACTTTGCGACGGAGTGCGCGCTGGTCGCATCGGCCGAGTGGGTAACGGAACCTGGACGATTGGGTGGGTTGGACGATCCGGAGATGGTGAAGACCCCGGGGGCGGCCGAGATGTTTTCCGTTATGGTCAGGTCATGCGCCCAGAATCAGCTTGACAATCCGACTTGTATACAGAATGCTACATAGGTTAAGCGGGATCGCGGTTCTTGCCTGGATTTGCAAAGCAGAAGCATGCATATCTCATTATTCATGCGAGCGGTCGTCGTTCTGGCGGTCTGTGTTTCCGTGACCGCGACGACGGGTGCGCAAACGGGAGCGTCTCGAAAACAGGCATCTTGAGAAAAGCGAAGAAGACCGGAAGTGAATGGCTGGCTGGACGCCGAGCGGGAATAGCCTGCGCGGGTCGGATATCGTTAGGGCACTCGTGGTGGTTGCGAATTGTGGCTCCGCGAGTCCATCTGTGAGGAGGTTCTTCCCGATGATCTCCAGGACAAATTTTCGTCTTGCCGGGCTTTTACTGCTTGCGGCGAGCGTGTGCGCGGCGCAGGTGAGCGTTCCCGATACGCCCGCGGGACGGACGCTTCAGACGTGGCTCGATGTCTTCAACAGCGGCGATCGGGGCAGGATGGAGAACTATGTGAAGACGATCGATTCCTCGATCCCGGCGGATGGGCTGGTCGCTTTTCGGAATCAGACCGGAGGATTCGATCTTTTGTCGATCGAGAGCAGCGAGCCGCTGCACATTCGTTTCCGGATCAAGGAGAAGGCGAGCGAAACCATCGGGCTGGGAAACCTGCTGGTGAAAGACGGGCAGCCTCCGACGGTGGAAACATTCGGGCTGAGGGTGATTCCGCCGGGCGTGAAGGTGGAGAATGTGAACGTCGATGCGGCGCTGCGGCAAAAGGTCGTGGAAGGGATCGTGTCGAACCTGAATGATTTTTATGTCGACGCGCCGCTGGCCAAGCAGATGGGCGACGCGGTGACGGCGCATCTGAAGGCGGGCGATTACGACAAGCTTGTGGATGGTGACGCGCTAGCGTCGCGGCTGCACAAGGATCTCGAGGACATCAGCCACGACCGGCATCTGCGGGTGGACTTCAGCCCGTACAAGGTCCCGCCGATGGGGCCGCCGAGCCCCGAGGACGAGGCGCGCTTCCACCAGCAGATGGAGCATGACAATTGCGCGTTCGAAAAGGTGGAGATCCTGCCGAACAACATCGGATATATCAAATTCAACGGCTTCATGGATGCGGGATTCTGCGGCCCGACGGTGGTGTCGGCGATGGGATTTGTGGCGCACGCCGACGCGCTGATCTTCGATATTCGCAGCAATGGCGGAGGCCAACCGGCGATGGTCACGATGATTGCGAGCTTTTTGTTTGACCAGCCGACGCACCTGATCGACATCTACAACCGGCATGAGGACACGACCACGCAGAACTGGACGCTGTCGTACCTGCCCGGGCCGCGGCTGACAAAACAGCCTGTGTTTGTGCTCACCTCGAAGCGCACGTTCTCCGGCGCGGAGGAGTTTGCCTTCGACTTGAAGAATCAGAAGCGGGCGACGATTGTGGGCGAGACCACGGGAGGCGGAGCTCATCCTGTGGCGCCCCACGTGGTAGCGGATTACTTCATGGTGGGCGTTCCGTTTGCCAAGTCGCTCGATCCGGTGACGAAGACCAACTGGGAAGGCACCGGCGTGGCGCCGGATGTGAGTGTGACGGCGGATGATGCGCTGGAGACAGCCAAAAAGCTGGCGCTGGAGAAGATTCAGGCGGCGAAGAAGAAGTAGAGACTTTTTGGGTGAATAAGAAAGCCGGAAAGCAAGCCGTTCGTTTCGGTCGACGCCTGCGCGCCTGTCCTTCGCTTAGGATGACAAATTAGTCGCTGGCGGCGCCGAGGGCCTTCAGACGCGACTGGGCAAGCACGTAGGTGGTGGTGGGGTAGATGCGGCCTTCGGGCTTTTCCACCTTTTTGTATGCGGCGATGGCGGCATCGTTGACGCCGTATTGCTCGAAGATGCTGCCGAATCCGTACCAGGTTTCGGAGTTCGGCTCGGAGAGATTGGCGCTGGCCATGGCTTTCAGCAGCGCGTCGCGGGCCTCGGCGCTCTTGCCCTGGAACGCGTAGATGCAGGCCAGGGTGTGCAGCTCGGCGAAGGAGTTCTTTGCCAGCATGGTGGCCTGTTGCGCGGCTTTGGTAATGTCGGCGTCCACTTTTCCATCAAAAAGGGCGGACCACGCAATGCTGTTGTAGTCGTTGGAGTTGGCCTTGCCTTTATCGATCACGGCCTGTTCAGCGGCGCGCGCCAGCACGAAATCGCCTTTTGTCTCGGCGTACTCCACCTTGAGGCGCAGCAACGCTTCGTCATCGGGATGCTTTGCGATTTGCGCGTCGAGCAGGTCGCACCAGTGGTTCCAATCCTTCAGCATTCCGTCTGCCGTACCCGCCAGATGCAAGGCCCGATAGGAGTCGGGATACTTTGTCAGCAGCTCGGCGGCTAGCGTTCGTAGTTCGGGTCCGTTTTCGGCGGTTGCATAGCCTTCGGCCAGGAGCAGGGCCATGTTGAGGCGGGCATCGTCGGTCGAAGCCTTCTCCCGGGCGGCGCGGATCGCCGGAATCAATTCCTTGATGCGCGCATTGCCGGCTACGAGCGACGCCGCCGCAAGCTGCATGGCGACCGCGTCCGGCGGGTCGCCGACGGTCCAGAACCGCGGAAAGATGGAGCCGGCGAGAGGATCGTCCCCGCCGCCCCGGTGCACGCGCTCGCGGGTCCAGTCCAGAAGCGAGCGGGCTTCCTTGTCGCGATGAACGCTCAGCAGGTAAAGCGCTTCATTGCCCGATTCCGAAAGAGTGTTTCCATCGGCCACAATCTTGTAGGCGCCGTCTTCCTTGGTAACGAAGAACTGCTGGGCCTGGGACCCCAGGCTTTGCGCCGAAACGCGGTGGCCGCTCTCGTCGTCGCCGTCCATTGTGATTTTCAGGTTTCCGGCCACGGTATCCAGCAGCACGTTTGCGGGAAGCCCGCTCTGGGTGGCGAAAATGTGCAACAGGCCGCGACTCTCGGTAGCCTTTTCGAGATTCCTCTGCCATTCGAGGTCGGACGCGTAAGCGTGGCGCGATAAGACCTCCTCCGCGGTTTTTTGAGTGAATGTTCCGGTCATGAAGGCCATAAACATGCGCTGCACCGCGCTGCGTGGATCCGATGCGGGCAGATAATCCCGTTTCCACGGAGTGAGTGACTTGAAGACCGCAATCTGCTGGGCGACGCCGGCGGAGTTGCTTTGTCCCTCCACAGCAGCGGAGAGGATGCCTGCCGCCTCCGGGTACAGGCGCAGGTGCAGAAGTTGATTTCCCGCCGCGGACATGGCGGCGTTTCTATCCTGCGCTCCAGCCGCCAGGTGATCGGCGCGAGCGATGCCGGCCTGGATTCCCTTGTCGCCGCCCTGGATGGCGACCGTGGCGGAAATGGCCAACCCGTGGCGCTTAACCGTGGAAGGCAGCTTCTCGACTTCCTCGAGCAGTTCGGCGTATTTGCCGCTGTAGAGGAGGTCAAAGAGGATGTTGTCGTCGTACTGGTCGCCGACGGATTTGTCTTTCTTCTTGACCGCGCGGAACTGGCTGATGGCGTCGGCCAGGCTGGCGTCGGCGGTGTAACGTTCGCCGTCTCGGTCGTACTCCTCGATGAACGCCAGGTTGACGGCCGTTTCCAAGTCGTCGGGATCGAGTTCGAGCGCGCGCTTGTAGGCTTTGACGGAGCAATCGCGGTCGAACCCGCGAGCATATTGGACGCCGATTTCGTTGAACTGGCAGATCCAGCCGAGGGCCTTGTAACCCACGGCGGAATTGGTTTCGAGTTTGGTGGCCTGTTCGGCTTCGAGCCGGGCCTTATCGCCCATGCCGGCTTCGAGGAACGCATAGGCGATCTGCGCGTGGTGCAGGCCCTCTTTGGGATGCCTCTCGATCAGGCCGCGGTCGGCAGCCAGGGCTTCGCGGGTTTTCCCCGCGGCGAGGAGCTTCGAACCCGCCTGGTCGAATGTGACCACGATCATGTCCTGCTTGTAGGAGGCGAGCACGGCATCGCGCAGCGCCAGGGCCTCGTCGACGGTGTAGCGCGGCTTGCCGGTATCAAAACGGAGCACGGCGTGAATGATCCCGTGTGGGTCTGTTTCGTAGTGCTGTGTCAGCTTAGCCGGACCCATGGCGGTGGTTTTCTCTTCGGGCAGGGCGCGGAGCACGAAACCGTCGGGGGGCGTGACCGTGTATTGCCATTCGGTCACAAAGGGATGCACGTCATAATCGCTCAGCCGCGCTTCGACGGCGCGCTTGCGGTTGTCTTCCTGCTGGGGTGTGAGCTTTTCGCCCTCGACCCTGGGATCGGTTTTGAACCAGTTCGGAAGGCGGGAGAAGATCTCGGAGAAGGGAATCGCCACCGCCGCGTCGTCCATCATGGTGTTGCCGCGCTTGGCCTCGACCATGTCGAGCTTGAGGGCGAAAGGCCTGGTCAGGTCCTTGCCTTCGCCATGGGTGACGCTGGCGAGCGACTTGGCCAGGTAATCTTCCTTGGCGTACTTTTCGAGGTTGGCCTTCTTCTCGCGGGTTTCGGCTTCGCCGAATTCGGAGCGATACGAAGCGTCGATCTCGCCGTGGGTGAGGGAAGTCTCGGTGATGTGGGCAGAGCCGTACTCGGCCATGACGACGTCGCGCATTTCGGTGAGCTGGTCGTCTTCCGGCTTGGCCTGGGGGGTGGATACCAGGGCGGTGGTGCCGTCGCCGATGATGAGTGCGAGGCGGTTCTCGTCCATGGAGGGAAGAGTGCCGACCTGGGAGTACTCGGCGGTGGCATCGATCCACAGAGGGTCGCCGCCAGAGGCGGGGGCAGGCACATAGACGATGGCGTGGTCGAATTCATTCATGCCGGGCAGGTCGGGATTCACGTCCATGCCCGGGCCGGTACCGAGCAGGACGATGTTGGCCGGGATGCCCGCGGCGCGCAGCATGGCCACGAGCAAGGCGGCCTTGTCCTTGCAATCCCCGTAGTGGTGTTTCAGGACGTCGGCGGCGGTGGCGGGCTGGAGGCTCGCCTCCCCGAATTCGAGTCCGGTGTACCGGATGTCCTTGTGCAGGCGGGCGACGATGCGCTCGATGGTCTCGTTGCGATTGGCTCCTGGTGGAGGCAGCAGGGATTTCACCTTGTCGGGATCGATGTGCGCCTCGGCCAGCTGGCGGTATGCTTCGGCGACGGCGGCCCAGGACTGGCCGGTGGAGAACTCGATCATGGGTGTGGCGAGATTATGCGTCGAGAGGTCGATATCGGAGTCGGCGTGGGGCTTCAATGACTCCTGAACAAAACGCAGGTGGCGGATGCCGTCGGAGACTGTGTCGGTGGTCTTCAAATCGGGCAGCAGGTGGGTGCGGTACTGCAGCTTCGTCTTTTCCGGAACGTCGATGAGCAATTCGCAGCGGATGATGGGAACGGTGCGCGAAAACGCATCGCGATAGACTCCTCCGCCGGAGAAGAAGGGCTGCTTATCGATGGTGGCGGTCTCCTCTTCGACGATGGCGCCGACGGACAGTCCGGGAAGCGGCGCCTTGCGCACCCGCGCATCGGTGTAGGTTTCTTCGCTGTCTTCGTTGGCGGGGCCGTCGGTGATGGTCTTGGGGTCGAGGGTGCTGACCTTGCCGTCGAGGGCGATGACCCGGGCGCGGATCTCGGGCTGGTTTTGATACCACGGCTCCCACTGCGAGCGCGTCTCGGCCCAGTCCTCGACGCCGGCGTCGGTTTCGATGCGGTAGGTGATGTCGTGCCTGTAGGTAACGCGGCCCTCGCTGTCGAAGGTGTACGCGTCTCGCTCGAACAAGACGGTGGCTTCCATGAACTTCTCGGCGGGGACTTTGGCGGACGCAGCCTGCAGTTCCTCGACCGAGGCGCTGAAGGCCGGGCCGGTGAGATTCCAGGGTTCCTGGCCATGGGCGGTCAGGGCGCAAAAGCAGGCGAGGATGGAGAAGCAGAAGGCAACAAGCGAGCCGAGTGGGCGTAAATGCATGGAAACTGCCTTTGGGAAATACAAACAGGGATGAAACTGATTTTATCCCAGTTTGAGGTTTTTTCTGAGCCGGTAGTGCGGTGGTCCGAGGCTATCCCAAACCGGTTGATCGGTTGAGGCTGGCTCGAGCGGTACAATTCGGGCCAGCGTTGGCGAACGGAGGCTCGGGGTGAGGGTAAGCCGGAACCTTGATCCGCGTCGAATGCGCGATAATTGGGTTTCAGCCATTGTCAGATTGAAGGAGACCACATGGGTCCGCGCAGGTACGGTTGTGCGTTGTGGCTTTTTCTCATGCCTGGAGTGATGGTGGCGGGAGCGCAGGTTGCTCCGGCTCCGGCCGCGGACCGCGCGCCGGACCCGGCGCTGGCGCACCGGCCTGCGCCAAAACAGCCCTCGACGGTTGCGCCGGAGGGCCATCTTTTTCTCGATGTGCTGGTGAACGACGCGGCGGGGAAGTCCGTGACAGGCCTCCAGCCGTGGGATTTCAAGCTGCTCGATAACGACAAACCGGCGAAAATCATGTCGTTCCATTCCTACGATGGCGCTACGGTGCGGCCTGATCCGGCGGTGGAAGTGATCCTGCTGATCGACGAGTTGAACCTGCCGTTTTCGCAGGTGTCGTTTGTGAAGTCGGAGATCGGCGATTTTCTGCGCCAGAATGGCGGGCGGCTGGCGCAACCGGTTTCGATCATTCTGCTGACGGAGGCGGGACTGCAAGTTCAGCCGCGGCCCTCCACCGACGGCAACGCGCTGCTGAACGTCGTGAACCAGATCAAGCCGCACATCAGTTCGATCAATCCGGCCATGGGCAACGAGGGAGCGCTGGAGCGGACCCAGATCTCGGTTCACCAGTTGGCGGCCATCGCCGAAAATGAGGCCCGACAGCCGGGCAGGAAGTTGCTGATCTGGGTGGGGCCGGGCTGGCCGATGCTGCAGAGCCAGAACTTCACATTCAGCGAGCGGGATCGGCGCCGGTATTTCGATGTCATCGTCGAACTTACCAACCGTCTGCGCGAGGCGCGCATCGTGGTCTATAGTGTTGCGCCCGCGGACTCAAGCCTGGGAGGAGGCCCCGGTCGCTCGCAACTTTACAAAGCCTTTCTGAAGCCGGTGACGACCGAGCGCCAGGCGGACGTGGGTAATCTCGGGCTGAAGGTGCTGGTCACCAATACAGGGGGAAAGATTCTGGGACCGGATAACGATCTTACCGGGCAGATCGACCAGTGCATTGCGGACGCGAATGCGTTCTACCGCCTGTCGTTCGACCCACCCCAGGCCCAGCACGCCGACGAGTATCACGACCTGAAAGTGCAGGTGAACCAGTTGGGTTTGACAGTGCGCACCAACGCGGCCTACTACAATGAGCCGCCGGGAAACTAGGATGGGGAACGCAGCGAGCGCGACAGGAATGGCGCCTGGACCGCGCGCCTCGGAAAGAGGTATGGGTCGGGGTCGCAGCCGGGGTTGGGCCTACGCGGCGTGGACAGTGGTGATCTGCGGATTCGCAGTGCTGTACGCGCTCCATCTGGGCGCCGATTTTCCCAACAACACGCCCTGGATTTTCGATTTTGCCAAGTACACCGACGAGGGGTGGTGGGGCAATGCGGCGGTGCGCTCGCACCTGTTCGGCAGCTGGTACCTGGCGGGCGATTTCAATCCGGGCGCAGCCGTGCCGATGTGGCCGTCTCTCGAATGGCTGGTGTTCTGCTTTACCGGAGTGAGCATGGAGGCGGCGCGGGGGCTGGCGGTGGCGATCTTCTTTGCCAACCTGGTTCTGAGCTATCTGTTCCTGCGCGTGCGGGGGGTTCGGTGGATGGCGCTTCTGGGCGTCACGCTGCTGGTGACCAGCCCGTTCCTTTATTGCTTCAGCCGGCTGGCGATACTGGAGCCGTTATTGACGGCGCTGATGCTGGCGGCGCTGAATCTCGCAGTCCGGCTTCCGCGGTGGAAGCGGCCGCTTCCCGTGTCGATGGGGATCGGGCTGCTGTTCACGCTGATGCTATTGACGAAAACCAGCGCGGTTTTCCTGCTGCCGGCGCTGGGGTGGGCGATGCTGGCGCCCCTGTGGCGACAGCGCAGAATGGCGGTACGGTTCGCGCTGGCTGCGCTGGCGGCCGCTGCGCTGACTTATGGCGTGTGGATGGCGCTGATCGTGCACTTCGGCCTGCTGCGCGATTATCAATACCTGTTCTTTGTGAACAAGTATCAGAAGCCTACGGAGTTTTATTGGCCGCTGCTGAGTCTCTGGTGGTCGCTGCGCGGCGCGCTCTGGGCGGGACACGTCCTGATTCCGCTTGCCGGGATGGTGGTGGTTGCCGGCGCCCTGGCGTGGCGAAGCTGCTGGAGCCAGGCGCTGCGACGCGACGCGGTGTTTTGTTCCTCGTTGCTGGCGGTGGCGGGCTACATCCTGTTCATGACGTATCAGAACCATCCCCAGCCGCGGTACTACACGGTGATTGCGTTCTTTGCGTTTTTTGTGCTGGCGATGGCGATCGAAGCGATGTTGTCGATGTGGTCGCGAGGGGTGAAGAAGCAGGTCCTTCCGCTGCCCCTTCGCGAAGCTCTGGGTCAGCGTCAGGATGGCAACCTGGAGGAAGGCCGGCGTCCGGCCTGGAAGAGGTTTGGCGCCGCGTGGCTGGGATGCGGGTTCCTGGCGGCGTCGGTGATCGCCGCCGGCCTGAACGGCGAATGGACGCTCGCGTTGGCGCTGCATCCCGAGTACACGTTTCAACCGGCGGCGCAGAAGCTGACCCGCTATATCGATGAGCACCCGAACGGAAAGCGGCTTCTGCTGACGACCAGCAGCGACGAAATCACGATGGTGACCCATTTGCCTACCATCTGCGACGATTTCGGCACCCAGGACCTGGTCTCGAAATTGATGGTCTACCAGCCGGGGTGGTTCGCGACCTGGAATTTCGTGGATCCGGGCACCCTCGAGGACCTCCACAGCCGCTACTCGCTGGAGCAGGTTGCTCTCTTTCACGCCTTCGATTCTCCCGATCGGAACGTGTTGGTCCTTTTCAAACTGCATCCGCTTCCCGGTGGAAAGATACGTACCCCGGAGGCGCAGAATCTGCAGGTCGCGCTCCCGGGGGACAGGATCGAGATACCGATTGAGTGAGGGGAACAGGGATCAGGGAACAGGGATTAGGGATTAGGGAACAGGGAACAGGGATTAGGAAACAGGGCTTGCTGGCCTTTTCTGACCACTGACCACTGTTCACTGACCACTGTTTTCACGGCTTGTGTTTTCACGGCTTGCCAATCATCACTTCGGTGGCCTTGATCAGCGCCAGCGCTTCCTGGCCTGGCTTGAGGTCCAGTTCCCGGGCGCTGTCGGCGGTGATGATAGCCGTGACGCGCTGGGTTCCCACGGCGAGGACGATCTTGGCCAGCAGTCCTTCGATGGTGACTTCCATCACCGTTCCCAGCAACTGGTTTCGCCCGCTGATCCGCGCCGCGCCGGGTTGGGCGACGCCGTGGGGCAAAAACTCATCCAGAGCCTCAAGGGGCACGCGATGGTGTCCGCCCGGCGTCTTGACTGTGCGAATGCGACCCGCGAGAATCCAATGCTTGACAGCCGGATAACTGATGCCGAGCTTTTCGGCAGCCTGCCGGGGAGTAAGCAGCCTCGAAGAAGTTGTCATTATGCGTGTCTACTCCCCGTACTGTACACGTTTACCCCTTGCTCTGGCTGGAAATAGCTGCAAATGCGTCGGTTCTTCCTGTGACTGCAATCACTCGACAGACCCAGGTACGGATGGTACCCTTCCCGGTGGCTTTCCCCACCTTTTCGGGGACGTGTCGCGACGGCTTGAAACCATAACCTTGGAGGATATGTGACAGCGATGTACTGGGTGTACTTCATTCTCGGCGTGGGCGCCTTGGCGCTGGTTGCCGATTTTTCTGCACGTCGGATCATGGGGTCCGGGACCTGGGCGCCGCGAATTGCAGGCGCCATCAATAATTGGGCCAGGGCATTCCTGAAGAGGCAACACCGGACCGCGGCGGCCTTCCTCGGCCTTGGCCTGCTGCTGCCTGCCTTTGCTTACGCGCAGCCGGAACAAACGGCCGGAGGTGAAGCGAGCCTGAAGCTGCCGGATTTGTCGAGCGTGAGTTTTCTCGGCATGAACGGACATAGCCTGCTGATGATCGGATTGCTGTTCTGTGCCGGTGGGCTGTTGTTCGGCCTGATTATCTACGTGCAGTTGAAGAACCTGCCGGTTCATCGCACCATGCGCGAAATGTCGGAGCTGATCTACGAGACCTGCAAAACGTACCTGATCACCCAGGGCAAGTTCATTCTCCTGCTCTGGGCATTTATCGCCGTCATTATCGGGCTGTACTTCGGCTACCTGGCGCCGGTGGGGAACGTTTCCGTCACGCTGCCCATCATTCTGGGTTTCAGCCTGGTGGGCATCGCGGGCAGCTACGGGGTGGCGTGGTTCGGCATTCGCGTGAACACCTTTGCCAACTCGCGGACCGCCTTCGCAGGATTGCGCGGCAAACCGTATCCTTGCATGGCTATTCCGCTCAAGGCCGGCATGAGCATCGGCATGGCGTTGATTTCGATCGAGCTGCTCATCATGCTGTGCATCCTTCTGTTCATCCCGGCCGCGTATGCGGGTGCGTGTTTTATCGGCTTCGCCATTGGCGAGAGCCTGGGCGCAGCGGCTCTGCGTATTGCCGGCGGCATCTTCACCAAGATCGCCGACATCGGCTCCGACCTGATGAAGATCGTCTTCAAGATCAAGGAAGACGATGCGCGCAACCCCGGGGTGATCGCCGACTGTACGGGCGACAACGCGGGCGACTCCGTGGGCCCCAGCGCCGACGGCTTTGAAACCTACGGCGTGACCGGCGTGGCTCTGATCACCTTTATTCTGCTCGCGGTCCCGAGCGCCACGACGCAGGTGCAACTGCTGGTCTGGATCTTCGTGATGCGCGTGGCCATGCTGGTCTCGAGTTCGGCCGCATACTTCCTCAATGGCGCCATCGCCAAGGCCAAGTATGGCAACTCCGACGAAATGGACTTTGAGACACCCCTGACCTCCCTGGTGTGGATCACTTCCGTCGTTTCCATCCTCCTGACTTTCATCGTCTCGTACCTGATGATTCCCGATCTCGGCGACGGAACGCTGTGGTGGAAGCTTTCGTCCATCATCTCGTGCGGGACCCTGGCGGGCGCCCTCATCCCTGAACTGGTCAAGGTGTTTACGTCCACCAACTCCGCCCATGTGCAGGAAGTGGTGACTTCGGCGAAGGAAGGCGGGGCTTCGCTGGGAATCCTCTCGGGCTTCGTAGCCGGAAATATGTCGGCTTACTGGCTCGGTTTGAGCATGGTCGTGCTGATGGGCCTGGGCTATATGTTCAGCAGCATGGGCACGTCGATGTCGGCCATGATGCTCGCTCCGGCGGTGTTCGCTTTTGGCCTGGTCGCGTTCGGCTTCCTCGGAATGGGGCCGGTGACGATCGCGGTTGACTCCTACGGGCCGGTGACCGACAATGCGCAGTCCATCTACGAGTTGTCGCTGATCGAAAACGTTCCCGGCATCGAAGCCGAGCTGAAAAAGGACTACAACTTCGACGTGAAGTTCGAGCGCGCCAAGTACTTGCTGGAAGCCAACGACGGAGCCGGCAACACGTTCAAGGCAACCGCCAAGCCGGTGCTGATCGGCACCGCCGTGGTGGGCGCCACCACCATGATCTTTTCCATCATTATGGCCCTCACGCATGGATTGCGGCCCGAGCTGGTAGGGAACCTCTCCCTGCTGCACGCGCCGTTCATGCTCGGCTTGATTACCGGCGGCGCCATGATCTACTGGTTCACCGGAGCCTCAACGCAGGCGGTCTCGACCGGCGCCTACCGCGCGGTTGAGTTCATCAAAAAGAACATCAGGCTCGAAGGCGTTGAGAAAGCCTCAGTCGCCGACAGCAAGAAGGTGGTGGAGATCTGCACAAAATACGCGCAGAAGGGAATGTTCAACATCTTTCTCGCCGTCTTCTTCGCCACGCTGGCCTTCGCGTTCTTTGAGCCGTACTTCTTCATCGGCTACCTGATTTCGATCGCGATCTTCGGCCTCTACCAGGCGATCTTCATGGCCAATGCGGGCGGCGCCTGGGACAACGCCAAAAAGGTCGTGGAAGTCGACCTGAAACAAAAAGGGACGCCTCTGCACGACGCCACCGTCATTGGTGATACGGTGGGCGATCCGTTCAAAGACACCTCGTCGGTGGCCATGAATCCGGTGATCAAGTTCACGACCCTGTTCGGACTGCTGGCCGTCGAGCTTGCCGTGACGTTGAGTGTCAAGAACCACGTGCTCGCGCTTTCGCTGGCCGTTGTATTCTTCCTTATTTCCATGTTCTTCGTGCGGAAATCGTTCTATGGCATGAGGATTGTCTCGGAGCCCGCAAGCGAGCCGGCGGCCGTCCACGTCGATCGTCCAAAGGCCAAGGTCACCAATTGATGGATGGCTGTGCATTGAGCAGTACGAAGGAATAAGTGACTGGCATACGGGGAAGTAACGCGGCTCTCCATGCAAGCAGGTGGGGAGCCGCCGTTGTCTCAATTCGTGGAAGAGGATGAAAGTCATGCGTACGCGGATCGTGTTCGCGGCAGTTTTGGCAGCGGTATTTCTGGTCGTGCCCGGCAGGGCACAAAAGTTTCAGGAACCCACGCAGGAAGAACTGCGCATGACCTCCGATCCAATGGCGCCGGGAGCGCCCGCGGTCTTTCTTTACCGTGAAGAGGCCACGGACAACTTCTCGCACTACGTGACAACCTATGCGCGCATCAAGGTTCTTACCGAATTGGGCAAGGAATGGGCTACCGTCGAGGTGCCGTACGTCCCCGGGTACGAGGGGAAACCGATCATCGAAGGACGCACGATTCATCCGGATGGCTCGGTGCACCCTCTGACCGTGACCGAGGATGACCTGGTGGCCGAGCAGCGCCGTGCCATCCAGGTGCACAAGCTGATATTCAATCTGCCGGACGTTACCGTGGGCAGTATTCTCGAATATCGCTGGACGCGGCCCATGACCGGCACGGACCTGCGTTTTTTTGAAAAGCTCGGTGAGGGGGATCGCAAAGAGGCCCTTGCGAGCTTGGGAAGTTCTGCAATAGCGTGGGATACTCCCGCCTGGGAGGTGCAGCAGAAGATCTTCATTCACAAGGCGCACTTCTACTACAACCCATTGAATGACCTGGACAAAAACGTAATCGGGGGACGGATCGACCGTTATGTAGACGGCGAACGCGCCAGCTACATCGTGTTTACGCAGCATTTGCCGGCGGGCTTCACGGTGACCAAGGCGCCTGCTCCCAAGCTGGACTTTACACTCGACATTCAAAACGTTCCCCCCATTCGGCAGGAAGTTGATTCTCCGCCGCTCGACGCCACGCGCTACCGGGTCAGGTTCTACTGGACTCCGTATGTGACGGCGGCAGACTACTGGGACGGCGAACAGAAGCGGTGGTCGAAGAGCATCGACGAAGTTGCTTCTCCGACCGAAAAACTCAAGTCGGCGGTCGTGGATATCACCACGGGCTCGTCCACTGCGGAGATGAAAGCGCGCAAATTGTACGACGCGGTGCAGGCGCTGGAGAACGCCGACTTTACCCGCGCGAATTCTGAAACACGGTTGTCCATGAATCATGGCATGAAGAAGGCCGAGGATGTGTGGAGCGCGAAAGGCGGATCGTCGAACCAACTCGCAGCGCTCTATCTCGCGATGGCGCGCGCGGCTGGGCTGGACGCCTACGGGACGCAAGTGACAGACCGTGACTGGCACATTTTCGATCCCAACTTCCTCTCGCTGAGCCAGCTTGATTCGCTGCTGGTTGTGCTGAGACTGGACGGCAAGGATGTGTATCTCGATCCGGGGCAGAAATTCTGCCCCTTCGGACAGTTGCGCTGGTCACATCATCTTTCCGGCGGGCTGAGCCAGGCATCGAAGGCCCCGTCGTATACGCCGCCGAACCTGTCGAAGGACGCCATCACCGCGCACACGGCGGATTTGACGCTCTCCGGCGACGGTTCGATCAGCGGGACGGTCAAGATCCTGATGAGCGGTCCGGCTGCCCTGCATTGGCGGCAGCTGAAACTGGGAATGGACCTGGATGAACTCAAGGTGCAGTTTGCGGCGGTGGTGCAGCCGCTGCTGCCCGCCGGCATCCATGCGAGCGTGGACAAATTCGACGGCCTGGACACGTCGAATGGTTATTTGTCGGCCAGCCTGAGGGTATCCGGCCCATTGGGAAGTACGATGGGTAAGCGGTTGCTCATACCGGCGTTCTTCTTCTCCGCCGGATCCCAGGCGCACTTCATGCCCGATGAGAAACGGGAATCCGCGATCGACTTGAAATATGCCGAGCAAGTCATTGACGACGTGGTCTACCACCTGCCCGTCGGGTTCAATGTGCAGAGCGCGCCGGCCGCGGCGCAGCTTCCCTGGCCAGATCATGCCGCCCTGGTGATCAAGACCCAAGCCTCCGCGGGCACCATCGATATCAAGCACATCTACGCTCGCGCCTTCGTGATACTGGATGCCAAGGAATACCCGCCATTGCGTGATTACTATCAAAAGGTCGCTGCGTCTGATCAACAGCAGATTGTGCTCTCCACCGAGAGTGCTTCGGTGGGTAACTGAGATTGACCAGGCGCGGCGGGAAAGTTTGCGGGGCAGCGCCCGGCCGTGCCATGATGGAGGCGGCTGCTTGTCCAATGCTCCGCATCTAAGTGCGGGTAGGGGTCGGACAGCTCCGCGGTGCGCCGTGGCACCGGCCTCGATCATTAACCAATGACGCTGCAGGAATCTCGCGGCTTGCTTCTTCCCATATTCAAAGAAAAGCCGCGATCGAAAAAAACCAAGATCACCTTCGGGATAAGAAAGGGTCCAATAAACGGCTCTGCCGCGAGTCATTTCCCCGGGTGAGGCATTTGTAATCACATTTAAACAGACAACTTGTCAGCATTCGCGGAACCTCGTTGGCTTTAGTTTCGTCGGCCGCCGTGCAACCTATCTGAGGGTTTGGCTTATCTCATTAGTCGGGCCACTCTTCGATGGGTCGTGGTGTTTCTGTGGCATTTGAGCCTGTTCGCAAAGGACGTGCAACCTGATTTCCTCAGAGAGGGGCGAATGAGACGTCTGCAAGGTCAAGTTGTCTACAACGAACCCTTACCCAATGTCGATGAGCTTCCGGCGGCTGACAGTCTTCGCGCTGTTCCCTATGTCTTGCCGGGACAACTTCCTTTGGAATCATGGCGGTACCGTTATATCAAACGGGCGCTGGACGTGGTCGGGTCTCTGCTGATGATCGCTGTCTTCCTGCTGCCCGGGACTTTGATCGCGCTTGCAATCCTGATTACATCTCCTTACCCGGTGTTCTATTCCGAAGTACGCATCGGACGCCGGGGCGTACCCTTCCGCATATGGAAGTTCCGTACCATGCGTCCTCACGCCACGTCGCATCGCATCGCCGGCGTGCATGCGGAGGGGGTGGTTCTGCAATGGAGGATGTACAAGCGGGGGCACGACCCGCGGGTGACCACCATCGGCCGGTTCCTGCGCCGCTGGAGCCTCGATGAGGTCCCGCAAGTTTTCAACGTGCTGCGGGGAGATATGTCCCTGATAGGACCGCGGCCGATCGTCAAGGCGGAGACCCACTACTATCGGCACCTGCTGGCTTTCTATCTGGCGGCCCGGCCCGGACTCTCGGGATTGTGGCAAGTGTCGGGGCGGAGCGATCTGGATTATGGGGAACGGGCCAGACTGGACGCAACCTATGTCCAGAATTGGAACCTCAGGGCCGACTTCAAGATCCTTCTGCGAACGATCCCTGCGGTGCTGGGCCACGTAGGCGCACGATAGAACCGGTTTGCCTGGGCGTTGCGGTCATGGCTTTCTGCCCGATTTCGGCAGCCCGGGAGCCCATCCAGTGAAAGATCCTGATGGCCTCGGAAAGAACACTTTGCATCGATCTGCGCTGGATTGATTCCTCCGGCGTAGGGATCTATGTCCAGGGTATCCTGCCCGGAATCGTTGAGCAGCTTGGCGATATCTCCATAGTGGGCCTGGGGGACTGCTCGCGCCTGAGCCGCTTTGCCTGGAGCAGGGCGGACAATGTGCGGCTGGTAGATTGTCGCGCGGCCCGATATTCGATGGCCGAACAATTCCAACTTCTGCGCGCGATTCCGGCTGAAACCGACCTGTTCTTTTCGCCCTATTATACGATTCCGCTGCTGTATCGCGGCCGCATGGCAGTCACCGTGCACGACATGAGTCACCTGGTCGTGCCCGAGATAGTAAGCGACTGGAAGAAACGCACTTATGCCCGCGTCATGTATCGCGCTGTGCGCCGGCGGGCCTCGGTCATCTTTACCGTGTCGCAATTCACCCGGAACGAGTTACTGCGGCTCACAAACGGGCCGCGCGACGACAATATCGTTCCTGCACACCTGGGAATATTCTCGGAATGGTACGGTGCGCGCGACAGGCCCGGACTCCGGGACCGGCGTTACTTTGTGTGCGTGGGAAATATCAAGCCTTACAAGAACATCGGTCGATTGGTGGAGGCGTTCCTGAAGATACAAGAAAGGGTTCCGCACGATATGGTCATCGTCGGACAGAGCGAGGGATTGATTACCGGCGAATCGCCCCAGTTCTTCGAACGCGTTCGAGCGGCCGGAGATCGCATTCACCTGGCGGGATTGGTTTCGCATCACGAACTGCTTGCGCTTGTCGGTCATGCGGATGCACTGATCATGCCGTCTCTCTATGAGGGATTTGGACTTCCGCCCCTGGAAGCGATGGCCTCAGGCGTGCCGGTGGCGGTTTCGCGAGCGGCCTCGCTGCCCGAGGTGTGCGGAGATGCGGCGCTATACTTCGATCCGCTCAACGTGGAAGAAATGGCGAATTGCATGTTACAGGTCGCGTGCAGCTCCGCGCTCCGTGAAAGGCTGGCGAATGCAGGGATCGAGCGAAGCCGTCAGTTCAGCTGGGAATCGTGCGCGCGCCGAACCGCCGCGGAGCTGCGGACGTGCCTCGATATGAAATGAAGTCCGTCGCGAGAGGCCTCCTTTCTGCATCGTACTGATTGGAGGTGTTCTACGGGCACTCACCGTCGCAGATGACAGGATCCAAAAGCAAAGAATTGTAGTTGGTCCCAGTTTGTAAGAGAAATAACCGGGAAGAAATGGCGCCGATGTAACCAAGTGTTGCCAGCTTCCGTCCAAAGACGATACACATGACTATGTGGACAAAGACCGAACGGCAACAACCCAATGATCGGCCTTTGATTCCAATGCTCCTCAAAGAGTTGCCCGATTCCCAAAAATAGTCTGCGCCGCTTCTAAATCTACCCAGCCCCGGAGGTTATCGTCCACGATGCGCGTCCTGTTCCTCAATCCTCCATTTCATCCCCGGTATTCGAGGGAACAACGCAGTCCGGCCGTGACGAAGAGCGGAACACTTTACTACCCGAAGTGGCTGTCGACAGCGGCCGGAGTGGCTATCAAGAGCGGGCACGAGGTAGATCTCGTCGACGCACCGGCGTGCGGTGCAACAGTCCAGGCTGTGATTGACCGCATCGACGCCAAAGACATCGATGCCGTAGTCTGCGATACTTCCACGCCCAGCATTTTGAACGACATCAGCGTGGTTGAGTCCCTGGTTGCGGCAAAGCCATCGCTGCATGTGCTGCTGGTGGGCCGCCATGTATCCGCGCTACCGCGAGAGACGCTCTTGTCCTCTCCCGCGTTGCAGGCGGTGGCGGTTCGTGAGTATGAGCACACGGTTCGCGACTGGCTGGCGGCGCTGGATTGTGGCGCGGACCTGGCGGGCGTGGACGGACTGGTGTGGCGCAAGCAACCTGCCGGCGAGATTGAGGTCAACCGGCAGCGGGCGGCGATCGAAAACCTGGATGAACTCCCGTTCGTCACCGAGGTTTACAAGCGCTTTCTGCACACACCCGATTATTTTTATGGCCATTCTCTGTGGCCGCTGGTGGTGTTGGATACCAGCCGCGGGTGCCCGTATCACTGCTCGTTCTGCGTGTATCCGCAGACGTTCAGCGGCCATGTGATGCGCTTCCGCTCGGTGTCCAACGTGGCCGACGAATTCGAATTCGTGGCGCGGGAGATGCCGGAGATCAAAACGGTGATGCTGGAGGACGACACATTCATCGTCAGCCAGCCGCGTACGCTCCAACTCGCGAACGAGTTGATCCGTCGCGGAAACCGGCTCCCCTTCGACGCCAACTGCCGCGCCGACATCGGCGCCGATACCGAATTCCTGAATGTGGTGCACAAGGCCGGCGCGCGCCTCTTCTGCGTCGGCTTTGAAAGCGGCGACGTGGAGGTGATTCGCGGCATGCACAAGAACAATGACGATCGTCGCGATGCGAAATACCACGACGAGGCGTTTCGTTTTGTGCGCCGCTGCCAGGAGGCGGGCATCATGGTGCACGGCTGCTTCATGGTGGGCAATCTGAACGAGACGCCGGCCAGCATGGAGAAGACGCTGCAGTTCGCCAAGAGGCTTCGGCCGGACACGGCACAGTTCTTCCCCATCATGGTGTATCCCGGCACGGTGGCCTACCAGGAAGCCAGGAAGCGCGATTACATCCAGATCGAAACGTGGGACGCGTGGCTGACCAAGGACGGACTGCACAACAGCGTGGTGACGCTGCCGAATATCACGCACCAGCAACTGGTGAGTTTCTGCGATCGCGCGCGGCGCAAGTTCTATCTCGATCCCCGGTATCTTGCCTACAAGCTAAAGCAATCCATAAAAGATCCGCGCGAGTTACAGCGCAATGTGAAGGGTTTTTTCACCTTGGCGAAGTACCTGGTGCGCGGCAGCCGTCATGACAAGGAGACCAGCGATCCCGACAAGCCGGTGGTGACCGGCAAAGCGCAGGACGCAACGGTTTAGCTGATTACCGCCGGATGCAGGAGGAGCGTTATTCAGGCTGAGCAGGTCTCCATCGTAATTCCGACATTCAATGGCGCACGGCGCATCGGAGCATGTCTCCATGCGCTCTTGGGCCAGTCAACGCAACGCGAATTCGAAATCCTGGTGGTGGACGATGGTTCCACCGACGACACGGCTTCGGTGGTGAAGAAGTTCCCCAGGGTGCGGATCGTTCAGCAGACCAATGCCGGTCCGGCGGCGGCGCGCAATCGCGGCGCTCGCGAGGCCAGGGGATCGATCCTCCTGTTTACCGACGACGATTGTGTTCCCGCCCCCGACTGGATGGAGGCGATGCTGGCGCCGTTCGGCGATCCGGAAGTGGTGGGAGCCAAGGGTGTGTACCTCACGCGCCAAACGCGCATTATCGCGCGCTTTGTGCAGATCGAGTACGAGGATAAGTATCGATTGATGTCGCCGGAAAAAGAAATCGATTTCATCGATACTTACTCGGCAGCATTTCGGCGCGACCGGTTCCTGGAGATGGGCGGATACGACCCGTCGTTCCCGGTGGCCTGCGCCGAGGACGTTGAATTGTCTTACCGGATGTCAGCGCGGGGATGGAAGATGAAGTTTGTGCCGGATGCGGCAGTGTGTCACGTGCATCCGGATCGGCTGGCGGCCTACCTGCGAAAGAAATACAAATTCGCGTACTGGCGCATGCTGGCGGTGCGCAAAAACCCCGCCAAGGGCGTGAAGGACAGTCACACGCCCCAGGTTATGAAGCTGCAACTACTGCTGTGGCCGGCGCTGCTCGTTGCTGGATTTGTCGATATTGCGGCGCGGCCGCGGTTTCCGGCGACGCTCATCGTCTTGAGCGCGTTTCTGCTCAGCACTCTTCCGTTCGTGTTGCGTGCGATGGCCAAGGACGTTGGGGTGGGGTTGATGTCGCCGTTTCTCCTCGCCGCGCGGGCGGGTGCGCAGTTTCTCGGCGCAACGCGAGGCGCAATCTATGCCTGGCGCACCCTCGCGATTCTCCAGCGCAAGAAAGCCGCTTAACTTTGGGGTTCTCAGGTAGTGTGCGGTCGAATTCTGACGTCAAGCGCACCGATAAACAACATAACCACGACTAATTAGTCCTTATGCCGGTAGTTGAGGCAAGAGGCGATCTTTGGGTATGGCGTAGCAGACTTGTTCCCAGCAGTCTTCCGCGTAACGGCGCAAGAAGAGCCGATACTCAGGCTGAATGGTATGAATCAGGCTGGGAATCTCCCAAAGATGTTCTGAGCAGTGATAGAGACAAATCGCCAACACCGGCATGTTCTCACTCAGCAGTCTCGCCGCCCCCTGCAATGCGCTTGGCTCCGCCCCTTCAATGTCCATCTTGATATAAGTCGGCATAGACGACCACTCTAAAGAATCCAGCCGGCGAAGTTCCACAAGTCGACCGATTTCTCCCTTGTCTGAAGGAGTCATTCTCGACGTGACGTCTCCGGTGCCAGTCAGGTGTGCAGTGCCGTCGCGATCGTGGACCCCGTAAGGCCAGACTGTAATCTTTTCAAGCAGAGTTGCAGGCTGGTTGGAAAGGAATGCCTGCAACCGTCGGCGATTCTCCGGATCGGGTTCAAGGGCGTAAAGATGCTTGAAACTGCGCCGCCTTGTGAGGAGGCGTTGAATGACATCGCCGTCGAAAGCCCCGCAATCAACGATTACTTCATCCTCAAGCGGCGCGACGAGGTCTTCTGGAAAGTACAGATCATCTGGGTTCTCCTGGCGGGGGAGAAACTCGGGGTCGAGCCAGTAGCGCCAATGGATCTGATCGCAGAATTCCTGGCGAGATCTTTCATCCGCCAAGAAACCGAAGCAAGTGCGAATACTGTCCTCGTGTTCCCGAAGAAGCTCAGGGGAATTGATTCCAAGGTCGGGCATGAAGTGATTGGGGTATTTCCAGAACAGGCATGCTGCCGATACGACATACCTGCACCCCATCTGTCGAAGTTGGGCACGAGCGGCACTGCCGTTGAAAATTGTCACGACGAATGTAGCATTGCCGCCGTGTCGAGCCACTGCATCGGCGGGAGATAAGACATCGAGGCCGTTCTGACGACTGCCCCAGCGTGCCTGGTTGTTGTCCGAGAAGCAATAAGGTTCTGCTCCCGAGGCTCGAAGACGATCCAGGGTCAGTTGTCCGAACTGGCCGGCTCCAAACAGGACAATACGCTCGGGAGCATCTGTCTTCGTGTTGAAGTGACCGCGCCATCGCTGGCGGCAAGAATCCATCCCTTCGTGGCGGATCTCGGCAAAAATATGCTCAATGCGTTCATGGCTGATCATAGAAACTGCGCCCAACTTACACTCTCCTGCACCTGCATTCGATCCGATGCGCGACGACCACATCTTCTGCCCATTTATCGAGTGTCAGTGCTCAGGAGCCCGGCCACCCGACTAGCGGCCGCCCCAGGAGCTTATCAACGCGATTGATGGCGCGCACCAGGAAAAACCACGCCCTTCCGAGCCTGGGCGGAAGCTTGATGAGGGGATAAACAAATATCCAATAGTGAATGTATTTTCCGAACAGCGGGCGCAGGATCGCCTCCGGATCCTCGACGATAAATTTCGGACCACCCTCGTGTTTGACCAGGAACCACGGAAAAAACGCCAGCAGCGTGCCGCGAAATACCGCCGACCGGACGCGCTCGGAAGAGATCCAGTCCTCGGTGACGCGTTTGAGATTGGTGCCGAATACGTTGAAGAGCGCGTATCCTCCGGTATTGTTGGCCAGCGTGCCCACCAGGGGGGTATAGATCATGAGACTGCGGCGATGATGTTCGAGTGCGGTGTAGGTCCAGGAGAGTTGCACCAGGTGGGTCTCCATGAGTTCGGCGAACGGCCGATGCGGAAATTGCGAGACCCTCTCCTTGTTAACGATGGTTCCGCTGATGAACGTGAAAAACACGTGCACGTGGCGAGCGGCATCTTCAGCGCGGGTGAATACGCGGACTCGTTCCGGCCACCTGGGTGTCTGTGGAGAGTAATCTCCCTGAAAGCTCCTCGCCTGCAGAAAGACAAGGTCGTATTCCGGTTGCGATTCGAGATGCGCGAGCACCCGAGCGAGTCCGGAGGGTTCGATGACATCGTCATCCCCGCACATCCAGACATACTTTCCCGAAGCCAGTTCGAAGCATTGAAGAAAATTTTGGTCTCCGCCGATGTTGGTTTGATTGCGAATGTAGCGGATGGGCACGCCCCTGGATTGAAAGTTGCGCACCAGCTCGCCGGTGTTGTCGGGGGAGCCATTGTCGGAGATGAGTAATTCGACCCGCGATTCGCCCGCGAGCTGGGGGGCGATGGCGGCGAGGAAGGTCGCGAGAAAGTTTTGCCGGTTGTAGGTGGGAACCGCAAGGGTCAGAAGCGGGCGGTCCACCGCGTTGGCGCTCGGACGAAGAGGCGCGGCATCCATGGCGGGGTCGAGATTGCGGTCCAGGATCATCAAAAAGCTGCCTCGCCGGGTTTCAGTGGTTCACCGTGCCACAAGCGCCGGTACTTTAGAAACACGTAGGCGCCGAGAGGAAGCCCAACCAGGAAGGCAATAGCGACGTTTCCGGCGACGATGCCTTCTGCGCCGTAGTAACGCCCGAGGAAATAGGCCGAAGGCGTCACGAGCAGCGCGCCGAGAATGGAGTTGAGCAGGAACTTTTCCTGCTTGTGCGCGCGCAGGTAGAGCGCCTCGCCGAAGGACACGACGTTGGTGGCGGTTGCAAGGAGTAAACCCGCAATGCATGCTGGGCTGAGGAGGCGATCGGCAAAGCGGAGATGCTTTGCGTTGAGATAGACCACGCCCGCCATGACCACGAAAGAGCCCGCCACAAATACCGACACCGATTGCCAGAGAGCGCGAAAGAAGCGGTGATCGAGTTCGGAATACTGCTTCCGCGCGACGAGCGAGCCGAACGGCGCGGCCTTGGTATTGAGCCAGGAGATAGCGACCGCCTGGAGCGCGTTGGCGAGGCTGAGGGACATGCCCATCTGTCCCGCGGCCACCGCGCCGCGAAACGCGAACAGCACAGGGTTGAAGAGTTGGTAGATGAAATAGCCGCACAGCCAGCTTACCGCGATGCGCCACTGGAACGGCCACACTTCGGACCACCAATGAATGCGGTCCGCGCCGGGGTCATGGCGAAGGAGTCCGAGGAGCAGCTTCCTCTTGCGGAACAGCCAGACGCCGGCGGTGGAGGCCGTGCCCACAATCATCATGGCCGGGGCAAACAGCCCGTGATGAAGCGCCAGCGCCGACCATGCCAGCAGACTGCCGACGGCGGCCTGCAGGAAACGCATGCGCGCGACGTTGGCCACAAATCCGCAGCCTTCGAGGAACGAGAGGATGGGATCGAGCTGAAAAGTAATGGTCGCGGCGATGGCGTTTGCATACCACGGAACCCGCCAGGCGACCGACTCGCCGCCCTGCTGATGGGACGAAAAGAACCAGGAGCCTGCGGAAAGCAGAAAGACGGCCAGCAGAACCGCTGCGGCCGAATACCAGCGTACCGATTTCTGAAGGACCGAGGCGAGCCGACGGTGCGCGACCGGATCGCCGCTGATGTCGAGATTCGAAGAGATGGCCAGGTGGGCTCGTTCGTGGCTCGCCATCTGCAGAATCACGAACGAAAAGCCGAGCTCAAACACGATCTGCAGCGCCACCAGGCTGCTGAAGGTGTAGTAGTAGCCTTGTTCGGCGCGGGTGAGAAATCGCGCGATGAGAAGGACTGTAACCAGGCCCGCCGCGCTTGACCAGATCCGGGCGAGGACGGTAAACGCGATGGCGCGATCGATGCCGAGGGTGTGCCGGAGCCAGCGGATGAGGGATGCACGCGAATTGCTGCCAGGGTCAGCCGGCATGGGCGTGTCGCGCGGGGCGACTGGATTTGAAAGCGCGATCTGCTGGGGGATTTCACTTTGTGGCATATTTGCGGAGTTGTTATCCCAGGTCTCAGAATCAAGACTTGGGGCACCCAGTTTCGACTTTCTCGCACTCCGAGGAATTAACCGGAACAATTGAGCTTTTCAAACGCGTCGATCTGCGCCAGTGTTTTTTGCCGCATATTGGCCCCGTCGCGACGGGCACGGTACCAGTCGAGCGTCCAATCCAGCGCCGCCTCCGTATTTAGACGCGGCTTCCATCCCAATTCGATGCGGGCGCGGCTGGATTCCACGCGAAGAACGCGAGATTCATGGGGATTCGCAGACGGATCCAGGATCCACGATGCGCCCGGGCCCCACCGTTGCGCAAAGCGTGCGGCGATCCGCTCCACGGACCAGGCCTCCGCCTCGGGTGGACCGAAGTTAAAGCTGCGCGCATAGCTCTGGCCGTTCTCCAACAGGCGCTCGGCGACCTGGAGGTATCCCCGCGAAGCGTCGAGAACATGCTGCCAGGGACGAATAGCTTTGGGGTTGCGAATTGGCACCGGCTCCCCGCCTTCGAAGCCGCGGACCAGGTCGGGAACGAGGCGGTCGGGTGACCAGTCGCCGCCGCCGACGACGTTTCCGGCGCGCGCGGTGGCTAATGCCACGGAATGTTCGCCCGACCGGCCCGAGGCGAAATAGGAACTGCGAAAGGCCGCGGCGACCAGTTCGGCGCAGGCCTTGCTCGACGCATACGGGTCGTAACCGCCGAGCGGATCGGTTTCGCGATAGGGCCATTCCCAGTCCTGGTCCTGGTAGCATTTGTCGGTGGTTACGCAGACCACGGCGCGGACGCTGGACGTCTTCCGCACGGCCTCGAGAAGGTGAGCGGTACCCATGACGTTGGTCGCGTACGTGCACAACGGATCGACGTAGGAATGACGCACCAATGGCTGCGCCGCCAGATGAACCACGACTTCGGGGGCAAAGTCGCGCAAGGCGGATTCGAGCCGGGGGTAATCACGAATGTCGCCGCGAACATCGTCGAGATCGCCGGCGATGGATGCGGCCGAGAACAGGTTGGGCTGCGTCGGCGGATCGAGCGCGTAGCCGCGCACTACCGCTCCGCGGGCGGCCAGCCACAAGGCAAGCCATCCTCCCTTGAATCCCGTGTGTCCGGTGAGAAAGACGCGCCGTCCTCGCCAGCAAGCGAACGGATCTTGATTCGCGGGGTGAGGATTCACCATGTCTTCCATGGCGCCCTCCCGCCGGCCCACAGGTCTTCCAGCCGCTGCTTGTCGCGCAGGGTATCCATGGGCTGCCAAAAGCCGTGGTGGAAGTACGCCTCCACCTGGCGCATTTTCGTCAGGCTCTGCATGGGCGCTTTTTCGAACATCCACCGGTCGTCCTTGATTTCGTTCATGATCGACGGAGACAGTACAAAGAAGCCTCCGTTGATCCATCCGCCTTCCCCCTGGGGTTTTTCCTGAAACTGGGAAATGGTGGTTCCCTCGATGCTGAGGCCGCCGAAGCGGGCCGGCGGCTGCACCGCTGTCACCGTAGCCAGCTTTCCGTGGCCGCGATGGAAAGCGACGGTGGCCGAGATGTCGACGTCGCTGACGCCATCGCCGTAGGTCATGCAGAAGGCGTCTTCGCCGTCAAGATAGGATGCGATGCGGCGCAACCGGCCACCGGTTCCGGTGTCGTCGCCGGTATCGACAAGGGTTACGCGCCACGGTTCGGCCACGCTCTGATGGACCTGCATCCGGTTCTCGCTCATATCGAAAGTTACGTCGGACATATGCAGGAAGTAGTTGGCAAAATATTCCTTGATGAGATAGCCCTTGTAGCCACAGCAGATGATGAAGTCGTTGATATTGTGTTGCGAATAGATTTTGAGGATGTGCCAGAGTATGGGCCGGCCCCCGATCTCCACCATGGGTTTGGGCCGCACGCCGGTTTCTTCGCTCAGCCGGGTCCCGAGGCCGCCTGCCAATATAACTGCTTTCATCTCAGTGATCAGCATCCAACCATGATGTGGTTACTCTGTTGGATGCACCGGTGAACAACCGGGATACGACCCACGCTGTCCCTTTCACGGTACGGAACGGTAGCAGCCACTTGATTGTGTATGCTAACAGGTAGACGCATGGCGAATCGAGCAGCAGAGGTTCGGGAAAAGATCCTTGCGTTGGCCGAGGAGTATTTTCAGGCGGCGTTTCCAGAGCGGGCCTTTGTGCCGGGTGAGACCCCGGTTCCAGTCTCGGGCAAGGTCATCGATGGCGGCGACCTGGCGGCGGTGATCGATTCCGCGCTCGATTGCTGGTTTACCACGGGGCGCTTCGCCGAGGACTTCGAGCGCAAGCTGGCTCGCTTTGTGGGCGTGCGCAGCGCGTCGCTGGTCAACTCGGGTTCGTCGGCGAACCTGCTTGCGGTCAGCGCGCTTACTTCTCCCAAGCTCGGTGATCGGCGACTCCGACCTGGCGACGAAGTCATCACCGTGGCCGCTGGTTTTCCCACCACTCTGAATCCCATTATTCAGAACCGCCTGGTTCCGGTTTTCCTCGACGTGGTGCTGCCCACCTACGAGATCGATGTGTCGCAGCTTGAGGCCGGGCGCAGCGAAAAGACCAAAGCGGTGATGATTGCGCATACGCTCGGCAACGTTTTCGATCTGGAAGCGGTGCTTAAGTTCGTTGGCAAATATAACCTCTGGTTAATCGAGGACTGCTGCGATGCGCTGGGCTCGACATGGAAGGGCCGCAAGGTTGGGACGTTCGGCGACATTGCAACTATCAGCTTTTACCCCGCCCATCACATCACCATGGGCGAAGGCGGGGCCGTGCTGACTGACAAGCCCAATCTTCAGGTGATCATCGAGTCGTTTCGCGACTGGGGCCGCGACTGCTGGTGTGATCCCGGTAAGGACAACACCTGCGGCAAGCGATTCGAGTGGCAACTGGGCGCGCTGCCCTGCGGGTACGACCATAAATACACCTACTCGCATATCGGTTATAACCTGAAGGCGACCGACATGCAGGCGGCGCTGGGAGCGTCGCAGATTGCCAAGCTGCCGGCATTCATCGAACGGCGCAAAGAGAACTTTCGCTATTTGCACGCGGCGCTCGAGCCGTACCAGGATTGCCTGCTGCTGCCTGAAGCGACTCCGGGTTCCGACCCCTCGTGGTTCGGGTTCCCCATCGGGGTGCGCGAGGATGCACCGTTCCGCCGCGACGAGTTGACGCGGGCACTCGAAGCAAAACGAATCGCGACGCGGCTGTTGTTCGGCGGGAATCTGCTGCGGCAGCCGGCTTATGAGGAATGCGAGTATCGCGCCATCGGGAATCTTCGCAAGACGGATTTCGCCATGAACCAGGTGTTCTGGATTGGCGTGTATCCGGGTTTGACAAAGCCGATGCTGGACTTTGTGGCCGGTACGATTGGCGAATTTGTCGAGAGCGCCAGAGCCCGCCGGCGCGAGTGTTCCGCCGATCATCGGTACCAGTCCGCAGTGCGTTGAATTCCCTCTCGCAAATGAATGGTCTGCCGCAGTCCCAGCCCGGTTTCCGCCTTGCCCACGCCCGGAATGTATTGCTCCCGCGGCGCTCCGGGAGTTGGAGTACGTGCGAGGCTTACACCCAAACCGGGATGAACTTCCTCGGCAACCATCCAGGCCAGATCCGCGATGCTGATTGCCTCCGCCGAACCCACGTTCCACACGGCGAAATTCGTTTCGGACGGGTTGGGGCACAGCAGCATGGTCCAGAGCCAGATGGCTAGGTCGGATGCATACAGATACGAGCGAAGGGGCGTGCCGTCGCCGTGAACGGAGATGGTCCGGCCAGCCAGCGCATCGGCAATGAAGTTGCCGATCGCAAAATGGCTGTCAAGCGGCAGGTGCGGTCCCACAAAGGCGAAGCAGCGGGCGATCCTGAGGTCCATGCCGGTTTGCCGGGCGGAAATGGAGCACAACTGCTCCGCGACTCGCTTGCCTTCGGCGTAGGCGCTCGATGGTTCCAGCCAGTCCGGGCCGCCGAGGTAATCTTCGCGAAGATGACTGACCTGTTGGGGTTGGATTCCGTACACGGCGCCGGAACTGACGTGCAAGAATCGCCGCGTGTTATGCCGCGAGGCGAACGCGATCATGTGCCGGGTGCCGTCGATGAGTGTGCGCAATAGCTCCGCCGGCTCCCGCGCCGCATCCGCACTGGTGGGAGCCGCCGCGTGCACCACGAACGGGAAATCATAATCCGGTACATCGAAACTGCACACGCTGCCTTTCCAAAGAGAGATCGCGGAATCCGCGGCCACGTGGGGCATGCGCCGCGCGAACCCCTCCGGATCGCGACTGAGCACGGTAGCGGACACATTCAGGTTGAGCGCGTGATTGGCGTGAAGCAGGCTCTCCAGCAGCCATGCTCCGAAGAATCCAGTCGCGCCAGAGAGAAAGATCCGCTGCCCGCGGGCCTGCTCCCACAGCGGCATGGTGTGCGCCAGGATATGTTCTAAGTCGTTTGTGGGCAGCGGCTTCACGCAAACAGGATACCGGGTCGCGAAGCCCCGTGGATCACGGATCGGGGGCGTATTAAAAGTTGTCGCTCCCGGCTCACGTCCGCATGCTTGACCGCATCTAAGACCAGAGAGCCCCGAGCCCGGCGGGATCCGTCGCGTCCTGCAAGATAATTCCTCACTTCAATAGATGAAAGATTCCCGGAGGAATACGTACATGGATAGAGTCAGAATTGGCAACCGCCTGGTCGGCGACGACCAGCCGTGTTTTATCGTGGCGGAGATCGGCATCAATCATAACGGCGACATCGATCTTGCCAAGCGTCTGATCAGCGTGGCCGTGGCCGCCGGATGCGATGCGGTCAAGTTCCAGAAGCGCACCGTTCAGGTGGTTTACTCACCGGAAGAACTGGCCAAGCCGCGGGAGAATCCCTTCGGTGCCACTAACGGCGATTTGAAGTACGCGCTGGAATTTGAGCAGGAAGAGTATGAGGAGATCGAGCACTTTTGCCGTTCAGTGAAGATGCCGTGGTTCGCCTCTCCGTGGGACGAGGATTCAGTCGATTTCCTGGAACAGTTTCACCCGCCGGTCTACAAGGTGGCGTCGGCTTGCCTCACAGACGATCATTTGTTGCGGCACATCCGCGCGACCGGCAAGCCGATGATCGTTTCCACCGGCATGAGCACGTACGCGGAGATAGACCATGCGGTCGACGTGCTGGGCAAGGAAGACCTGGTCCTGATGCATGCCACCAGCACCTATCCCGCCAACTACGATGAGCTGAACCTGCGCGCGATTCCGACCATGAAGGAGCGCTATGGAGTGCCGGTGGGTTATTCGGGTCACGAGACCGGAATTCCCTCGAGCGTCTGCGCGGTGGCATTGGGCGCCTGCTGCGTGGAGCGGCATATCACGCTCGATCGCGCCATGTGGGGATCGGACCAGGCCGCCTCGCTCGAACCCAACGGCATTACTCGCCTGGTGCGCGACATCCGCCTCTGGGAGCAGTCGAAGGGCGACGGCGTCAAGCGCGTTTACGAGCGCGAAATGCCCATCATCAAAAAACTCCGCCGCGTGGGGGCTTCGGTATAAGCACGATGCCGGAAAGTCAAGCCGAGACAACTAGACTGGCAGAGATACGCGCCATCGCACTGGACGTGGACGGCGTTCTGACCGATGGTGGGTTCTGGTGGGGCGCCGACGGGGAGGAACTGAAGCGCTTCAGCTTCATCGACGTGATGGGGCTTTCGCTGGCGCGCCGTGCGGGCTTCGTGCTCGCGCTCGTCTCGGGAGAAGAGAGCACGCTCGTGGATCGTTATGCGGAAAAGATGCTGATCCGGCACGTGGTGAAGGGCTGCCGCGACAAAGCCGGTGCGCTCCGCCGGCTTTCTTTGGAAACAGGCGTGGGACTGGAAGAATTCTGCTACATGGGGGACGACATAAACGACATTCCCGCCATGCAGATCGCCGGCGTTTCGTTTGCTCCGGCAAGTGCGCATGCGCTGGTGCTGTCGTGCGCGCAGATCGTTACCAGAAACCCTGGCGGCCACGGCGCAGTGCGCGAAATGATCGACGCGCTGCTGGCGGCGCGGGGAGTGGATCCCCGGGAAACTCTCGGGAAGAAGGAAATCGCCGGCATCAACGCCAAGACTGTTTGCACGGACGCTCATGAAACTCTCTGACTACGTGGTGGACTTTATCGCCGCGCAAGGCGTGAAACACATTTTTCTGGTGACCGGCGGCGGGGCCATGCATTTGAACCAGTCGCTGGGCGCGGAGCGGGCGATCGAGCCGGTGTGCAACTCGCACGAACAGGCCAGCGCGATGTGTGCCGAATCGTACGCCAAGGTGACAAACCACCTGGGAGTCTGCATGGTGACGACCGGGCCAGGCGGGACGAATGCGATCACTGGGGTGGCGGGCGCGTGGCTCGACTCGACGCCCATGCTGATCGTGTCGGGACAGGTTAAGCGGCCCGACCGCATGTTCGACGCGGAGGGACGGCCGCGCGGGATGCGTCAACTGGGCGTGCAGGAAGTCGATATCGTTTCGATCGTGAAGCCGATTACGAAATATGCGGTTACGGTTCTCGATCCCAAAGAGATTCGCTACCAGATGGAGAAGGCGGTGTATCTTGCGCAACACGGAAGGCCCGGTCCGGTGTGGATCGATCTTCCAATCGACGTGCAGGCCTCGCCGATTGAGGATCCATCCACGCTTCGGCCGTTCGATCCGGCCGAGTTGGAGCAGGCGCGCGGTGCGAGCGATCTGAAGGAGGAAGTCGCACGGCTGATCGAGAAGCTGAACCTGGCAGAGCGGCCGCTGCTGTTCGCGGGCAACGGGATCCGGCTGGCGCGGGCGACGCGGGAATTCGATGAGCTGCGGCGCGGGCTTCACGTTCCTTCCGTCGCCACGTGGTGCGCGGCCGACCTGGTGCCGAGCGACGAGCCGACGTTCGTGGGAAGGCCTGGCTCGGTGGCCGCGCGCGGCGCCAACTTCGCGTTGCAGAATTGCGACTTTCTTCTCGCCATCGGTGTGCGGCTCGACTTCGCCATTACCGGCTATGCTCCGCAAAACCTGGCTCGCGAAGCTTACAAGGTTGCCGTGGATGTCGATCCGGCTGAACTCGCCAAGCTGCACCCGTACATGCAGCAGCCAATCGTTGCCGATGCCGGGGAGTTTCTGAGGGAAATGCTGGGCCAGTCGGATGCGATCCGGCTGAAGAATCATTGCGCGTGGAACGGACGCTGCGCAGGCTGGAAGACTCGATACCCGGTGGTGACCGATGAGCATCGCAAACCGGACAGCCTGGTGAGTATTTTCAACCTGGCGGAAGTAATTGGGACAGAGTCGCGCCCGGACGACCTGCTCATTTCTGGCAGTTCGGGAAGTGGCATCGAGATTTTTCTTCTTGCCTGCCCGACGCGCAACGGCCAGCGCATTTATCACACCGCGGGCCTGGGCGCGATGGGTTATGGGCTCCCGATGTCGATCGGCGTATGCATCGGCGGCGGGGGAAAGCGCGCCATTCTCGTGGATGGGGATGGGGGATTCCAGTTCAACATCCAGGAACTGGAGACGGCTGCGCGGCTGAAGCTGCCGATCAAATTCTTTATTCTGAACAACGATGGGTATGCTTCGATTCGCGCGTCGCAGACGGGCTATTTTGGCAAGCCGAACATCGGCTGTGACAGCCGGACAGGCTTGACCATTCCCGATCTTAGCCGCATTGCTGCGGCGTACAACATTCCGGCATTGGTCATACAAGATCAGAAGAACCTGCGCGAGGATGTGAAACGGGCCCTCGCCATGGAAGGCCCGGTGTTGATCGATGTTCACGTGATCCCGGATGAAATGCGCGCGCCGCGGCTGCAGTCGTATCAGAAGCCCGACGGATCCATGGTTTCGAAGCCGCTCGAAGATTTATTCCCGTTCCTGCCGCGCGAGGAGTTTTTGGCCAACATGATCGTCAAGCCGCTCCAGGAATCGTAGCCAGGCGGAGGATGCCAATGGATTCGGCACTTGCTACCTTGTTTTCGCGATCGGTCGAAGAGGTGCGGACGCATGAGCGAAGCGCACTCCAGGAATTGCTGGATCAGCGCGAAGGCCGCGTGGTGCTTTTCGGCGCAGGCACGCTGGGCAGGCGAGCGCTGGCTCTGCTGACGGAGATGGGGTACAAGCCGCTGGCCTTCAGCGACAATAACCGCAGTTCCTGGGGCAGCATGGTCGAAGGCACGCCGGTGTTGCCGCCCGCGGAGGCAGCCGCCCTTTACGGAAAATCGGCGCTGATTCTGGTGACCATCTGGAACGATCGTCACTGGTTCAACGAGACGTACCAGCAGCTTACCGGCCTCGGTTGTACGCTTGTATCCAGTTATGCGCCGCTGTTCTGGCGCTTTCCTGACCGTTTCCTCCAACTCGTTCTGCTGAATGCGCCCCCGCATCATGTATATGAGCAGGCGGAAGACGTGCTGCGGGCGGAACACGTCTGGGCCGATTCGGAATCCGTGGAAATCTACCGTGCCAACATACGCTGGCGAGCCCTGGGCGATCCGCGCGATCTGCCCGGAAGGCCCAAGGAGAATACCTATTTCCCGCGGGACCTCTTTGAAATTGTGCCGCGCGAATCGTTTCTGGACTGCGGCGCGTTTGATGGCGACACGATCCGCCAGTCGCTCGCCGCGGGCGGCGCGTCCATCGGGCACATCGACGGCGTGGAGGCCGACTCGATTTCGTTTGCGCGCCTTCAGCGGTTTGTCCATGAGCTTCCGGACGACCTGCGCAGTCGGATCGTACTCCATCCATGCGCGGTTGGGGCCAAGCGGGGGCAGATCCATTTTGAGAACAGCGGAACCGTGGATTCAAAGATCTCCGCGCTGGGCAGCGTGGTGGAGGTCTATCCCATCGACGAGCTTTTTGCGAGCCAGCCGGTCTCATTCATCAAGATGGACATCGAGGGCGCGGAGTTTGATGCGCTGCGCGGCGCGCGCAAGGTGATCGAGCGGGACCGGCCTCTGCTGGCCATCTGCGTCTACCATACCCAGGACGACATCTGGCGCATTCCGCTTCTGATTCACGAGATGGTGCCCGGGCACCACCTGTTCCTGCGCGCGTACGAGGGCGACGGGTTTCAAACGGTCGTGTATGCCATTCCGCCGTGGCGCCTGATTGCGCGCGCCGCCGCTTAGCGATGAATTGGATTCATGGTCTCCCCTGGGAGGTTTGGACGCGGTAACTGCGGCCTATCGCCGGCCGAATTGCGGACTGTGGCCAAGGGTGTTGCGGATGACCTTCGTCATGCGGTCGAAGCCGCGCTCCCCGAGGAGCCGGGCCAGAACGAAATAGATGTGAAACAGCGGGTACCTGGCAAAGCCCATGCGGCCGTAGCCACGATAAAGGCGGTAGTAGTCCTTCAACGGCAGGGTTAACTGATCCTTGATGTAGGGGTAGAAATAGTTGGCATAGTCATGAATGACATCATCGACCACATCGATGCCGTGGGTGTCGCGGAGATTCCGAATGATGGAGAGTGCCCCTGCGATCATGTTCATGCGCGCCTCGGGCGTGTAGCGCCCGGGAACGTATTTGCCTTTTTCGCTGGCGCTGCGGCCAAACTGGGGCGGTTCGTTGCCACGACACAGGATGAGGACCTTGGGGGTGCACACGGCCGACTTGTCGATGAGCACGCTGGCGGTCAGGTGCATCTGATAATAGAGCGTTCCGTCGAACTTGCTGGTGGCGGCGGCCTGGGCGCTGTCGCGATGGACGATGTAACCGGAGATGACCCCCGAGCGCCGGAAGGCAAAGCGAATCGACGGTATGCCGGGAGGCAGTTCGGTTTCATCGTTGAACCATCGAATTACCTGGTTGGGGGCTGCAGGAGTTTCGTCGAACCAGGCGTAACTCTTCAGAACAAGGCCAATGTTGGGGTGGCGAGCGATGACGGCGGCTGCCTCCTCCATGGCGCCGGGGCACATCACGTCGTCGTTGCCCATGAAAAAGCAGAATTGGCCCGCAGCCTTCTCGACCAGGTTGCGAATGTTGCCGTCGTAGCCGAGGTTCTCCGAGTTTTCGATATAGCGGATTTTTAAGGGATGCCTGGCTTCATAGTCGCGAACAATGGCAGAGATCTGCTGCCGCTCCGGGGAGCGATCCTCGCAGATGACGACCTCGTAATCGGCAAAGTTCTGGCTGAAGATCGAGTCGAGAAGCGAGCCGAGGTGGCGCGCCCGATTGTAGGCGGGGATACAGACGGAGAAGAGCGTTCGCGACGGGCTCATGTATCGTTACCACTTTAAATGCCTGGCCAAGCCAAAGGCGACGGCCATGAATCCAGATTTGATCATGCGGCGGTGCCAAGGGGGATAGCGTTGATAAGAGATAACAGCGACACGTCCTGGGAAAAATGGGGCGAGGATAACCCGTATTACGGAGTGCTGGCGGATGACAGGTTTCGTGGCGAGAACCTGAACGATGAGCGTAAAGCGGAATTTCTTGCGACAGGCCGACGCCATGTCCGGCGAGTTCTGGAAATGGCCGAACGGCGTTGCGGCGGCATGACCGAAAAGCGAGCCGCCCTCGATTTCGGGTGTGGAGTCGGGCGCCTGGTACTTCCGCTCGCGGAGATCTTTGAACATGTCACAGGCGTGGACGTTTCCCCGGCCATGCTGAACGTGGCGCGTTCCAACTGTGCAGAGCGCGGTATTCACAACGTTGAGTTGAAGCGCTCGGATGATCGATTGACCCAGGTCGAGGGAAAGTTCGACTTTATCCACTCGTACCTTGTGTTCCAGCATATTCCGGTTCGTCGGGGAGAGAAAATCCTCGCGGGCCTTGTGGATCGAATGAACGATGGCGGAATCATGGCGATCCATCTTCCGTTCGTGTGCAAGGGTGCGCGAGCGCGAAGAGCACTTCACAGAATCCGCAGAAACTTCTCGCCGCTGTCGGGCCTGGTGAACCTTGCGAGAGGAAAGCGCTGGAGCGAGCCTTTCATGCAGATGAACCTGTACGACATGAACCGGATATTACGCCTGCTTGCCGAGCGCGGCATGAACGATGCATTCCTTGAAATCGTCGATGCTGGAGGGTATGTCTCTGCTTTCGTGATCGCGAAGAAGCCAGAATATCCAATGCGGAAAGTGCAAGCCGAACATTTGTGGGCAGCGGAACTCGGCAGCTGAAGGCCGGAGGCCGGTTGCTTTTTCTTGTTCTCATTTCAATGGCTGAAGCCGGAGAGCGACTGGGGAGATTTGCTGAGAACGCCGGTCACGCGTCGAAAGAACAGCAAGGCTCCCGGTAATCCGAGGCCAAAGACAAACCAGACGATGAAGGCCCCTTGCTGAAACAAGTCAAGTCGCCACAATTCGGCAGAGCCGTAAAGAATCGCGCCGCACGGAAGAAGGAAGACCGTTTTCCCCAGCGAAATCATGAACGCGAAGGCAAAGCCCATTGCCAGACAAACCAGCGCGACATAAGGCCAGCTCCAGTAGCCCATTTGTTGAAGCAAGAGGGCAAATGCGGAGTTGGTGTTGAGGTTGTAGTCGATATCGGTCCAGTCCCGGTAGTCGTCGCCCCCAAAACCGGCTAACTGATCGGATACCTTGGCTGCTCCGACTGCGACCTGGAAGGGGGACCCGACGTAAGTGACGATCTCCGATAGGCCCGCCTGGAAGAAAGATTGCCGGTTGCGCTCGTAATAGCCTTGATTTCTTGAAATATTCAGGACAGCGAGGATCAGGAAAACTATTCCCGCGAAAACTGCGAGCTTGGCGAGGCTGATCCTGATCCGCCGTTTGCCATGAGTGAGCAGGAAACATGTCACTAACATGGTGGCCATGAGAATCAGGCGTGACGAGAGGAAAGTGCTGATGCCCAGCATTATTACGTTAAAGAGATTGATCGGTGAGTAACGTTTTTGCCGGATGATGCGGTAGAGCGCGATGGATGCCGGGTACAGGATCAAGTATCTCAGGGAAACAATGCCGACATGATACTGCTCGTACAATGTGTCCTTCAGCGCATTCGCTTGCCCAAGAGAAATGAACATCAGGGCCTGCTGTAACGAGAGGTTGACAAAGATTTGCACCAGCGTGGACACGATTCCCACGGTACTAATCACGGTGAAGGCGTAATAGATCCCATTTGCATCAAGGGCGAGTGCCGGATCAAGGAGCGGTCCCTTCGTCCTGGCGAAGGCCGCTCCGAGTTTCTGCCCCAGGTAAAAGCACGTGAAGATGAGCGAATACCAGCAGAACAGCGTGACCGAAGAGGTGAGATCGAGGTCCTCCTTTTGGGTAAATCCCTTGAGCAGGACTCCGAACGTCGGTAACTCCCAGGCTGCAAAGCTGGCCGCCACCGCGATCATCGACATCCACGATGGCCGGAAGATGCTCCGGATGGGCAACGCAAGTTTCATGCGCGCGAACCCCGGAATGTGCGGGCGGGAAATGCCGGAGCTTCGGCGAGAGCGTCTTCGTGAATCCGCTCCCATTGCGAGGTTGCCTCGCTAAACCGCTTGACGGGGCGGGCGGGTGCGCCGGCTGCGATGGTCCGTTCGGGAATATCGCGGCACACCACCGAATTTGCACCGATGATCGATCCTCGGCCGATGGATACGGGCCCGAGAATGACCGCGTTATCGCCAATCCAAACATCGTCTCCGATGGATACTGGTCCGCCTCCGCCCAGGGGCCGGTAGATGGGGCCGGTGTCGGGGTGGCTCTGTTGGCTGCCGCGGTACGATCCATGATGATGATCGCCGATAAACACTCCGCTGCCGACGAGGACGCGGTCGCCAATCTCGATTTTCTCGATACAGGTAATATGGACCCGTTCGGAAAACGAGACGTGATTGCCGATCGCGATACGGGGTTCGAAACGCTGCTGGTTGTATGCCGATATGGCGTGCAACCAGAGATTTCCCTGGGCGTGGAGATTCGATCCGAAATGGATGAAACGGGATCCGCTGATTCGGCAACTCGGCCCGAGGTACAATCTCGGGGCACCAAACAGCCAGCCGAGGTACGCGCTCTTCAACACCGAGGCCGTGCGGCGGACCAGCAGCCACAGCGCCCATAGCCAGGGGTCGGCGAGGAAGTGCTTAGAGACTCGGCTCGGAGGTGATGGGTTCTGATTCATGCGTTTTGCGAACCGGTTTGAACCGCAGATCCTTCGCTCGCGCCAGGTGCGGGGATTGCCTTCAGGATGACAATCATAAAAGCAGGCCCTTCGATGCGCTCAGGATGATAACTCAAAAAAGCTATAACCTCTCAGGAGGACATTGGTTTAAAGTGTCTGCGCTTCCGGAAGCGGAACCAACTGCGAAAGCGGCTCACCTTGGCGGTGTATTCGGGAACCTGTTCCATGCGATCGAGAGTGCGCGAGGTGAGAGAGACTATCGAGGCCAGCAGGAAGCCGGCGAACCCGAAAGCGAGCGTGAGCAGAGTGCGATGGGGCGACGACTTCTTGTCGGGAGGCACGGCGCGGTCCACGACCTGGATCAGCGGCGCCGCTTTGGCTTCGTCGATACGCGCCGCTTCGTATTGCTTGGTCAGCAGTTCGTAGAGCGCTTCGTTGAAGCGTACGTCGCGCAAACGGCGGGCATATTCCAGGCCAACGGCGGGAACCTTGCCGGCCTGCAGGTTTCCGGCATTCAGTTGTGCGGCGCGCGGATCGTTTTCCAGCTTGCTGAGCTGGTCGCGCAGGGAATTGATCTCTTCCTGCAGGCGCATGGCTTCGGGATTCTGCTCGGTGGCAAACGTCCTCGTAGCCTGGAGTTCAACTTCGCGGGCTTGAATCTCGGCGCGGGTGGTGGCGATGCTGCGGATAATGGACTCGGCCTGGCCAGATAACTGGATGACGCCGGTCTTCTCTTCCATCTGCTTCAGGGCGTCCTCCGCGATGGAGAGGGCATTTTTCTCGTTCGCCAGTTCCTGGTCAAAGAAGACGCGCCGCTGCGCCGCCTCGGTGATGGCCAGCTGCGAATTCATCAGGTACAGTTCGTCGAGGTAGGCATTGGTCATGTCGCTGGCGCGCGTGGGGCTGTGATCGTCTACCGTAATGTGAATCAGCCCGTCCTTGGTGGCGAGGAACTTGCTGTGCTTTTTGAGGGCGAGGCGGGTATCCTCCATGGTTTTCGTTTCATACAGGTCGCGGAGGTGAAATTTCTCAATCAGGTGGTCGGCAATCGTGCGGCTTTCCAGCACGCCGATGTACATGTCGGCCGGGCTCTTTACTCCTGAACCGCTCATGCCGGCCAGCGAAGCCAGCGAACCAAGCTGTCCCAGCAGGCTGGTGAGGGTTGATTGGTTCTGCTGTGGGGGCATGATCAGGGCCGATGCGGTGAAGGTAGGCTTCGTCAGCCAGGCGATGGCCGCGCCGAGGATCATGGCGACGAGGACGTAAAGGGCGATTCTCTTGCGGGCGTCGGAGAGGACGAAAAGAAGATCGAAGAAGTCGACGCCCGTTCCGTGGGTGCCGACTGTTTCTGTTTCTTGTTCGAGTGGTTCCGTTTCCGGCAAATACTTGGTCTTCATGGCATAGGACTTGCGGGGTTAGGATTTCAGGCTCTACGCATTAGGATGCAGATCGTGCTCCGACAGCGGAGCCGGGTCTGGGTATTCAGACGCGCCAGGACCCTGGAGGGACGTCGTCTGCCTGCCCTGGGCGTCGAAATTTCCGGGATCGAGCCATTGCTCGAACGCACGCCGGCGCGCTGGCCAGTCGCGGTCGAGCATGGCGAACCAGGCAGTGTCGCGATTGCGGCCCTTGACGACCATGTGCTGGCGGAATATTCCTTCGAAGGAAAAGCCAAAACGCAGGGCCGCCCGGCGGCTGGGATGGTTGTCGGCATTGCATTTCCATTCGTAACGGCGATAGCCAAGGTCATCGAAGACGTATTTCGCCATCAGGTACATGGCTTCAGTGGCGGCGCGGGTGCGCTGCAGAACCGGGGCAAGCAGGATATTGCCCACTTCGACCACCCCTTGAGCGGGCTCGATGCGCATGTAGCTGGCATAGCCGGCGGCCGAGGGCGCAGGGCCTTCCGGGATGATGGCGAGGAAGACCGCGGCAGTGGAGGCCTGTTTTTCCGCCAGGGCCCGGTGAAGGCAAGTCTGGCTCGCGTAAGGGCCGTCAGCGAGCCACGTCCAGACCTCGTCATGGGGGCGGAGCGCTTCCCAGAGAGCCGGCGCATGCCGGTCGGCTTCGAGCGGTTCCAGCGTTACGTAGCGGCCGAGAAGCGTCACCGGGTGGGGTGGCGCCACGGCCTTCCAGTCGAAAGAAAGGGAAGAATGGCTTCCTTGCACGGGTTCAGGCTATCAGCACGGGGTGCGACAACGGGGGAAACCGCGTTCCCTCACCCCTCGGCGGACAAAAGACGAAAGACGTGCGCGAAGATGGTCACCCGAGAATTCCGATCGGTTACTTTTCCTCCGGAACCGGATGCCACCCTTCGACCTTGCGGTCGATGGCGGTTTTCTCGCTGGCCGGCAGCCGTGCCGCGGCCTTTTCGCGTACGGTCTTCGCGACCTCCTTGGCATTGGCGGTCAAGTGGGGCTCGGCAAGGCTTACCCAGAAGTAGACTTCGGACGGTTCCGCTTTCAGAAGCATGGCGTAATTGAATTGCGCGGCCACGTGGCCTTGCTCGGCCGCCCGGCGAAGCCATTTTCTGGCCAGGTCGTCGTCCATAGCCAGATTGTCTTCGCCCTGGTTGTACATCATGCCCAACTGGAATTGCGCATCGGCCGATCCGGCATCGGCGGCCTGGCGCAGGTAATCGAGGGACCGCGACTCGCTCGGCTTCACACCGACGCCGTTTTGATAGATGTATGCCAGGTTCAACAGCGCATCCGTGTTCTTTTGCTGAGCGGCGCTTTCATACCACGAGATGGCCTGCTGGTAGCTCTGCGGGACGCCCTTGCCGTGGGCATAGCAAAGCCCCAGCGAGAACTGCGCGGGTGCGAAACCGCTCTCGGCGGACTTGCGATACCACGCGACCGCAATCTCGGGATTGGCCGGAACCCCGTTGCCGAACTCATACAGAATACCGAGGCTATGTTCCGCCCGGACATCGCCCTTGTCGGCCGCTTTGCGATACCAGATGGCAGCCTGAGCCGGGTCCTTTTTGACCTGCGCTCCGAGTTCGTATTTTGTCCCCACCACGAATTCCGCTTCCCGATTGCCGGCTTCCGCCTTGGCCATCAGGGAGGGGTCGATTCCGGCAGCCGGGCCGGCGCCGCCGGGGGCTGCCCCCTGGGCTGAGCAAGTGACTGAAAGAAAGGCAGTGAGTGCCAGGACGGAGAGCGGATTCCAACGTGTGCTCATTTCAGGTTTCTCCCGGGTTCAAAACGCAAGATATCAGAAAACCGGCATTTCCATCTTTGCTCCACGTCATGCGCCGGGCGCGGGTTTCGATCCCCATCGAGGTGGATATTATGCCCCGGTTGCCCACATATGCACAGGCAAAATCAGCAGTTTGCACCATTTCTGCTTCTTGTCGCCGGGGTGGGGCAGGACTAGGCTTGGGGATGACTCCGGCGCCGGCAATGGTTCATTCCGGAAAACGACACGGACTTGCCCTGTTTATGGTGCAGTTTCGAATGCGGAACCGCCTCCTGACTGGGGATGCGACGCTTTCCACAGGAGAATCCAAGGATTTTTGGGTGTTACCCTAGTAATTGCGAACAAAACACTACCTATTGTGGTTTCAGCTTGACTTGCACCATAGACAGCGGTATTTTTCCATCTGCGGCTTTTTTAAACGGACTGTAATGGGCAACGGCCCCTAAAACAAGGGCGATGGCCCATTCCACAGAAAGAGAATTCGAGGTAGATACACTGCACCCTGTTCCCGATCCGTTGTAAACCACCGCAGACCTGATTCTCCGCTCCGGCTCGCGCCGGTCGGGATTTTGCATCTTTGCCTAACCTACGAGGAGATCCAATGAATGAGGCCCACGTTCATCTGTCTTCGATATCCGCCCCCGGCGAGTCCACACGCGGCGGATTGACGTTTTCCCGGCGTTTTTCCACCGACGGCATCTCTCCCTACGACGAGCTCCAATGGGAGCGCCGGACCGCGTCGATCGCGGACAGCAAGGGGAATACGATCTTCGAGCAGAAGGAGGTCGACGTTCCCATCGACTGGTCGATGACGGCCACCAACATTGTGGCCTCGAAGTACCTCCACGGCCAGTTGGGCACCGCCGAGCGCGAAACAGGCGTGCACCAGTTGGTGAGCCGGGTAGCCGAGACAGTCCGCGACTGGGGCATCGCAGGAGGCTACTTTGCCACTGGAGAAGACGCCGCGATCTTCCACGACGAGCTCACACACATGCTGCTGACGCAGAAGGTGTCGTTCAACTCCCCGGTCTGGTTCAACGTGGGCTGCGACCGGCTGGAGCCCAACGCACTGGGCCAGAACTGGCACTGGGATCCCGCCACAGGCTGCGTGCGCTTTGAAGCCTGCGGCTATAAGAAGCCGCAGTGCTCGGCCTGCTTCATCAACGAGGTCAAGGACTCCATGGAAGGCATCATGGACCTGGCGCGCACCGAGGCGATGCTGTTCAAGTACGGGTCGGGAACGGGAACCAACTTCAGCACGCTGCGCTCGAGCACCGAGCAGGTGACGGGCGGCGGCACGGCCAGCGGACCGTTGAGCTTTATGCGCGGCCTGGACGCGTTTGCCGGCGTAATCAAGAGCGGCGGCAAGACGCGCCGCGCGGCGAAGATGGCCATCTTGAATGTGGATCATCCCGACATCGTGGATTTCATCGAGTGCAAGGCCAAAGAGGAACAGAAGGCGCATACCCTCATCAAGGCCGGGTATGACGGCTCGGGTCCGGATTCCGAAGCCTTCTCGTCCATCTTCTTCCAGAACGCCAATAACTCGGTGCGCGTCAGCGACGAGTTCATGCGCGCCTACGAGACGGACGGCGAATTCTGGACGCACACCGTGACCACCGGCCAGCCGGAGAAGAAGCTGAAGGCGCGGGAGGTCATGCACAAGATCGCCGAGTCGACCTGGTTGTGTGGCGATCCCGGCATGCAGTTCGACACCACCATCAATCGCTGGCACACCTCGAAGAACTCCGCGCGCATCAACGCGTCGAATCCCTGCAGCGAATACATGTTCCTGGACAACTCGGCCTGCAACCTGGCGAGCTTCAACCTGCTGAAGTTCGTAACGCCGGCGGGGACGTTCGACATCGCCGCGTACCGCCATGGAATTTCGATCATGATTACGGCGATGGAAATCCTGGTGGACAACTCCGGGTACCCGACCGAGAACATTGCCAAAAACTCACACGATTACCGGCCGCTAGGCCTGGGCTATGCCAACCTGGGCGCGCTGCTGATGGCGTTCGGTATGCCATACGACTCGGATGCCGGCCGCGACTTTGCGGGTGCGCTTACGGCCATCATGTGCGGCCAGGCTTATCTGCAATCGGCAGTGATTGCGGAGAAGTGCCCGCCGCTGGCTTCGGCCACTCCGCTGACCGCTCGTGTGGAGAGGACCGGCGGCGCCTGCCCGGGCTTTTATGTGAACCGCGAGCCATTCCTCGACGTAATCCGGATGCACCGCGCGGAAGTGAACAAGATCGGCAGAGCGCGCTCCAGCAACGAGCCATTCGCGGTGCCGCAGCTTGATTCGCTGATCGGGGCCAGCCGCGAGTGCTGGGACCTGGCGCTGCAGCACGGCGAGCGCCACGGCTACCGCAATTCGCAGACCACGGTGCTGGCGCCAACCGGCACCATCGGCTTCATGATGGATTGCGACACCACCGGCATCGAGCCCGATCTGGCCCTGGTGAAGTACAAGAAACTGGTCGGCGGCGGCATGATCAAGATCGTCAACAACACCGTGCCCGCGGCGCTGTTCAAGCTGGGCTATAGCAACGACCAGGTGAATGCCATCGTCAGCTACATCGACGCAACCGGCACCATCGAGGGCGCGCCCGGCATCAAGTCGGAGCACCTGGCGGTGTTCGATTGCAGCTTCAAGCCGGCCAAGGGCACGCGGTCCATTCACTACATGGGCCACATCAAGATGATGGCGGCGGCGCAGCCGTTCCTTTCCGGCGCGATCTCAAAGACCGTGAACCTGCCTCAGGATGCGAATGTGGACGACATCGCCGAAGCCTACGCCGAGAGCTGGCGGCAGGGCATCAAGGCGGTGGCGATTTACCGTGATGGCTCCAAGGGCACGCAGCCGCTGAATACCAGCATCGATACAAAGAAGGAGCCCTCGGCGCTGGACCTGGCCGCCAGTCGCGTGCTGGCGCAGATGGCCGCCGGCCGCGCTCCCGCCGATGCCGATGTGAAGTCGCTCGAAACGAAGATCGGCGAGAAGATCGAGTTGACGGCGAAACAGGTGGTCGCGGCTGCGAACGCCTTCCAGAAGACGCTCGATGAGATGACCAAGACTGCCGCGGTCCCGGTGATTCGTGCGTCGGCCGCAATTGAGCCTCCAAAGCCGGCCGCGCAGGACCTGAATGCTCCGCCCCGTGCGGTGCGCCATCGCTTGCCGGAAGAGCGCGCCTCGATCACGCACAAGTTCTCGATCGCCGGCCACGAAGGCTATATCACCGTTGGGCTCTATCCCACCGGACAGCCGGGCGAAATCTTCATCCGCATGGCCAAGGAAGGTTCCACGGTATCTGGCCTGATGGATTCCTTCGCCACCGCGGTTTCGCTCGCCCTGCAACACGGCGTGCCGCTGCGCGTGCTCTGCGAGAAATTCGCGCACACGCGCTTCGAGCCCTCGGGCTGGACCGGCAACGAGCAGATCGGTTATGCGAAGAGCCTGATGGACTACATCTTCCGGTGGCTCAACCAGCGGTTCCTTTCCGGCGAGCAGCTCACACTGTTTGCCGGCTTGGCGCCGCAGCCCGCTCCGCTGCCCACGCCGCCCACACTGCTGCCCGAGACCGAGAGCGAAGACGACAGCGGGATCTCGCAGAGCGCGCTTGCGCGCCTGGCCGAAGAGGTAGCGCGCAGGCTCAATCAGGTGAGCGCGACGGGCATGGGTTCGACATCGGCGCCTGCGGGTGGCATTCCACCGGAGACTGCGACCGCGGGAGCGCCGCTGGCCGAATCGTCGCGCGGGCCGGAGCTGAAGGACCGCGGGGTGTACCACGCTTCGGATGCGATGCGCGATTTATACGACATGGGCGACGCGCCCAGTTGCGGCGTATGCGGCGCCATCATGGTCCGCAACGGCAGTTGCTACCGTTGCATGAGCTGCGGCTCAACCAGCGGATGCAGTTGACTACTTTTACGTACTTTTAGTGGAGCAGCAGTGTGGGTTGACGCATAAGCCTGAGTTTTTGAGCCAAAGGGCTGAAGTTGACAACCCCATAATCCTGAACTTTGAACCACATAAGATTGAACGTTTTTCTATTTGTCGCAGAGTTGAGAGTTGACCGCACGATGATGTGATATTTGGGCACCGCAGATGCGGTTTTGTGCCAAAGGCGACCGGCGGGGGTGAGGTCACGGAGAGGAAACTCTCAGACCTCACCCTCTCCGCTTTTACGGGGAACTCAATTTGCCAATGGGAAAAGACCATCAGCACACTCGCCCCCAACAAACCGAGGCACGTGAGTCCGACCACGCGGCCCGGCATACGCATGACTCCTCCCAGCACAGCGACGGCTACCGCCAGGGCGTAATGGAGCGGATTTCACTTCAACAATGGCGACAACCGGGAACCATGCCGGAATTCGTAATGACTTGCCTTATTGCACCATCGTCTGGCCATCCATCATCGGCGTCTCAAGGCTGAAACAAGGGAGCAACTCGATGAGTTTCTCGGGGGTCAGCGGCCTGCTGAAGTAATAGCCTTGCAATTCGTCGCAACGTTGGGCACGAAGAAATGCCACCTGCTCCTGATTCTCAACGCCTTCGGCGATCACTTTCAGATTTAGCTTCCGGGCCATGCTGATGATGGCCGAGGTGATCGCGGCATCGTCATGATTGAGCGCAACATCCCTGATGAAGGAGCGGTCGATCTTGAGCTTCTTCACCGGGAATTGGCGGAGATAGCTCAGGCTCGAGTATCCGGTTCCGAAATCGTCGATGGTGAGGTTGACTCCCATGGCCTTGAGTTCGCTCAAAACTCCGAACATCACATCCTCATTGGATAGCAGGAGGCTCTCGGTGAGTTCGAGTTCGAGAAGGTGCGGCGCAAGCCCGGTTTCACGCATGATTCTACGGATCATTTCGCAGAATCCCTCCTGGCGAAACTGGACAGCGGAAACATTGACGGCAATGGGCACGACCAGCAGGCCGCGATCGTGCCATTCCCGGGCCTGTGCGCAGGCGGTTCTCACGATCCACTCGCCGATGGGAAGAATCAGGCCGCAATTCTCCGCGACTGGAATGAACGTGTCGGGAGGAATCATCCCCATCTCGGGATGTTTCCAGCGCAGAAGGGCTTCAAGGCCCGTGATTGCGCCCGTGGTCAAATCCATCTGGGGCTGATACACAAGCGATAGTTCGCGCCCTTCGAGAGCCACGCGGAGGTTCTTTTCAAGATTGAGCCGTCCGGTGACCTCGGCAGTCATCTCGTCGGCGAAGACGCGCAGACAGTTGCGTCCGGCTTCCTTCGCGCAGTACATGGCGGCATCGGCATTCTTGATCAGGGTTTCGGCATCCTTGCCGTGCTGCGGGAAAAGGCTGATGCCGACACTGCAGGAGATATTAAAGAGATGACCCTCCTTGATGAAATCAACTGTCATGGCATCGAGTATCCGCTGGGCCACCAGGGTGGCGGCGCGGACGTCTTCCTGGTGCGGAAGGACGATCAGGAACTCATCCCCGCCGATGCGGGCGACTATGTCCACGTCGCGCAAATATAGCTTAAGCCGCTCGGCGACTTCTTTCAGCAGTATGTCCCCTACCGAGTGCCCGAGCGAATCATTGATCAACTTGAAGCGGTCCAGGTCGAGAAAGAGGACGGCGACTTTCTCCCGTCGCGAGTGGGCGGCGGAAAGCAAAACTGTCAGGCGTTCGGATAGGAAGACACGGTTGGGCAGACCGGTTAACTGATCGTTGTAGGCCAGAAACTGCACCTGGCCCTGAGCATCCTTACGGGCCGCCATCATGCGACTGGAAACCAGAATTGCCAGCGAAATCAAAATGAGTGCCGCAATGCCTTGGAGAAGCAGCAATTGCAGAGTCAAATCGCGCATGCCGTTATTCAGGTGCTCGGCAAAGCCGCGCTCGTCGGCGGAAAGAACGGGGTCGATTTTGAGCACCTCCCGCTTCAGATTGGCGGCATCTTCACGGTTCGAGGAGCGATCGAGCTTTTCGGCGATAGCGACCAGCCGCAGGATGTAGAGGTCCGTGTCGCGCCACGCCCCGATTGCTCGGCTGAGCTCGGAATTCCAGGCTTTGAGATGGTATAACGTCACCGCCGAGGGAATATCGGACGGCCGATTCCGGCCGCGCTCAAACCCTGATTCGATCACCGGGTATGATGGGCGCGCTGAATCGAGTTCTCTGCGGGCCTCCATGTCTCCAATCACAACGTCGATTTCCGATTGGAAACATTGCCGGTCAACAGGGGAATGAGAATCGGCATAGCTGAGCAGACAAAGCAGCGCCCGTTTCTGCCCCTGGTCCCATAAGTTCTCGCCCACGAGGAAGATACGGCTGCCACCCTGGAGCTTGAGTTCCCAGAGTGACAATCCAAGAAGCAGACCGAACATCAGGATGAATGGCACGATGATGACGAATTGGCCGCTCTGCCGATATTTCCGCCCGTATACCACCTGCGAGTCTCACCTGCTCACGCGTTCCTCCTGATCATCGGCGGTCTGGGAATTAAATTAAGTAATCCCCATCACATCGCCGGACCTTGGTAATCGCCTCCTTAGTACGACTCCGAATATCCCGTGTGGCTCGCCAAAATCCCATCTGGAGCCGGGCGACGAGAAAATCAGTTCTACATTTCCGATGAGTTCTGCATGGATTCTCACGTGATAAGCGGACACGACTGACGCCTCAGTGCGTCGAGAAGGCGGGGTCACCTGATGACTTCGCCTCCGCCATGGATTGACAGGCCAACTGCCGGCTGCTTTTCTGCTGTAACATGTCGGTTGCGAACTTATTTCTCCGGAGCCCCCGATGCAACAAGCTTTGCAAGGTCTGGAACCGAATTCCATTTGGAAGCACTTTGACCGCATCGCGGCGATCCCCCGCCCCTCGACCAAAGAGGCCGCCATTCGCCAGTACGTACTCGCCGAGGCCGCCCGCCTCGGCCTCAGGGTCACTCAAGATGCGGCTGGCAACGTGGTGGTGAGCAAGCCCGCCCATCCGGGACGCGAAACTGCCACTCCCGCGCTATTGCAGGGCCACCTCGACATGGTCTGCGAGAAGAATGAGGGCACGTCCTTCAATTTCGATATCGACGGCATCCGCATCGTGCGCGACGGCGACTGGCTGAAGGCCGACGGGACCACCCTCGGATCGGACAACGGAGTCGGCGTCGCGGCCGCCTTGGCCGTAATGGAGAGCACAGCAATCAACCATGGCCCGCTTGAGTTCGTCTTCACCATTGACGAAGAAACCGGCCTGACGGGCGCCTCTGAATTCCCCGGCGGCGTACTCAAGTCGAAGTACTTTCTCAACCTCGACGGCGAGGAAAAGGGTACGCTCTGCATCGGCTGCGCCGGCGGCATTTTGACCAAGGCACGTTGCCGGGTCTCCACGCAGGTTCCGGTGGCCACGGCGGGGTGGCGCATCAAGGTCAGCGGACTGCGGGGCGGCCACTCCGGCGTGGACATCCACCTCGGCCGTGGTAACGCCATTCGCATTCTTGGCGCCACCCTGCAGGCAGTGATCGATGAGTTGCCCGCCGAACTGGCCGATATGAAGGGTGGAAGCGCGCAGAACGCCATCCCGCGTGAGGCATTCGCGGTCGTCGCGCTCGATCGGAATCGCGAAGGCCAACTGCGCCAAGTGGTCGCGCGCTGCGAAAGCGAGCAGCAGCTCGACCTGGGCGCCTTCGACTCCGAACTCACCATGACCGTGGAGAAGGCCGAGCTGCCGCAGAAGGTGATGGCCCGAGGCGATGCCCGGCGGGTGGTGGACCTGCTCGCCAGCCTGCATCACGGAGTGCTCGCCATGAGTCCCGATGTCCCCGGACTGGTGCAGAACTCCACCAACTTGGCTACACTCTCCCTGATTGACGGCCTGGCCGAGATCGTCACCAGCCAGCGGAGTGCCATTGAGAGCAGCAAGCAGGCAGCGGCGAGCCTTGTGGCCACCTCGTGCCGGCTTGCCGGCTTCGAGACCGAGCACAGCGGCAGTTATCCAGGATGGAAGCCCGAACCCGGAAGCGAGATTGTGCGCAAGCTGCAGGAAGTAAATAAAAAGCTTTACGGCGAACCCGCGAAGCTGGTGATCATGCACGCCGGCCTGGAATGCGGCGTGATCGGCGAAAAATATCCCGGTATGCAGATGGTGAGCTTCGGCCCGCAGATCGAAAACCCGCATAGCCCAAATGAGCGCGTGCAGATCTCGTCGGTTGAGCCGTTCTGGCAGTACCTCTGCGCAGTGTTGGAGGCAATATAGTCGTTGGTTGTTGATTCCTAGCTTCCCGTTCGAGCGATCTGCAAGGGCAACGAGCCTCTAGCAGACCGGGGATGATAGGTGCCGGATTTCAGCGCCGGCACCTTTTGCTTCTTGACTCTCGGTCCTCACTTGATCGCAACCGGAAGTGAACAAGAATCATGCCGGCTTCTCTTGGTAGCGGCGCTCATGCCCGGACACGAACCCGAAGCCCAGGAAAACGGATCCCAGCACAAGGTGAAAAACATGATCGCCTGTGTGCAAGAGCATCGGTCCAGCTTGCCACGCTCTCCCCATGGCGGAATCGCCGATTGTGAGTCCGAGAACTGCCAGCGTCAGGTAGAAGATTCCTGAACCGATGCAGAATAGCTTCGCTGCTCTCCCAGAGAGGAAGCTAGCTCCAATTGCCAGCGCGCCCCATATCATGTGCATCAGGTTGTGATAACGGTCTGCGTGGAGTCCGCTTACAATCACCAACACTCCCATCAGCACGAAAATGGCGCCGAAAGAACGCAGCACTATCTTTGAACTTTCCATCGCATGTTTTCTGCTCCGATAATTCAGGACAGTCGCCACCAGGCCCGCCACATCGGTAAGGATCAGGAAGATAATCATCCCGAGCGTGCCCAGGAAGATACCAGGAGCGAAGTGCCCTATGCTGCCCGGGTGGGTGAGACGGAGCGTCTGTCTCGGAAGCCTCGCGAACCATCCCGACGTGACAAGGAGTGCAATCATGGAACCCATTAGCGGGGTCCACCACCAGCGCGCCGCAAACGCGACAATCGCGGCAACGGCGATGAAGAAGACCGGTCCCGGAGGAAACTTTGGATATGCAGGATCGCCGGATAACCACTGGATCCAGATCGCAATCGCACACGCAATCAGACCGGCAACAGTCAACTTGGTGGGCAACGTCAGACTCGATAGATTTGTTTTCATAGGCGAACCTTCCCTTCTGAACGTTTTCGGAACGATGACTGGATCGGAAGCGGCAAGATCGCTTCTCACCGTTGGGCGTTGTCAGATCAAGGTTGTGGATGGGGATCTGGCGCCGGGGAACGCAGGGTGTAGACCGATGCAAGCCAACGGTCGAATTGCTCGCCTGGCACCAGCAATGAACCGCGCACGCGGCCTTGCTCGACCGATAGAGTCTGGAGTCTCAGTCGCATGCTGGTGGCCAGATCGACGGAGATCACGCGGGGCGCGGTCGCCAATCCAGCAAGGGAAGATGCGGTCCGGGTGCTCATCGTGTGAACGGCAAAATCGATTCGGTCCGTCGAGCTGTAGTGAATTCCTACCGTGAGTTCGTCAGCTCCGTCGAGAACGTGCGTCCAGGGGGCATGCAACTGCCCGGGATTTACGTGCCGGGCAAGCATCGGCTCCGACATCACCAGCACATTCCAGGAATTCACGTCGGGATGGAGTTGGCGGAGGCGTTCGACCAGCAGTGGATCGGGCGCAGATCCGTTGAGATAGCGATCCAATGCCTGGAGAACCAGTTGGCGAGACCCGAAGACTGTCGTGCGATCATCGAGAATGGCCATCCAGCGCGAGGCGCTCATTTCCTGCCTCTCACGGGTAAATGGCTCCAGCACCAGCAGGCGTTCTCCCCGATACTCAGACATGGATGCTCCGTTCTCAACCGCGGAGCGGAAAACGCGTTCCAGGTCGAACCGGCCCGCAACCAGCACCAGGTGTTCGTTAAGCTCTTCTTCGGCGGATGATGTGGCCACCTCGATGACTTCATCCGCTTCGCGGTGAGGATCGACACCGGTGATGGCAACCAAATCGTTGAAATCGAGATTGCAGCTGTGGGTGACAAAAAGCAGGCGGCCGCTGGAGGCGGGATTGTGCGGGTCCTCGATCCCGGCCACGATCTGAGCTCCTTCGGGAACCAGCGCCAACAGCTTGCTGCTCGCCGGCGAAGCCCATCCTTCAAGCGCAGTACAGATCAATACCAACGCGAAGAAAACGGATTTTCCGATTCGGGGAAGCACAATGTCCTCACTGTCTTTCGGTCGAATTGCCGATTCGGTCTGCAATATGGTCCAAATGTGAGTTCAAGCGTTGCTGGAGTTCATCGGCTTTCGTGCGTTGTTCCGAATTCAGAACCTGGGAGTAGATCCGGGCCGTAAGCTTCTCTTTCTCCGCGAACAGCTTTCCCAGCGTCGCACCCTGGCGCGCGGCCATGTCCTGGATCTTGCTCTCGTCTGGTGCACCGCCCTGGAATGCGAGCGCATCCATTTCTTTCTCTTCTGAGGCGAGCTCGTGAATGAGTTCCGCAATGTTCGGCCGCTCGCCTTCCCAGATATTCTTGATTTGTGATTTCTGCATGTCGCTCAGGTCTAGTTCGTGCGCCACGAAACCCATCGGGCCGTGATGGAACCAGAAAGGACCGTGACCTCCGCGCAACGTTCGTGTCTGTGTCCATGCGGCGGCAATGCCAACGACAATCACCGCCGCGCCTAATGCTGCCCAAATGATCCTTCGCTTCATGGAAGCACCTCGCTACACTCCGATTCGAGCATCGCGGCGCCTTCCGTGCGATCAAGATTGGTTAAGCAGCGTAAAGTTTTGTAAATGCGGGGACACGATTCGCACGATGGAATAGCATCGGAGAAGTGCAATAAATCTCCATGGATCGCGTGCTTATCATCGATGACGACGTTGAGCTCTGCGCGCTGCTCGCGGCTCGCATGAGCGGTGAAGGTTTCGAACTCGAAGCCGTGCATGACGGCCCTCGGGGTTTGGAGCGGGCGCTCTCGCGCGAGCATTCGCTGGTCGTGCTGGACCTGATGCTTCCCGGGATGGGTGGCCTTGATGTTTTGCGCCGAGTGCGCGAGCAATCTCCCATTCCGGTGCTCGTCCTGACCGCCCGCGGCGAAGACGTCGATCGTATCCTCGGGTTGGAGATCGGAGCGGACGATTATCTTCCCAAGCCGTTTAATCCTCGAGAACTGATTGCCAGGATTCGCGCCATATTGCGGCGAACGGTGCTCGTCGCGGCCGGAACGCATCCCCTCATTGTTGGGGACCTGCGCCTTGATCCTGCCTCGCGCGAGGCGCGGATCCAAGGCCGGCTGATCTCAATCACCAGCGTAGAATTCGCCTTGCTGGAGATGCTGATGCAGCATGCCGGCCGCATCGTCACCCGGGAAGAACTCACCGAAGCAGTTCTGGGCCGGAAGCTCGGACCCTTCGATCGTGTCATCGACGTTCACGTGAGCAATATCCGCAAAAAGCTCGGGGCGAGCCAGGGAGTGGAACGGATCAAGGCCATTCGCGGCAGCGGGTATCTCTTTGTGGTGAGGACTGAGCCGAAATGAAGATCGCGATGCAGAGCCTTTTCCTCAAGATCTTCTTCTGGTTCTGGGCAACCGCGGTTGTCACCGGAATTGCCCTGGTCATCACCTTCGTCTTTGGTCCGGGATCAGTGCCTTCGCGGTGGCACTCGAGCCTGACCGACCTGGCGCGATCTTCAGGAATGATCGCCTTGGCCGAACTGGAACGCGGAGGAGCGCCCGCCGCTTCGACATACATCGAGAGCCTGGAACGCGATACTCAGTTGCGCACATGTCTTTTCGATTTGAATGGGAGCCCAGTAGCGGGCAAAGACTGCGAAACCTTCGCCGATATGCTCTCGCGCGCAGCAGCGTCGCGGTCGACTGAGTTTGGTGTGAAGTATGGGCTGGTTCGCGTCGCCGTGATTCTGCCAGGAAGCGGCGGGCGCGATTACGTTTTTGCGACCGAACTTCCCGCCGGACCGCGCGCGGCATTCGGGATGGATAAAGCCGCAGTTGTATTGCGGTTTGCGGTTGCGCTTTCTGTTTCCGGTTTCATCTGTTACTTGCTTACGCAGTATCTCACCGGACCCATTCTGCGCTTGCGCGAGGCCGCCCAGCGACTGGCGGGAGGAATGCTGAGCACGCGGGCGGCAGCCAGCATCGAACGCCGCGGCGACGAACTTGGCGCCCTGGGCAGGGACTTCAACACCATGGCCGCCCGCATGGAGGAACTCATCTCCCGGCAGCGGCAACTTATCTTCGACGTTTCCCACGAATTGCGCTCTCCCCTGGCACGACTCAATGTCGCGCTCGATCTGGCAAAAGGCGGAAAAGCCGGGGTTCTACCCTTCGATCACATGGAATCCGACCTGATGCGGCTCAACGAGATGATCGGCCGGTTGCTGACCATCGCCAGCCTCGATACGGTGACCGTACCGGCGGAAATGACCGCGGTGGATATGACTGATCTTGTGGGTCAAATCGTTGACGATGCCGGGTTCGAAGCGCAGAAGCGGGATGTGGTTGTTAATTTGACAGCACCGGAACAATGCTACGCGCGGGGAAACTCCGAGCTGCTGCATAGCGCCATCGAGAATGTCGTCCGCAACGCCATTCGTTATACGGCCGCCGGGACTTCCGTCGACGTTTCGCTTGGCTCCGAGGGCGAACAGCAACTTTTGCTCATGATTCGCGATCACGGAATGGGAGTACCCGAGAACGATCTCGAAAGAATCTTCCAGCCGTTCTATCGCGTGGCCGAGGCTCGGGATCGGGCATCGGGCGGCGTGGGGTTGGGGCTGGCGATCGCCGATCGCGTCATCCGGATTCACGGCGGGACGATCCGGGCAGAGAATGCGCAACCCGCAGGCCTCAAGGTTGTAATCGAAATCCCGCGGGAGACTTGACTTCTGTCGGCTGACGAGTCGCCTAACCCTTTACAAATCTTAACCGGAGTTTGCAAATCTTTATCGCACGAGGGTTCGGTTGGTATTGAAATCGAACTACTGTGATGACATCGGCTCACCCCCAAGTCGAAGAGCGTAACGGAAGCCTGGTTTCGGACCTTCTCCGCAATACGAAGTATGCGTTGCGCAGCTTGATCAGGGCGCCTGCCTTTTCCTTCTTTGCGATATTGACCCTCGCGCTGGGAATCGGAGCAAGCACGACCGTGTTTACCGTGGTGAATACGATTCTGCTTCATCCGCTTCCCGCGCTTGATCCTCCGCATCTCGTCTGCCTCTACACGACGGATGCGAAGGGCCAGAAGCAGTCTGGCAATCTTCTGCCGACCTCCTATCTGAATCTCAGGGATTATCAGAACAGGAACACCGCCCTGAGCGGCGTGGGCGGCTTTTCTCCGCCCTTGGTGCTCACACTAACCGAAGGCACAGGATCCGAGCGTTTTTTCGGTCAACTTGTCACATCGGGTTACTTTGAGACTCTCGGCCTCCAGCCGGTCAAGGGTCGTTTCTTTCTGCCCGGAGAAATCAGCACGCCCGGGAGTGCTCCCGTCGCTGTCCTGAGCTATAACGCATGGAAGATTCGTTTCCACCAGGATGCGAATACCATCGGCCGAACCATCGAGATCAACCAGGCTCCTTTCACGGTCGTCGGGATCGCTCCACCGGGGTTTCTTGGAGTCAGCGCGGTCTTTGGGCCTGATGTGTGGCTTCCCGCGACCATGGCGACGCAGGTCTTGCCGCCTCCGATGCAGGACATCTTGAGCGACCGGGGAAAGCCGTTCTTTCAAGCGGTCGGCAGGCTGAAACCCGGAATCGATCGCAGCCGGGCCGAAGCCAATCTGCAAACCATCGCGGCCAGTTTGCAGCAGGAATTCCCGGATGCGAATGCGGGTCACACGATTTCCGTGCAGCCGATTACGACCGCGTTGTTCTCCAACACGGGCGGAGAAGCCGGCGCAACGTTCGTGAGCGTGGTCTTGCTCGCCATTGTGGGATTGGTGCTGCTCATCGCCTGTTCCAACGTCGCCAACCTGATGATGGCTCGGGCGGTGAAGCGGCGCCAGGAAATCGCTGTTCGTCTGGCCATCGGGGCGAGCCGGGGCAACTTGTTTCGCCTACTTATCACCGAGAGTGTCGTGCTTGCCATCTTCGGCGGGGCCGCGGGGATTGGGGTAGGTTATGAAGGCTGCCGGTTCCTCTGGTCCTTTCGCCCGCCAGATGTTGCCCGCAACCTGGCCGATCCCAAGCTCGACAGCACCGTCTTTCTGTTTGCGCTTCTACTGGCAATCCTGACGGCGTTTCTCTTTGGTGTGATCCCGTCTTTGCGAGCATCGAAAACGGAACTGGTCGGCAGCCTGAAAGAAGATTCTCACCTCGCCGCGCCTTCCGCGGGCAGCGCCCGTATCCAGAAAACACTCCTCAGTGGCCAGATTGCACTATCGCTGGTATCCCTGGTGGCGGCTTCACTCTTTCTCCGCGGTGTTCAGCATGCCTACACCATCGATCCCGGATTCGACGAGAAGCATCTCGCTATCTTCATGATGAATCCGGAACAGTTTGGTTACGATGCCGTGCAGTTGCAGGCCTTTCATCGCCAGGTTCGAGAGCGCCTGGCGACAACCCCGGGTATTGCGGCCGTGAGTTGGGCTTCCAACATGCCGTTCTGGTCGAATCCGTCACACGGCGTGTCGATTGAAGGCCAGGAGCAGAAAAGAAAGTCCGAGATGCTGAATGCGGTAACCAACACCGTCGATGTGGATTACTTCAACGTCATGCACATCGCGCTCCTGGACGGAAGAGACTTCACCGACGGAGATCGCGATGGCTCCGCTCCGGTGGCGATGATCAACGAAGACCTGGCCCGGCGCTATTGGCCCGGTGGAGATGCGATCGGAAAGCATCTCCGCCTTGAGGGCGATTCCGTGACGCGCCAGATTGTCGGGGTCGTCAAGAACAGCAATTACACGACACTCGGCGAATCGCCGCAACCATGCATTTATCTGCCATTGCGCCAGAATCCGGGAACGAACGTTACGCTCTACGTGCGGGCGGCCCGAGATCCTGGATCGGTACTGGGAGAGGTGCAGCGCGAAGTCAAGGCCCTCGCTCCCAACGTGGAAATCAGCGATATCCGAACCGGCGCCAGACTCATGGACCAGATTCTGTGGGGAGCGCGCATCGTAGTCAGCATGCTAGGCGTCTTCGGATTGCTTGCCCTGGTTCTGGCCAGCGTGGGGCTCTACGGCCTCCTGGCGTTCCTGGTGCGCGGCCGGCAGCAAGAAATCGGGGTGCGCATGGCTCTTGGCGCATCGCGGGCTGTCATTCTGGTCCTGATTCTGCGCCAGGGCATGATCCTCGTATCTGTTGGAATCGGAATCGGGCTGGCGCTCTCTCTGCTGGTTGGCCGCGCATTTGCGAAAATGCTCTTCGGGCTGAGCCCTGCGGATCCATTCAGCTTGCTAGGAGTCAGCGCAGTGCTCATGCTGGTGTCTGCCCTCGCATGTTATCTACCCGCACTTAGTGCCAGCAAGCTGGATCCGATGAGCGCGCTGAGACAAGGATAGGCAAGAACGCCCGGGGTTTCGAAGAGAACGAGAAAGGCTTTTCTGCTATTAGATCCATTCCGGGCGAATCGCCGCATTGGCTATTGACCAGCCTCAGAAAGGCGAAAATTGTCAATGCAGCAGATAGAGAGAATGACAAATCTGAGATTCGACAAGGAGACCGTCTCAACTACGATGCCGTGTTTTCTACGCTCCCGCGAATGCGATGATATCTGCCAACATGCGATCTGTGTGCGTGTAGGGCAACCCGTGTGCAGCATTCTCGTATACGATCATTTGGCTGCCGGCGATGAGTTCGTGGGTAGGGCGGCCGTGTAATTCGAGCGGCGTCGACTTGTCGATGTCGCCTTGAAGGATCAGCGTCGGTGTTCGAATCGTTCGGAGCTCGGGACGGAAATCAGTTTCGTTCATCACCTTGAATAGGTCCGAGAGCACCTTGATCGTGCAGCGGTCCAGGAACATGCGGCACCACCAATCCATGGTCTCCTTTGAGACCGAGTTTTGGGGAACGCCGAAGAAGTCCGGCGCCGCCTGTGCCGCGAGACCCGGAAGGTTGTGCTTAAGCGATTCGTAGATCTTCTCGAGAGCCTCTCGAGGTTTGCCGGCTGGATTGTCGTCGGTCTTCATGTTGAACGGCGTCGTAGGGGCAACCAGGACAGCGTGCGAGACACGCCGGCCACGGTGGCGCGTCAGATATCGAACTACTTCCGCCCCACCAAGCGAGTGGCCGACGAGCACGATATTCTGCAGACCGAGCGTATCGAGAACCGCGGCGATATCGTCAGAAAGCGTGTCGAAATCGTATCCCCGGCAAGGATCATCCGAACGTGCGTGACCTCGGCGGTCGAAAGTAATGCAACGCCAGCCCCGCTCCACAAGGCTTATCACCGGGATGTCCCACCAGTCAGAACAAAGTCCCCAGGGCGCCACGAAAACGATGGGCCGGCCGGCGCCCCAGTCCCGGTAGTGAATCCTCGTCCGGTCTCGGGTGTCAATCAGAGGGGACCGTGGTGCGTCACTGGCGGGTTCCTTGGCGCCGCAAGTGCAACTTCCGCCCGCCAAGGCAAGGATCATCGATTTCAGTGCAGATCGTCGCTGCATACCGGGATGCTAGACCGACAGCGCGTCTGGCAACAATTACCTGTGAGGTAATGGTCGACGGTGAATAGAATTAGCCCATGGCAGACGGAACGACATCGGTCGGGCCACAGATTCGGGCTTGGCGGCAAACGCGCGGGCTGAGCCAATTCGAGCTGGCAAGCCGGGCGGGCTTCTCTGTGCGGCATATCAGTTTCATTGAAACGGGGCGTGCCCATCCGAGCCGTGAGGCAATGCTCGCCTTGAGCGAGGTCCTCGGCCTGCCCCTTCGTGAGCAGAACCGTCTGCTCGAGGCCGCCGGGTACGCCCGCATCTTTCGCGAAACACCACTGTCAGCCGCGGAGATGGCACACATGCGTGGCATGTTGCAGTTCATCCTCGATCGGCACCTGCCCTATGCAGCCGTCGTGTTGGACCGGTATTGGAACTGCCTCTTGACGAATCGCGCAGCCATGCGGTTTTTCAAAACACTGACATCGCCGTCGCTGAACGGCCTGCACAACAACATCCTGCGCGCCACGTTTCACCCGGAAGGCACGCGCCGCTGGATCGTGAACTGGCCCGAGGTGGAACGGCACCTGATAAGCCACGCAGAACTTGCATTTGGCTCGCCGGAAGATTCCGTTGGTGTGGCATTGCTGGCTGAGATCAGGAGCTACCCGAGCCCATCCGCAGTGCCCGACACAGCACCCCCCCGGGGTGGCCTTTTGCTTCCGATTCACATGCGCATGGGGGATCTCGATCTGCGGCTTTTCAGCACCATCATGACGCTGTGCAGGCCTCAGGACGTAACGTTGCAGGAACTGCGGATCGAGACGTGGTTCCCTGCCGACCAAAGCTCCGAACACTGCTGGCTTCGGCATTTCGCGGACTGTGCGGCACAGACGTGATGCGAGTCCGTTGTCCGGGAAACATGGAGCGACCACTCATGCAAATCCGCTTTCCCAGTCAAATCCATTCAAGACAAGGAAATCGTCTCCGATTAGGCTTCCAGCGCGTGATGTCCCATGCCATTGTGTTCCGCTTTACTGTTTTGTCGTTAATATTCTGCGCAATAGCATACGCACAGAAGAAAGCAGATTTCACCTCTCCTCTGCCGACCGGAGTGCAGCTTGATCCCACTGGTGATGCCCTGGATCTCGGCAGTATGCCAATGAACCTCGTGCTGTCTCCCGACAACGACAACGCAGTCGTCGTTTTGAGTGGCTGGCGGGAGCAAGGCATTCAAGTCGTGGACCTAAAGAAATCAAGAGTCACCCAGACTTTGTTCCAGGACGGTGCTTTTTACGGAGCAGTTTTCTCACCAGATGGACGCCAACTTTACGTTTCCGGCGGTAATACCGACAAGGTCTTTGTCTACTCGTGGCAAAACGGCACAGCGACATTGCGAACGAAGTTCGAATTGGAAAAGCGAAAGTCGCCGGAAGGAACCGGTTTGAGTTACCCGGCGGGCATGGCTATCTCGAACAACGGAGAATTTATCTATATCGCCGAAAATGTTGGCGACCGGCTTGCAGTGATCGATGCCGCGACCGGCGCGGTTGTCCAGCGCTTCCCCACTGACCACTATCCCTACGGGGTCATCTTGACCGGAGATGGCCAGGTATTTGTCTCCGCCTGGGGCGGTAACACTGTTTCGGAGTTCCGTAGCTTGCGGGACGGCACACTGGCGTACGTTGGTCGCATCCAAGTGGGGCGGCATCCATCGGCAATGGCGGCGAGCGGAACCACCTTGTTCGTCGCGCTTGCGGGCAGTGACCGCGTAGCGATCATCGATATGCAAACGCGCAAAGTCACGCGTTACCTGCAAGACGCCGCACCGGATGCACCTCCCGAAGGGAGTACGCCAAACGCAATTGCGACGGACTCAACGGGAGCACGCCTGTTCGTGGCTGAATCCGATAACAATGCCATTGCTATTTTCGATGCGATCGCCGGGAAGGTCCTCGGCCGCGTTCCCACCGACTGGTATCCAACCGCCGTCGCCGCAGCCGCGGAAAAGTTGTTCGTGGTCTCCGGCAAAGGACACGGGACACATGCCAATCCCGACGGCCCCGTTCCACTCACAAATTGGCCTGACGGCAATCCGACCGCGTACACTCTGGGGCAATTGAATGGCACACTTCGCACGCTGCCAAAGGAGATGAGCGCGGCCCAACTCGCCGACTTCACGCGCCGCACGGCAGCCGCGAACAACTGGCAACAACGCCGTGCACTGCGACGCTACCCGCCCTTTCACCATGTCATTTACATCATTAAGGAGAATCGTACCTATGACCAAGTGCTGGGCGATATGAAACAGGGCGATGGCGATCCGAGCCTGGTCTATTTCGGGGAGTCTCTCACGCCGAACCATCATGCGCTGGCGCGGCGTTTTGGGTTGTTCGATCGCTTTTTTGTGAACGCTGAGGTGAGTTCGCAGGGGCACATCTGGTCGACCGCCGCCTATGTCACCGATTACGGCGAGAAGACGATCCCGTCTGCTTATGCCGGCAAACGCGCCGACGTTGATGGCGAAGAAGCGGAAGAACCCGAACGCGGCTTCTTGTGGACGCTCGCTCTCCGAAACGGAATTAGTTTTCGCGATTACGGAGAAATGGTCAAGGGAAACCCTGGTTGGCCTGTGACGCAGCGCGAATTGGTCGCCGATGTCAACCCCGATTACCCGCCTTTTGATCTGACCACCCCTGACCAGAAGCGTGCCGACGTATGGATCGACGAGTTCAAACGCTACGTGCGTGACGGCAACATGCCGCAACTTGAGGTGATGTGGCTCCCCAACGATCACTTGGCGGCAGGACGTCCCGGCAAGTGTACTCCGCGCGCGTGCATGTCTGACAACGACCTTGCGCTCGGCCGAATCGTGCAGGCGCTCTCGCACAGCGTGTACTGGAAAGACACGGCGATTTTCGTACTGGAAGACGATTCTCAAGCCGGACCGGACCATGTTGATTCTCATCGCTCCCCATTCTTCGCGATCTCGGCGTACAACCGACCCGGCACGATTCATCGTTTTGTGAACACAACGGATGTCATTGCCGCCATCGAGGACATTTTGGGAATCGGAAGTCTATCGAAGTTTGATTACTTCAGCCGCTCGTTGACGGACGCTTTCGCATCGTCCCCAGATCCGACGCCATACGATCCCATGATTCCGCAGCAGGATTTGAACGAGAAAAACCCTCAGAACACGGCTGCTGCGCGCTTGTCAGAGGGACTGGATTTCAGCCAACCAGATCGAGTCGATGATCGGCTATACAATCGGATTCTGTGGCTCATGCTGAAGGGGCCTGGGTCACTACCGGCCGTGAATAACCATGCGGCATTGCATGCTCTGCAACTACCTTAGTCCGGGCGCGACTGCCGAATCAAATGACCGCCGAGCACCCCAGATTCCATTTGATTTTCGTATCGGATTGACTTTTCGCCTTTTACCTGGTTACTCTATGCATGGTTTAAAATGGCCTTATGCAAAACAAGGAAAATACGTCACGCGATTTGTTTCCCGGCGCCTTGGAGATGATGATTCTCGAATCGCTGCGCCGCCAGCCGGCGCACGGATATGCCTTGGTCCAGCACATCCAGCAACGCTCGAACAACCTGCTCCAGGTAGAGGAGGGATCGCTGTATCCGGCCTTGCAGCGACTTTTGAAGGCGAAACTTGTCCGGGCCGAGTGGACGGTTTCGTCCGCAACGAATCGTCGCGTGCGGATGTACCAAATCACCAAAACCGGCTCACGCCACCTGGAGCGTGAGGTCTCGAGTTTCGACCGGATGCTCGAAGGAATCCAGATGGTGCTCGGTCCTACGCGGGGTATCGAGAATTCTTAGGGAGTAAGATGCGATGAGCTGGTGGGGACGAATCTTCCGTCGTCGGCACCTTTATAAAGATTTGTCCGAAGAGGTGCGCGAGCACATCGAAGAGAAGACCGAGCAACTGATGCGCCTTGAGAACCTTTCCCGATCTAAGGCCCGCGAGGCCGCCCTGCGCGCTTTCGGAAGCCCGAGTCTTGTCGAGCAGCGCAGCCGGGAGGTGTGGCACTGGCCGGCGATCGAGTCGCTGCTGGCTGACGTGAAGCTCTCCCTGCGACGCCTGAGGAATTCGCCGGGATTCGCGATGACGGTGATCCTGACGCTGGCCATCGGTATCGGCGCCAATACGGCCGTGTTCAGCGTGGTGAATAGCGTTCTCATCAAGCCTCTGCCATACCCGGAGCCGGAACAGCTCGTGGCGCTCAATCTGAACGCGCCCGGCGCGCCAGGGCTGGCCGACTTCAGAGACGGGCTGCGGCTCTCAGCCTCAATGTATCTCACTTTTGCCGCGCACAGCCGCACCTTTCAGTCGGTGGGCGTGTGGCGGCCTGTTACGGCGAACGTGACCGGTCTGGCACAGCCTGAGCAGGTGAACACGGCACTCGTAAGCGATGGCGTGCTCCAGACCTTCGCCGTTCCGCCCGCTGACGGACGATGGCTTGATGCGACGGACCAGGATCCCAGGGGCGCCAAGCGCGTCATGCTTGGCTACGGATACTGGCAGCAGCGCTTCGGCGGCGACCGCTCAGTCGTGGGACGGACGATCGAACTCGATTCGCAGCCGCGCGAGATCGTAGGTGTCATGCCGCGCGGCTTCAGGATTCTCAATTACGACTTCGACCTGCTGGTGCCGCTGGCCTTCGATCAACACAAGCAGATCCTGGCAGGCTTTATCTATCGCGGCATCGCGAGGCTCAAGCCCGGCGTCTCCATCGACACGGCCGACGCCGACGTGGCGCGGCTGCTGAACGTCTGGATGGACTCGTGGACCAACTGCCCAAAGTGCGATCCGCACTTCTATCTCAACTGGAAGATCGGCCCGGCATTGCGCCCAATGAAAGACGAGGTCCTTGGCGGCATGGGCGGAGCATTGTGGGTGGTCATGGGCACCATCGGCGTGGTCATGCTGATCGCGTGCACGAACGTGGCGAACCTATTGCTGGTGCGAGCTGATGCGCGGCAACAAGAGCTGGCTGTGCGCGCGGCTCTGGGCGCCGGGCGCGCCCGCATCGTGCGTGAACTGCTGATCGAGAGCCTGCTGCTGGGCCTCCTTGGCGGCGTTGGGGGAACGGCTGTAGCGGAGGCAGGACTGCGGCTGCTGCTGACCATTGGCCCGGCGAACCTGCCGCGTCTGAGCGAGATCGGGCTCGATGGATGGTCGCTCGCCTTTGCGCTGGCGCTGGCGGTTTTCTCCGGGCTGTTTTTCGGCTCCATTCCAGCTCTCAAGTACGCGCAAGTGCGCACGCTTGTTGCGCTGCGCGCCGGTGGACGCACGGCCAGTCTCAGCCGGGAACGCCAGCGAGGGCGCAACGCGCTGGTGATTGCTCAAGTGGCTATGGCGCTGGTGCTGCTGGTGAGCGCCGTGCTCATGATTCGCACTTTCGCGGCTCTGCGTAACGTGGACTCCGGCTTTTCCGATCCGGCCCACATTCAGACTCTGCGCGTCGCCATCCCGTCTTTGCTCATCGCCGACCGGGTAATGGTGACACGGACACAGAACAGCGTTGCCGAAAAGCTTGCCGCCATCCCCGGCGTGGCCGCGGTCGGCTTCGCCAGTGCCATGCCCCTGCAGCAGATTGAACCCAACTGGGACGATTTGTTCTTCGAGCACCAGACGTACAAAACCGGCGAAGCGCCTCTGCGCCTCTACAACTATGTCTCGCCGGGCTACTTTCATACCGCCGGCACAAAGATCGTCGCCGGCCGCGATTTCACCTGGACCGACACATATGGCCTTAGGCCGGTGGGAATCCTCTCAGAAAACCTGGCGCGCCAGTGCTGCGGATCTGCGCAGGCCGCTATCGGAAAGCACTTCAGCGAGAGCGGCAGCACACCGTGGCACGAGGTGATCGGCGTGGTGCAGGATGTGCTCATGGATGGTGTGGGTGACCCCGCGCCAGCCGTCGCCTACTGGCCCATCCTGTCGGCCGACCTCCCCAGCGACTTTGACCCGACGCGCGCCGTTACTTTCGCTGTGCGCAGCACACGCGCGGGCACTTCTGAGTTCGTCGGCGAGGTGCAGCAGGCGGTCTGGTCAGTGAACGCGAGTTTGCCGGTTGCCAACGTCCGCACCATGGAGGACATCTACGAGGAATCCATGGCGCGCACCTCTTTCACGCTGGTGATGCTGACCATCGCGGGGTCGATGGCGTTGGCGCTGGGCCTTCTGGGCATTTACGGCATCATTTCGTACGCGGTCGCGCAACGCACGCGCGAGATCGGCATCCGTCTGGCGCTGGGAGCGCAGAAAGCATCGCTTCGCTGGATGTTTGTCCGCTCCGCGCTGGTCCTCACTGCAGCCGGCATCGCCATGGGACTTATGGCGGCGGCGGTGCTCGTGCAACTGATGAAGACGCTGGTTTTCGGTATCCGCCCCCTCGATCCCGCTACGTTTGTTGCCGTTCCCCTCGTCTTGCTAGCCGCGGCGGTGCTGGCAAGCTATCTGCCGACTGCGCGCGCTGCCGCTGTCAACCCGGTTGACGCGCTCAAAGCCGAGTAATTACAACCAGCCAGGACGCTCCTTTCTTGCAGCCGGCAGTTTGCTCAGGGACAAAGGCATCCGGTATCTTCTCGGTAAACGAGCGCGCCCGTTACAACCAACGATTGTTCGCATAAAGCCCGGTTCACAATTTGGAGATGTTTGTGATTGTCGATCTCAAGCCAGGCACTCTTGCTTTCACCCTCGTGGCCGCATTTGTAATGGCCGGCGCACATGACTCGGGTTTCCACCATTACGCGGTTTTGCCCGCGGTTTCGGGCCGAGCCATTTCTGCGCAAAGCCAGGCTCCCGATTCACGAACTCAACCGCTCTATGAGACACAGGCGAACCACGACCCAAACGGTACGGGGAAGTTCTACATGGGGCGGGAAATCGCTCAGGTAATGGGGCCAGGCGGCATGGAGTGGCTGGACCGCCGTGAGCGGGAGGAAGAGGAACACCCAGCCGAGGTGCTCGACTCGTTGGATCTTCGACCTGGGGAGGTGGTTGCGGACTTGGGCGCGGGCTCGGGCTACTTCACACTTCGGATGGCGCCAAAGGTTGGCGAAACTGGCAGGGTGTTGGCTGTGGAAATCCAGGAGGCGATGCTTACCGCTCTTCGAGCACGAGCGGCCACGAAGAAAGCAACGAACGTGGAAGTAGTGCAGGGAAGCGAGGTCGATCCTCACTTGCCCGCAGGCGGTGTAAACCTTGTGCTCATTGTGGATGTCTATCACGAACTGGCTTATCCATTTGAGGTGATGACAAAAGTCCGTGAATCCCTGAAGCCAGGGGGCCGTGTGGTCTTTGTCGAATATCGCAAGGAAGATCCCGCGGTCCGCATCAAGGAAGTGCACAAAATGTCAGTGATGCAACTGGAGAGGGAAATGAGCGCGGTGGGATTAGTGCGCGTGCGAACGGTGGAGACACTCCCCCTGCAGCATATTGTTATTTTCGAGAAGCGAAATTAGGATCTCGATCCCCCCGGGAGTTGTTCACTCGCACCATTCCAGGCCACATCATTACCAGTTTGTCTCTTTATAGCTCATAGATCTCTCCGATGGCAGCCCGCACTGATCTCAACTGACCCATCGGGCAGCCACGGTCAGTCGCTGACCGTCACCAGCAGAGAGTCGAGCAATTCTGCTTCTTAAAGCGCGCTACGAGAATAATTTACGGCGGATACCCGATGGGAGAGTGTCCAGGCAGGACCGATCTGGCGCCATTTTACTGGGGGAGAAAACCAACATATTCGGGAGATGGATGCTCCAACTTAGGGGCGACCCATGCGATCCCCTGCGAGCCCGAGAGATGATTTAGAAAAACCAGAGAGTTGACCGGGAACACATAACGGGATCGCCGCCGCCCACGCCGCTTGTGAGTTCGACATATTTAGAAAGACAGGCGGAAACCAAGGAGGATCTCCGATGCGTTTGTTTCCATGTACGCGCTGGCTTCTGCCAGCGCTGTTGTTCCTGGTTCTTCCCATACCCTCATTTGCCGGGGTTTTTATCAGCGTTACCGTGGCACCACCATCGCTTCCGGTCTATGAGCAGCCGCTTTGTCCGGAAGAAGGTGCGATGTGGGTGCCCGGCTACTGGGCATGGGGAGACGACGGCTACTATTGGGTCCCCGGCGAATGGGTGCCCGCCCCTTATGCCGGTGCCCTATGGACTCCGCCGTGGTGGGGTTGGGAGGATGGCCATTACCGCTTTCACGATGGATATTGGGGCGATGAAGTGGGCTACTACGGCGGCATTGATTACGGCTTCGGGTACATGGGGGTTGGGTTCGTTGGCGGCGAATGGCGCGACGGAGCTTTCGCGTACAACACCGCAATCATGCGCGTGAATACGACGGTCATTCACAACACCTACGTCAACGAAACCATCGTGCGCCAGGACACTATTGTGAACTCAAATCGCGTGGCTTACAACGGTGGCCCGGGCGGTATCCGGCACGATCCAACGGCGACGGAGAGAACCGCGATGACCGCGCGTCACACCGGACCAACGCAGGTGCAAATGCAGCATGCGCAGGCGGCACGCGCCGATCGCACCTCGTATGCCAAGGTGAACGGCGGACGCCCGCAAACACTCGCGATAGCCAGACAGGCCGAAGCTGCCGGCGCAGTACGCAACGGAACGCCGAATCGCTCAGAAGGAGCAGCCAGAACGGCTCCGGAACCACGTTCGTCGCCAAGAGCCGAGTCGCCGAGAGCGACAGAAACACATCGAACTTCGCCCACGGAATCTCGCCCGCCTGCGACCCGTAGCGAATCGCGACCGACTCCATCAAAAACCGAACCAGGGGGCACGCGACCTCAAGGTGAATCGAGGGCCACGCCTTCGCGACCGGAATCTCGTCCCACGGAACAACCGCACTCCCAATCGCGTTCGGTAACGCCTCCCCGACCCGAGTCCCGCCCGCGAGCGGAATCTCGTTCAGCTCCGGAGACTCGATCAGAATCCCGACCGGCCCCGCGTCCCGAATCGCACACGGCGAGACCGGAAGCACGTCCTGCACCTGAAGCGCGCACTGCTCCACAACATGAATCCCGTCCGGCTCCCGAGACAAGGGCAGAGTCGCATCCTGCTCCTTCACCTCGTCCGCAGTCGCATCCCGCTGCGCGTCCAGCTCCGCAACATGAGTCACGGCCCGCTCCGGCTCCAAAACAGGAGAAACCAAAGGAAGAACCTCACAAATAACGGAGGAAGTCACGATGCGCGATCAGTGCCTGCCAGATTTGGCAACAGCGGCGGCAGTCGAGAAGCTGTCCGCCGTCGATTGCGGTCGGGCGGCGACGAATTCCACCGAATTGGGTCAGGAATTTCTGCGGACTAAGAGTGCCGCGCGTTGGCCTTCAATGCGATCCTAAAGGAATGACGCCAACGCCGCCCCCGATCAATGCGCCCGACCGGCAGGCAGAGGCATTCCCTGTTCTTTCTCCAGCGCAGGTCGACCGTGTACGACTCTGTGGGAAGGTCCGATCTGTCGTCGCTGGAGAGGTGCTCTTCGAACCTGGGGCCCAGGGCATGCCCTGTTTCGTGGTGCTCTCTGGAAAGCTCGATATCGCTCTGCCTGGGCTTTCCGGTGAGCACGTGTTTGTGACCTATGGACCTGGACAATTCTCTGGTGAAGTTGTTTTGATCTCTGGTGCTCGCGCTCTTTCTCGTGGAAGGGTTGCCGAGCCTGGAGAGTTTCTCGAAGTAACACCCGAGGCGTTGCGTGCGCTGATTGCAAAGGATGCCGAGCTGAGCGATATCTTCATGCGCGCCTTCATCCTGCGCCGGGTCGCTCTGATATCAGAAGGCTGGGGCAATGTCACCGTCCTGGGATCACAACACTCGTCGGATACACTGCGTCTCCGTGAATTTCTGACCCGCAACGGCCATCCTTACACTTACGTCGATCTCGATCGCGACAAGGCATCTCAGGAGCTTTTGGATCGCTTTGGCATCAAGCTGGAAGAGATTCCGGTTGTGATTTGCAGCGCAACCAAGGTGGTGCTGCGCAATCCGACGAATCAAAAACTGGCGGAATGCCTGGGGCTCACCGGTCGCATCGAGGAGTCTCGGGTCTACGATGTCGTGATCGTAGGCGCCGGACCAGCAGGTCTCGCAGCGGCTGTCTATGCGGCTTCCGAAGGACTGGATGCGGTGGTGGTCGAATCGGAATACCCCGGAGGGCAGGCGGGTGCGAGCTCAAAGATTGAAAATTACGTCGGTTTTCCAATGGGGATCTCGGGGCAGGAGCTTTCCAATCGCGCGGTTGTGCAGGCAGAGAAATTCGGCGCCCGGATGATGGTGGGCGAGAAGGTGGTCAAAATTCAATGCGACCAGCGTCCCTACCAACTCTCCCTGGAAAACGGCGTGGTCATCAACACACGGAGCATTGTGATCGCAACCGGTGCCCAGTACAACAAGCCAATGGTCGAAAACCTGGGCCATTACGAAGGACAAGGAATCTACTACGCCGCGACATTCATGGAGGCGCAACTCTGTACCGGTGAGGATGTGATCGTAGTAGGCGGCGCCAACTCCGCCGGCCAGGCAGCGGTCTTCCTGGCGGAATCGGTGCGCAGAGTACACATGCTGATTCGCGGCAAGGCATTATCCGACACCATGTCGCGCTATCTTATTCAACGGATTGTTGAGAATCCGGCGATTGAACTACATCTCCAAACAGAGATTGTCGGATTGGAAGGCGATTCGCACCTGGAGAAGGTCAGCTGGGTGAACCGGACGACCGGCGAAAAATCCATCCATGACATCCGCCATGTGTTCGTGATGGCCGGTGCTTCACCACGCACGGAGTGGCTGCGTGGATGTCTGGCTCTCGATGAACAGGGGTTCATTTTGACAGGAAGGGATTTGGATGCGGTCCTGGCGAGCGCGCCAATGAAATGGCCGCTCGGCAGACCTCCGCAGATGCTGGAGACCAGTCTGCCTGCGGTTTATGCGGTCGGAGACATACGGTCTGGCAACGTGAAGCGCGTTGCCTCCGCCGTGGGTGAAGGCTCAATCTCGATCCACCTCGTGCATCGCTCATTGACGGAGGTGTAGTTCCGATCTTGCCCCATGATTCGCATGATCGTGCCGCAGATCCTGGGTAGAACCCAACAGGACGGGGAGTGAGACCCTCGACTCACAGCCCGCAGCTTTACTCGTCATCATCCTCCGGAGGCGGGGCGTCCGCTCCGGGGGGCAGTTTTCGCGGATCCGCCAGAATCTTTACCGGTCGCGTGATGGTCTGTCCATCGACGGTAAGGTTGATCGTGTATTCGCCGGGCTGGAGGGACGGTAATCCGCGTCCCGCCGGCGAGTTGGATTGATTGGAAGCGGAACCCTCGCCCTCTGGATGGCACGCGTCTCGCGGCGGGGGCGAAGCTTGCGATGCGCCAGGAAAGCGCCGAGGCGCAACGTTCAGCGCGATGCGATGCATCCCGGGAGTCGCCGAAGGGGGAAGCGGGCTTTGCACCCAATACGCCTGCACGCTGATGCCCTCCGTGTCGACCGGCTTTACGGGCGTGTCGCTGGCGACGCAGGCGGTCACGTTGCCACGCGCGTCCTTCAATTCCAGCTTGACCGGCGCGGTCGGCGCTGATTTCAGCCAGTAGTAGGCCACGACACCTGCGGGCGGATTCTCTTCCTGCGGCTCCTCGTGCGGTAAAGGCGTACCGTTTTGCCCCCCCTGCTGAACAGCCCATGTCGTACCAGGCGTAAAGAGCCAGGTCCCCGCCGCCTCGATGTCCGTGCCGCTTTGCGCGATCTGGCGAAGGGGCGTCATCTGATCCAGCACCCAGAAGCCGCGCCCGTGGGTGGCCACGGCAAGGTCATCACCGTGCACCACCAGATCACGCACGGAAGTGACCGGCATGTTCAACTGCAGCGCCTGCCATTGGGCGCCATCATTGAACGAGACGTACACGCGAAGCTCGGTTGCGGCATACAGAAGCCCCTTCTGTTTTGGATCCTCTTTCACCGAGTTGACGAACGCCCCCTCCGGGATTCCATGCGCCACGTCGGTCCACGTTTTTCCGCCGTCATGGGTGCGATAGACGTACGGACGATCGTCACCGAGCCGATGGCGGTCCACGGAGGCGTACGCCGTATCCACATCGAAGTGGCCGGCCTCGACCTGGGATACTTTGCTCCATGCGGTCAGCGGCGGCGGAGTCACATCGGTCCATTGAGCGCCGTCATCGCGAGTGACGTGAATGAGCCCATCGTCTGTGCCCACCCAGACAGTCCTTGCATCAAGCGGCGATGGGCCGATGGTGTAGGCCACGCCGAATCGGTCGGTCATCGGTTCATCGATGTCCTTGGCAGTAATCGGGTCAAGGGTCGCGGGAACTTCCGGATGCAATCGCGCGAGGTCGGGACTGATCTTCATCCAGGTCTTGCCGCGGTCGCGCGAGCGGAAGACAAACTGATTCGAATAGTAAAGCGCTTCGTCGGCCAGTGAGAAGACTTGCGGCAGGGTCCAGGTGCGGCGATCCGGATCAGCGGGGTCCGGGGGAGGAAGCTTGCCGCCAGCCGGGTCAGACACATTCAGTTCCTGGTCGCAGCGCTGATCGCCGTTTCCATAGAGCAGCCTTCCGTCTTTTGGATCCGGCACGACGGTGCTGCTTTCACCGGCCAGGCACGTAGGTTCCCAGTCGCGGAATGTCAACCTCCCCAGGCGCGACCACGTGCGTACTCCTACCGCTCCGGAGTCCTGCTGCGCGCCGTAGAGCCAATAGGGAAAGCGATTGTCGGCGGCGACGTGATAGATTTGCGCGGTGGGCTGGTTGTACCACGTGCTCCAGGTTTTTGCGCCGTCCACCGAGACCACCGTGCCCTGGTCGCTTGAAAGCACCATGCGATTGCCGTCTTTTGGGTTGATCCAAAGCTGGTGATAGTCATCGCCGCCCGGCGCCCCTTTTACGGGAACCCAGGTCTTTCCCGCATCCAGGGTCATGTACGTGGCCGTGTTCACATCGTAGGCGCGGTCGGGGTTGGCGGGATCCACGGCAATTTGCCCGAAGTACCATCCCCTGCCCCAAAGCCGCCGTTCGCTGTTCACCAGCCGCCAGGTTTCTCCCGCATCATCGGAGAGATAGATACCGCCCGCCGGCTTGGGCGCATTGGGTCCCTTTTCCGCGGTTGCACGGAAAGAGGGCGCAATCGCCGTTCCAAGGTCGTCCACCACCGCATACACACGATTGGAATTGCCGGGCGCAACCGCCACGCCGATCTTGCCCACGAACTCGTCGGTGGGCAGTCCGTTCGTGAGCTGGCGCCACGTGGCGCCGCCGTCTGTGGATTTGTACAGCCCGCCCCCCGGCAAGTTCGAAGGCGCGTAAACCGCCCACGGCGGCCGCCGCGTGGCCCACAACGATGCATAGAGAGTCATCGGATGTTGCGGATCGAGAGCCACGTCCACCGCGCCCGCATCATTGGGACTCTTGGCGGAGGCGAGGACCTTCGTCCAGTGGCTTCCGCCGTCAGTGGTGCGATAGACACCCCGTTCCGGGTTAGCCTTGTAGACATGGCCGAGCGCCGCGACATACACGCGATCCGGATCGGCCGGATCAATAACTATCTTCCCGATCTGCCGTGTTTCGGCCAGCCCGATAGAACGCCAGGTCTTGCCGGCGTCGGTCGATTTGAAGACCCCGATGCCGTAGGAGTGCTGGCTGCGGATGTCGGGCTCGCCGGTGCCCACATAGACGATATTGGGGTCGGAGGGCGCCACCGCAATTGCGCCGATCGAGCCGATGGGAATTCCGGTCCCGGAATCGTCGGCGATCGGAAACCAGGTTCGGCCGGAGTTCTCGGTCTTCCATAATCCACCGCCCACCGAGCCCATATAAAACGTATCCGGCTGGGCAGCGTGCCCCGCCACCGCATAGGTTCGACCGCCGCGCATCGGGCCGACATCCCGCCATAGGAGGCCCGCGAGCATTTCATTGGGATATTGCTGTGCCGTTGCCGAAACTGCGGAGAACAGTGCAAGCAAGAGAACAAAGCGTATCGCGGCCATGCGAAGGCTCCGTTGCATTCAGGAATTTGCTTCAAGCGAGAGGAAGGACGATCAATTCGCGGTTCCATGCGATTGTAACGGATGGTGGCTGGAACCTGACGCGAACCGGCAGATTTGCGGGGGTGCACGGACAGTGTTGACGGGCGGTCTACACTTGCTCTATCGGATGCTTCGGTGGATGGTTTCATGCCAAGATGGGCAAAACTATGGAGTCTGACCGGCGCTTTTTGCGCGGCCTCGGTGGTGGCGCAAAACCCGAGCGGAGTTTTGCGCGGCACGGTCCAGGATTCCGGCGGTGCCCGCGTGGTTTCTGCCCGCGTGGTGCTTCGACTTCTATCGTTGTCGCAAACACGCACCGCGACCGCCGATAACCGCGGCGAGTTTTGCATCGAGGGTCTCGACCCGGCAACGTGGGATATGGCTGTTTCGGCGCAGGGATTCGCGAATGCCACGGCCGAGATTCAAATTTCGGTCAGCTCGGTTCGCGATGTCTTGGTAACGTTGAAACCTCTGGCTCGGGTGGAATCGGTTCAGGTCAGCGCTCAGGGCTCTTCGATCGCCACCCAACCCGTGAATGCAGCCGGCCAGGTCCACCAGGGGGTAGTCACAGGGATTGATTTGGCGACGCTGCCGCTTGCCGACCGCAGCTTTGCCGATATTGCCTATCTTGTGCCCGGCACCGAGCCGGTCGAGCCTTCCGATCCCACTAAGGCGCGCATCACTGCCGTTTCCACGGGCGGCAGTTCGGGCCTGAATAATGAGCTCTCCGTCGATGGCGCCGACAACTCCGATGACTACATCGGAGGATTCCTGCAGAACTTTTCGCCCGCAGCGATCCGCGAATTCTCCATGCGCACGGCCCAGGAAGATGCTGATACCGGCGGGTCCACGGCAGGATCGGTCGTGATCACTACGCGGAGCGGCAGCAACGACTGGCATGCGGAGGCTGCATTCTTCGAACGGGCAGCGGCCCTGAATGCGCGCTTTCCGATTGAGAACCCGGCTCCCAATCCAAAGCCGCCGTTCTCCCGGCAGAACTATGTTGCGAGCCTGGGCGGCCCACTGAAACGGAATCGGGTATGGTCGTTTGCCGCATGGGAACAGGTGCATGAAAACGCGAGTATCGCCTACAGTCCTGCCAGCCTGGCGCAGTTCGATGCGCTGGCGTCGCTGGCCGCGGGCGGACTGATTCGGGGAGTGGACTCAATCGCCGTGCCGGGCAACGTTTCAATTCCGTTTCGTGACGCCCTCGGCTCAGAGCGGCTCGACTGGACGCAATCATCGCGCTCCGCCTGGTTCCTTCGCGAATCGATGGACACCTACACCACGCACAACGACCTGGTACAACAGGGAACTCTGCCCTCCACCGGCCTCCTGACGCATGACAACTACTTCAACGTCGTCGCCGGAAACCGATACGTGTTTTCCACCAGGTGGCTTGCGCAATTCGTGCTGAGCGCCGGCGGACTGCACCTGACCCAGACACGTAACTCGAATCTCGGTTTCGCCCTGGCGTTTCCATTCAGCTCCACGGCGCTTACCGTGTCGGGGTTCGAGACCTTTGGCGACAATCAATTCGCCACGCCCATTACGTTCTTTCCGTCGGCGCGCGACCAGGAGAAATATCAATTCCGCTCTGACATCAGCGGCGCGCAGTCCGCACACGCATTCGAATTCGGCGTGAACCTGATTCATGAACCGGTGCTCGGCGGGTCGTTTCCGGGCAACACTGAAACGCTCTACACGTTTCCCCAAAATCCAACCTGGTATGTAGACCACCCTGCGCAGTTTGCAGTGGACCAGGCGGCCGGCGCCTCCACATCCTCGCTGGGCGGGAACTTTTCCCAGAACATCCAGCGGCTGGCCTTGTACGCCGAGGATTCCTGGCGCATTTCGCGGCGACTCTCGTTGAACTATGGCTTACGATGGTCGACGACGTGGGGCCTGTTTCTCTCGTCAGGACGGACCCAGGCGCGGAATCCCGGCTACATCACACTCGAGGCGCTCGAGATTCCGTTAGTCTCGGCGATCCCTCACGATGATCGCCGGCAGTTCGCGCCGCGCCTGGGGTTGGTATGGGCTCTGGGAGCGGACAGACATGCGGTCATCCGCGCCGGGCTCGGCCTCTTCTATGACGACCTGGCGCAGACCGGTTGGGTGGCGGCATTTCAGGCGGTGAACTCCGCCCCGGGCTCGTGCCCGGATCCCCTGAACGCGACCTCGCCCGGGAACGCAGGCTGCGTGCCCGGAAGTGCTGCCGGCGGCACGGCCAACCTGATCGATCCGCGCTACCGCACGCCCTATGCGCTGCACGCCTCGGTGGGCCTGGAGCGTGCGTTTGGAGAACACTTCCTCGCCAGCGGGGACTATACCCACGAGGAAGGCAACCACGCGTATCGCGCGTACAGTTACGCCGGTGGCGTCAACCTGCTTACTCCCCTGCTGTCGGATGCCGATCCCGTACAGAAGGCACTCGTTCCTGACGTCAACGTGTTTCACTCCGACAATCGTTCCGGCTATAACGCGCTGATGTTGCATGCGCAGGCGGATTGGGCTCCGCGCATAAGCTTGATCGCGAACTACACCGTATCAATGGCGCAAACCTGGGGTTGCGTGCTGGGCGAGCTGTTCGATTACGTCAACGGAGTCTGCGATCCGCTCCATCCTTTCGCGAAGGGAGATTATGGTCCGTCGGGCGAAGATGTTCGTCACCGGGCAGTTCTGGGCGCCACCTGGCATGGGCCCGGCAAAGTGGACCTGAGCACTCTGACCCAGGCAGAGAGCGCTCGGCCTTTCACCATCACGACTGCGGATAACCGCGGACGCATCGCAGTTCTCGGTATCCCCACATCTCTCGATGCATTTCGCGGCACTCCCTTCATCGAGGCAGACGTGCGCGTGAGCCGGCCCATTGCCTTTGGCGAGCGCTGGATCCTGACTCCTTTCGCGGAAGCCTTCAACCTGTTCAACCGCAATAATCCAGGGGCCAATTATGTGACCAACGCGGCGTCACTTCCCGTTCCAGCGGCCCAGGCGCTGGCGGGAAACATTTCGGACATCTGCGTAAATGCTGCCTGCACCGCGACCGAGCCTATCCGCACGCCGAACCAGTTGCGGGTCGCGGGGGGCGCCCTGGGAGACTTCTTCGGTCCGGGGACAACCGTGGGCATCCCGTTCGCCGCACAATTGGGAATGCGAATTCTGTTTTAGATGGAGGGCATGATGAACACGGCGAAACTGATATTTGGAATGGCGCTGGTGCTGGTGCTGGTTGCGGGCCAGAACGCTACCGCACAGGTAGAGACCAATGTACCTCCGGCGGTACCCGGCGCGAAGCCCGCCACCGTGGAGCACATCAAGGTCCACGGCGCGGCGCTGGAAGGCAACCTGGAGGGGGATGCCGTTGATCGCGACGTGATCGTCTTCCTCCCGCCCAGCTATGCGAAGGAAAGAAGCCGTCGGTACCCGGTGGTGTATGCGTTGCACGGCTATTCGATCGGAGCCGAGCAGTGGACCCATGAGATTCATGTGCCGCAGACGATCGAGGGAGCATTTGCCCAGGGTGCGAAAGAGATGATCGTCGTGCTGCCCGATTCGAAGACGGTGCACAACGGATCGATGTATTCGAGTTCCGTGACCACCGGCGATTTTGAGAAATTCATCGCTCACGATGTGGTCGCGTACATCGATGCGCATTACCGCACCATTCCCGATCGCATGAGCCGCGGACTGGTTGGCCACTCCATGGGAGGCTATGGAGCCACGCGCATCGGGATGAAACATTCCGACGTCTTCGGCGCTCTCTACATCATGAGCCCGTGCTGCCTGTCGCCGCGGCCGGCAAGACCGCCGGATCCGGAAATTGAAAAGGCCCTCGCCGCGGTAAAGACGCCGGAAGATTCAGCCAGGCTCTCGTTCTTCCCCCGGGTGCAACTTGCGAGCGCGGCCGCCTGGTCGCCCGACCCGAAGAATCCGCCGCTCTATCTTGATCTGCCGACGAAGGATGGCGCTCCGCTGCCGGATGTGCTCGCCAGGTGGACCGCGAATGCACCCCTGGCCTTCATTGATCAATACATCGACCAACTGCGCCGCTACCGCGCCATCGCGATCGATGTGGGCGACAAGGACGGCCTGCGCACGGATACCGCCAAGCTACACGATGTACTTGATAGCTACGGCATCAAGCACGGTTTCGATGTCTATCCCGGCACCCACACCAGCGCGGTGGCCGATCGCTTTCAGAATCACGTGCTGCCGTTCTTCAGCCAGAATCTCTGTTTCCAGGCGGGCTGTCGATAAGCGCCAGATCACGTTTCGGCAATCCGCACTTGTGCTGCTATTCGTCCAGTTTGAAAATCTTGATCTGCACCAGCTTGGAGATGGTCAGGTTGGTCAGACCGCGCTCCTGCATACGCTTCACGAACTCCGGGGTGATGTGGAAGATGCGAATCTGGATCAGCTCATCCAGCGTGGGCTTGAATCCCATCGCGCGAATCTGCCGCACTTCCTCGGCGTTGACGCCCTGCACCTTGAGCCCGACCAGCTTATCGGCGTCGGGCATTTCGTAGCCCATGCTCGTGATGTCGTGGATGTATTCGGGATCGACCTTGAAAATGTGGAGCGCGATCAAGTTGTCGATGGTGATTCCGCGGACTCCTGTACGTTTCATCGTCTCGACCCACTGGCTGTCGACGCCAAGGAGAGCGTAGGCCATCAGCTTCTCGGAATCGAGGCCAGAGTAGCCCATGCCATCCATCTTGCCAACGAAGGCCTCGCTGGGAGTGAAGACCGACGTTCCTTCGAGTGCCTCGTTGCGCACCGTTCCGGAGCAGGTGAATGTGCCGGCATCGGCGTTGAGTGTGGCGGTGAGCTTCGCGCCGTCGCGGCCCAGGTCCGCAAGCGTAATCCCGCTGAATCTCGAGATCGATTCGGTGCTGAAGTTGCTGTGGCAATGGTGTCCATCCGCGCAGTCTCCCTTTTCGATCTCGAGCCGGAACTTGCCTGAGTCCTCGCTGGCGCTCATCGTGCAATCGGCGCGCAGCGGCGCGAGGTCCGCACCGTTCATCGTGAGGGTGCCGGCTGTCATGGATGCGATCATGAACAATCCGCGTAAACGCATGAGGATCTCCTGTGGAAGCGCCAAGAAGGCTCTCCCGCCTGCGAACCAAAGCTCACAGCTCGCAGTTCGTAGTGGATGGTTCCAAGTTCTCAGTCCCGGCGGGTCGGCAGTTAAAGCTGACGACTCATCACTAACCACCGATGACTGTGCTTACGGTTTTACCGACTCATCGTCGAGCACGCCGGAGATGCGGAGTTTAACCAGCTTTTCGAGCGACAGGTTGGTGAACCCGTGCGCCTTGGCGAGAGCGATGAAATCCGCATTGATGTTGAAGATCTTCGTCTTGATGACGTCGTCCACCGTGGCGCCCGGATACTGCTGCGCGATCGATCGCGCATATTCAGGCGTTACGCCCTGCACGCGGAGGGCGAGCAGTTTCTTTGCGTCCAGGTCCTTGAATCCCGCATCTGTCATGCCCTTGGTAAATTCCGGCGTGATTTCGAAGATGCGGTACGAGATGGCGTCCTGGACCGACTTTACTTCCAATCCCTGCTTTTTGAAATCGGCGATCGCGTCTGCCGTCACCCCGTGGATCTTGCAAGCAATCAGGTCATCGGCGCTGAGCTTGCCGAAGCCAAGTTGCGCCATGGCGCGCGCGTATTCCGGCGTGACGCCCTGGATCTTCATGGCGATCATCTTGTCCAGGTCGACGTCGTAGCCGGCTGCCTTCATGCGGTCGATGTAGGTGGTCTTCGTCCCGCTGTCGGCAGACGGACGGGGAGCCGAAGTTTCATTTTGCCCTTGCGCCTCTTGCGCTAGCGCGATCGGTTGTGGCTCCGGAGCGGGAGCCGGGCGGGGTACCGCGGAAACGATGCCGGGATGCGGCTTGGGAGCAGGTGAGGGCGAGGCAAGCGTTGGGACCGCGTTGTGATTCGGCTGCGCGACAACCACGGCCGCGCTCGGCGCGGGACGCAGTCCGGCGATCACCTGGGGCGCGGGCAGCAGAAGTACCACAAGAGCAGCCAACACGGCGGCCGCGGAAAAAGGACGAAGAGAGCGAGTCGAGTTCAGGGGCATGGATTCCCCCAGGATGCGGGCGATACGCATGCGCAAAGTTTGCCGGGACTGGTGACCGTCGAGCGCCATGGCAAGCCGCATCTGCCGCGAGCGATGTTCTTCGAGATGGAACAGCGCGCTGGCGTACACCACGGGATTGGGACAGATTTTCAGCGCGAGGTCGTCACAGCACAGTTCGCGTTCGTGGCGAACCCGTCCGCTGATCCACCACACCGCCGGATGGAAAAAGAAGAGAGTCTCGACAACGGTCTGCACCAGGTTCCAGAGAAAATCGGCCCGGCGCACATGGGCCAGTTCGTGCGCCAGCACGACCTCGAGCTCATCCGGGCCGAGCAGAGTCACCGCCGAAACGGGCAGCAGCACGATCGCCTTCAGCGCGCCCACCGTCACAGGGCCGGCAATCGCGCTGGAGATCCGCAGCAGCACTGTCCGGCGCAGGCCGAGTACATGCGCGATCCGCTGGAACGCCACACGCGCGGCTTCAGGGGCCTGTGGCATGGCCGTAGAACGAAGCCGCCGAATCAGCCACCATCCGCCCACGCCGCGCGCTGCAAGCGCCAGCACGCCCAGAACCCAGAACGCGTCGATCCACCCCATGAGGTTGGGAAGGGAACTCAAGATGGGCAAAGCAGGCATCGCAGACTGCGGCGCTGCCATGGCTCCCGGCGCAATCATGCGCGGAAAATCGCCAGCCATATTCAGGCCGTTGGCGCCCGAAGGTGTGGCCGTTGAGTACATAGCCGATGCGGGCGATTGCATCTCCCATGCGAACGTGAACACCGCGGCGGCCGGCATTACCAGCAGCGCCACCAGCGCCGCGATGTAGCGTGCCTGGCTGGTCCGTCGCGCAATGGCGATGCTCACGATGCGCCAGGCGCCGGCGATGACAGCGGCCTGCCAGCAGAAATGGATCAAAGTCCAGGCGGTAGCTTCAATGGTGCGGGTCATGGCCGCTCCTTTCTGGTGTGCGATGAAACGAATCGCCGGCGGTCGATCAACATGCGGATTTCTTCCAGCTCGTTCTGGCTGGCTGGTTCCATGGCCAGGGCATGAAGCGCCAGTTGCGCCGCCGAACCGGAAAACAGCCGCATGCTCAGGTCCTTCAGGATCTTGCTCTGCATCGCATCCTGGCTGATGGCCGCGCGATAGACGTGCGCCCGGTTGGCCTCGTCGCGCAACACCAGCCCCTTGGCGGTCATGATCTGCAGCAGCTTCAGGATGGTGGTATACCCCGAGGGCCTGTCCTCGTTAAACCGGTCATAAATTTCACGTACGGTCGCCGGCTCCGTTTCCCACAGGATGCGCAAAAGCTCCAGTTCGGTTTCCGTCGGTCGCGGCACGGCTTCTTGTACCTTCGTCATGATGTTTCCGACGATATACGAAGCATTTCGTAAGTGTCAACGAAATTCTTCGTAGATCACGCCATTGGTCGCCAAAAGTTAGGCCATTCGTCACAAAGAAATTCAAAGCAGGCACGTTGTTGCGGAACCTCTGATACTGGCAACGCGTAGGATAGGTCAATCCCCTGTCCGTACGCGGACGCCACCGGAGTAGCCATTGTGACTTCCCTCAAAAACCAGCTTCGGCAGATTCTGCGCCGCCTGTGGCGCGCGCCTGTGTTCACCATCGTCACGCTGATCACATTGGGCGCCGGCATTGGCGCGAATATTGCCGTGTTCAGCGTTGTGGAAGGAGTGCTGCTGAAGCCGCTGCCCTATCCGCATCCGGACACGCTGGTCGGAGTCTGGCATTCCGCACCCGGGCTCAACATGGATGAGGTGAACATGGCTCCGTCGAACTACTTCATCTATCGCGAGCAGAATCGCGTCTTCTCCGACATCGGAATCTACCAGGGCGATTCGGTGAGCGTCACCGGCGTGGGCAACCCGGAGCAGGTGCAAGGGCTCGATGTTACCGATGGCGTGCTGCCCGTTCTGGGAATCTCGCCCATGCTTGGCCGTTGGTTTAACCGGAGCGACTCCGCGCCCGGCAGTCCCGATACGGTGATGCTCGGCTACGGCTACTGGCAGCGGCGTTTCGGGTCCGATGCTTCGATTGTGGGGAAATCGATCCGGGTGGATGGGAAGGCGCGGACGATCGTCGGCGTGATGCCAAAAGAGTTCCGGTTTCTGGACTCGGATCCGATCGCCATTTTTAAACCCCTTCAATTTGATCGAAACAAGATCTTCCTGGGCCAGTTCAGTTTCGACGGGGTTGCGCGGCTGCGCCCCGGCGTCACGCTCGAGGCCGCTAATGCGGAGATCGCGCGACTGCTTCCGATCGTGTTCTCCAGCTTTCCGCCTCCGCCCGGATTCAGCATGGATCTGTTCAAGCAGGCGCGCATCGCGCCCAACGTACGGCCGCTCACACGGGACGTGGTGGGGGACGTGGGAAAGCTGTTGTGGGTACTGATGGGCAGTATCGGCATCGTGCTGCTGATTGCCTGCGCCAACGTGGCCAATCTCCTGCTGGTTCGCGCCGAAGGACGCCACCAGGAGCTGGCCGTCCGCGCGGCACTCGGGGCCAGTCCGTGGAGGATCGCCAAGGATTTCCTGTTGGAAAGCGTGGTCCTTGGTGTTCTCGGCAGTGCGTTTGGGCTGCTGTTCGCGTGGGGCGCGTTGCGCCTGCTGGTCGCGCTTGGTCCATCCGGCCTGCCGCGCCTGCACGATATCGGGATCGATTGGAGTGTCCTGGTTTTCACGCTGGCGGTGGCTTTCTTCTGCAGCCTGCTGTTCGGTTCCATTCCTGCCCTTCGCTATGCGGGCGCGCGCGTGGGAACCGGGCTGCGGGAGAGCCGCACTAGCAGTCAGGGCCGCGAGCGCCATCGCACCCGCAACACCCTGGTCGTGATCCAGGTGAGCCTGGCGTTTGTCCTCCTCATCTGCTCAGGCTTGATGATTCGCACGTTCCGCGCCCTCACCCAGGTCGACGCGGGTTATGACACAGCCGCCAAAATTCAGACCCTGCGGTTTGACATTCCCGAAGCCGATGTACCCAAGGCGGATGACGTACTCCGCATGCAGTACGACATTGCCCAGAAGATCGCCGCGGTCCCGGGGGTCACGTCAGTGGGCTTCGGCAGTACCGTTCCCATGGATGGCGACGGGTGGCAGGATCCGCTCTTTGCGCAGGATCGGACCTATGCTCCGGGCGCCATGCCCCCTCTTCGCCACTTCAAGTTCGGATCGCCGGGCCTTTTGAAAACGCTGGGCATACCCATGGTGGCCGGGCGCGACTTTACCTGGGATGAAGTCTTTCAGAAGCGCCCCGTCGCCATGGTGACGGAGAATCTTGCGCGCGAATACTGGGGCAGTTCGTCCAACGCGCTCGGCAAGCGCGTACGCGTGAGCTCCAAAGATGAATGGCGCGAAATCGTCGGGGTGATGGGTGATGTGCATTTTGATGGGATGAGCGAGAATCCACCGACGGTGGTCTACTGGCCGACCCTGATGGAGCATTTCGAGGCGGACGAGCCCTCCCTGCGACGCTACGTGGTTTTTGCCGTTCGCACGCCGCGGGCCGGAGCTGAGAGCCTGTTGAAGGACGTGCGGCAGGCCGTGTGGTCGGTGGATGCGAATCTTCCGCTTTCCGACCTGCGCACCCAGGACTACTACTACACAAAATCCATCTCCCGCACATCGTTCACCCTGGTGATGCTGGGGATCGCAGCCGGGATTGCCCTGCTGCTGGGGGTGGTTGGCCTCTACGGCGTGCTCGCCTACTCCGCGTCGCAGCGCACGCGCGAGATCGGTATCCGGATCGCGCTGGGCGCCCAGCGCAACGCGATTACGTCGATGTTCGTCAGGCAGGGATTATTGCTGGCGGGAGGCGGAATCGGCTGTGGTCTGCTGCTGGCATTCGCCGCCACGCGCCTGCTCCGGTCCCTGCTGTTTCACGTCAGCCCCATGGATCCATTGACCTACGCACTGGCGTGCGTCGCGCTCTGCGGAGCCGCGGCGCTCGCCAGCTATATTCCGTCACGGCGCACTGCCGGGGTAAATCCGGTAGATGCCCTGCGGGCCGAATAGAAGGGCGGCCGCTTGATGCTGGGTGCCCCGGAGCCTGCCCTGAGCGAAGTCGAAGGGTCCCCGCTTTTGGAACCTGGGAGACCGCCGAACTTGATTGACGAGCATGAAGGAAACTCCGCGTTGAGTCGCATTGGCGCGCCCTGATTGCGATGTGCTACCTTACCGGCAATTGAGGTTGCAGCAGGGAAGGGGACGCGATGCACGCGACCGCCAGTATTGAACATACTCGAACAACGGAAACCCGGCCGCCGGGCGGCGCTACGCCCGTGCCGCCGCGCAACCTGGCGGTGGACGCCTATCGCGGCCTGGTGATGCTGCTGATGATGGGCGAGGTGATGCAATTTGCGGCCGTATCGCACGCCTATCCGGGGAGCCTGTTCTGGCGCGTCCTGGCCTGGAACCAGACCCACGTGCCTTGGGCCGGCATGAGCCTCCACGACACGATTCAACCGGGCTTCACGTTTCTAGTGGGCGTCGCGCTGCCTTATTCCATCGCCAGCCGCGCCCGCAAGGGAGAGAGCTTTCGCAGGCAGCTGGCGCACGCTGTGTGGCGCAGTTTTCTGCTGGTCATCCTGGGGATCTTCCTGCGATCGATCGGCCGGCCGATTACTTATTTCACGTTCGAGGACACCCTGACGCAGATCGGCCTTGGGTACACGTTTGCATTCATGCTCGCGTACTGCAGGCCGAAATGGCAGTGGACCGCGCTGGGTGCGATTCTCTTCGGTTATTGGCTCGCGTGGGCTCTGTACCCCGCGCCCGGCCCGAACTTCGACTACGCTTCTGTGGGGGTTCCCGCCGGCTGGACACACAACTTCACCGGCTTTGCCTCGCACTGGAACATGAACTCGAACCTCGGCCAGGCATTCGACCTCTGGTTCCTGAACCTGTTCCCGCGCGTCTCGCGGTTTGTTTTTAACGACGGGGGCTACCTTACGCTGAGTTTCATTCCCACGCTCGGCACCATGCTTCTGGGCTTGCGTGCCGGCGAATGGTTCCGCGCCGCGGCTCCGAAGATCCCCATCCGGAAGCTGCTTATCGCCGGCGCGCTGCTCATATTGAGCGGCCTGGTCCTGCACTTCACCGGAATCTGCCCCATCGTGAAGCGCATCTGGACGCCCGCATGGACCCTGTTCAGTGGCGGTGTCTGCATGTATTTCCTGGCCGCGTTTGCGTGGATCGTGGATGTGAAGGGCTATCGCCGCTGGACGTTCCCGCTGGTCGTGGTGGGCATGAATTCGATCGCCGCGTACTTGATCGCCCACCTTTGGGAAGACTTTTTCATCACCAACCTCCATGTGAACTTCGGACACCGGATCTTTCAGATCTTCGGCATGGGACTCCAGCCGCTGATGCTTGGCATCATGGTCATGCTGCTGTATTGGTTCTGCCTGTACTGGATGTACAGCAAACGCCTGTTCCTGCGCATTTGAGGCCCGCACGGCGCCGAGAAACTGGGTGCCCCAGGGGCTCGGAAATCGAATCAATCTCCCGCGACGAGCCATGCCTTGGTCTTCAACTTCGGCACGCCGTGCTCATGGCAGTCTGCGCACTTCACCCAGTGGATGTTGTGCCTGCTTCCTTTGTTGGTAAACGTGGTATCCATTGGGCAGAACGGTGCGCGCTGCGCCGCCGCCATCGACCGACACACGCGGGTTGCCTTCGTCGCCGGGCCCCAATGCGTTGCCCAGGACCGTCGTTTTCTGATTGCGCAGGTCGTCCTTCCGGCAGTCGTGCGCCGTGTACCATGCCGCGGAGATCCGCAATAGCCCTGAATAGTGTGAGGGCGAACCAACTCAAAGAATGTCTTGTTGTCCTTTTCGAGGACGTTGACGATTTCGAATTGCTGCTGCGCTGACGCCCGCGTCACGTCTTTGCCGAACCGGTTCTTGCTGAGCTCGTTTGCCTGCTTAGGTCCTTCGCGGTAGGCCTTTTGATAACGACGGTAGGGGACGGCGAGCTGAAGATCGATGTAAGTCAGCCCGCCTGCCTGTGAGGCGCTCGGAAAGTGATCGGCAGGAATGATCTGGTCGCAGATGGCAGCCAGGGTGGCAGTGTCGATCTGGTCTAAAACGCCATAGGTCGATCGGCGGCAGGCCGTGCTGAATGCGGCCAGCGCCGCGCCTGCGGCCATGAATTCTCGCCGGTTGACCATAGAGCCCTTTACCGATGGGTCGGAATTGCATCTATGGTCAAACCCGGGTTAAGTAGCTGTGGGTGACCTTAGTCACGGACCGTCTTTTGGCGGATAACCTGGGTTTCCCAGAGCCTGCCTGAGTTTGTCGAGGGTCCCCGATTTTGGGACCTGGGACGGAAGCTCACGATCACTGACCGGCGGTCTGTGCCCGCACCGCATCCCCCGAATGAATCGCGTCAGTTGCGATCTTCACCACCTGGTCCCCCGCCGCCAGGCCGCCGAAGACTTCCACCTCACCATTGACGGTCTGCCCGGTCTGCACCGTCACCCATTCGGCCTTGTTGTCGCGTACACGAATCACGAATGTGTGCTGCTGATCGTTCGTTACGGCCGTCGTGGGGACAAACAGTGTGGGATAACCCCGCTGCAACGGCCACATCACCGTCGCGAAACTGCCGGGCGACAACCGCCCGTCGCGATTGGAGACGTCCAGTTCCACCGGCATGGTGCGCGACTTAACGTCCACTGCATCGGCAATGCGCGCGATGGGTGCTTTGAACGCCTGTCCCGGAGACGCCGGTACCGCGAACGAAACCGCCTGGCCCACCTTCATCGTGCCCACTTGCGACTCGGGAATTGGCACCACCAGCCGCAGCCGGCGGTCATCGACGATCTGCAGAATGGGAAGCGCGCCGCCGCCTCCCGAAGCCGGCCCGATCAGCGCCCCGGGGTGAAGATTGCGCGTGGTTACCACGCCTGCAAACGGCGCGGTGATGGTCAGATAGGCTTCGGCCTGGCTCACGCTTTTCAGCGCCTCGCGCGCCGCCGCGATATTCTCCTGGGCCGCATCCACGAGGCCCTTGTCGGCGCTCGCCGCCTGGCCCGCCACGGCGACATCGTTTTCCGCCAGCACTCCGGGCGTCTTCGCCGCCTCCTGCATGTGCTCGTAAGTTCCCTGGTCGGAGGCCAGCTTGGCCTTTGCCGTTGCCAGTTGCGATTCGGCAGCCCGTACTGCCGCTTCGGCCTGGGATCGCTGGCTCACCAGTTCCGGCGCCGTCATCTGAACCAGCACCTGCCCGGCTTTCACGCGCGATCCGCGATCCACCGTCACCGTTTCCACAAAACCGGTCACCTTGGGATAAACATCTACCTGCTCGTACGGCTCCAGTTGGGCCGGCAGGGCGATGGTCATCGAGAGCTTCTTCGACACCACCGAAACTGTCGTCACGCTCGCGGGGCCACTTGCCGCCGCAGCCGCGGTTGTGCCGCCTCCCTTGTCCGGGGAATCTGAATTACAGCCCTCTGTCGCCAACGCGATCGCCGCGAGTGCAATCATCAGCCATTTCATGACACCCCCTCCCCCCCGCGGACGTCGAGCGTCGGTGGGGTGGCCTCCCTGCGACGCGCGAACCAGCGGCTCTGCGGGTCCTCGGGATCGAGCGAGCGCGATTGTGTTCCGGCATGACGCTGCACCAGTCCGAAGATCATCGGCAGCAAAAACAGGGTCGCCAGCGTGGCTACCGCCAGCCCGCCGATCACGGCGCGACCCAAAGGCGCCGACTCCTCTCCACCCGAGCCAAAGGCCAGCGCCATGGGGGTCATGCCCGCGATCATCGCCAGGCTGGTCATCAGAACGGGTCGCAGCCGTTCGACCGCCGCCGCGCGTGCCGCCTCGGCCGCTGCCGCGCCATTTACCCGGTTCTGCTCCGCGAATGTCACCAGCAGGATCGCATTAGCCACCGCAACGCCAATCGCCATGATGGTCCCCATGAAGCTCTCCATATTGAGCGTTGTTCCGGTAATCAGCAGCATCAGCACCGATCCGGCAAGCACGGCCGGCGCGGTTGACAACACCACCAGCGCCAGCCTCAGCGATTGGAAGTTCGCCGACAGCAGGAGAAGAATGACGCCGATCGCCGCCGCCAGCCCGATGGCCAATTCACCAAAGATCGACTGCAGCGCGCTCACCTGGCCTCGAATCTGCGCGGTTACGCCGCGGGGAGGTTTGCCCGCATCGGCTAATGCATGCGCGATGTCGTTGTTGGCGCGCCGCAAGTCTCGGGTACCGAGGTTGGCAGAAAGCGCCAGCATCCACAATCCATTTTGGCGATCGAGCTCGCCCGGCAGGGTGGTTGCGCGCAGATCGGCAAGTTGGCTCACCAGTGGTTGCGCGCCGGTTGCGCTGCCCACGGGAATATTGGCCACATCGCCCACCGAAGTCATTTTCGGTTGCGGCACCTGCACCTGGACCTGGTAGCTCACGCCGGAGCGCGGATCGCGCCAGTAGCTGGGAGCAACGAACCGGCTCGACGCCGTCGCCGAGACCACAGCCGCACCCACGGCATCCGCAGTTGTCCCGAGCTGGCCCGCCATCTCCCGGTTTACGCGAAGATCGACGGTGGGATAATGCAGCGGCTCTTCATATTCGAGATCGCGCAGTGCAGCCACCCCGGCAAGTTGCTGGCGAATCTTCTCCGCGTAGGCGGCGACGTCGGCGTACTGCGGGCCCGTGACCGTGACTTCGGCGAGCGACGACGAGCCGAAGTTCAATGTCTGGTTGACCAGATCTCCGGGATCGAACGAGAAGTGCGCATCCGGAAATTGCTGCGGAAGTTTCTTGCGCAGTTGTTCTTCGAGATCGGCCAGTTTCAGCGAGCTATCGGCCCGCAAGCCCACATTCATGATCGCCTGCTGTGGTCCGTTGGTGAACAGAAACACGTCGTTGATGGGGTAGGAAGACCCCTGCACGCCGACATAGCCCAGGCTTAAATCGAGATTGTTTTCGCCCGCAGTCTCGCGGATCGCGCCCAGCACTCCATTCACCAGTTGCTCGGTGACGGCCACGCGCGTCCCATCGGGCGCATCAATCCGCAGCCGGAATTGTTTCGACGCGGCAGAAGGAAAAATCTCTTCCGCAATCCGGGGTGCCACCAGAACCAGCACCAGCACGGCAACCACTCCGTACGCGATAAGCAGAATCGCTTGCATCCCTATGGCGCGTTCGAGCGCATGCTCAAAGCGATGCGCGAACCGCGCGAACCGGCCTTCATCCTCTTTGCCATGCTCCTTTTCGCTTGTTGTCTTTAGCATCCAGTTCGCCAGTACGGGAACAAGCGAGCTGGACAGCAGGTACGAAGCCAGCATCGCGAACCCTACGGCCAGCGACAGCGGCAGGAACAGTGCGTGGGCAGGCCCCGTCATAAAGAACGACGGAATGAACACCGCCAGCACCGCCAGCATGGCCAGCAGCCGCGGTAGAGCCACCTCGCGGCTGGCGTTGTGCACCGCGCGCGGCACGTTCTCTCGGGCATCGAGATGCACATGGATGTTTTCCAGAAGCACCGTGCCTTCATCCACCAGCACGCCCACCGCAAGCGCCAGGCCACCCAGCGTCATGATATTGATGGTTTGCCCTGCAAGACGAAGCAGAACCACCGCCGTCAACAGCGCGAAGGGAATGGTAATGACTACAATCAGCGACGAGCGCCAGTCGCGCAGAAACATGAGCAGCATCAAACCCGTGAGCAAGGCGCCGATGATCCCCTCGCGCAGTACGGCATTCAGCGAATCGCGCACATACTGCGACTGGTCGAACTCGTAGTTGATCTTGATGTCTTCCGGCACCAGCGACTGGAACCGTGCCAGGTTGTCGCGAACTTCCTGCACCACGGTCAACGTGGAAGCGTCAGGCCGCTTGGTTACCGGGATATAGATCGTGCGCTTGCCATTCCGCAGCGCGTAGCCGGCCAGCACATCGGAGGCATCCGCGACGCTGCCAACATCGCGAATGTAGACCGAGGCGCCCGGGCCCAATTTCAGCGGAATATCAAGCAGATCGGAAATCTGCGTAACCGTCGAGTCGGTGGTCACCAGCGTATGGGTGGTTCCAATATCCGCGTTTCCCGCCGGCTGAATGCTGTTCCCGCTGGTCAGCGCCTGCACCACCTTCTCCGGAGAGAGCCCGTAGGCCTGCAGCTTCTGGGGATCGACATTAATGGCAATCGTGCGCTGGTTTCCGCCGAACGGCGGCGGCGACGATACGCCCGGCAGCGTGGCAAACACCGGCCGCACGCGATTGAGCGCCAGGTCCTGGAGCTCGCCCAACGTGCGCGAAGGACTGGAGAACACGATGTACCCCACCGGAAGCGTGCCCGCGTCGAAGCGGATAACAAAAGGTGACACCGTCCCCGGAGGCATGAAGGCGCGCGCGCGATTGACATACGAAATAGTCTGCGCCAGCGCCTCGCTCATGTTTGTCCCGGGATGAAACGTGAGCCGCAGAAGCGCCGTTCCCTGGATCGATTTCGCCTCCACGCTTTCGATCCCGTTGATGTAAAGGAAGTGGTACTCGTAGTAATACGAAATGAATCCTTCCATCTGTTGTGGGCTCATGCCGCCGTACGGCTGCGCCACGTAGATCACGGGCAGATCGAGGTTGGGCAGGATATCCACGCGCGTCCGCATAATAGCCAGCACCGAGACGAGGGCCAGCGCTACCACCAGCACCATCACCGTAATGGGCCGCCGAAGCGCGAGACGGATCAGACCCATGGATTTACTTTCCTTTCGCCTGCCGGGCGAGCAAATCGAGAAATGGCTGCAAGTCGCCCTGCGCCGCCGCGACGCCCAATTCGGCACGCCAAACTCCCAGGCGCGCCATGGCACCATCGGCTTCGGCCTGCGCCAGCACGCCCTCGGCCGCAGTCACGTCTACCACCGTGGCCAGTCCCGAGCGATATCGCGCCTGCTGCTGCTGTTCGCTGGCTCGCGCTGCGGCAAGCTCCGCCGGCGTGTTGGCCGCGATCTGCCGTGCCCCGGCCAGCGTGGCGCGCGCCTGCTCGACAGCCGCGGATACATTGCTCATGGATAAGTCATAACGCGCATGCTCGGCCTGAATGTTCGCGGCCTGAATCTTCTTTTGCTCACGCAATCCAAAATAGTCGAAGGCGGAAAAATTCACCTGCACGCCCAGCGCCCAGTTGAAGGTATCCGGTGCCAGGCCCGCCGCGCCGCCGGGGAAATTCCCCGTGAGCCCCGTACCGGCGCCACGCCCCGACACTCCGCCGAGCGTGCCGAACGAGGGAACATAGCTCCGGTCGAGAACACGCTTCTGCGCCAGTTGCTGTAGCGACAAGGCGTTCTCCTCCAGCACCGCAGGATGCGCCGCCGCCGGCCGCGCCTCCAGATCTGCATCCGGAATCACGTCCAGCACGGCATCGGCGTCGATTGCTGCCTGCTGGCCGGGGACCTGGAGAAACACCGCCAGCGCGGACCGCCGCACTGCCGCCTGTGTTTGCGCCTGGATCAGCTGGTTGCGCGCCAGGGCAAGTTGCGCATCGGCCTGCGAGGCGTCGGCGCCGGGGCGCAGTTGGTTATCCACCAGAACGTGGACCGCTTTTGCGAACGACTCGTATCGCTCAACATTGGCCTGAGCCACTGTCACGAGCTGCTGCGCGGCGGCTAAGTCGAAAAACGCGCTTCCCGCCGCAGTGGTCATTTCGAGAACGGTCAGGGCAGTGGCCTGCGTCGCCGCGTCGCTTCCATATCGCGCCGACTCCACGCGGGCTCCGCGCACGCCGAAATCGAATGGCTGCCAATAGACAAGCGCCCCAACGCCGCTGCTCCACGCGCTGCGCGTATTGTCGGAAGCAATCACGGGCCCGGAGATGCTGGGAATCACGTTCTGTGGCAGCAGCAGCCCATAGATGTTGTTGGCCGTCGCGCGGTTGGTCTGCCACAGGATGTCGGTCCGCGGCAGATAAGCCGTCTTAGCCACCCCGATGGCTCCTTGTGCCGCCTGCTGCTGGGCCTGTGCGGCTTTGATTGCCGGATAGTGCGCCCTCGCCGTCTCGATCACCTGGCCCAGGGTCAGCCCGTTCTGACCGTTGCTCGCGGGTGCCTGTCCCGGCAGCGTCCCACCGGCGGCACCCAGCAGGAGAAGGATCGATCCCCTTATTGAGAACAACCTTGCGCGCATGAGGGTGAACAGGGAAATCACATCGAGAAAGGGATTCACCGGCTGATCGGGATCATATCATCGAAATTCGATATAAGATAGTTGCTGACCCTGGAGGCGACCCTGGCCGAGCCAAGCCGTCAACGCGACCTGTTCGCCGGCCTCATACGCATCCACGTGCTGGTGCATGCAGTCCACGAGCCCATTTTCGGCCTGGCCATGATGGAAGAGCTGAACCGCCATGGATACCGTATCGGGCCCGGGACACTGTACCCGCTTCTCCACGGGATGGAACGCGGCGGCCTGTTGAAGTCGCGGTTGAAAAACGTCGATGGCCGGCGCCGGCGCCTCTACACCATTACACTATCGGGCAGACGGGCACTTCGAAGCGCTACGGTGAAAGTGGATGAGTTGCACCATGAGCTGCACGAAGAGCGGCCGCAACGCTTGCCGGAGATCCGCTGATGAGCGGTGATTCTGCGCGGAATCCGTGCCTCGTGCCGATGGAGTCAAAGGACCCGCATTTCCGGAGATATGGACTTGGGATAAACTTGATCTGTCCGGCACCCGCTCCCCGGACCAGCGTGCGGAAGTGGTGAAATGGCAAACACACTAGCCTTAGGAGCTAGCGCCGAAAGGCTTGGGGGTTCAAGTCCCCCCTTCCGCACCAAAAAGAAATAGATGGTCTATGCTGATTTTAGGCTGAGGTGGTTTTGCCACTGTAACCGCTTTTGTAACTATCGCAGCCGAAGATCATCCCGTTTCTCCCCTCCGGTTACTTCTATAGGAATCGAAGATCGAGATGGTGAGCATCCGCTTTTCCAACGTGCTCTGGCGCGCCTTGCCGCTCGCGCCCTTGAAATCGGTATGCAGCTGAACCATCCGGGGACGGGCTACGGGCCAGTCCTCACTTGCCACTATATGATTGGAATCGATTGAGTCCCGGTGAGAATGCTTTGCGAGCCAACCCGTCTCTCGAGTATAAGTGAACCGCAAGTTGCTCGATTCTCAGATACCTGGCCGAACTCTCGACCATAAATGACGAGTGCGGGGTAAACGGCGGTAATGGATAGGACCTTGCGAATCCCCGTCGTACCAGTGGTCGGATGCATCTGTGCGCTACTATGCTTCTCATCGGTGCGCGACGTGAAGCCGGCGCAGCCGCAAAAGCTTGTCGCGCCGGCTGGGGACCACGCGGTCCGGACCGACGAATCCTATCCGCAACTCGTCGACATCACCGCCGCCACCGGCATCACTTTCGAACACCTTTCCAGCCCGGAGCAGAAATACATTGTCGAGTCGATGAGCGGCGGCGTGGCTCTCATCGACTACGATGGCGATGGATGGCCCGATATCTACTTCACCAATGCGCAGAGCGTCGCGATGGCCCTGGCCGGGAGGAAAGCTCGCAGCGCGCTCTACCACAACAACCACGACGGCTCGTTTACCGATGTTACCGACAAGGCGGGCGTAGGATATCCGTGCTCGGCGCAGGGCGCCGTGGTGGGCGACTACAACAATGACGGCTGGCCGGACCTTCTCGTCACCTGCTTCGGTGGCGTAGTTCTTTATCGCAACAACGGCGATGGCACGTTCAGCGATGTTACAAAATCTGCGGGCCTCTCCGGCGATTCGCAATGGGCCACCGGCGCAGCATTCGGCGACTACGACGGTGACGGCTGGGCCGACCTGTTCGTTTCCCATTACGTCGACTTCCACCTCGACAACATGGCCGCGTTCGGTTCCAGGGACACCTGCAAGTACGAAGGAATCGACGTGCAGTGCGGCCCCCGCGGCCTGAAAGGCGCGCCCGACAATCTCTATCACAACAATCGCGATGGAACATTTACCGACGTCTCAAAGAACGCGGGGGTTTCCGACCCCGAGCTGCGCTATGGCCTAACGGCGGTCTGGTCCGATTTCGATCATGACGGCAAACTCGACCTGCTGGTCGCCAACGATGCCGGCCCGAACTTTCTCTATAAGGGCGACGGCGCGGGCCACTTCACGGATGCAGGGTTTACCTCCGGCGTCGCCTACAACGAGAATGGCCAGGCACAGGCGAACATGGGCATTGCGCTCGGCGACTATCTCCATGCCGGCCGTTTCTCCATATTCATCTCCCATTTCGATAACGAATATGCCGCTCTTTATCGCAATGAGGGGGGAATGACCTTCTCCGAGGTATCCTTTGCCGCGGGCGTTGCCCGGGCCTCGCGCGGCTATGTCGGATGGGGCGACGCGTTCGTCGACTTCGCCAACCGCGGCTGGCCCGACCTCTTCCTGGTCAACGGTCATGTATATCCGCAGGTGGATTCGGTCCCCACCGGTCCCCGTTACCGCGAGCCCATGGTGCTGCTTGAAAACCAGCGCAACGGCACGTTCAAGGACATCAGCAAGGATGCAGGGGCGGCCATCCAGACGCCACGCGTCAGCCGGGGAATGGCGATCGGCGACCTGTTCAATGACGGCAAACTCGAAGCCGTGATCGAGAACCTGGTAGGGCCTCCGACCGTCCTGCGCCCGGAAGGCCCGAACCGCAATTGGATTGGTTTCCAATTGGAGGGCAGGAAATCCAATCGTCTTGCCCTGAACGCGCGGGTCCGCGTCACCGCGGGCCGCCTGGTGCAACTCGGAGAAGTTCTCAGCGGCGGTAGCTATCTGTCGCAGAATGATCTCCGCCTTCATTTCGGACTTGGCGAATACACCAAGATCGACAAAGCCGAGGTGCTGTGGCCGGATGGCAAAGTCGAAAACTTGATCCACCTGGCGGCCGGGCGGTACTACTCCGTTCGCGAGGGAGCGGGCATCGTTCCCGGTCCCGCAGCCCAGGGCGATATCACCGTTCCGCGCTAGTGTTGTGTCCCATAAATAACTTGCAATAAGGTCATGCGCGGCATATTCTTGGATATGTTGCTGGGGCGTCCCAAACCTACTCTGGAACTGAGTGTGGAAGAGCGCGAGGAATTGAGCGGATTTGCGGCTTCGCGCAGCCTTCCTCATGCGTTGGTCTCGCGAGCCAAACTGGTGTTGTGGTCTGGTGATGGGGTTTCCAATTCGGAGATCGCCGAGCGCCTGGATTGGTCGAAAGCGACGGTGGGTAAATGGCGGCAGCGATTTATCGAACATCGCATTCAGGGGCTCTACGATGAACTCCGGCCGGGCCGTCCGCGCACCATCTCCGACGAGAAGGTGGCCACTCTGCTGCGGCGGACCATCAAAACCAAACCGCCGGGCGCGACACACTGGAGCGTTCGGCAAGCGGCGGAAGCCAACCGCCTGTCGAAATCCACCGTCCACCGGGTGTTTCAAACTTTTGCTTTGCAGCCTCATCGCAGCAAGACATTCAAGCTTTCCAACGATCCGTTTTTTGTCGAGAAAGTACGCGACATCGTGGGACTGTACCTCAACCCTCCAGATCACGCCATTGTGCTCGCCGTCGATGAAAAGTCGCAGATCCAAGCCCTGAGCCGCACTCAGCCTGTGCTGCCGATGGGTCTGGGCTATGTAGAGGGTGTCACTCATGATTATGTCCGCCATGGCACGACCACGTTATTCGCTGCTCTTGACATCGCTACCGGAACGGTGTTCACCGAATGCAAGCCCCGGCACCGACACCAGGAATTTCTGGCCTTTCTGAAGCGCATCGACAGTGCCGTTCCCGCCCATCTGGATGTGCATCTAGTTGTGGACAACTACGCCACCCACAAGCATGGCAAAGTACGCGCCTGGCTGGCCCAACGGCCTCGCTTCCAGGTTCACTACACACCGACATATTCCTCCTGGCTCAACCAGGTCGAACGCTGGTTCGGCCTTATTACCCAGCAGGCCATCCGTCGGGGTAGCTTTCGCAGTGTTCGTGAACTGATCCGGCGGATCGAGGAATTCGTTCAGCACTACAATCGCCAATCCCGCCCATTTGTCTGGACTGCCACGGCCGATTCGATCTTTCAGAAACTCACCAGACTTTGTTCATGTATTTCCGGGACATCACACTAGTGGACTGTAACAACTGAAACGATAGTATAATCGTGGGTATGGCAACCACGATCGTGCTGACGGAAGCGGAGCGCATGGAACTGAATCAGCGGGCAGCCAGTCGCAACGGGCGCGCAGATGATGCGCGCCGAGCCCGACTGATTCTTCTGCTGGAAGACGGCTGCACCTGGAAAGCGATACGAGACAAGCTGGATTGCAGCGACGCCTTCATCGATCGATGGATGAAAAGATTCCGCCAAGAACGGCTGGCAGGATTGTTCAGCCGGCACGCCGGACAGGAGGCCAGCACCCTTACGCCGGCACTCGAAGCTCGCATCTTGGAGTGGACAGTCAAACGCAAAGCTCCAGACGGCTCGACTCAGTGGAGCACGCGCAAACTGGGCGGTCAGCTTAAAGTCAGCCACATGATGGTGGCGCGGGTCTGGGCCAAGCATGGTTTGAAGCCGCAGCGGCTGGATCGCTATATGGCAAGCAATGACCCGGACTTTGAGACCAAGGCGGCAGACATCATTGGACTGTATCTGAATCCGCCGGCGCATGCGGCGGTGTTCTGCGTGGATGAGAAGACCACCATTCAAGCGCTCGACCGCAAAGATCCGGTGTTGCCCCTGTCGCCGGGCCGTGCCGAGCGCCACGGGTTTGAGTACTTCCGGCATGGCACGTTATCTCTATACGCTGCGTTCAACACCCAAACCGGTGAGGTGCTAGGAAAGACCGCTGTCCGCCATACTTCCGCGGAGTTCGTCGCGTTCCTCGCCGACATCGTTGTGAACCAGCCCCGCGGCAAGGAGATCCACGTGATCGCCGATAACCTCTCAACTCACAAGACCCGGCAGGTCGACGATTTCCTCGAATCTCATCCGCACGTTCACATGCACTTCACTCCCACCTACTCCTCGTGGCTCAATCAAGTCGAACTCTGGTTCGCCAAGATCGAGCGCGATGTCATTGCACGCGGTGTGTTCACTTCATTGGCCGACCTGCGCAGAAAGCTCATGAAATACATCCGTCACTACAACAACGTGCCGAAGACCGTGAAATGGCGCTATTTTGATCCCACAAACCGAATCACTTCCACTTCAGCCGTTACAGTCCACTAGGTTCGTTCACCGCCATGTCATCGATTGGGCATTCGCCGGATGTTTTTCTTCCCCCGCAGCTTGTTGGTCCTGGAAATCGATTTCCTAACCCGGCGTCCGGCGCCGGACCACCCCGCCTGCGGCTGCTTGATCCCTAAGTAAATGCATTTGTCACAAAAGAACAAGATCATTTAGCAGGTTGGAATAACCCCCGGCGTTCGCATTGACAATTCTCGGGCGCGGGAGTAAGAATTGGTCCGCCAAGTAAACGCTTGCTGAGCAAGAATTTTTCCCCGTTCCCCCGCAAGTCCGGGAAGTTACATAGACAAGCAGACTTGGCGAGAAGCGTTCTTTAACTCCCAACTCAATTGCAAGTGCGCTGGTGTGGCGCATTCGCTTTCTGCGAACCGACCGAAGGCATTCCGCCGTTGGCGGATTCGTGCCCGTGTCGGCAAACCGCGATAGGCAATGGACACGAGAAGCACTGGACGAGCAGTGGATGTTCATTCTTAACGCGGTCGCATTTCGGAAATCTCGCCAATCCGGTGGAGCACGGAAGACCCATTCCCGCCGGCAGGCGAATCCGGCGCGTTCCAAAGGACGCGCGATTTTCGACGATGAATTCGAAACCGTTTTCTCGGGAGGCACACTATGAAACGAGCCGTGGTTCCCCCACCGGCGGTTATATGCAATCGGCTGGTGCATTCGCCAGTTGCGGTAACCTGGGCGTTCGGCATCGCCCTCGTCGCCATGTTCTTGCTCCCCGCGCAGAGGTCGTTTGCGCAGGACAATGCAACCATCACCGGCACCATTAGCGATGCCAGCGGCGCGCTGGTTCCCAACGCCGCTGTCACTCTCACCAATCCTGCTACCGGTCAGAAGAGAGACGCCGTTTCCAACAGCGCCGGAGCGTATCGCTTTGCCAACCTGGGAGTAGGCACCTACACGCTGGAAGTCGTGGCGCAGGGATTCCAGAAGTACACCCGGACCGGCATCGTGGTGAACGTGGCGCAGACCGTGGAAGCGGAAGCAACGCTGGCGGTCGGCAGCGCGGCCCAGACCGTCACGGTGGCCGCCGACGCCTTGCAGGTGCAGACCGAGACCAGCGAAGTCAGCACCCTCATCAGCGGACAGCAGGTGGAAGAAATTGCCACCAACGGACGCAACTTCACAGCGCTTGCCGCGCTGGGGTTGGGCGTCTCAAACAACCTGCCATCGTTCAGCGGGGTCAACGCGCTGACTTCGTCGAACGGCATCAGCTTCAACGGCACGCGCCAGACGCACAACATCTACATGATCGACGGCGGGGAGCAGAACGATCGCGGCTGCGGCGGCTGCTTCATGAACCTGCCGTCGCAGGACTCGATCCAGGAATTCCAGCACCTCGACAGCAACTACAGCCCCGATTATGGCATCGGCTCGGGCGGAACGGTGCTGATGGTGCTGAAATCCGGCACCAGGAACTTCCACGGCGAACTCTATGAATTCAACCGCAACACCGACTACAATGCCAACGACTGGTTTCTGAATCATGGCGGCAAGCCTCGTTCCAAGTTCCAGTTGAATATCCCCGGGGGCAACATCGGCGGACCGCTGTTCATTCCTCACATCTACAACAATGCGCGCAACCGGACGTTCTTCTTCTGGAACGAGGAATGGCGCCGCCTGATCCAGGGAAGCCAGCCGTCGGTTCAGAATGCGGTCCTGGCGGGCAACTTCCCGACGGCCGGTGCGGATCTGGCCTACACGCCACCCAAGGGAGTGGCGCCTGTGGTTCCCGCCACCAGCGATCCTGCCAAGCTGGCACTCTATACGACCGACGGGTTGACGGCCGGGCAGCCGTTCCCGGGCAACGTCATTCCCGCCAACCTCATTGATCCCAACGCAGTTCTCGAAGTGAATGCCGGAACCTTTCCCAAGCCCAACTTCAACAACGGAACGCAATACATTGCTTCGATCGCGCAGCCGACGCAGGTTCGCGAAGACATCGTACGCGTCGATCACAACTTCTCCAGCAAGTACCAGTTGATGGGGCACTACCTTCACGACACGCTGCTGCAGGACTACTTCCCGCCACTCTGGGGCGACAGCACGTATCCAACCGTCGGCACCATCATGACCAACCCGTCCTTTTCTGCGGTCATCAAGCTGACCCAGACGTATTCTCCCAATCTTCTCAACGAGACCGGGTTCTTTTACAGCGGCAACAAGATCACATTGACTCCGACACCGGGGCCGGGCGGGGGCCAGTTTGTTATGCCGTCGGGCTGGTCGGCCACAAGTTTCTTTCCGCTGGCCAACAACCTGATGCAGCGCATGCCCGAGATTGATCTGCAGGGGTCGCCGCTGAACGTCAACTGGAGCCCCAGCTACTATCCATGGAAAAACGGATACGAGGGCTTCGACTATCGCGACGATGTTTCGTGGACCAGGGGAACGCACCAGTTCAAGTTCGGGTTTGGCTGGCTGCACGACTACAAGAATCAGCAACTGCAGTACAACACCAACGGCGTGGTGGCGTTCAACTCCAGCAACTTCTCCGGAGATTCATATGTCAACTTCCTGCTGGGAATGGCATCCAGTTACTCCCAACTGGAATACCTCTGGGGCAAGCACTGGGTCAACAATAACTACGCCGGATATGCCAACGACAATTGGCACATCTCATCGAGGCTCACTCTCAACCTGGGCTTGCGCTATGACGGCCTGCCGCACGCGTTCGAGCGCTACGACAAGTTCTCCAACTTCGTTCCCGCGGATTATGACTACTCGCTCGGCAATCCGGTGCAGGCGGACGGCACGCTTGTTCCGGCATCGCTGTCTACGTTTTCCGCAACCGGGAGCGAACAGTTCTATCTCAACGGTATCCGCGAAGCGGGCGTGAGCGGATTCCCGCGCGGCAACGTGCAGAACCGCTACAACACATTTGAACCGCGCGTGGGCTTTAACTGGGATATCTTCGGAAACGGCAAGACCGTGTTGCGCGGCGGCTATGGGATGTTTTTCGAGCGCGTCCAGGGCAACGATGTTTACAACGCGGCTCTGAACCCGCCCTTCGCGTACATCCCGTCAGCCAACAACGTCTACTTCTCCAACCCCAACACCAGCGCAATTACCGGCCAGACCACGCTGAATCACTTCCCATCCAACCTCACCAATATCAAGTACAATTACCCGCCTCCAGGCACCGCGAACTTCAGCCTGGGAGTGCAACGCGAATTGGCGCCCTCGATTGTCATGCAGGTCCAATACGTGGGATCAAGAGGCTGGGACCAGGACAACGACCGGCAGATCAATACGCTGCCGCTGGTCGATACGGATTCGACCGCAACCGGACCGTACGATCGCCGCCAGGCAGTTGCTTCCGGCAGCGCCAATCCGAACCAGTACCGGATCTTCCCCGGTTTCGCAGCGGTAAACCAGGAGGAGAATGAGACCAACTTCAACTACAACTCTCTCCAAGCGGGCGTGCGCGCCGAGAACCGCCACGGCCTGACCACGCAGGTGGCCTATACGTGGTCGCACAATATCGACGAGGTGGCGAACGACTTGAACGGCCTTTCGAACCCGTTCAATCCCAAGTACGATTACGGTTCCGATACCAGTTTCGATCGCCGCCACATTCTGAATCTCAGCTACGTGTACGACATTCCGTTCTTCAAGAGTAGCTCCAACCTGGCGGCTCGCGAGATTATTGGAGGCTGGTCCATCTCCGGCATCACCTACTTTGAAAGCGGGTTGCCGCTCTTCATCCACTACACCGGCCCGGACGTGCTGGGCCTGACAGCCGGCTCGAATCGTCCCAACCTGGTTTCGAAGGTGAGCCGTCCCAAGACCGTCGCTTCCTGGTTCACTCCCAGTTCTTATGCCGATCCCGTGGCTCCATGGTTAGGCGGTCCCAACCAGGGCTTCGGCAATGCGGGCAAGGACTCCGTGGTCGGACCGGGCATCCAAAACTGGAATCTGAGCCTCATCAAGGCCATTCCGCTCACCGCGCATGAAGGACCCAGAATCGAGTTGCGCTTCGAGTCCTTCAATACCTTCAACCACTTCATACCCCAGGGCATCGATACCAACAACCACGATGGCAACTTCGGTGCGATCACCAACGACTACACTCCGCGAACCCTGGAACTGGGCGGGAAATTCCAGTTCTAGCGCCTAAACCAATCTTGTCTCCGGGCGCGGCACAATTCAGGCTGCCGCGCCTTTCTTTTCGTCGGCGCGCCGGGAGGTTGCGAGCTGGGGTACTGGCAGGCGAGAATCGGATGGGAAATTCACTCCTGAAGTACGCAACCCAATTCGGATTTATTTTCCCGGTAATGCTTGCGCTGACGGGCATTGTTTCTTCTGCGCAGCCGGCGACGGGACGCGACGCCGCGTTTGCTCTCGAGCAGCAGGGCAAATTCGAGGAAGCGGAAGACGCGTGGCGCTCGATCGCAAAAACGCAGCCCTCCAATGCCGAGGCATATGCTCACCTGGGTTTTATCGAAGCGCGCCAGGAACATTACAAACAAGCCGCTCCGTTTTACCGAAAAGCGCTCGCGCTCGACCCCGCCATGCCCGGCCTGCGCTTGAATCTCGGGCTTGCGCTGTTCAAGGGTGGTGAACTCAACGAAGCTATTCAGATCTTTCTTCCACTGCTCAAGAGCGAGCCTCCGTCATCTCCCGACGCCCAGCGTCTGACCGCTTTGGTCGGCATCGCCGACTACGGCATCGGCCAATACGCGGCGGCGATTCCTTACCTCGAAGCCGCCGCAGCGAATGATCGGCAAAATCTTCAGTTTCGGCTTCTGCTGGCCCAGAGTTGTCTCTTCTCGCGCCAGTTCCAATGCGTGCTCGACACCTATCACGAGATACTGGCGTTAAATGCGGAGTCGGCGGAAGCGGACATGCTGGCCGGCGAAGCTGAGGATGAAATGCACAATCCAGCGGCCGCCATCGAGCAATTTCGCGCGGCGGTCAAAACCGATCCCAGGGAGCCCAACGTGCACTTCGGCCTGGGTTACCTTCTATGGACGCAGAATCAATTCGAAGAAGCCGCGGAACAGTTTCAGGCCGAGTTGGCCAATGTGCCCGATCATCCGCAGGCCCTCGCATTCCTGGCCGACTCCGACATGCAGTTGAATAAATCGAAGATCGCGATGCCGCTGATCCAGAAAGCTCTCAGAATCGATCCGAGTGTTCCGCGAGCGCATCTCGATCTCGGGATTCTTTATGCCGAGATGGGCCGTCGCCAGGAGGCCGTTCGCGAATTCAAAACGGCCGCCGGCCTCAGCCCCGAGGATCCCGGTCCGCATTGGCGCCTGGCCCGGCTTTACCAGGCCATGGGCAACAAGACCGCAGCCAACCTCGAGTTTCAGAAAACCAGCAACCTGCACAAGCAGGAGAACGAAACGATCATGAGCAAGCTGAAAGCCGCGCAGGAAAAAGGCAAGCCGGCGAATCAGAGTATGTTGCCTGCGGATAAGTGAGCGGGGAGCTAAGGGTGGTGGAAGCGATTCGATTCGATCATCCCCGGAAAAGTGTCTTTCCGGGAATGGCCAGATGATTTCGTTCGAGGCAGATAGGCATGAAAACGAGAATCAATGTTGCGTGTATGCTCGCACTCGCCCTCACACTGCCTGGCGTCCTATTGACGAGGGCGCAACAGGAGGGGGCGGGACGCAATGGTCTTGCGCCAAGGCCAAAAGGCCCGTGCGACGTTTATGCCGCCGGCGGGGATCCCTGCGTAGCTGCCCACAGCACCACACGCGCGCTGTATGCCTCCTACAACGGCCCGCTCTACCGGGTCCTGCGCCAGTCGGATGGCAAGACCCTGGACATCGGCGTCGTTCAGCCCGAGCCGCGGGATGCAGGTGGATACGCCGACGCGGCCGCGCAGGACGCGTTCTGCGCGAACACGTATTGCTGGATCACCACCATCTACGATCAATCCCCCAAGCACAACGACCTCACCCAGGCTCCTCGCGGTGGATTCAGCGGGCCGGCCATGGGCGGTTTTAACAACCTCCCCATCGCCGATATGGCCCCGATTACGATCATGGGTCACAAGGCTTACGGAGTCTTCATCGAGCCGGGCATGGGCCTCCGCCAGGATGACGCGAAAGGCACCGCCGTGGACGACCAGGCTGAGGGGCAGTACTGGGTCATCAACGGCAAGCACTTCAACTCCGGCTGTTGTTTTGACTATGGCAACGCCGAGATCGACAGCCGCGACGACGACAACGGCACCATGGAAACCACCTACTACGGCAACGCCACACCCTGGTATAGCGGGAATGGTCCCGGGCCGTGGATCATGACCGACCAGGAGAACAATCTCGTTGGCTGTGTTAATTCCGATGGATCCAAAGGCTGCAAAAACCTGCCGAGCGTCACCTGGCGATTCGTGACCGCGATGGCCAAGGGCGAAGCGCACCACTGGACCTCGATGGGCGGCGACGCGCAGAACGGCTCTCTTGCGGTGATGTTCGATGGACAGCGCGTCAACTCTACCTATGATCCAATGCGAAAGCAGGGGGCCATCCTCCTGGGCAACGGCGGCGATAACAGCAACGCCTCGCAGGGCACATTCTACGAGGGCGCAATGACGGCTGCTGGCACCTTCCCGACGGAGGCCACTGACAAACTTGTGCAGGCCAACATCGTTGCGGCCAAATACGACGTCCCGCGGCTGAGCCTCGCCCCCGCGTCGGCAGCCGAGGCTCCGCCAGGACTGCAGACGTTCTCGCCCGGGTCCTCGCAGGACACCACCTTGACCTTCACCAATACCACGGGCGCGCCCGCGGTGGGCGTCGAGTTGAGCATTTCCGGACCCAGCAAGCAGTGGACCTCCTTCGTTCACGGCACCACCGAGACGTCGAAGACGTTTGCCGACCCGGTGCCTCCGGGTGGGACCGTGAGCGCAACCTTCAAGGTCACCTCAGGGCCTGCGACCTTTAACGGCGACCTGGCCGGCAACGCGTCGTGGACGAACCCGGCCGGCGGTGCGAAACAATTCGAGACAATCGTCGAAAAGGTGCGGAACGTCAGCCCGATCAAGATCAACGAGTTTCGTATTGGCTCCAGCGCGTCCAACTCCACGGATTCCTTCATCGAGCTTTACAACGCGGGCGGCGGCGATGCCGATATCTCCAACTGGACCCTGATCGAGCACACAACCCAACAGGCCATCTTCTCCACCATAAAGATCCCTGTTGGGACCAAGCTCGCGGCTGGCGGCTTCTACCTGCTCGGACTCTCCAACTCCGGGCTGGCGGTTCCCGCGCACGCGGGCGAAACCACTATCCACGTACGGAGCACGGCCGGCATGTCGGCCGGCGATGCCATCGGCATCGACACGGGCTCCGACGCGGAGACCCGCAAGGTCCTTAAGCTCGGCATGGCTGCGGGCGCTAGTACGACCCTTTGGCAACCTCTGCCCGATGGCCCGGTCATCACGGTTCCAGTCGGCTCGACGAACGTTCCTGTGACAAGCGCATCCGGTTTCGTGGTCGGTGAGAAGATCGCTCTCGGCTATGGCGCCACGTATCCCGCGGTCGGAAGAACCGGTGAGAAGTACGAAGTGGCCACGGTCACCGCGGCAGGCAGGCCGGGCACGCAAGCATACCTTGCAACGGACGCACCAGCCGGCGGGACCAACATCAAAGTGACTTCCTCTTCCGACATCACGGCCGGCGACAAGATCAGGTTGGATGTCGACAGCGTCGGTCATGGCATCGAGGAGGTTACGGTTACGCGCGTCGGAACGCAGGCGAGCCACACCAACCTTTCGGCTGATGCCAGCGCTGGGGCGACTAGTATCAAAGTCCGCAACGGGAAGGGTTTCGCCGTAGACGATAAGATCACCATTGGCACCCCGGCGAATCATGAAACTGTGAGCATCACGGTTGCCGGTGAGGGCTCGGCCGGCTCGGGTATCTCCTTCACCCCTCCCCTCGCCAGAGCCCATAGCAAGGACGAGGGGGTGGTCGCTACGGGTACGGGTCTCGACCTCGCGGCCCCGCTTAAGTTCAACCATGCCGCCAATCTTCCTTTCAGCGATCGGGGGACAGGGATCAGCTTCCAGCCGGCGACGACCTTTGCCCATTCGAGCAACGAGCCCGTCCAAGCGCTCGGCACCGGCATCACGCTCGATATTCCGCTGGCGAAGGACCACCTCATCGATGCGGTTGTCCGGGACGCCGCGGTCACTACGGCCGGCTACCAGGGGACACCGCCCGATCAATGGTTCGGGGGTCCCGAACTCACGGCCACCGTTTCCTTCTTCGGCCGGCCGATCTCCGTGAGAGAGGGCAGCATAGTGTTGCGCGATGGCGCAGGTCTGGTGGTTGACAGCCTGAACTATGGCTCCCTCGTCGATCCGTGGGCTGCCGAAGGCTACCAGGCCACCTCCGGATCAGAGCAGACCGGCTGCCACGCGCCTGCTCCCGGCGCGGCCTCCGGCATCCGGCCGTTCGCTGCAATCGGCGGCGGCACGAACAGCAGTGCGGGGCGCTTCCCCGACGGCGCTGATACCAATAGCAATTGCACCGATTTTGTGACGCAGGCCGCCGGCACCCTATCCACCGATTCGGCCGCGGGCGCGACCAATATCAAAATCGCCACCGTCAAAGGTTTCGCCGCAGGCCAGACGATCATGATCGACACAGGCGTGAACTCCGAAACAGCGGTCATCGCGACAGTTGGAACGGCAGGCGCTACTTCGGCGGACACCGCGCTCAACGTGGGCGCGACCGTTATCCCCGTCGCCAACGCCATTGGTTTCGAGGGCGGCCAGATCATCACCATCGACAGTGGCGCGAACACTGAGACGGCTGTCGTCGCCTCCGTCAGAAGATTCGGTCCCGCCACAATCACCACCACATCGGCGCTCACCCATGCGCACGCGGCGGGCGTGCAGGTCTCCGGCACGGGCATCACTCTCGACTCTGCATTGACCCGGGCGCACGCTCGCGGGGCGCAGGTCGCCGAGAACGTTCCCACCCCCGGCGCTCCCAACCGGTATTCCCTGAAACATCCATGATGATGCGTGGAAAACGTTCACTGCTTCCGGTCTCTCCGCCTGCCTCCACTGCTCGAAAACTATTGGCGTAACTTCTCGAACCGCGTTCTACGTGCCGTACGTACATTGGTGTGGCGGGGTTGGCAGGCGAACCCGGAAATAGCCTGGCCGAATGCGATAGGAAAACTGGTGATATGCCGAGGACTTTCCCGGTTGTGCGTGAAGACTCGGCTTCCCGTGCCTAGGTCTTCTCCCCGGCAGCTTGCGACAGGACGAAGAATGAATCCCGTTCGTCCTTGATCTTCTTGCTCTCATCAAACAAATATTGACACGATCTCGCCATCGTCACGAGTGACCGATTGGGCCCCATTGCGATCCTGAAGGTGACCAGAGTCAGGGCAGTATTTTCATCGCCGACAGTAGCGAGCACCTGAACGCTTCCGGGTTCAACCAGACTCGCGGCTTTCGTCTTGAGTTCCATGTATTTGTCGATACCCGTAAATTCATTGGTGCCAACTTCAGACTGCGTGCTCGTAATCAATGCGTGCACGTCCGCTGAGAGCATTGCTCTCGTCTGGTCCCAATCATGGTGACTCCACGCCTGAATGTGCGTGAGTGCCGCTTTCACCGCTGGTGAGTTTTGCATGATCGTCCTCTCGTTCGATGTCAATTTCCTGGGCAGAAGCGAAGCGGCGCCCGCCGCAAATAACCCTTGAAGCAGTTCCCGGCGGCCACCCTGAGGCGGCGTGGGCCTGAACCATGCCAAACACGCTGGGCGCATCGCCTGAATCCTTACCTGGTCTTACCCAGGTGGTAGCCGGTTCTGGCAGTTGCTACAGGGATTCTTTTCTCCGGCTTTTCCAGGAAATGTTTGACCACTGGGATCACTTTCATCGGTTCCGACGATAAAGTGAAGTGACCAGCATCAGGGATCACTGCAAGCTCGGCGTTGGGGATGAGGTTGAAGCTCTCAACAGCGTGCTCAAGGCGCACAAAATCGCGATCTCCGAGTGCGATGAGCGTCGGGGCCTGGATCGAAGCCAGCTCCTCGCGCGAAAATCCTTTCCATTGAAGTCTTCCCAGCTTGTCAAAAATGTGGGTCCAGTACCCGGGATCGTGAGCCACTCTCTTATAGTTCTCTCTTTGATATTGGATGTAGCTGGACTCCGCGGTAGGGGGTATGTCAAAGTGCGTCGTCTGAGGGTTCAAGGCAACCTCGGGCGGACCAAATGTCGCCCCATAGGTCGCGAGGCGGACGACGACCTCCGGATGGCGAACTGCGATCATAACGGCCGTGTTGGCACCATAGCTCTCGCCAAACAGGTCCGCCTTTGCGATTCCGAGATAATTCAGCAAACCAACCACATCTTCGGCATAGCGCTCGATCGAAAGCGGGCGCTCCGGGATATCGGCGGTGCGGCCGTTCCCTTGCAGATCCACTGTTAAAACCGTGTGGCTTTCAACTAAAGCTGGGAAGTATTCCAGCCCGGCAAATCCAAAGGCAGGAGGAATAAAAACCAGCGGATCGCCGGTTCCCTCCATTTCGTAGTACATCTTCAGTCCGTTGACCGGCGCGTACCCGTTGGCGTGTGTCCTGGTGCGGTTCACTATAGTGGCCATGATCCTCCCGTCTCGCGGTCCCATTTGCGCTTCGGTTTCTGGGGAACTGCCCAGAATTACGTTTCCTTGCCGCCATTTCTAAACTGCTCGGGGAAGATATCCAGAAAGTGCTTCCAGCCTTTTTCATGTCCTCTTCCCGCTTCTGTATCGGGAATGCCGGAATGCAACAGGATCATCAAGGTGTCGTCCCCCTGCTTCTTGAAGGTCACAGTCACTGTTGATTCTTCTCCCAGCGTGTTTGGCGACATCCAGGTGTGCTGAATGCAAGCCGGCCTTTCCATCTCCGTAAATCGCCCATAATGGGGAATCCTCTTGCCCTTTATGTAAAACAACCCGTCAACATGCGGATTCAGAAGCATCTTGTCACCCATATTCCAGGGAGTGCCCGGTGTGTTCGGATCCAGCCACGCATCGAACACCTCATCCGGAGGAGCAGAGATAATTCGTTCCACCCTTACCTCAATGGTCTTCATTGCTGTTGTTATTTCTCCCTCTTCTTCTTCTTGTCGCGAAAATGCCGCTCAAACTGATTGAGGCGCTCGTTCCAGAACCGGTCGTACTCATGCACCCATCCGGCAACCTGCCTAAGCGGATCTGCGCGAAGCGAAATCAGGACTTCGCGCCCCTTCTTCTCGCGCTCAATGAGCCCCGCCCGCTCCAGCATCTTGAGGTGCTTGGTCACCGCATTGAGCGCCGTATCGTAGGGTTCAGCAACATCCAGGAATCGCGCGGGCCCGTCCGCCAGCTGCCCGATAATCGCCCGGCGTGTCGGATGAGAAATGGCTGTCAAAACATCAGAGAGTTGATCCACTCTGATATTACACCATAGGGTGTAATGTAAGGGCAAGCGATTTTTAGGAAATCGCGTGATCCGGCGCGTGCCCGAAAGAAATCTTTGAGCTACCTGAGCCCGTTTCCCTGCAGACCACGTTCTATCTAAGTAAAGAGCCTTTCGACGGGGTAGCAGCCTGAATCTGAGGTCACATGCTCTTCTCCAGATTCTCCTTCAATGTAGTTGCATTTTGACTCCGCAGTCCTTGAAGTTTCAATCCTGATGCGTCCGCTGGTTCAAATGCGGACAAGGAGTGTACCATGCGTACCGATTTGCATTGCAGTGCCATCTCTCTCGCCTTCTCGATGTCGCAGGAGGTCTTTCGCATATTGGTTGTGTTCGTGGTGGCCGGGTTATTCCAGTCCGCGCTGCCCTCTCTCCAGGCGCAGGTCCCCAACAGGGTTACGCAAGAAGTTGATGTCACAAAAGTGCGCGCGTTACCAAATCACGTTCCCGGTTGGGCTAACTCAGCCAACGCCATCGGCCCAGTGCCTTCGGATCAGATGCTGGAGCGCTTGAAACTGGTTCTGTCGCGCTCGCCGCAGCAACAGGAGGCCCTTGAAAGTCTTTTGGCGGAACAGCAGAATCCCGAATCACCTGACTACCATCGCTGGCTGACGCCTGCGGAGGTGGGGGATCAATTCGGCGTATCCGCGCAGGATATCTCCCGCGTGACGGAATGGCTGCAATCACATGGATTGCGGGTAGACCGGGTCTACGAGAGTAGGACCATGATCGCCTTCAGCGGTAAGGCAGCGGACGTGGCAAGAGCCTTTCAGACCGAGTTGCAATACTACAACGTCGAGGGCAAGCAGCATTTCTCGGTGACTTCCGATCCCATGATCCCGGCGGCGCTCGCACCGGTGATCAAAGCGATTCGCGGCCTGCACACCATCGAGGAGCATCCGCTCAGCCACTTCTCTACGCAGCAGTCAGTCTCGCCATCGTACACGTTGAGCGCCGGATCTAGTTACGTTGTCGCGCCGGGGGATTTTGCAAAGATCTACGATCTTCCCAGTAACTTGACGGGCACGGGCATAACCATCGGCATCGTGGGCCGATCACGAACCGATTTTGCTGACTTCAGCAATTTCCGCAGTTTGACCGGATCCACGTTTCCCAACCCCACCGAGGTCGTTCCGACAGCCTACGGAGGTGTAGACCCTGGTCCCGCTTGCACAGCTTCGCCTTGCGCAAATGGCGATCAGGGGGAGGCAACACTGGATGTGCTCAGGGCGGGCAGCATTGCTCCGGCAGCAAAGCTGCTGCTTGTCGTTGATACCGTTGCGGGCGGTGACATTGGGGCAGATGCTGAATATCTGGTGGACACGACTCCGGTGCCGGCACAGGTGATGAACCTCAGTTTCGGCGCTTGTGAGTCGGCTGCAGGTGCCTCTGGAGTCGCTTTCTGGGACAATCTGTTTCAGGCTGCGGCAGCGGAAGGAATCTCCGTGTTAGTTGCCTCCGGTGACTCAGGCGCATCCGGGTGCGACGCCTATAACGCTGCGCCGCCGGCAAGTCCCCTTCCCAACAGTCCGAACTACATCTGTTCCTCGAGTTATGCCACCTGTGTGGGTGGAACCGAGTTTAACGACGCAAGCAGTTATTCGACTTACTGGAGTTCGGCGAACGGCGCCGGCCTCGGTTCAGCACTCAGCTACATTCCCGAGGGAGGATGGAATGAACCGCTCACCTCAACAAATACCACCCGGGCATCCTCATCCGGCGGGGGAGTCAGCGCCTACATTGCAACTCCCCCATGGCAGACAGGAACAGGCGTTCCGACGGCGAGGACCGGACGCTACACACCGGACATTTCGTTCACGGCCTCGGGCCATGACGGCTACTTCAGTTGCTTCGCCGCCGGCGGCGGCAGTTGTGTGGTCACTAATGGCAGTTATTTCTTTGAAATCTTCGCTGGAACGTCGGCTTCGGCTCCAAGCATGGCGGGCATCACCGCTCTGCTGGATCAAAAGGAAGGAAATGCGCAGGGCAACTTGAATCCGCGACTCTACCAGTTGGCAGCCAGCACCCCGGCCGCGTTCCACGACGTAACGGTGGCTACCAGCGGCGTGGCCAGCTGCAGCGTTGCCACTCCCAGCATCTGCAACAACAGCATCCCGGGACCAGCCGGGCTAACCGGAGGTCAGGCGGGTTATCTGGTGACGGCTGGGTATGATGAGGTGACGGGCCTCGGTTCGTTGGATGTGACCAACTTTGTGAATTCCTGGCCGATTACGGCCCCCCAGGCTGCGACACCAGCCTTCACACCGGCGCCAGGCCCATACACGAGCACGCAGACTGTAACCATCACCGACGGCACGACTGGCGCGGCCATCCACTACACGACGAACGGGACTACGCCGACTTCAACGTCGACTCTTTACAGTGCACCGCTCACCGTGAATGCGACCACTACCATCGAGGCGATAGCCGTAGCATCTGGGTACTCCAACAGCGCTGTGGCGAGTGCGACCTACACCATCAGCGCGGCCAAGACGCCTCAGACGATCGCATTCGGCGCCGCGCCGGCGCTGACCGTGGGTGGCACCGGAACCTTGAACGCAACCGCCAGCTCCGGGCTGGCTGTGACCTTCACGTCCACCACAACATCGATCTGCACGGTCAGCGGCAGCACGGTGACCGGAGTTGCAGCGGGATCATGCGTTGTGGCCGCCAACCAGGCCGGCAATGCAACCTATGCTGCCGCTCCGCAGGTGACACAGACCATCGCGGTTGGAAAAGTTAGCCAGGCGATCACGTTCGGCACCGCACCGGCGGTAACCGTAGGAGGAACGGGAACACTGAGTGCGACGGCGAGTTCGGGTCTGGGTGTCACCTTCACGTCGATGACAACATCAGTCTGCACGGTAAGTGGCAGCGCGGTGACCGGAGTTGCAGCGGGATCATGCGTGGTGGCCGCTAACCAGGCTGGCAGCGCCACCTACAACGCTGCTCCTCAGGTGACACAGACCATCACGGTTGGCAAAGGTAGCCAGACGATCACATTCGGCGTGGCTCCTTCGGTCGTGGTTGGCGGCGCGGGAACAGTGAGTGCAAAGGCAAGTTCGGGTCTGGCGGTGACCTTCGCCTCGACCACGACAACGATTTGCACAGTGAACGGCAGCACGGTAACGGGGGTTGCGGCGGGAACCTGCATCATTACTGCGAACCAGGCGGGCAATGCGAATTACAACGCTGCAGCCCAGGTCACGCAGAACATTACGGTGGCCGCAGGCAACTTCACTCTCTCGGCATCTCCCGGCTCGCTCACGATCTGCAGACTGCCAACCTACACCACTACCATTAGTACCGGTGTATCCGGCGCGTTTAACTCCCCCATCCAGCTTTATGTCTCCGGCGTCCCGAGTGGCATAACTGCGACCTTTAGCCCGACGTCGGTCGCGGCACCCGGCTCCGGCACTGCCAAGCTGTCCATTACCGCCAGTACCGCCACCATCGTGGGGGTCACCGATACCCTTACTGTCACAGCGATCGGGGGAGGGATCACTCACAGCGTCCCAGTCACTATCTTGGTCAGCGGCTGTAATAGGCGCATGTAGAGGGGAACAATCCGCATGCTTTGACAGGCCGCCGCGGAGCGGGGCCCACAGAGTCGCGTCCACTGCGACCGACCTGACGGGCCCCTTTCCAAGCGCATCGATACTTGGTGCCGACGCAGCAACCATGAATCCGATTGCGGAGCACTTATCAAGGCTTCGCTTACACCCCCGCCGGCATGTAGCGCGGATCAGGGCGATCCGTCGTGGCTGAGATCGACAGCGAGACCGAGGGCATTCATTCTTGTGACGGCGACATGCCCCGCGTCGGAAAGTCCGGCGTTGCCTGGCTCGAGACAGCCATCGCCGAAGGTACTGCGATTGTTATAGGTGAGTTGCATGATGCATTCGCCGAGATCACGGAACCTGCCGATTCGGCTCGGGTCGTCTTCCAGAGAAGCCGTGTACTGTTTCTCCATGGCGTTGAAGTCAAAGCGAAGACAGGTGAACCAGGGTCTACCATCGCGGCTTCGATTTGCGTAGGCTTGCCTTGGCGCAAACCTAGCGATTGATCAGGCTTTGGAGGTGAGCCGGGTATCGATCGCCTTGCACATCGATCGATGAGACCGCATCATGCGATTTGTTCGAGCAGACGCGCGTTCTGGTATCTACTGACGAACTCTTTGCGTTGTGGCGCGGGATCGAGGGGGTTGCGCTGTTAGCGGCAAACCAAAATCTGTCGCGGGGTGTTCCATCCTGAACGCGTCGTTTGCGTTTAGGGTGGAAAGGCACGAGCCACATCCGCCCGATCTTCATGGTGCACAATGTGTCCATGGCTTCCCGCACCCTCAGCCTGGTCCTTCTCTCTTCGCTCGCCGTGCCCGTCCTGGCACAAACCCCGGCAACACCCGCCGCACCGCAGGGGGCAAAGCCCAAATATCCGCCACCGCCCACCCGCGATCCCCATACCCCCGGCTACGTCCAGGCCAAGGAACTCCCCGACGGCACACTGCCTTCCCCCGACGCCGACGGCAACTTCATCCTCGGCCCCACGCACCCCGCCGCTCCCGAAATGGCCGCCGTCCCCGCAACTCCCCATGGCACGGTCCTCGAGTTCACCATGAGCTCCGCCGACAGCAAGTTCTATCCCGGCATCATGCGAGACGCCGGCCCCCTCGGGACATCAGATCCGCAAGATCCCGCCAAGCTTATCGTCACAAGCAGCCATCCCGCGCCCTGGAATCGCAAAGTCGGCGTCTACGTCCCAAGTGCTTATATCGCCGGCTCCATCGCACCCTTCATTGTCGGCGCCGACGGCATCGACCGCGCCCTCTTCACCGCGCTCGACTCTCTCATCGCCGCGCACAAGCTGCCCGTCATGATCGGCATCTCCATCGGCAATGGCGGCGGCGACGCCCAGGGCAGCGAGCGCGGCCTTGAGTACGACACCATGTCCGGCCGATACGCCGAGTTTGTCGAGCAGGAGGTTCTGCCCCTCGTCGAAGCCCAGGCCCACGTCAAACTCACCCACGATCCCGACGCCCGCGCCGCCACTGGCGGCAGTTCCGGCGCCGCCTGCGCCCTCATCATGGCCTGGTATCACAACGAGCTCTACCACCGCGTCCTCGCCTACTCCGGCACGTGGATCAACCAGCAGTGGCCCTCCAACCCCGAAACTCCGCACGGCGCCTGGGAGTTCCCCGAGCATCTCATCCCGAACTCGCCGGCCAAGCCTATCCGCATCTGGATGGAGGTCGGCGACTTTGATCTCCTCAACCCCAACGTCATGCGCGACAACATGCACGACTGGGTCCTGGCCAACGAAAACCTCGCCCGCGCCTTCGCCGCAAGGCACTACCACTACCAGTTCGTCTTCGCCCAGAACGCCGGCCATGTCGACCACGCCACCAAACTCCAAACCCTGCCTGAAGCCCTCGAGTACGTCTGGCAGGACTACCATGCGCCATCCCGTTAGCCGGTGGAAGGGATTCGGGCTGGCAGGTGCGGATTTCAGCCCGCACTCCCGACACTGCCAACATTGCTCTTCCGCATAGACGCCCCACCCCATCCTGCGCAACACTCGGGCATGAGAGCCCCATTGAGCGGTGGCGGGGACTTCCCCGAGGCATCGGCCAACCAGCCGGCCTTTCTCATGTGCCCTCCTATTCTTTACGACGTCCACTACGTCATTAATCCCTGGATGGCCGGCAACGTCCATCGCTCGTCACGACAGCGCGCCACCCGGCAGTGGACAAACCTCCACGCCGCGCTCGCGCAGATCGCCAGCGTCCATCTGGTTGAGCCGCAACCTGGCTCGCCCGACATGGTCTTCACTGCCAACGCCGGCCTCGTCTGCGGCCGCACCGTCGCGCTCTCGAGCTTCTACCACCCCGAGCGCCAGGGTGAGGAGCCGCACTTCCGCCGCTGGTTCCAGCAAACCGGCTTCGAGGTCTGCGACATCCCGCGCGTCACGCCGTTCGAGGGCGAAGGCGACGCGCTCTTCTCGTCCGATGGCTCGCGCCTCTGGGCAGGCCACGGCCCACGCACCCGCCAGGATAGCCACCGCCACCTGGCCGAGCTCTGGAACGTCGAAGTCGTCTCCCTGCACCTCGTCGATCCGCGCTTCTATCACCTCGACACCTGCTTCTGCCCGCTCGCCAACGGCGAAATCCTCTACTACCCAGCCGCATTCGACCAGGTATCACTCCGCCGCATCCAGGATCATTTCAGCGCTGCAAAGCGTATCGCCGTCTCCGAAGCCGACGCCCTTCGCTTCGCCTGCAACGCCGTCAATATCGGCAGCACCATCCTGCTCAACCACATCAGTGCCGAGCTTGAAGCGCGCCTGGCATTCCACGGCTACCGCGTTATCCAGATCGAGCTTACGGAGTTCCTGAAAGCCGGCGGCGCAGCCAAATGCCTCGTGCTCCGCCTCAGCGACACGAACATCACCCACCGCGCATAAACTCGTCTAATCGCGTCAGGGTGGGACAGCAACACCACCCATCTCCCAATCGATGATCAGTCGACCCGTGGTGCCCAATGATGAACGAATCGTGCCCGGTGCGTTCGGCTGGGAATCTGAGCATCCCGCCTCGATCAGATCAGGGGCAGAGCCAACACCCTCTTGATTTCTCTCGAGCGGGTCATAACCCGTTACGAAGCCTGGAGTTGCTGATCGGTGTTCCAGTCTTCGGACATTGAATTGGGATGCTCCGTGTCCCGGGGAAGGAAGACTTCAAACGTGGTGCCACTTGCGCCCGTGCGAACCGAGGAACGAAAGCGGATCGTTCCACCGTGCCGGGAGATGATCGATTGCGAGACCCATAGCCCCAGACCCGAGCCCTTCAGCGCTTTGGTGGTAAAGAAGGGGTCGAAGATTCGGCCTTTGATCTCCCCGGGGATGCCGGATCCGCGATCATGAATTGTGACACGAGCGCCTTCCCGCCCCGAACGGAAAATCGACCGTACCCGGATGTCAACCGCGGTTTCCGGGGGAGCCGCTTCGGCCGCGTTGCGAATCAGGTTGGAAAAGACTTGGCTGAATTGGCCGGGAAAACCCCGGATCGGCGGCGACGGAGAACATCTGCATCTTAAAACCACGCGACGGGCCGCGGCAGATCGTTCGTAAAGCGCTACGATGTCGGATACAAGACTGCCAACTTCAACCGGCACGGGACGTTGGGTATCGCGGTGGAAGGCGAGAGCCTGCTTAGTAATTCGGGCAACTCGCGCGAGTTCGACATTCGCCTGGGATAGAAGTTCGTGGACATGATGGATCGAGTCGGATGCTCCGGCCAGATAAATCAGATTGGTGAGAGCTTCGAGCGGATTGTTGATTTCATGGGCTATGGCGCTTGCCAGTCTCCCCGTTGCGGCGAGCTTCTCCGCGGTACGGAGGGCATATTCGGCGAGCTTGCGGTCCGTAATGTCGGCAACAATGAGGATCTTTTCGTTCTGAATCGATCCTGACTCGACGCGGCTGACCGAAACCTGAAGTGTCTTACTGCCAACCGTGAATTCGCCGGTGTTTCGTTTTTCCAGGTTTCGCAGCAAATCACTCGTTCCCAGCAGCTGTTCCAAGAATGCGGCAGCATCATGCCCGGTCTGCAAATGGAACCCGGTCCCGCAGATTTCGGTCAATGCGTGATTCCACCGAACCATGCAATCACGATCATCGATCACCGCCAATCCCTCGCCCAGAGCGTCGAAAGCAGATTGCCAGTACTCTGCGGTTTTCGTCGCAGTCACTTCGGCGGTGCGTAAGCGGAGCAACCCTCGAACAGTGGCTACCAGCACCGTGCCGTCAATCGGGTGGGTAAGGTAGCCGTCGGCTCCAGCCTCGAGTGCCCGGACCTTGTCCGCACTGGCGATAAACGAAGCAGAAATCTGCAGCACCGAGATAGCTGACGTACGCGGATCCCCCTTGATTTGGCGGCAGACATCGAAGCCCGAAACATCGGGCAGATGGACATCGAGGATGACCACGTCGGGTAGCGTTTGTACGATTTCGAGAACTCCTCGCCCGGTCGAGGCCGTGGCGCAGTCGTAGCCGGCTGCCTCGAGGACGCGGCAAAGCACATAGCGATTCTCTTCCCTGTCGTCCGCGATGAGCACGCGTGGCCGGAGGCCCTCAGTTTTCACGGTTTCGGGCTTGGGCTTCAGGGGAAAGTCCTGCCGATCTGACCCAATCGACGAAGGGCTGGGCCGAGAGTCTCGTTGTAATGTCTTCTTTGCGGACGATGCCGGCGTTCCAGGCGTCAAGTTGGCTTTTCTCCCCATCCGAGAGAGTCTTAGAGGTATAGATCAATACCGGCAGCTTTTCGGTTGCCGGGTCACTCCGTAATTGGCGCAAAACTTCAAAACCGCTGAGGTCGGGCATGAGCAGATCCAGGATTACCGCGTCCGGGGGGCTCTCGCGAATCAACGAGAGGGCTTCCCCACCGGTCGCCATCTCCTGGATGTCGAGCCAGGGCTGGTCAAGCAGGTCGCGAAGGATATAGCGCGATACTTCGTTGTCATCCACCAACAGCAACTTCCGCGTGCCGGTTTGGGAAGTGAGGCGGCGCAGTTCCTGGAGCAGGGTCTCGCGGTCTACCGGTTTGGAAAGAAAGAGATTTGCGCCCTTTGATATCGCTGTTGGCTCCTCTTCAAACGCGCTGGTTACGATCATCGGCAGGCGCGGAAACTTCTCGCGAAGGCGGCAGACGAAGCCCCAAGCCAGATCGTCGCCGATGTAAACGTCGGCGACAGCAGCCGCGGGAGTGTGCCTGGCGATCCAGACCTCGGCCTGGGCGACCGTGGATGCCAGAATTGGCTGAAATTCGGAGTGACGCAGATGTGCCTCCAGGGCACGGGCGGTCTCCCGGTCGTCTTCGAGAATCAGGACCGGCGTTCGATGAAACTCCGGCACCGGCAGAGCGCCCATTTCGTCAGACATCACCGACTCACCCACGTAAACCACCGGAACTCTAACGAAGAAAGTCGACCCTTTGCCGAAGTCGCTTTCCAGCCAGATCTGACCGCCCAGCAGCATGGCCAGATTCCGGCACAGCGGGAGTCCCAGACCCGTCCCGCGGTATCGCTCCTGGAGCGGGTTTTCCACCTGGCTGAACTCCTTGAAGATGGTCTCGTGATGTTCCGGAGCGATTCCGATTCCGGTGTCGGAAACGATGAAAAGCACATCCCTTTCTTCTTCAATCCGCGCTGATACGATTACCTGGCCGCGAGGGGTAAATTTGAGGGCATTGGAGATGAGGTTCCGGAGGATTTGCGATATTTTGCCCTCGTCGGTGCGCAGCGGCGGCAATTCCCGGGCATCCTCGAAAATCAATTCGACGGAAGTATTGTCGGCAAGGAGCGGCTTCAACATGCCCTTGAGTGCGCTGAATAGCTCATGGACCTCGAATCGCTTGGGTCGAATGCGAATCTTGCCCGCCTCCACCTTTGCAAGGTCCAGAAGATCATTCACCATCTCCTGAAGATCGCGCGCCGAAGACTCGATGTAGCGGACCTGCCTGGCTTGCTCCAGAGTCAGGTCGCCGTCCATTCGTTCCAAAAGCAGCCTGGCAAGAGAAATTATGGAGTTCAAAGGCGTGCGAAATTCATGCGATACGTTGGAGAGAAACTTCGTCTTTAGCTCCGATGCACGGCGAAGGTAATCGGCGCGTTCGTCTAACTCGGCGTAGAGGGCCACAACGCCCCGATTGGTGTCTTCGAGCTCGCGGTTCAGGAGTTGCAACTCTTCCTGGCGGGCGCGCAGTTCCTGCAGAGTCTTCAGCAACTCCTGGTTTTGTTGCTCAATTTCCTCGAATGGGCTGCGGGACATGCGGCGCTGCAAGGTCTTGGCGAGATCGCTTGCGGAACCCGCGGTCCAGGTAGCGCGGAGCCGCGGTAAGCGCTTGGTCATCACTACCGTGGTGCCGGTTGGGGTTGCGTTGATCTGGAATTCATCCATCAGGCGCCTGGTTCCGATGATTCCCATGCCCATCCCGGTTTCGGACCGGTAGCGCCCTTCCAGAATTTCGTCCAGATTGGGAATGCCCGGCCCGGAATCCGAGACGGTGACTCTCAGCTCTTGTGGTTCTTCGAGTTCCAGGGCAAATTCGATTTTGCCGTTTCGCGCGTAGCGAAATGCGTTGCGCGCCATCTCCGAGGTTGCGGTCGCGAACCGGATTTGTTCCTGGTTGTCGAGCCCCAGGGCGGCAGCAACTTCCCGGCCACGTTGACGTGCCAGAACGACATCCCGCTCCGTGAGCAGTGCGACATGGACAATGGGAATGGGCGGTTTCATGCGGCTTTGACCACCACCACGCCGGCATCGTCGTGGGCGCGCCGGAAATCGCGCAACAGTGCGCCGCCGATTACCGCCGGATGCCGCGCCAGCAGACCGGCGTAGGACGACAGGTCCCACCGCGAGTTCAATCCATCGGAATGCAAAATCAAGATCGTGTCCGGCGACCATGGAGCGCGGAAGTCCTGGATTCGCGTGATGCGGCTCCCCAGCGTTCCGCTGTGCGACACCAGGTTCTGAGATCTTCCCGGCCAGAGCAAGACCCCTGAGATATTACCCACTCCCGCATACACGATGGTCTGCTCGGCGGGAGAAATCTCCGCGACCGCGGCAACGGCGCCGCGCGTCTTGCGGAGGGCGTCGTGGATGCATTCCAGAATCTGGACCGGACTAAGCCGAACGTGTTTTCGAAAGGTCGCGATAGCCTCCTGCGCCGCCTCCGATGCACCCCATCCATGACCGAGCCCATCCACGACCAGAACCATGGTGCGCCCGGGAGTGAAATGGCAATACCAACCGTCTCCACAGAGGCGTTCGCCGGGATAGGGCAGGGTCAGACCGGCAACTCGCGGCTGGTTCGCAGGTGCGGGTTCGCCAAGTTCGAGCAAAACGATCGTACCCGTGGACCCGGTGAAGATCTCAAGCGCAGTTGCGATCCTTTTCATGGCACCCAGGCCGCCACCCATGGTACCCGCTGTGGAGTAGCCATCGCTCATGGCTTGGGCAACATTGGGGATTCCCGTGCCCTTGTCCATGGCAAGGATCGTGGCTCGCGCATTGCCTTGTTCGCCCATTCCTCCGATCACCACCTGGCCGCCGCCACCATGGATCAGTGCGTTTCGCGAAGCCTCGGTGGCCAGGAGGGCCAGTTCGCCCGCGCGCGTCTCATCGAACCCGAGCCTGTGAGCGGCGGCAAGGGCCGCACGGCGCACTTCTCCCACGGAGCTGGAGTCAGTGACCGGCACCGACTCAGAAAAGACTATTTCCATCGCGCTACGGTGACCCGGGTGCCTTTCCCCACCTCTGATTCGATGCTGAATTCATTGACCAGGCGTTTGCTGCCGCCCAGCCCCAGGCCCATTCCCGACCCGGTGGTGAACCCGTCTTTGAGAGCCTGCTCGATATCAGGGATGCCGGGTCCCCGGTCCTCAAAGGTGAGCCGCAGCCCCGAGCGGGCGCCGGAATTCAGCGTCTCGATGGTCATGGAGCCGCCTTTGCCGTGATCGAGAGCGTTGCGGGCCAGTTCGCTCGCAGCCGTCACAAGCTTCGTCTGGTCGACGAGGCTGAAGCGAAGATCAATGGCCCACTGCCGTACCTTCTGGCGGGCGAGAACAACATCATTCGAATTCGCCAGCGGCAGAATTTCACGCTTGAGTTCGCCCATAATCCGATCCCGACCGGGTTTCGGCAACCGCACCGTACAGCAGTTCCATGCCCGCCTCTACGCTCAATGCTGTTCGCACGCCGGGTAGGGACATTCCCAGCTCGACGAGAGTGATGGCCACCGCCGGCTGCATCCCGACAACCACAGTCTCGGCCCCCAGAACCCGGGACATCCCGGCGATGTTTGCCAGCGTGCGCCCGATAAACGAATCCACGATCTCGAGCGATGAGATATCGATCAGCACCCCGGTCGATCCCCAATCTGCAATGCGCTCGGTCACATCGTCCTGGAGCTGGAGGGCCAGCTTGTCGTGCATATCCACCTGGATGGTCACCAACAGCAGCGGACCCATGCGAAGTACCGGAATGCGTTCCATTTACTCCTCCCGCTTGGCGAAGAGGTTGGCGAGTGGATTCTGAGGCGCCGCGGCCTGCCGTACAACTGTGCGCCCGCTGCGCTGTAACGCCAGCGCGAAAGCGTCTGACAGCTTGGCCTTGGTGATCACATCTTCCAGGTTGATTCCCAGGTGCACGATGGTCTGCGCGATCTGCGGCCTCACCCCGCTGATGATGCATTCGGCCCCCATCAGCCGGGCAGCGGTGATCGTCTTGAGCAGGTGCTGCGCGACCAGGGTGTCCACGGTGGGAACACCGGTAATGTCGATGATGGCGAATTTGGAGTTCGTCGAGACCACTTCCTGCAACAGGTTCTCCATTACGACCTGCGTGCGCCCGCTGTCGAGAGTGCCGATGATGGGCAGGGCAAGGATTCCGTCCCAAAGCTTCACCACCGGCGTCGACAGCTCCATAATTTCCTGCTGTTGACGGGTGATGAGTTCCTCCCGGGTCGCCATGTACGTCTCCGTAGTGATCAGGGCCAGCCGGTCGAGGAGTTCGGTCGCTGCCCACACGGTTTCGAAGAGCTTGTCCGGACTTTTGGATAAGGTTTCCCGAATTGCCGAAAACAGCGGCCGTTTGAGAGAAAGAACGAACGTGGCAACTTCCACGGGGGAAAACCCCCGGCGGGCGCGGGAGGCCGAGATCTCCTGCAATAGTTCGCGTGCCGCGCTCCAACCTGAACTTAGAACATCTGTCGGCCCGCTGGTCTTGACGCCCTCGACAATCGCGCGGAGAAGCGCCCCACACTGCTCGTCGAGTTCCGCCTTGGTGATGAGATCGGCCCGCTGCACGGCCTTCGACATGTCCCGAGTCCAACCTGCGCGAATGGATTCTTCGTTCCTGACGATGATTTCCGCCAAATCGCTCATTCCCGTCTCCTGGAAAACTGGTCACTCCTTTGTTGCGCCGCAAGGGTCATAAAGATTCTATAAAGACGGCTGCCCCGCCTAAGGCGGATAGCCGACCAATGCCGGATATATTTTGAGATTCATGGATTTTGTCTTGTAGATTTAGCCGGCGGTAGGCTGGAGACCTCGCAACGCTTCCCGTAACGCCGCTTCCCCTTCCCACTTTCCTACGAAAGAAGTAACGTTGAACAGGCTGCATATGTCACGCTGCTCGTCGCCTAGAACCGACCAAACAATCAAAGGAATGGAATGAAGCCGGGGGGTTGAATGCCACAACCTGAGCAACTCGTAACCGCTCTCATACCCCAAATCCAGATCAAGAATGATTCCATCGGGTAAGGCGCATTCCCCTTGGAGACCCTTGTCGAGGTAGGATCGGGCGCCATCCAGCGACGTCCTGGCTTCAACGTCAGTGATTCCTAGCTGCTGGGCCACTTCCACGGCGAAGCGAAGATCTTTGGGGTCATCTTCAACCAACAGTAAGCGCTTTATAGCGTACATGGCAGGGTCCATAATCATGAAGCTCGCAGTTTACTCGATCGGTTGCGGTTTGAAAAAGAGGGCATAGCCTCGAAAAGGCCAACTCCGTGATCGCTATTTGGCTGACGTATGGAGCCCAGTGGATTACAATAGCACACCGCCGTGCCTCAAACACGCGGACTTTGCACCTTCTCCATCCGCGCCGATCATCTCGCTGTCGCAGAACCGACGGTGGGCGCGCGGTCGACTTGGGTGCGCACGGCAAACGAGAGATTGCCTGGCGCGCATGTGAAGGATGAGTCGACTCCCTGAGTTGTTGTTGTATTGAACGATGAATCGCTCAGCGGCCGGCGGAACTGAGAGGGGAAGACCTCGGGTTCTGTTTCGGCGCCGCCGCGGCTGATGTGGGAGCGGCATGGTTCGATTACGACAACGACGGACTGCTTGATCTTCTGGTCACGAATTACACCATCTGGAGCCCGGAGACAGACAAAGCGCTGCCAAATGGACGAACGCCGCGACGAGTATTGCAGTCCTGCGGTTTATAAGAGTGTCACCTCGCGCCTCTATCGGAATCTGGGGAACGCAAAACGCGAGAGTTTCGGACGAGCACCATTCGACATGATTCTCAACTCAGCGCCATCTGGCATCGCCTCCGTTCGGCCAGTTGGCGCATTTCTCTAGAACCATCGGGATTCCCCATGGTTGCAGGGCCTAATCTTGCCCGCTGAACCTGGGACGCGGACTGGAGGTTCCAGTTATTTCAACCGTCTTCGCCGCGGGAATTCTCCAGCCTGGAATCAAGTTGACGAACGACGGGCTTTGCAGAAGTTCCTGTGGCCGGTAGCACAATTGGACTTGGGCAGCGTCACCCGGCGGAGTCGCGCCGATGGCCTGGTTCTTGCCGGCCATTTTTGCCTTGCGTAGCGCCTGGTCGGCTAGGTTGAGAACCGCTTCATATCCAATAGCGCCGACGTTATCTTCCAGCCAGGGAAATGCCGCCCAGCCAATGGAACAGGTTCTCCAGATGGCCTGTGAGGAACCGACATGGAACGGCGCTCCACTAATTGCGCGCATCACACGCGATGCCAGCGCGTCCGCATGGCTTCTATCCGTGGACCGCGAAACGATAAGGAATTCCTCTCCTCCCCACCGCACGAGTTCGTCGGAATCGCGGATCGCAGTGGCGATTCGCCGTACCGACTCAATCAGCAACCGATCTCCCGCATCATGCCCATAGAGGTCGTTGACTTCTTTGAAGTCATCCATGTCGACAAGATAGAAGACCAGGTCGCGCCTGGACCGGTCGCGCTCTGAGAAGGCTCGGACCGTTTGAGCGACATCCGCTTCGACTGTCGCAGAAAAGAAACGTCGATTCCGGACTCCAGTTAACGGATCTGTCAGAGCGGCTTCCTCAAGCGTTCTGTTTGCGCGCCCCAATTCATCATGGAGGCGCCATTGCTTCAGAAACACCAGGGCTGTCAGCGCCAACATTGCGATTGCAGAGGCCGCCACTCGAAAGCGCTCGATCACAAACGGTACCGACCGATCGAGTACCGCAAACACAATGATGACCGGCAACGAGAGAACGGCGATCACGGCAAGGCGGGCGGTCCAGGAGGCGAAAGCGTGATCCTCTGCAGTCTCATGCCTCGGCGCCAGCCCGCGCCCTGTTATGGCCACTACCATGAAAAACGCGAACGAGGCCGAAAACGGTGTGTCGTACCAACTTCCGTTGTAGTAGGTTTTGGCATCGAGAGCGCTGTCCGCAGCCACAATGCTGAGGCATTGGAAAACCACTGCCCCCATGAACAACGCGTAAAACCGCCGCCATTCTGCTTGGCTGTAAACCCAAAGCAGCCCCAGGACGAGGGACGTAACTGCAGCCTCAGTAATGTAGACCCATTCAAAATTCCGGTTGTAGGCGTCGAGGTTTACCGATGCGTACTTCCAGCAGATCACCAGGTAGACGTAGATGAAGATCCACCAGAGCATCAACTGCAGAAAGTCCATGATCCCCAGGCGGACACTCCGCTCCGATGGATCAATGTGAGGCCGCAGCATGAGCGCCGCCAAAATGGGAACCCCACTGAGAAACAGAAGGGCGTCCCCCCCAAAAAAATCCGGGAGAGAACTGCGGAGAACAACGTCGTAAAGAATCCAGGCACCCTGATCGACCAGCCAGAAACACCAGCAACCGGACAATAGAATCCAGACCATGCGCAGCCGCCCGTGGCTGGCATTGGCATTGGATACGCAGACGACCAGGAGTCCGAGCATTTGAAGCGCTGGAACAATATCACTGATCGTGGTAAGTGGCAGGCCGCGCGGTAGCGCGCAAGAGGCGGCAATCTGTACCAGAGTCAGGCCAGCAGAGGCGCCAATCCAGACCTTGGAACCTGTTCCCAAAACCCAACTCCCCCGTTTTGAGTGTATCGATGAGCGTTATCGGACCAAAGCCACGGAAGTGGTATGAAACAGCCACTTTGGTATCACTGTTGTGTTCACGCCCCAACCTTCCGATTCGCCAAAGTGCCCACCTCGCTCCCAATCTCAGCCTTGTCTCATGCAGCAGCAGCAGAATAGTACTTCGTGCAATTACAAAAATGCAAGCGTAAGGGATTTCTGGGGGCGATCCGGTTCTGCGTACAGGGTGCAAAATAATTCAGGGCGCGGAACCGCCGAGGCCGGAAGCAAACCCTGAACAGCCTTTGTTAACATCCTTGGGTCCGCAGGATCCAAAGGAGCGCAATGACCTACATGCCCAATCGCCGTACCTTCCTCATCGCCGGGGGACTCACCGCACTCGCCTCCACCAGGGTCTTCGGGTCGAACGAAAAACTTCGGATCGGTGTGATCGGCGCCGGGGGCCGCATGGGGGGTCTGCTTCATTCTGCCGAGAACTCGGGCGTCCCGTTCGAAATCGCGTCGGTGTGTGACGTGTACACTCCGCATCGCGACGAGGTGAAGACGCACGCGTGCGCGGCGAACGCTGCGACGTGCGGGGATTACAACCAGGTGCTGGACGACAAGAGCATCGATGCGGTCATGATCGCCACCCCGGACCATTGGCATGTTCGCATTGCCGCAGCGGCGCTGGCCGCGGGAAAAGACGTGTACCTGGAGAAACCGGTGACCCATACGCTCGAGGAGGGCGAGACTCTCCGAAAGGCCGTTCGATCGGGCCGGCAGATCCTGCAGTGCGGCATGCAGCAGAGGAGCTGGCCCCATTTCCGCAATGCGGTAAACCTCATCCAGGGCGGCGCCCTCGGGCAGGTCACCCAGGTGCGCACCTATTGGTGGCAGAACTACGGAACCCACTGGCCGACAAAGCCGATTGATGTTGCGCAGCTGGACTGGAAACAGTGGCTCGGCGGAGCGCCCGACCAGCCTTTCTCCGAAGAGAAGTATCACCGCTGGCGGTGGTATTGGAACTTTGGCGGGGGCGCCATGACGGACTTGTTCAGCCACTGGATCGACGTCGCGCAATGGGCGATGAAGGCAGACGAGCCAACCATGGCGCTGATGCTGGGCGACAAGCATGTGTTCACCGATTGGGATTGTCCCGATACCATCCAGGCAGCCTTCCGCTACCCGGGGTTTGACGTGGTCTACGAAGGCATGATGAGCTCGTCGGTCGACGACGGGGGTCTCGAGTTTCGCGGCACCCAGGCAACCCTGAAGATCAACCGAGGGGGAATGAGTATTGTTCACGAGGATGTCAAGGCCGACCGAAATCCGGTCTTGAAGGAAGAAAGCTTCGAGGACGGGACCATAGAGCACATACGGAACTTCTTCGACTGCGTGAAGACACGCCAGGAGCCGAATGCACCTGTCGAGACGGGAATCGCAGCAGCAAGGGCGGGTCATATCGGAAACCTGGCGTACCACCGCGGAGGCATGACCTCCTGGCCGGCGAAGTGAAGCAGGAGCGTCCAAGCGCCCCCCGGCCCCGCCGGAGTAATCTGGTGGAGTTATGAGTCCAACCGCACAGCCCCAGCTCAACCTCACCCAGACGCCGGATTACCGCGAGTCCTATGCCAACAGCGTCCAGGTGCGCGTTAGTGTATGGGATTTTCAGCTCGTGTTCGGCCTTGCCTCCAGCGAAAGCCCCGACCAGGTCACCATCCGCAATCACCAGGCCATCTACCTGAGCCCGCAGCAGGCCAAGGCACTCTGGAACGTGCTTGGCCAGAACATTGCGCAGTACGAACAAGCCTTCGGCTCCCTGCAGCTCGAGCCCCAAAATCACAATTTCCCCCAGGGTCCCGTCAACTAGCCGGATCAGCCGCATGTTCGAGGATCAACCCGCTTGATACGCGCGCCCTGGAGAACACGGATCGAGCCGCGGCTGGACGCGCCTATTCCCCTCTGGATGATTTTTCCGGTGGTGTTTGTGGCGCTGTATGCCACGCACTTTTCGCTCCTGCGTTTGCCGTACTGGTGGGACGAGGCGGGCTACTACATTCCCGCCGCCTGGGATTTCTACCGCACCGGGTCCCTGATTCCGCAAACCACGCTGACCAACGCCCATCCTCCGCTGCCCAGCATCTATCTCGCGCTCTGGTGGAAGGCGTCGGGCTTTTTGCCTGAAGTCACGCGCGAGGCGGTGCTGATCATCGCTGCGCTCGGCCTTCTCGGCGTGTGGAAACTCGTGCTGCAGTTGCATGGATCGAGGCTGGTCGCTTTCTGGACCATGATTCTCACGGGGATCTATCCCATCTGGTTTGCGCAATCCACGCTGGCCCACGCCGACATCTTCGCCGCAACATTCGCACTATGGGGCCTGGTGTACGCGCTTCCGGATCGGGATTTTAATCCGCGGGCCGCCGCATTCTGGTTTTCGCTGGCCGTGCTCTCCAAGGAGACCGCCATCGCCATCCCCATCACGCTGGCGGCAATCCGCGCGGTTGAGGGCTTCCGATCCCGGGCTCCAGACCGGGGGAAGCTGGCCCGCGAAACCGCCTGGCTTGCGGCCTGCATTGTTCCGCTTGCCGCTTGGTACGGCTGGCACTTCGCCAAAACCGGATACCTGTTCGGGAATCCCCAGTTTCTTCGCTACAACGCCCAGGCTAATCTCGCCCCCGCCCGATTCCTGGCCGCCTTTGTGCACCGTGTTCTTCACCTCACCGGGCACATGAATATGTTCGTGCCCGCGTTGCTCACGCTTGCCGCGCTCATGCTCCAGCCGCGGATGAAATGCGACGGACGCGTGTGCGCCGGCCTCAGCGCTGCGGTGCGGTGGCGCATTTTCTTTCTGCTCCTGGCCAACGCGCTGCTATTCAGCGTCCTGGGCGGCGCCCTGCTGTGCCGCTATCTGCTGCCCATGTATCCCCTCGTCCTGACCGTGGCCGTATCCACGTTTTACCGGCGGGTTCGGTACTGGCAGGCGCTGGCCGTCTTGTCCGCGGCCGCGTTCATGGCCGGACTGTTTATCAACCCGCCCTATGGATTCGCCCCCGAAGACAATCTCACCTACGCCCGCGTGATCCGTCTTCACCAGGCGGGGATCAAGCAACTATCCGAGCTTTTCCCCGGCGCTACGGTGCTTTCGGCGTGGCCTGTGACGGATGAGCTGCGCCGCCCCGAGCTGGGCTACGTGACCGCGCCCTTCGATGTGTGCGCCATTGAGGACTTCTCCGCGCCCCAGGTCGCGCGCGCCGCCGAACAGCCCGGCCAATACTCGGCGGCGCTGGTGTTCTCCACCAAGTCCGAGCCCGCGCGCCCGATTCTTACGCTCGGCTCGCGCGGTTCCGCGCTGGACGAGCGCTACTTCGGCCTGCACCACGACCTCGAGCCCGACGCCATCGCCCGCCGGCTCGGCGGTTCGCTGGTGTGGAGGAGCAACGACGGCCAGGGCCAGTGGATCGGCCTCATCCGGTTCAACCGCCAGTTCGAAGCGGCTCTTTTCCGGGCGCCGTATCGTCACGCACATCCCTGACTTTCGCTGCCAAACTATAATCGAATTGCCGTGTCCCCCTGTTTTTCATTCCGTTCGCGCCGGATGCTGAGCCTGGCGGCGTCCGCCGGTTTTCTATTCTGCGCGATTCTTTTTGCCCAGGAGCCCTCTTCCCAGGCACCCAGCGCCCCCGAAGCCGCCGCCGCAACCGCGGGCAAGGACCGCATTCTCCTCGTGCTGCCCTTCGAAAACCGCACTGGGCAGCCCAGCCTGGACTGGATCAAGGAGGCCGCTCCGGCGTTGCTCAGCGCGCGCTTCACCTCCGCCGGCTTCGCGCCCATGAGCCGCGCCGATCGCCTCTACGCCCTCGATCATCTCGGCTTGCCACAGGGATGGCAGCCTTCGCGCGCCAGTTCGCTCAAGCTCGCCCAGACCCTCGACGCCGACTCCATCGTGGTCGGGAATTACATCAATGACGGTTCGACGCTCATCGCCGAGGGCCGCATCATCGACGTGCCCCGCATGCGCATGAGCCCGCCGGTCACCGCGCGCGGCGAGATGAAAGATCTGATCGCCATCTTTGATTCCTTGGCCTGGAAGCTTACCCGCCAACTTGATCCCGGATTCAACGTGGCGGAAGAGACTTTCGTGGCCGCTGGCGCCGACCTGCGCCTCGAGGCCTTCGAGCAATATATCCGGGGAATCAGCGAGTCCGATCAGGGCGAGCGCCTTCACCACCTGGAACAGGCCGTGAAGCTCAGCCCCGGTTTCGCTACTGCCTGGATGGCTCTCGGCCGCGAAGATTACAACGGCGAACAATATGAGCAGGCCGCCGCTGCTTTTGCCAAGGTCGATCGCGACCAGCCTGATTTTCTCGAAGCCAGTTTTTATCGCGGTCTTTCGCTCATGTTTTCGGGGGAGTACTCCAAGGCCGAAGGCGACTTCGCGGCCATCGCTCGCGTCCTTCCCCTGGCCGAAGTGGTCAACAACCAGGGCGTGGCCGTCAGCCGCCAGGGCCACGACGGCAGCGCCATCTTCCGCCAGGCCGCCACGTCGGATCCCGACGATGCCGACTATCACTTCAATCTGGCCGTAAGCCTGAGGCGCCACGGCCAAGGTCCCGAGGCGCTGAGCGAAATCAACCAGTGCCTGAAATACCGTCCCAACGACAGCGAAGCCCAGGCGCTGCTGGCTGCATGGAAGCAGCCGGGCGCGGCGAACGTCGATCCGCTGGAGCGCATCGTGCGCAACTTCGACGCCGCCGCATTCCGACAGGCTGCCATCATGCTCGACAAGATCGAGGCCACCCGTCTGGCCGCGCTGAGCCCGCAAGAGCGCGCGCACACCCTCGCCGTCCAGGCACGCGATTACCTCTCCCGCGGACTTCTGCTCGAATCCGAACGCCTGTACCAGGCCGCCGTGACGGCCGATGCCGGTACCGAAGAGGCCCACGCCGGGTTGGCCGAAGTTCGTGAACGCACCGGCGACACGGCAGGCGCCCGCAAGGAAGCCAAGGCCGCGCTGGAACTGAAGCCTTCAGCGACTGCGTATCTGGTGTTGGCGCGGATCGATTTCGCCGCAAGCCGCCTAACCGACGCCAACCAGGAAGCCAGCGAAGCGCTGAAGCTCAATCCCAATAGCCAGGCCGCCCAGGAGCTGCTGCGCCAGGTCGCCGCGCGGGAGGCCCAGAAGTAGGGAAGAGAAGGGAATGGGAAACAGGGATCAGGGGTGGGCCATGCTTCAAATGGTGCGCAGGTTCACAACCAGGCTTACGTCGCATTGGGTGGTCAGGTCTCGGTGCAAATGGCGACTTGCGCCTAACGCGGGATGGTGCGCGATGGCCTTTCTCGCGATGATCGCCTCTGCGATTTCCATCCGCGCCCAGCAACCCCTGGTTGAAGAATTCGTTTTCGCCGATACGGTGCAGCCGGTTACGGCCGGCCAACTCGATCGCTCCATCGCGCGCGCCAACTCCGAAGGCGCCGCCGCTTTGCTTATCGAACTCAATACGCCGGGTGGCCTGGTCGACTCCATGCGCGACATGGCCGGCGCCATCCTCGCTTCTCGCGTCCCCGTCATCATCTATGTCGCCCCGGCCGGCGCGCGCGCAGGCTCCGCCGGGTTCTTCCTGCTGGAGGCCGCCGACGTCGCCGCCATGGCCCCGGGAACCAATGCCGGCGCGGCTCACGTCGTCTTCGAATTCGGCAAGCCCGACGAAACCATGACGCAGAAGGTCGAAAACGACGCTGAAGCCTTTCTGCGCTCCTATGTCACCAAGCGCAATCGCAACGTCGATGCTGCGCTGGCCGCCGTCCAGACTTCCAAGTCCTACACCGCGGAAGAAGCGCTCGACAAGCACCTCATCGACATCGTTGCCAACAGCGACACGCAAATGATCGCCCAGCTCAACGGCCGCGAAATCACGCGCCTCGACGGCTCCAAACAGGTCCTGCACCTGGCCAATGCGCGCATACAGCGCATCGAGCCTACCCTGCGCGAAAACCTGCTCGACTGGCTGATCAATCCCAATATCGCGCTGCTTCTCCTGGTCGGAGGCGCGCTGCTCATCTACCTCGAGTTCAATACGCCCGGCACGATTGTTCCCGGCGCGCTCGGCACGCTGATGGTCCTGCTGGCGATCTTTGCGCTCAACCTCCTCCCCATCCGCTTCACCGCCGTGGCTCTGTTGCTGGCCGGCATCGCCATGCTCGTGCTTGAAGCCAAATTCGGCGGCCATGGCGCGCTGGCCATCGCTGGTATTGTCTGCCTTACTTTGGGCACGCTCACCCTGGTAGCCGCACCCATTCCTGAGCTCGCGGTGAGCCCCTGGGTGGCCTTTGGCGTCAGTGCGGCCTTCGGCGGGATCACCGCTTTTCTCGTCCGCATCGCGGTGAAGGCGCGGCGCGTGAAGGCCCGCCTGGGCGTCGATGCGCTCGTCGGCCACCACGCGTCCGCCATGGAGACGCTCAATCCCGAGGGCCATGTATTGGTCGACGGCGAAATCTGGCGCGCCATCGCCAGCGAGATGGTTCCCGCCGGCACCCCTCTCAAAGTGGTCGGCCACGAACAATACCTGCTGCGGGTCGCTCCCGTTGAACCGCCCGCTCGCGCCACATGATTAGCGGTGGCCATGGCTGCGGCCGTTTAATCCCTGATCCCTGTTCCCTAATCCCTGACCCCGTTCTGCAGTACAATCCCTCGTGAACTCCCGAAAGAGGAATTGCCCATGTCTGCCGATTCGACCGTTCCGATTTTGATTGTTGTTGCCATCGTGATTCTCTACTTGATTAACTGCATCAAGATACTGCGCGAGTACGAGCGGGCGGTGATCTTCACCCTCGGCCGTGTGAGCCAGGCGCCCAAAGGACCGGGTCTGTTCTTTGTCTTCCGCCCCATTCAGCAGATGATCCGCATCTCGCTTCGCCAGGAAGTTTTGGAGGTTCCGGGACAAGACGTGATCACCCGCGACAACGTCACCATCAAGGTGAATGCGGTGGTGACTTTCTACGTGGTCGATCCCAACATGGCCGCGATCAAGGTCTCCAACTACGTCTATCAGACCTCGCAGCTCGCCCAGACCACGCTGCGCACCGTGCTCGGCGAAGTGGAGCTGGACGAGTTGCTCAGCCACCGCGACAAGCTCAACCTCCGCGTCCAGTCCATCATGGACCAGCGCACGGAGCCGTTCGGCGTCAAGGTCGTTTCCGTCGAGGTAAAGCAGGTCGACCTTCCCGACCAGATGCAGCGCGCCATGGCCAAGCAGGCAGAAGCCGAGCGCGAACGCCGCTCCAAGATCATCCACGCCGAGGGCGAATTCATGGCCGCTCAGAAACTGGTAGACGCCGCCGCATTGCTTGCCACCCAGCCCATCACCCTCCAGCTTCGCTACCTCCAGACCCTCACCGAAATCGGTGTCGAAAAGAACACCACCATCGTGTTCCCGCTGCCGGTCGAACTGCTATCGCTGCTGAACAAGATAGGCGCGGGCGGGGGTACGCTCGAAACGAAGCCCGTGGTGAAGATGCCCGAATCGGGCGCTTGATGCGTCTTTATTGCCGTGAGAATGACGGCTGCCTCGTCAGGTCAGGGTACCTGCGTGATTCCTCCTTCACTGCGCAACAATTTCAGGAATCGCGGTTTCACGTAAACTGGAGACTGAGGCACCTATGCAGAGAGGTTTAGGCGGAGCCGCGTTCGAGCCCGTCCCGCAATCCCGCGATCGCGAACTCACCCTCGGCCCCGTCAGGCTCACCTTGATCGGCTTCGGGCTTTTCGGTCTTTGCGCTCTTTGCTTTGTGTTTGGCTATGCGGTAGGGAATCGCAGCGCCGAACCGGCTTCGCTGCCTAACGCGGGAACGCCTGTGATTGCGCAGTCCGCCAACTCTCCGTCCAAGCCTTCTGCCGGACTGACCGGGGTTCAGCCGCAGCAGCCGCCCGCGCCATCCGACGGAACCACCAATGAACCCGCTGCCGGCGCCGCCACTAGCGAGATCGCCCAGCAAGGGGTAGCCAGTGCTGCCGAACCCTCCGTCCGCTCGGTACTCACCAGCCAGCCCGCCCCCGCGCAATCGGCTCCCACATCCGCCGCGGTGCAGCCTGCCATCGGCGCGGCGCCGGCCGGCATCATGGTCCAGATCGCGGCCGTTTCGCAGCCTGAAGATGCCGATGTCCTGGTCGGCGCCCTGCGCAAGCGCGGCTACGCGGTCAGCTCCCGTCGCGATCCCGCCGATGGACTTCTGCACGTCCAGGTCGGACCCTTCGCCAACCGCACTGACGCCAACGCCATGCGCCAGAAGCTGCTGAACGACGGCTACAACGCCGTCGTTCAGCCGTGAATCGTGTCGGGAGCTATAACTCCTCCGAGGGATCCTTCTCACCGCGACGCGTCAACTGACCGCAACGGGCGCACGTTTGTGGACTATACCGCTCACTCGTCGGTAATCTCTTTCGGTAACATCCATCGAGCAGATCACGCTTAAAGTTACCTTTGACCACCCGCAAATGAATCTCTCGTGCAGTCCCGTAGACACTTCGGTTCTACTGTTTCCGCTACAACCTTGGATCAATGGTGCCTCGTGTTCACCGCCCCCATAATTACAGAATCACGGTCAACTTCGAGGTGATTTATGAGCCTGCAAACGCTGCAACATGTTCCCCTGAAATCTGCCTATCTCTGCCCGGACTGCAATGCCATTGGGAATTCATCGACGCAGTGTCCCGCCTGTGCGAGCGAAGTCCTGCTGAGCCTGGCATTGGTCCTTAATCGCGAGCAGACAGCGGCGGTGGCTCTCGAGTCTCGGTACGGTATCCAAAAGCCATGGCTTGCCGCCTAGCGCCGGTACGAAATACCAATCCCTACTCCCTCGTCCGTGGTCCCTCAGTTCCTGCACTTCTCATCCACTCCGGCAGCCCCGACGCAATCGCCGCCCGCACCGCTTCCATCAACTCTTCGCGGGTCTCGAATCGTGCCGGGTCCAGCGGCTCATGAAAGGTGATGTGCGCCGTTCCGGGCCGCACTCGTACGCTGCCCTTGGCCATCATCGTTTCCGTTCCGTGGATGGATGTCGGGATGACAGGCACACCCGCCTCCTTGGCCAGATAAAACGGCCCCTTCTTGAACGGCAGCATGCGCCCATCGCGCGAACGCGTGCCTTCCACGAACGTGGTGATATGGATACCTTTCTCAAGAACTCGTCGCGCAGCCTGTACGCCCTCGATGGCGCTCTCCACTTGCCCGTCGCGATCCACGGGCACAAAGTCGCCCAGCTTCAGGCCGTAGCCGAATACGGGGATCTTGGTCAGCGACCGTTTGATGAACGCCGATGTCCTGCCGGGAATGCGGGGTAACAGCGCCGGAGGGTCGAGATTGGAGATGTGGTTCGACATGAAGATGCAAGCCCGATCGCGCGGCACCCGGTCCCTTCCCGTCGTTTCGACGCGAATCCCCGCCAGCCGCAACGCCAGCTTCACGATCGCCAAAGAGACCTTGTAAAGTGGCGCCGCATTGCCCGTGATCGCCGCCCAGGGGATTAACACAATGGACGCCGGGATCCCCAGGATCACGATAGTGAGCAGCAATGTGAGTGCGGCGATCATGGCGAACCTGCTGGATGCCCCAGGTTCCTGGTTTTGGGACCTGGGAGACCACGAACCTTTCGCAGCCGTGGCGTTATGCGAATCGCAGTCTCATCCGCGCGGGCAGTTTCTCATAGATGCCGTCGAACCCGCCATTCGACAGGACTGCGACCACATCGCCGGACCGCAACTGGGGAACGATCGCGTCCACAATCGCGTTGGCATCGGCGTGCAACTCCGCGGGCGTGCCGGCGTCGTTGAGGCGGCGGACCACATCGTCGGGATGCAAGCGCTCGCCCTCGGGAATGCGTTCCTGCTGGTAGACGGCGGCGAGGATTACCCGATCCGCCAATTGCAGGCTGGCGACGATCTCGCCCTCCAGCACTTTGCGCCGCAGCGTATTGGACCGGGGCTCGAGCACAGTCCAGAGCCGCGCACCGGGGTACACCGATCGCAGCGCACGCAGCGTCTCGCGAATGGCCGTGGGGTGATGCGCAAAATCTTCAATCACGGTCACTCCGCCGATCTCCGCCCGTACTTCCAGCCGCCGTTTCACGCTCTTGAAACTGGCAAGCGCTGCATGGATCGCCTCCTTGCCGATGCCTTGTCCCGCGGCGAGTGCGGCCGCGGCGGTCGCATTGAGTGCATTGTGCTCGCCGGCCAGCGCCATCTGTAACTCCGCCCACAGTGCGCCCTCGTGCCACACTTCCCAGCGCGTGACCCCGCCTTCATGCCGGAGGTTGTGGATCCTCCACTGCGCCTCCTCTGTGAATCCGTATCGCTCCACGCGGCAGAATGCGCGCCCCACGCATTCCGTCACGTTCGGGTTGCCGTCGTAGGCGACGATCAGGCCCCGGCGGGGCACCAGGTTCACCAGCCGTTTGAACGCCATCTTCACCGCCTCGAGATCGGCGTAGATATCGGCGTGGTCGAACTCCACGTGCGTCAGGATTAGCGCATCGGGAAAGTAGTGCAGGAACTTCGGTCCCTTGTCGAAGAACGCGGTGTCGTACTCGTCTCCCTCGAGGATGAAGGTGCGCGTGGGCCGAAGCTGAAAGCTCGTTCCGAAATTCTCGGCCACGCCGCCGATCAAAAACGACGGTTCCAGCCCGGCGGACCTGGTAGATCCACGCCAGCATGCTCGTGGTCGTCGTCTTTCCGTGCGTGCCCGCCACCACGAGCGACTCGCGCCCGATGAGAAACTCCTCGCGCAAAAGCGCCGCCATCGACGTGAATGGAATGCGCTCGTCCAGCACCCGCTCGATTTCCGGGTTGCCGCGCGACAGAGCATTGCCGACCACTACCAGGTCCGGCCGGGGATCCAGATTTTTCTCCGCATACGGCTCCAGCACCGGAATGCCAAGCTCGCGCAGCAGGTCGCTCATCGGCGGATACGCCGCCTTGTCCGACCCCGTAATGCGATGCCCGCGCAGTTGCAACAGCCCCGCGAGCGAGGCCATCGCCGTCCCGCATATGCCAATCAGATGGATGTGACGCGAAGATGAGTTCATCATTCAGTGATTTTCGTATAGTCCGATGTCCACTCCACCCTGAGTTCCGGTTCGGCGTGCGTCGCCAGATTCAATTCCGCGTTGATCCCGAACACCAGCGTCACGTTCTGCCGCGACACATGCCCGCTGCGCAGCCCGATAGCGATCGGCCCATCGAAATCGTCCAACACCGTCGCGATCACCTGTTCCAGAAACTCCGGCGCCATCCCCGGTGAAGCACAATCCAGCATTTCCCCGAACACAATGCCACGTACGCCCTTAAGCTTGCCCGCATTCCGCAGTTGCCACAGCATGCGGTCGATCTGGTATGGCTTCGCTCCCGTGTCTTCGAGGAACAGCAGCTTGCCCTCGGTCTCTGGTTCCCATGGCGTGCCCAGCAGTGACACCAGGATGCTCAGGCATCCTCCGTAGAGTGTGCCGCGCGCGGTTCCGTTCTTCAGGGCCCGCAGGCCCTCATCCGCACCCATGCTGTATGGCTCACCCGCGAGCGCTGCGTGAAAGCTGGGCAAATGCACCCCGTCCTCAAGGTAGAAGTCCGCTGCCGCCATCGGACCATGAAATGCCGGCAGACCCAACTCGTCCAGCAGCCGCAGTTGAACGCCGGTTAAATCGCTGTATGCGAAAAACGGCTTCGGGTTGTTTCGAATCAGCTCCAGGTCCAGCCCGGGCAAGACGTAGTTCGAGCCGTACCCTCCACGCAACGAAATGATCAACTGCGCCTCGGGATCGGCAAACGCTTCATGCAGGTCCGCCAGCCTTTGTTCGGCGGCGCCGGCAAAAAACAGAGGTCCGCGCGCGGTCGCGCTGGTCGCCAATCGCGGTGCAAATCCGAGTTTGCCCAGGGCCGCCATCCCCAGCTCTATGCGCTCTACTTTCGCAAAGGAAGCCGGTGCTACGATCCGCATGCCGGCGCCACGAGGCACTGGTTTCAGCTTCATCAGCGGATGGCGCTTCATGCTTCCCAAGCCTCTCCCCGCGCGATCAAGGCTGCCGGTCCGGTCAGCTTCAGTTCCGTTCCCGGCCCGCTCCACATTACCGTCTGCGCCCCTCCCGGAGCCACCACCCGGAGCGGCGACACGCAGCCATGCAAAGCCAGCGCTGCGACCGCCGATGCCGAAGTCCCGGTCCCCGACGACGTCGTTGGTCCCACGCCGCGCTCGAAGATCCGGATCTCGATTTCACTCTGGGTCACGATGCGCACAAACTCGACATTGGTCTGGTACGGAAAATCGGGATGGCTGCAGATCTGCTGCCCGATATTCTGCCAGCACTGCCTGTCCACCGCGAATCCGGCGTTCTCCACCACGATGACGAAGTGAGGATTCCCGGTCGATACCTCGACACCCTGCACCTGCAATCCCGCCGGAATCGCGACCGTGCGTGGCGCGAACTGCGGCACGCCCATGCCCGTCGTCACTTCCACCACAAACTGATCGCCGGCATGAACCGAATCGATGCGGCACACCCGCTGCCCGGCATCCGTCCCGATCTCCAGAACATCTCCCGCCTTCGCCCCGATCGCCTCCGCCATCCATGCAGCCACGCAGCGCGTGCCGTTGCCGCTGATCTCGGCGACGGTGCCATCCGCGTTGTGCAGCCGGATGCGCCCCGACTTCGGACCAGTCCACGCGAAGAACTCGATGCCGTCCGCACCTACGCCCGCATTGCGTGCGCAGAGCCGGCGGGTCAATTCCGGCCAATCGCGCCCGCGTGCCGCCTCTTCCGTCACGATCAGGAAATCGTTGCCGCAGGCATGCGCCTTCGTGAAAGGAATCAACGTCCCCCCCAAATGCGCGGCCGGAAGGTTCTGATCCCTGATCCCTGATCCCTGTTCCTTGTCCTTCTCAATCTTCCTCCGGATCGCGGAACGTGAGCAGCGAGTCGATGGCGGGCTCGGCCCGCAGTTTCCTTTCCAATTGCTCGTGGCGCCTTGCGGTCGCTTTTACCGCGAAGCTCACGCGCTGCAATTCGCCGATCGTGTCTCGTTCTACGGTGCACAGTCGTTCGCCCATCTTGTCCATCGCATCCAGGATGGACGTGAGCATCAGAGTCTGGTCGCGCCCGCGTGCTTCATAGAAGAGCGGATAACCTTTGACGTTGGCGCGCCTCTCCAGGAACCCCACCAGCTCGAGCGCCACGATCACCACGATCGCAGCCAGAACCGCGGCCGCATAGAGGCCCGCCCCGCAGGCCATCCCGATGGACGCCACGACCCATACGCTGGCTGCGCTGGTGAGCCCGCTGACACGGTTCCGATTGTGCAGGATCAGCCCCGCGCCCAGGAACCCGATGCCCTGCACGATATTCGACGCCACCTGGCCCTTGTTGGTATTGCCATCGCCCGCCAGCACGGCGGAAAGCAACGTGAAGAAGGCCGACCCCATGCAGATGAGCAGGTTGGTCCGCACCCCCGCGTCCTTGCGGCGAATCTCGCGCTGCAAGCCGATCACCGCTCCCAGCAGGCACGCCATGAGCAATCGCCCGATGGCGCCGTTCACCACCAGAATCTGTTGCAATCGATCGAAGGCAAAGGGGGCGGAATGTGTGGAATCGACCATCATGCAAGCTTTTCCTTGCCCGATGCTACCACCGCCGAAGGCCGAAATGCCGGGTGATCGCTACCGTGCGGAGCCATAGGTATCGGACACGTAAATCGTGATCCCGGGTTGGTCCTTCATTTGGAAACGCCGCACCATGGTGAGCCCTTCCGGATGTGCCTTCACCGCGCGATCCACGTCGTCGCCATCGTACGCCAGCACGATAGCCGCCTGCGCGGCGGGCGCGGCCAATGCCGCCTGCAGGTATTCGCGATCACTCTCGTTGATGCTCTGCCGCAGCGGGAAGCCGCTGCGGGCGACGAACTCGGGATGCACGGAGGTATTCATCAGCACCGGTGCTCCCGCGTGCCGGGCGACGAGGGCGCGCAGCAGGGGCGGAATCTCGGCATCGTAGTCCCGGCGCGACGCAAGATTCTTCGTTCCTTCTATGTAACAAAGCGGGTGCTCGCGAATCAGAATGACCGCGTTAATTGCGATCAGCGCAAACATGCCCGTCAACACGAAGCGCGGCCACCGCGGCCTGATTTCGCCAGCGCCGGTGAGGACGAAATTCGTGAAGAAGGCAATGCCCAGCGCGAATGCCGGCAGAAGCTCCAGCCCGTAGCGCGTGTTGTACCACGAATGGGGCCACCAGGGAGGAATGAAGATCGGCACCGAACCGTAGGCCACCGAATAGGCGTAAAAGGGAACCGGCAGCCATAAAAGCAGCGACCAGCAAAACGCCCGCCGGCGCGCAATGAGCCCCGCCCACGCCACTCCCAGCAGGCTTGCGCCGACGAGCCACGTTCCCCACCGCTCACCGGCGGCATCCATTTCCGCTGTTTTGACAAAAAACTTCAGTGACGTCCACGGATTGTGCCAGCCAGGATGCGGCGGCCCGTTGCCCGGGGTTGCGGTCCGCAGTTCGATCGCCTTGGCCGAATAGGGCCCGCGCATGAAATCGAGCCAGTCGCCGAAAACAACTGCGTTGTAGCTGAACCAGACGACGGGCGACGCAACGACAATGAGGCCGGCGATCCAGAAGTGAAGCGAACCAAGCCGGCCGCGCTTCAACAGCATCAGGCCGATCGCCACCCACGCGAGGAATGCCATTACCCATCCGTCGTAGCGCGTAAATACGGCCGCCGATAATGCTACGGCAATCAGGTAAAGGAGGCGATTGGCTCGCCGCATTGATGCAGCGTCGGAACGGTCGAGGCAGGTGCGCCATTCCACCAGCCACGCCGACGCCCATACCATTTCGCACACAAACAGCGGCTCGGTCATCGCCGTGGTTTGCATGTAGAGCAGGTTGGGATTGAAGGCGAAGAAGGCCAGTGCAACTGCCGCTTCCGCCGGCCGCAGCCACCGCCGCGCCAGCCGGTAGACGCCGGCGCAGCCCGCCAGGTACGCGGCGGCCGAAGGAATCAAGCCGGCAATTCCGTTCGCCCACCACGCATACACGGCGACAAAAGGAATCATGAGAAGATGCGGCAATGGCAGCCAGACCGAACCCAGTTCGGAAAGCCCAGGCCGCCGCGCATCAATCACCCGCCGCGCGATGTGCATGTGGGCAACGCGCGTCGCCGTAGTTGAGCATGGCTGCATGCCGCCAGCTCCAGGCGATGGCCACCAGCGATGCCGCGGCGCAGATGGCCAACACAGCCAGCCACTCTGCACGCGCGATCGGTCTTTCAGTCAAGATGTGTCAACTCGCGGAACATCTCGAATCGTTCATCGATCTCTTTGCGTGAAAGCTGCTCCAGGCGCTCGGTCCCGAAGCGCTCCACCGCGAACGAGCCCGTAACGCTGCCGTAGAACATGGCCCGACGGAACGCTCCCGGCGTCAGCTCTTTCTGCGATGCCAAGTAACCGAAAAATCCGCCCGCAAAGCTGTCGCCTGCGCCCGTCGGATCGACCACCTCTTCCAGCGGCAGGGCGGGCGCGCGGAACGTCTTGGCGCCGAATCCGTCCGGGCGTTGGCCGTAAAACGCCGTGGCGCCGTACTCGCCGTGCTTCACCACCAGCATGCGCGGCCCCATGTCCAGCACGCTGCCCGCAGCCTGCACCAGGTTGTTATTCCCCGCCAGCATGCGCGTTTCGGTGTCGTTGATGAGCAGGATGTCCAGGCCCTTCAGCACCTCCTTGAGCGGCTCGCGATGGTCCTTGATCCAGTAATTCATGGTGTCGCCCGCCACCAGCTTTGCCTGCGACATGGCCTCGCGCACGCGCCGCTGCAGTACAGGATCGATGTTGGCCAGGAACAGGAACTCCGAATCGCGATAAGCCTCCGGAATCTTCGGCTGGAAGGCGCCGAATACATTTAATTCAGTTGCGCGGGTTTTGGCCTCGTTGAGGTTTTCGAGATAGGAGCCTTCCCAGAAGAAACTCTTGCCCGCGGCCCGTTCGATACCCTGCGTGTCGATGCCTCGCTTATCGAACACCGCCTGCTGACCGGGGCCGAAATCGTCGCCGACTACGGCGATCACTCGCACGTTGGTGAAATAGCTGGCGGCCAGAGCAAAGTAAGTTGCCGCACCGCCCAGGCACCGCTCCTTTCGTCCCGCCGGAGTCTCAATGGAGTCAAAGGCAACGCTGCCCACTACCGTAATTGCCACGTATTATCCTCTCTTTTTGTTTTTCTCTAGATCTGAATTCATCGGAGTGCTCGACCTTAGCCGGTTCGCATCGCGAACGTTAAGGTGGGACCGATGCTGGTGGCCTGCGCTCGCTATGTTTGGTTCTAGGGTCGGACGCAACCTACCATCCGAAATACTTCCCGAAGAGAAGCTTCAATTCCTCTTTCCGCCGCGCGGGAATTGCATCCTGCTGGGTGAGGACGGCGAAGCGCGCCGCCGATGCGCACGCGCAGGTCCGTTCTTTGGGCAGGGCCGCAACCGCTTCCTTTACCACCTTGCACGCGTTCTCCGCGTTCTGATGGAGCACGGCCACGATTTCTTCAACGGTCACCGCGTCGTGGCCCGCGCGCCAGCAGTCGTAATCGGTCACCATGGCCACCGTCGCGTAGCAGATCTCCGCTTCGCGCGCCAGCTTGGCTTCCTGCAGGTTGGTCATGCCGATCACGTCCGCGCCCCAGCTGCGGTAGAGGTTCGACTCTGCCTTGGTCGAGAACTGCGGGCCTTCCATGCACACGTAGGTGCCACCCGACTTGCCCACCACGCCGGCCGCCTTGCATCCCTCTGCTGCGGCTTTGGCCACCGTGGCGCACACCGGATCGCCGAAAGCGACGTGCCCAACAATCCCGTCACCGAAGAACGTCGATACCCGATGAAACGTGCGGTCGATGAACTGGTCGGGGATGACGAAGTCGGTCGGCTTGTGTTCTTCCTTCAGGGAACCCACCGCCGAGACGGAAATGATCCGTTCCGCGCCCAGCTTCTTGAACGCGTAGATGTTCGCCCGAAAATTCAGCTCCGACGGGAGGATGCGATGGCCGCGCCCGTGGCGCGCCAGGAACGCGACCTTGTGTCCCGCCAACTCGCCCAGCACGAACGCATCCGACGGCTCGCCGAAGGGCGTCTCCACGCGCTGTTCATGAACGTTGGTGAATCCGGGCATGGAATACAGCCCGCTGCCCCCGATGATGCCGATCTCTGCCTCAGCCAAATCGCTCTCCCGCGTGTGTTTGCAAACAGTCCAGTATATAAGGCGCGCGAGGCCCACCGCGCCAAACAGAACCGGCGGGCCAATTCAAAATCGGCCCGCCGGCTCTTCTGATCGCTGATCACTTATCACTGACCACTATTTGATAATCACCACGTTCATGCTCCACGGCGTCAGCGTCAACGTTAGAGGCAGATTCTGCGCGCCCATATCTTTGGTCGTCGGGGCCGCCCATACCGGCGTTGCGGCATTGGTCTGATCGTAGATCGATTTGTCGTACGTAATCACCTTGACGTCGCTGCTGGACGTTGTACTGGAGAGCATAACCGTCACCGGCTGGCTGAAGTTCTCGTTCAGGTTGAACAGGAACAGCGCGGTGCCGCCGTTGTTGGTCGCCGCATAGGCGCGAATATTCGTGGCATCGCCCGTGACCTTTGCGCTGAGCACTTCTTCTGCACTGGCCGATCCGCTCTCGGCAATATTGCTGAATAGCTGAAACGCCCTGGCGGTCGGCGACATCGTTCCGATGGGGCCAGAGCCGATGCCGCAAGGTCCGTCCGTCGGACCATCAGAGAACACGTTGTATGCGCCGAAGGTCTGCCATCCATAGAGCGAGGAACTCATGTTGCCCAGGGCGGTTCCCGTCGAACTTTCGTTGCAGTTTCCGAATCCAATCCACCAGGTCGCGCGCGCCACTCCGGCGTTCATCATTTCGCCCAGGGTTTGCC
>CAVPNO010000126.1:0-23457 GCA_963706455.1 uncultured Acidobacteriota bacterium | reverse complement strand
AGCCGGTTACAAGGATCTTCATGCGATAGCTCTCAAGAGTAGATTCTTTGCGAGTTTACCGCGAGCCGAATCCGCTTGGTTGGGATGAAGGCGCGGAACATTTCTCAACAACTTGTCGGATTAAGGCAACACTGCCACTTCGAATCGCGCCCCTCCCACCGGTTGGCACCCGGCCAGAAGATCGTAAACCGGATCGGCGCCTGCTGGTCTTTCGCAACCGCGATATCCACCCATTCAAGCTCGAGGGACGTGGCCTGCGAACGAGTCTGCTGAGCATCACTCCAGTCACCGGCCGTCCAGCGCACTTCAAAAGAAGCGCCGGCGATCACCCGCAGCGTGGTTCCCCGGCGCACGGTTCCCGCCTGGCGGTTGAACTTCCAAACCTCGATCTCGGACACGCCGCTGCGATCCCCGATATAACGCTCCGCGACCCCAGGTACGCGCGCGAAGATCTGTCCATCGCGCGCCGAGCGCAACAGCTTGACGTACTCGGCGTGCGCCCACATCAACGGCATGGCGGCTCCGGTGGGACCCCCCAGAAACAAGTGCTCGCCAGGCCAATCGGGCTCGTCCCAGACTTGCTCCGGCAGCAAACCCGTTTTGGAAGCGAACGCCTCCATAGCGCGAATGTAAGAGCCGGGATCGCGTCCGGCGGCGATCTCGTAGTGACCGCGCTCGCCCGTCAGCAGTGGCCAGGCGCGGCCCTTACCCCAGCCGAGGTACGGCCCGCCATCATCCCGCTGACCGAACCCGTCGTGGTTGTAGCGGCGCCAGCAGGGGCCAAAACGCGTCTCCACTTTGAGAACGGCGTCTACTACGGCGAGCGAGTCCGTCATTAAGGGATCATCTGCTTTTCGGACTCCGTAGCGAACCAGCTCCGTAAAGCCGGCGTCGACGATCTCGCGCGCGGGATATGCGTAAGGACCGCCGGGAGGCTGGTTAGCAAGCACGAGCGTGCCACGATTGGGATCCTCGACGGGCGAAGGATCGTCGACGCTGGCGGGCAGAATCCGGATGTAGTGGCGCGGGATGCCGGGCACGAGCGTGCCCTGGGTGGTGACGGTCCAAGCCTCGATATGGCACTCCAGGAAGTCCGCGTACTTCTCCAGAAAAAGCGACGTGACCTTATCTCCATGAGCATCAGCAAAGCCGGCGGCCGCAATCAGGCCTGCGATTGATGCCGCCAATGTCGAGGGTGAATAGCCGCTCGCTTCCTCCCAGCGCTCCTCCTGGGTGACGGGCCCAAATTGCACCAGAAAGCTGGCCGCGCGCAGAACCATCGGGTATGGATCGAAATCCTTCAGCGCGCCGGCGCGGTTTAGATGCCAGGCCAGGATCGATAGGATCTTCGTTGGGGAAGTATTTCGTGGCGAAGGCTTGACTGATGATGGCTACGCCGGGTGCGTTGGTGGTGTCGTCTTCGGTGAAGTCGCGTCCGCGCAGAACGGGAATCTTGAACAGGTTCAGATAACCCGGAGTAATGCTCATGTACTTGCTTCCGCAACAATTCTTATCGACCGGTCGGCCGACGATGTGGAACCCGGTGGCATCTTCGACATCGATGGGCCGCCAAAAGCCGGCCGCCGCGACTTCTACTCCCGGGAGGGCATTGAGCCGGTTGCGTCCGTCACGCAAGAGCTGAGCCAGGCCGGCCGTTTTCTGGTAGCGCGGGCCGTTCAGCGACATCTCCATGGTCAGCACGTTGTGCGCATCGAAGCCGGGATCCACGGCGCGCAGGGCGAGGAAAGTGCGAATGAGAAGGAGCGCGCCGATCAGCAGCAACACGGCCAGCGAGATTTCCCCGACCACCAGCAGAGAGCGTGCCTTTCCCTCGCGGAAGCCTGTGCCGGAGCGGTTGCCGGTCTCTTTGAGGGCAGAATTCAGGTCGGAGCGCGATGCACTGAAGGCGGGAAACAGTCCAAAGAGAATGCCGGTCAACAGCGACACACCGAGGGTGAATCCGAGCACGCGAGAGTCAATGCCGATGGCGGAGCCGTTTTCGCCGATGCGAGGCAAGCCGGCGGGACTCACGGCGAGCAACGCGCGCATTCCCGCCAGGCCGAGAAGGGTTCCGAGCACGCAGCCGGCCAGGGAGAGCATGACGCTTTCCGTAAGCAACTGGCGCACGATGCGCGCGCGGCCCGCTCCCAGCGCGGAGCGGATCGCGAACTCGCGTTTGCGGATGGTGGCGCGCACCATCAGCAGGTTGGCGACATTCGCGCAGGCGATCAGCAGCACCAGTGCCACTGCGCCCAGCAACATCAGGAGCGAATTACGCGCATCGCCGATGATGCTGTCGCGCAGTGGTCCAACCGTGAAGTGCGGATCCCAGGATTTCGGGTACTCACGGAGATACTCCGGGCTTGCTGTGGCGAACGCGGCGTTGGCCTGCGCCACGGTGACGCCCGGCTGGAGCAATCCGGTCACAAAATAGGCGGAGTTGAGGTCGGTGCTTGCCGGGTCAAACTGAAACGGAAGCCAGAGGTCGGCCTGCACGTCGCCCACGAAATCTTTGCCGATGACGCCGACGACTGTGTATGGCTCATTGCCCAGCGAGATGGATTTCCCCGCGATGTTCGGATCCCCGCCGAACCTGCGCTGCCACAGGCCGTAGCTCAGTACGACGACATTGCCGCCATGGGGCGAGTCGTCCTGCGGGGTGAAGGTCCGTCCCAGCGCCAGGGGCGCGCCATACATGCGGAAGTAGCCCTCGGTTACGTGAATCCCATTCACTTGTTCGGGCCGGCTGCCGCCGGTGAGGTTAAACCCCGGGCCGGCATTGTCGAATGCAACCACCACTTTGAACAGATTCGTTTGCCGCTGAAGGAAGTGAAATTCCGGAATGTTGTGAAGGTCGTTGGCAATTATGGTCGAGGGTGACAGGAATTTGACCAGGCGATCGGCGTCAGGATAGGCAAGCGGCTTGATCAGTACCGTGTTCACCACGCTGAAGATGGCCGTGTTGGCCCCAATTCCCAGCGCCAGCGCGGAAACGGCTGCGATGGTGAATCCGGGGTTCTTCCGGAACATCTCGAACGCGTGCTTCCAATCCTTCCACACGCTTTTCATCGCTTGGCTCCTGCAATGTCTCTTAACAGAGTCCGGGGAATGACAGGCTCCGTTCGCGATCTGAGTTTACCGGACCGGTCACGGAGTGCCGATTCTTGAGGGCGCAACGGAGATGTGGATACCAGTACTTAACAGAATCGCCGAGAATCAGTTAAACATAGATCCACAACAAGCATCATAACGGGGTATCCGAACCTGCATCATAATTCCTGATTCCTGGTAGTTACTCTGTTGTACTTCCTGCTGTCAACAATCCAGAGTGCTTAACTCAAGCATTCTTGCCGGCCGACTCCCCGATTCGAAAAGCCGGGGACAAGGCGGCTCCCGAGGATCTTTTCCTCTCTCCCGACTCGAACTCTGATCCGGATAGCGAAGCCGGCAGATGCAGGCTCGGCCTCCCGGGAATTTAGCTCATCGCGCTTTCCTTGTTCGAGACGACATGCGGCACCCGCGTTGGCCGTTTTGTGGACTAATTCCGCGATCAAGAAATTTTCACTTTTATATGAGCCATTTTGTGCGCGCGGTGCGCGTTTATTCGGCACAAGGAAAAGTTGGACCTGCGACGCCACGATCCGTTGCTGAGTCGGCCCAGCTTTGAATCCCCGCTCAGGCCGAATTCATGAGCGGACGTTCTCGATCGGAAAGGAGAAGGCTTATGAAACGCGCATTGGAACAGATGACGGTCGCGGTGTCTACTTTGGTGGCCCGCCGCCGGAAAGTTAACCAGCCACAAAAACCATCTCACTGGACGGTCAGCGATGATTGCTCTGATCTCGCTGGCTGTCATCGGACCGCTCGCGCCCGCATTAGCTGCGGTCGCGCCTCAGATCACGATCAGTTGCACAGGCACGAATAGCTGCACCGCCACCGGCACCGGGTTTACGCCGAGCGGAATCGTGCTGGCTCAGGCCTACGCAGGCTCCTCTGCTTTTTCGTCCACCCATATAACCGCCAGCGCGCCCACCCTTGTCTGCGTGACCGGGCTGAAACCAATTTGCCACGATGTTGGCGGTGGTAGCTTTACTGCGGCATTGCCGGCCGACTACGCGCTGATCTGTGATGCCACCGCGGCCGGAACCATGAAGTACATCGACGATCTGCTCCACGCTGAACCGCTTCTTCTTCATCGCCAAAGTCCTCCACCCTCCTCGGGTTCGGTTCTGGCCGAAGACTGACATTTAAAGTGGTCCAAAATAGCCGGGGCCGATCAGATCAGCTCAACATGTGGAAATGGGCCACCGACAAGGTGGCCCAACTCAACCGGGGCCGCGTTAGCGACCCCGTTCAAGCCGGTTTGAGCAGCTCACACAATGATGCCCCCGGCTCGGCCGGGGGGTAACGTCACTTCCCGGTTCCCGAAAGCGCCACAGACTGCGGAGACGAAGCCGCATTGTCGGCGATGCTTAAGGTTGCGGTGTAAGCCGCCACGGCGGCTGGTTTGAAAGCTACAAACACCTGGCAGGCCGCGGCCGGTGCCAGCGTCGGGCCGCAGGTGTTCACTTCTACGAATTCCGCCGGACTGGTTCCCGCCAGCGTAATCGAAGTCAGGTTGATCGTTGTTGTTGTGCCGTTGGTCAGCGTCACCGTTTGGGCCGCGGAGGTGGTGGCGTGTGTGGTTGTGGGGAAGGCCAGGGTGGTCGCGCTCAGGGTGAGCGTGGGCGCCGCGGTACCTGTACCCGTCAGCGTCACCGTTTGCGGCGAGCCGATTGCGTTGTCGGTTACGCTCAGCGTACCGGAGAGGGCCGCTGCCGAAGCGGGTTTGAATGCCACTCCGATGGAGCACGAAGCACCGGCTGCCAGCGACGTCCCGCAGGTGCCGATCTCCACGAACGAAGTCGCGTTTGTACCGCCCAGCGCGATCGAACTGATCGTAGCGGCAGCGGTGCCGGTATTCTTCACCGTCACCACCTGCGCAACGCTGGTGGCGGCGGTCACCGTTGCGGGGAAGGCGATCGATGTTGGCGTCAAGGTGATCGCAGGTGCCGCGACTGCGGCGCCTGTACCGGTCAAACTCACCGTTTGCGGCGAGCCGGTCGCGTTGTCGGCGATCGATAGAGACGCGGTGAGAGTTCCCGCCGCCGCCGGCTTGAATTCCACGGAAACCGTGCAGGTAGCTGCCGCCGCCAGCGAAGTTGTGCAGGTTTTTGCCGAGATCAGGAAGGAAGTGGGGTTGGTCCCGGTCAGGGTTTCAGAGGTGAGAGTCAGAGCGGCGGTTCCGGAGTTCTTCACCGTGACAACCTGCGCCGCGGTGGTCGACCCGACTGTGGTCGAGGCGAAGGTGAGGGTAGTTGGCGTCAGCGTTACGGCCGGTGCTGCCGCCGCCCCGGTGCCGGTCAGAGCCACTGTTTGTGGCGAGCCGGTCGCGTTGTCGGCGATCGATAGAGATGCGGTGAGAGTACCCGCCGCCGCCGGTTTGAATTCCACGGAAACCGTGCAGGTAGCGGCCGCCGCCAGCGTGGTCGTGCAGGTGTTTGCCGAGATCAGGAAGGAAGTGGCGTTGGTCCCGGTCAGGGTTTCAGAGGTAAGAGTGAGAGCCGTGGTGCCGGAGTTCTTCACCGTAACCACCTGAGCCGCGGTGGTAGATCCGACTGTGGTCGAGGCAAAGGTCACGGTGGTTGGCGTCAGCGTCACAGCCGGTCCGGCTGCCGCTCCAGTGCCGCTCAGAGTCACCTTTTGCGGCGAGCCGGTCACGTTGTCGGCGATGGACAGCGTAGATGCCAGGGCTCCCGCTGCCGTGGGTTTGAACTCTACCGACACCGTGCAGGTTGCCGCCGCCGCCAGGGACGTGGTGCAGGTATTCGCCGAGATCAGGAACGAAGTCGCCGCCCCTCCGCTGAGGGTTTCAGAAATCAAGGTGAGAGGCGTAGTTCCGGAGTTCTTCACCGTGACCACCTGCGCCGCGGTGGTCGATCCTACCGTCGTCGACGCAAAGGTCAGGGTGGTTGGCGTCAGTGTGACAGCGGACGCGGCAACAGCCGTGGACCATCCGTTCACTAGGTTGGTCACGTTCATCGAACCCAGGCCGGTGGTCAAGTCATAGCCGGCGGTTGCGTTGTAGCCGCTCAAGATGCCTGCGGCGTCACCGGCAGTGCTGGTCACGCAGTTGGTATCGCCGGTAACGCAATTCATAGCGTTGGTGCCCGTAGTCGTGTCGTAGAAGACGCAGGTGTTTCCAGCTGCCACGGTGTTCGAATTGCAGGAGGAGTAGGTTTCCTTGGCGGCCAGACCGTAGAGGACGGGATTCGCCAGCCCCTGCTTCGCCCCTCCCATCTTTTGGAGAACCATGGCCATAATGCCGGCTGCCATCGGCGAAGCGGCGGAGGTGCCGCCGTTCTCCTGGTAAACGATGTAGCCCGGAGTGCTGTAATTGCAGGGTGTCGTCGCGGAGGACAAGCAAATCAGCAGTGCGCTTCCCGGGATGCCCGTGTTGTCCTGCTGGCCGAAACCATACGACGCAAACAGGGCGATATCGGGCACATCCCGCTTGCCATCGGCCGGAATCCCCGTGACCCCCGCTTGCCACGACGGCTTCGCGTATCCGCCCGAACAGCTGCTGGGAGACCATGTGGTGCTGGTAGAAGTGGTGGAATTGGTGGTGCAATTGCTCACGCCACCGCCGCCCGACGCCATCTCAACCAGGGGCGGAAGCGCGGTAATTGCCGCGTTGCACAGAGCCTCGACATTGGCGTAGGTGGTATATACGTTCAGGAGAATCGGATTCGTGCAGGTAGCATTCCACGACATCTCCGGCATGTAGCCCTTGGCGGTCGCGCCATGCACATCCGCGGTGGTGTTCCAGTAGGTGGTGTAAGGGTGGGTGGCGGCGACGAACGGCCATTGCAGATCCGTTCCACCCACCGCCGTCACATACGGGCTCGATGCCTTCCGCTAACCGCAAGGCCAAATGCGTCCCCGTAAGGTGGAGTTCCGTTCTGCGACGTGCAGGTCGCCGATCCCGAGTCTCCAGCGGCTACAAACGAGCTGATACCCGCCGTCGCCGCTTGCTGAAACGTCTGGCTGTACAGGGCGTTGCCCGCGGTGCCCGAGTTTGAGTTCGCATGCTCCGTAACTCATCGTCAGAATCGGCGCAACCGCATTGTTCACAATGTAAAGAATCCCGGTCGTCAGGCCATCGGTCGTGGCGTTGTCCACATCGGACACCAGCACGATGGACGCTCCCGGAGCCGTGGCCGAAACCATCTCCACATCTTCAGTGTTTTCGCCCTGGCTGGCCGTAATCCCGGGATCGGCGCCGCTGTGTACGGTCGTCAATGTGGTCGCGGGGAGACCGAAGGAACTGCGGTAGGTGGTGAGGTCGCTGGTCACAACGTCGCTGAGCGCCACGATGGCCACCTTCACGCCCGTCCCATTGATCGGTGTGGCCGCGTTCCAAAGCGGCAGGATGTTATAGATGGTGGCGATATCGTAAGGAGTGAGGTCTTCGCGTTGGTATCCGGTCGTCGGGTCCACCCAGCCCAGCTCCGGCTGTACTCCGCCGGGCGTGGGTTTCGCGCCGTATGAACCTGGTTCGCGCCGGCTGCAAACCGCTGGGCGCAAGAGGCGTCGGCCCCATCGCGCTACCCTCGGCGGGATCGGGAGGCAATACGGTGTACTTTCCCGTCTTCAGGTCGCGCTTCACAAAGTTGCCGGGGTGGGAAAAGTGTTTGGGAAAGAAATCGTGCAGCGAAGCCACGCCGGTGACCACCGGTGATAGGGCCGCAGGGATCTGTGGATCGCGATCATTGGCCAGGTGTATCTTGCCCTCGGCCAGGTAGTGGTGCATCTCCACATGAAATGCCCTCTCCACATCACCAACGGTTCCCGTAAATTGGATATAGACACGCCCCTTGCCCACCTCATCAATCCGCATGCCGTGATTCTGCAGCCAGTTGGTTACCGATGCTATGTCGGCATCCGACGGCCCGTAGAGCTTGCCGAACTCCTCGGCTGTCAGCCAGTGGTGGAAGTCCGGCGACTTGGGGTCGTACTGCCGCTCGTTGAATGCGGCCAGCGCCGCTTCCTGCTCCGGGCTGCGCTTCAGCACCATGACTACGCGCTCGAGGAGCTTATTAGAGTCGACCCGGCCCATGTCTGACTCCCAGCGCGCCATCGGGTGCACATTGCCGCTAAGCCTGGCCAGCTTGGCGTCGTTCACCGGTTCCACGACGCGATCCGTTACGCGCGGTGCTAGGCCCTGCGGCGGTGTGCTCTCCCCGGACAGGTTCAATTCCTGCGCGGCCGCTGGAATCATGATCCCGATTCCCAGAATCACACCGGCCAAAACTCGAGTAATCTTTCTAATCCGCATGGCTTTTCCCTCTTTGGTTGGCCGAGGATCTTGCGATTCCGGCGGGTTAAGTTGCGTTGTTTGTCGATCATGAAACGACTGGCCGTCCCTCAGGCGTAACAATCGCCGGCGCCCAGGGAATAGAACCACGCGAATGCCAATCTGCTCGAGGCCCGTTTAGAAAGGCGTCCTTACCTGTAGCCGCGTAAAACCCGCGGAAAATGACTCAAACGATTCCTTGAGTCGATGGTGGCCGCTCGGAAGGCGGGATCCGGGAATTATCGTTACCCTTCATTCTGGCCACTCTGTATTGCGGTTCAATTGAGACGGCGCAAACTCAGAGAAAAATGACTCAATTATTCTTTATGCGCTGATTTCAGGGCCGGGAAACCCGGATGAACGCGGGCGTTACATTGCCGGCCGCGGGATCCGGGCCGGTCACGCTCGCGGGAATCCAGGCGTTGATTCGCCGAGGCCATCGCTTTCACGGCCAACCGGCTCGGGGTCAACTTACGGCCCGGGGTTTACCATTCGGCGATGACGATCTCGATTTCGCAAGCCGAAGAAGCGCGCCTCAACATTGCCTCGATCGCCTTCCGTACCCCGCTTGTCCCGTGCAACACCGAAGCTCCCGGAGATTTGTATCTGAAGCTGGAAAACCTTCAGCCGATCGGCTCGTTCAAGATTCGCGGCGCCGCCAACGTGATGGCACTGACCCCGCGCCGGCAACTGGATCGGGGAGTCCTGACCGCTTCGGCGGGCAACATGGCGCAGGGCGTGGCGTTTTGCGCGAGACGTTTGGGCATCCAGGCGACCATCGTTGCTCCGGAGACGGCTCCGGCAGCAAAAATCAAGGCGGTCGAGCGAATGGGGGGACGCGTCATCAAGGTCCCCTTTGCCGAATGGTGGCACACCTTCGAAACACGCTCCTACCCCGGCGTCGATGCCACCTTTATCCACGCCTTCGATGATCCGCACGTCATGGCCGGAAACTCGACGATTGCACTGGAGCTCCTGGAGGATGTGCAGGATTTGGACGCGGTGGTGATCCCTTGGGGCGGTGGAGGCTTGTCGTGTGGAATCGCTGCCGTATTGCGATCTCTGGCTCCGCGGGTACGAATCTATGCGGCGGAGATCGAAACCGCCGCTCCGCTCGCGGCATCGCTCGCGGCGGGCGAGCCAAGCATAGTCGAATATAAACCTTCGTTCGTCGACGGCATCGGCAGTAAAACGGTATTCCCGAACATGTTTCAACATGCTCGCGAGCTTCTGACGGGATCGTTGGTGGTGACACTGGATGAGGCCGCCCAAGCCATGAAACTAGTGGCGGAGCGGAACCGCGTCATCATCGAGGGCGCTGCCGCTTGTGCGGTTGCCGCCGCTCGCTCGGGCCGAGCCGGCTCCGGAAAAATCGTCGCGATCGTGTCCGGAGGGAACATAGACCTGGATAAGTTCGCCCACCTGGTGGGACAAGCCTGATCCGCCGAGTGACCACGAAATGGGACCTTCCAGGCAGATAGCCTGTTCTTCCCCTGATAAGATTTGCTTCAAGATCCCTAAACAGGAGTAAACACTTTCCGGTTCGGTACCGCTAAATGGGGTCTCCCCATCTTCGCCGAAAATCGCAATGCCTCCGAGGTTCCGCGATTCTGAATATTTCTTGGGATAGAATTCGCTGTGTCGACAGATTCGTCGTACAACAAGCGTGGAATGTGACTGACCTCTGGGTTGCCTTACTCCTTGCCGGGATCAAGGCCGGCAAGCGCCACTCTAGGGCCCGATCCGGCTTGATCACCCCGGTCTCGAATGCGCCTCAATAAAATCACAACCCGCCAGTTGCCGCTTGCGATGCGATATTCCCTCGCTGTGGGTTTGGTTTCAGCGGCTTTGATATTGTCGCTTCTGCTGCAGGAGCCTTTCGGGAACCCCTCCTGGTTCTTCTTCCCCGCCGCGGTACTGGCTTCTACTTGGATTGGTGGGGTTGGTCCCGGCTGGCTTTCGGTGTTGCTCTGCACACTCGCGGTGCAGTACTTTTTCATCCCGCCGCTTCGTTCCTTCATGGTGAGTGCGCATGATATTCCGTTCTTCCTCTCGTTTGCGGCCTGCGAAGTGATGGCCAACCGGCTGGTGGCGTGGAGAATTCGGACCGAGGAGTCGCTACGGCGGGCCCGCGATGAACTGGAGATGCGCGTCGCCGAGCGAACGGCCGAACTCAAGAATGCCAACGAGGCGCTGCGCCAGCAGATGGCGGAACAGCGGCGCACCGAGGAGGCGCTGCAGGTAGCTCGAGCGGAACTGGCGCGAATCGTCCGGATCACCATGATCGGCGAACTGGCGGCCTCCATCGCTCACGAAGTGAACCAGCCGCTGGCCGCAGTGGTAGCCAATGCCGATGCATGTATCGCCTGGCTTGGCCATGAGACTCCCAACGTACCCGAAGCCAGGGACGCGGCCAATCGCGCCGTCCAGGGAGCAACGCGGGCGTCGGAAGTCATTGCCCGTATCCGCTCACTCATTAACAAGGACACCCCGCAGAGAGAGCCGGTTTCTCTCAACCAGGTTATTGACGAGACGGTTACCCTGATCAAGAGCCAGGCTAAGCGCGGCTCCGTCACCATCACCACGCAACTGGACGCCCGGTTGCCTGAAGTCATCGGCGACCGGATCCAACTGCAGCAGGTGCTTCTCAATCTCGTGATCAACGGAATTGAAGCGATGAGTGAGGTGGAAGGGCGAGAGCGCGAACTGATCATCCGGACCGAAGCGCTTGATGGCGGCGAGGTGCGGGTCGCCGTTGAGGATCGCGGCAAAGGCGTGGGCGAGGACACGATGACGCGCCTGTTTGAGCCCTTTTTTACCACTAAACCGCAAGGAGTGGGCATGGGGCTGTCTGTCAGCCGTTCGATCATCGAGGCGCACTGCGGTAGACTGTGGGTCGAATCGGTGCCCCGCCAGGGGTCTACCTTTTACTTCATCCTGCCAATTGGAGAGTTCGCCACGCGATGAAAGAACCCGAGCCGATCGTCTTTGTTATCGACGATGACCCGTTGATCCGCGAGGGTGTGCAGAGCCTGATACGGTCCGTCGGACTGCGGTCGGCAACATTTAGCTCCGCGTCGGAGTTCCTCCAAGCCAAAGTGCCCAATGTGCCTTCGTGCCTGGTGCTGGATGTGCGCATGCCCGGACAGAGCGGACTCGATCTTCACCGCCAGTTGGTAGAAGCCAATATTCACATCCCCACGATCTTCATTACCGGTCATGGCGATATCCCGATGAGCGTTCGCGCGATGAAGCAGGGTGCGTCTGAGTTCTTGACCAAGCCCGTCCGTGGGCAGGACCTGCTGGATGCAATTCAGAAGGCATTGGCCGACGATCGCGAAACGCACAAGGAGCGGATAGAACTGGCATCGATTCGCGCCCGCTTCGACTCGCTCACTCCAAGAGAAAAAGAAGTCCTCGCCCTGGTGGTCGCCGGCCTGCTGAACAAGCAGATTGCGGATGAACTGGGAACCAGCGAATTGACCATCAAAACCCACCGCGCTCACGTGATGGAAAAGACCGGGGCTGACTCACTGGCCCACCTGGTGCGCATGAACGAGAAGCTCAAGTCCGCTCCTCGCAAGTAAGGACGCGTCTCCTCCCAAAGCAGGATAGATTTCCAAACTTGCCATTGCTACTCTCGGAACTGTCGGGGGGCTCATCGGACCCGGGAGTGGGAGGATGCAAATTGACGGGAAGATGGCCAAATATCCGCATTATTGCCATCGTCGATGACGATGAGCCCCTGCGTGACGCGTTCGCCAGCATTTTGAAGGCGTCGGGCTACGCGGTCGACAAATTCCCCAGCGCGGAAGCCTTCCTCGAGTTTCGCGACCGGCAGAAAACCAACGCCCTGATTCTCGATGTGCGCCTGCCGGGTATGAGCGGCATTGAATTGCAACGGCGACTGCGGGAGATGAATAGCACGATCCCGATCATCTTCATTACTGCGCACGGTGATGCCTCGCTTCGCGATGTGGTGATGAACGCGGGGGCAGCGGCGTTTCTGACCAAGCCGGTGCGGAGCGACACTCTGCTGGAAAGCATTCGTTCCGCCCTGGAAGGGGACGCAGTCTAGGGAAGCACCGACGGGCGCGTGGGCTGCAAAGGGAACTACTCGAACTAAATGATCAATCTGTTGCTTCGGCATGCCGGATGAATGGACATTCAATCCGCTGAGGCCAGGTGTGTCCGCAGGAGACGGAGATGAAAAGCATTGAGAAGATCAAGAATAAAACCAGGCGAATGGCTGTGCACAGGCTGGTGCGAGCATTCCTGGGCTGCGGCGGGAATCAGCCCTGGAAGCGGGTGGAGGCAGCACTCCTGGTCGCGGGGCTAACGCTGGCCGGCTTCTATTTTGCGGGCCGCCTCGAGAGCTACCTCGAATCGCGCGCCGCGCTCAAAGAATTCCAGTCGCGGGACGCACAGGCCTTTCCCAGACCATTGCCGCCGATCGAGAATCGCGCGCCGACCAACGGAGAGGCAAGCGGAGCGGACCCGGACAAATCTATCCGGAAACCGTCGCCTCAGCGCCGAGCTCCGTTAGGGGTACTCGAGATCCCGAGCATTCGTCTGCGGGTGCCGCTCATCGATGGTGCAGATCCGGCCAGTCTGAACCGCGGTGTTGGCCGCATCACCGGCACCGCGCGTCCCGGAGAGAACGGCAACATCGGCATCGCGGGCCATCGCGACAGCTTCTTCAAGGGATTGAAGAATGTCAAGCCCGGCGACAAGGTGTTGCTGAAAACCGCGACGGGAGATGACACCTATGTCGTAAGCCGGTTCCAGATCGTTTCTCCGCAGGACGTGAGTGTTCTGCGAACCAAAGACTCTCCCGCGTTGTCGCTCGTTACCTGTTATCCGTTTTCGTTCATCGGCAGTGCGCCGGAAAGATTTGTCGTCACAGCGTATCTCTCAAACCATCAGGCAGACGGGCCGGCGGCAGCACTTGACGCCGAACTCATGACTCAACCCAACACAACCACACTGGAGGAACAATGAATCTCTCAATGAAGCAAACACGTTTATTGGCGCTGCGCACGATTGGCGCGCTCGCCCTCACCCTTGCGGCCGCCGGCGCGTGGGCGCAAGACACCACCAAGACTTCCGTCCGCCACGGCGAACCATCGGTTGCGACCGACGTCCGCGACGCAACCATCGTCTACGTGGAAGGAAACAACCTCGTGCTCAAGCTTGAGAACGGCAAGGTCGAACACCTCATCGTGCCTTTCGACGAGAGATTCACAATCGATGGCAAGCAACTTACCGTTGCCGAGCTCAAGCCCGGAACCAGGCTGACGCAGACCATCACCACCACCACGACTCCGCGATATGTCAACACGGTCAGAACGATCAAGGGGAAGGTATGGCACGTCAACGCACCGGGATCGATCATCGTTTCTCTGCCCGACGGAACCAATCAGCTCTACAAGGTGCCGTCGCACGCCACATTCAAGATCGACGGCAGGGACAAGACGGTCTTCGAGCTGAAGAAGGGCATGAAGCTCGAAGCCACCATCATTACCGACAGCCCCGAAACGGTGGTGGCCAGCAGCAAGGAAACCACGGGAAGGGCTCCGGTTCTCGCCATGCCCGTAATGACAGGCGTGCTGCTCATCAAGCCTGCTCCTGCGGCGGCGGAAGCTACGGCAACCGTGGCGAGCGTCGAGCAACCACCGACGGAATTGCCGAAGACCGCCACCCCGCTGCCGCTGGCTGGCTTGCTGGGTGCATTGAGCCTTGCAGCAGCGGCGGGACTGGGATTCGCACGGAAAAAGGCGAAGTTGCCCACGCAGTGACAGCCACCGGATAGCCTTTCCCAGGTCGTATCGGGATTGGCTATCCGCTGCCGGCAGCCTCAAGACCAACACAGATCATTACCCGAAATGGAGAATGAAGATGAAATTGACCAACAGATTGTTCTATGGTGCGCTCGTGCTTCTGGGAACGCTTCCCGGCGTTCCCGCGATGCGAGCCGAAAAAGTGGAAGCAGCGGGCACCGTCCCGGTGAGGATGACGGTGACCGCCAACGTATCGAACAACAAGCGCATGCCCGTGATCAACCAGGAGGATGTGTTGGTGAAGCGGGGCAACGATCGCCTTGCTGTGACCGAATGGGCTCCGGCCCGAGGGGACCGCGCCGGGTTGGAGTTGTTTGTTCTCGTCGACGATGCGGCCGGCCCCACCCTGGGACTGCAGCTTGACAGCATGCGCAGCTTCATCAAGGACCAGCCGTCGTCGACGCTCATCGGCGTGGGCTACATGAGCAATTCCACCGTGCAGATTGTTCAGGAACTCACCGGCGACCATACACGAGCGGCAAATGCTCTGCGCCTGCCCATGGGGAATGGCGGAGCCTTTGCCAACCCGTACCTGTCGGTAGTGGACCTGATGCAGCGCTGGCCGGCAAGCGACAACCGCCATGAAGTGGTGATGATCACCGATGGCGTCGAACGCGGGCGGCACCGCGGTCGGTGGGCGGGCTACCAGACGAGCCCCTATGCCGATACGGCGACTGCCAGTGCCACGACAACGGGAACCAACATCCATACCATCTATGCGCCGGGCAACAACCGCCTGTATCGCGGATACTGGCAGACGCTGAACGGGCAGGCCAACATGGCACGGCTGTCGGAGAGCACAGGAGGCATGTCGTTCTATCTCGGACTGCACAGCGCGGTTAGCTTCGAGCCCTACCTCAGGGACCTGCAGAAGGCGCTCAACAACCAGTACCTGCTGAGCTTCGACGCGAAGCCGGGAAAGAAGGCGGGACTGCAACCGATCGCTCTCAGTACCGAAGTAGCGGGGGTGGACTTTGCAGCACATGATGCCGTCTGGGTCCCGGCTGCGAAACCGTAAACCAATCGCCGTTCCCATCAAGGTTTCCGGCTCGGAATCCGCTCAATCGATGTTACTCGAACGAGCCGTTCGGAGCCGGAAATCATTTGCCGGATCCCTTTCTCTCAAACGCCCCCGGTTTCCCCAACAGAGTCATGCCATGCGAGGTGAACCATGCAAGCCGTGGACATTCACAACCTGGAGCTTCTTCTCCTGTTCCTGCTTGCGCTGGTGGTCGTGTTCGCGGCGCTGGCGCGCAGGTTTCAGACGCCGTACCCCATCGTCCTGGTGGTGGGAGGCCTTGCGCTGTCGCTGCTTCCCGGAATCCCGCGCGTCAGGTTGAACCCCGACGTCGTCTTCCTGGTTTTGCTCCCTCCGCTCATTTTCGCCACCGCTTTTCATACATCGTGGCAGAACATGCGCCGCAACCTTGGAACCATCCTGACGTTGGCTTTTGGACTGGTGGGATTCACCGTTGTCGCGGTTGCATTTGCAACCGAACGGCTGTTGCCTGGATTTGATCGCCGCATCGGATTTGTGCTGGGCGCGCTGGTGGCCAGCACCGATGCCATTGCCGCTTCGGCCATCGCCCGCCGCATGCGCCTGCCGCAGCGTATCATCGACATTCTCGAAGGAGAGAGCCTGGTCAACGACGTGTCGGCCCTGGTAGCGCTCGATTTCGCCGTCTCCATCCTCGTCAACAATCACGCCCCTTCGATGACGGAAGGATGTCTGCGGCTGCTCTATCTTGCCCTCGGCGGTATCGCTGTGGGATTGGCTGCGGGCGTGATTATACGGCGGGGCCAGACCCGGATTACGGATGCGCCCATCGAGATCACCTTGACGCTGGTCGCGCCCTATATCGCCTACATGGCTGCCGAAGGAATACATACCTCCGGGGTTATGGCAACGGTCGCCACCGGGCTCTACCTCGGCAGCAAGCGGTCTGTGTCGCTTTCGGCGCGCGCGAAGGTCGACGTGTCAGCCGTCTGGGAAACGATCGATTTCATTCTGAACGGAATCGTCTTCATTCTCATCGGCCTTCAGTTACCCCACGTGCTGGGTGGTATTCGCGACATGAGCGCGATGGAACTGCTGCTGGATGTGGCGATCCTGAGCTGCCTGCTCATCGCTCTGCGCCTCGGTTGGGTCTTTGCCGCGTCATGGATCCGTTACTGGTTTCAGAGGCTGCTGGGAAAGGTCTGCTCCTGCCCACCGGGCAACGAGATGTTTATCGTTGGCTGGACCGGAATGCGCGGCGTGATCTGCCTGGCGGCCGCCATGTCGCTGCCCGATCTTCTCGACAACGGCGCGGCGTTTCCCCAGCGCAACCTCCTGGTATTCCTTACCTTTTGCGTCATCATGGTGACGCTGGTCGTCCAGGGACTCAGCCTGCCAATGTTGATCCGCAAGTTCAGATTGATTGAGACTCACGACGTCCATAAGGAGCGCGTAGCGTAAGGCGTCAAGGAGCGTGATGTTGCGATCCAGCGCGAACTGGAACAAGGTTCCGTGCGTTGCGGGTTTCGAAGCCTGAAGAACCCAGTGCTGCCTACACCTTCAGCACATCTCCGTCCCGCGCCACCATCTCATAGAGGACCGGGTTCACAAAGAAGCCCAGGAACAGCCTTGAGACCAGCCCCGCCACAATCACAATGGCAAACGGCTTCTGCGTGTCGGACCCGATGCCCGTCGAGAGCGCGGCCGGCAGTAGCCCGAGGCACGCCACGAGCGCCGTCATCATGATGGGCCGCAGCCGCAGCAGGGAGGCCTCGCGCGTCGCCGTCCGGATATCCATGTTCTGCTCCATGCGCAGCTTGTTGATATAGGAGACCAGGATCACGGCGGTCTCCACCGACACGCCCATCAGCGCCAGCAGGCCCAGCCCTGACGAGACGCTGAACGGCGTATTGGTCAGCTTCAGCGCCAGCAGAGCGCCAACCGGTTCCGTCAGCACTACGCCGATCACAATCACGATGGGGAACTTGAAGTTGTTATAGAGCGCGAAAAGGATCATGAAGATGATGAACACCGCCAGCGGCCCAATGAGCGCCAACTGGCGCTCGGCGGCCAGAAGCTCGTCGTACTCGCCGCCCCACGTTAGCCGGTATCCCGCAGGCAGCGTTTTCTTTATGTCCGCAATCGCATGCTGGCCGGCGTTCACCGCGCTCTCCAGGTCGCGGCCCTCCACACTGTACTGCACGCCGATATAGCGTGAGTTACTCTCGCGGTAGACGAACGATGCCCCGCCCGACTCGCGAATATCCGCCAGCGCGTTGAGCGGAATCTGCTGCCCCGCCGGAGTTCCCACCAGCAGGCTCCCGATCTGATGCGCGTTTTCACGAAACTCCGGCTGCATGCGCACCACCAGGTCGAAGAGCTTCTCGCCTTGCACCACTTGAGTAGCCGCCTGCCCGCCCACCGCCGCCTGCACAATCGCCTCCACGTCGGCCACGTTGATGCCGTAGCGCGCAATCTTGCCGCGATCCACATTGATAATCAGGCTCGGCTGCCCCAACTCGCGCACCACGGTAAGTTCCGTGAATCCCGGCACCTGGCTCAGCCGCCGCTTAATCTCGAGCGCCGTGTCCTGCAGCACGTTCAGGTCGGGCCCGTAGATCTTGACGGCCAGCGCGCTCTTCAGGCCTGTCAGCGCCTCGTCCACCGCGTCTTCGGCCGGCTGCGTGTAGTTGAAGATCACGCCCGGAAAGGCGTCGAGCTGGCGCTGGATGTCGGCTTGCAGTTCCGACTTATTGTGAATCGATCCCATTTTCCACGCGCTATCGTTATATGGCTTCAGCCCCACGTAGAACTCGTCGTTGAAGAACCCTGTAGGATCGGTGCCGTCGTCGGGCCGCCCCAGTTCCGAGCCCACGTCCGTCACCATCGGGTACTTCAGCAGGATGTCGCGCACCTGTGGCGAAAACTTACTGGCCGTATCGAACGAAACCGTGTACGGCATGGTGGCGCGAATCCACAAAGCCCCCTCGTCCAGGTGCGGCATGAATTCGCCACCGATAAACGGAATCAGCAACAGCGTCACGCCCAGGATCAGCCCCGACAGGATCAGAGTTGTTCGCGGCCGGTCCAGGCACCAGTCCAGCCACACCGCATATATCCTGAGAAGCCACTGGAACGGCTTGTTCTCCTTTTCGTGCACACCCTTTCTGAACCACACGGCACACATCGCCGGCACAAGCGTGAGCGTAAGAATCAGCGCTCCCACCAGCGCGATGGCCACCGTGTCCGCCATGGGCTTGAACAGCTTGCCCGAAGGACCGGTAAGCGCGTAGATAGGCAGATATCCGGCAATGATGACAGCTACCGAATAAAAGATGGGCCGGTCTACATCCTTCGCCGCGCTCTGAATCACTTCCTCGAGGTTGTAGTCCTGCCCTTCGCGCACTCCCAGCTCGCGGAAGATGTTCTCCACCATCACCAGAGTGCCGTCGATCAGAATGCCGAAATCAATCGCCCCGATCGAGAGCAGGTTTGCCGGGATGCCTTCCGCGTGCAGAAAGATGAACGAGAAAAGCAGCGACAGGGGAATGGTGAGTGCCACAATCACGGCCGCGCGCACGCTCACCAGGAATGCCATCAGCACCACCAGCACCAGCACCATACCCAGCACCAGGTTGTGCTCCACCGTGTCGATGGTCAGTTGCACCAGGTCGCTGCGGTCGTAATACGGACGCACCTTCACGTCCGGCGGCAGAAGGCGTTCGTTCAGCTCCTTTGTCTTGGCCTCGACGGCCTTGAGCACATTCTGCGTCTGCTCACCACGCCGCATCATGATGACGCCTTCCACTGCGTCGTCCGTCTTGTTGAAGCCGAACTCTCCCAGGCGCGGCGCATTGCCGATCGCCACCTGACCGATGTCGCCGATGCGCGTAGGCACGCCGTTCTGCGACCCGACGACGATGTTCGCGATATCCGACGTATCGCGCACCAGGCCTACGCCTGTGACGTAATCGAACTGCTGGCCCTGGTCGTAGAATCCTCCGCCCGCGTTCGAGTTGTTCACCGAGAGTTGCTGCACTACCGTGGGTACGGTCACGTGATACGCGTAGAGCTTCGCGGGATCGAGCAACACCTGGTACTGCATCACCGTGCCGCCAAAGCCGGAGTCGTCCGCCACGCCGGGCACCTGCTTGTACTGCCGCTCCAGCACCCAGTCTTCAATCGTTTTCAGTTCCTGCGGCGTGCGATCCGGGCTTTCGATCACGTACCGGTACACAAGCCCCGACGGGCTCGCCAGCGGAGCGAGCGTGGGCGTAACGCCCTGCGGATAGGTGACCTCGCTCAAGCGCTGAAACACCTGCTCGCGCGCAAAGTAATCGTCCGTACCCTCGTCGAACGTCATGATCACGTCGGAAAGCCCGTAGAGCGAAATCGAACGCATCACGGTTAGTTTGGGAACGCCGTTCATCTCCACTTCGGTCGGTACCGTCACCAGCCGCTCTACCTCTTCCGCCGCGTGGCCCTGCCACTGCGTAATCACTTCCACCATGGGCGGCGACAGGTCAGGGTATGCATCCACCGGCATGCTGTGAAACGCCAGTGCTCCGCCCACCGCCATAAACGCCACCAGGAACAGGACGATCGGCTTCTGGCGAAGTGCGAATTGAACAATGCGATGAATCATCTCGGGCTGTCCCTCAGTGTTGCAGCGAGTTCGCGAAGTGAAGGAAGAGGCTGCCGTTGCCCACCACCTTATCTCCGGGGGAGATGCCTTTCACGATCTGCGTCTCGTTGCCCTGCATCTCGCCCAGTACCACGTCGCGCCGCCCGAACTGGTTGTCGCGCGTCAGCACATACACAAACGGCTGATTGTTGTCGTCGCGCAGAATGGCCGCGTTGGGCAACGCCAGCGCGTTCTTCAGCACTCCGGCGGTCACCATCACCGTGCAATACATGTCCCGCTTCAGCTTCTCGCCCGGGTTGTCCACCACAATGCGCGCCTGCAGCGTCCGCGTGTTCGGATCGAGCGCCGGGGACACATACGAGATCTTGCCGTGGAAGCTGTTGGGATAAGCATCTGTCTGCACCACCACGTCTTCGCCGCTCTTCACGAATTCGAGATCGGCCTGGTACACGTTGGCCAGCACCCACACCGTGCTCAGGTCGGAGATGGTAAACGCCTGGGTCTGCCCCGCCTGCACCACTTGCCCCGGCGCAACCAGCCGCTCCACTACCTGGCCCGCAATCGGCGCCAGCACCGGAATCCGCGCCGACGACGGCGCCTTGGCCAGCTCCTCCGGATTCTGGATACCCAGAATCCGCATGCCTTGCTCAGCCGCGTTCAGATCCGCCTGCGCCTGAGTGCGATTGCTCTCCGCCTGCTCCAGGTCCTGTTGCGCAATCGCATGGTGTGCATAGAGGTCCTGCGCCCGCGTGTAGAACTTGTCGGCCAGCCGGAACGAATCGGCCGCCTTCAGGTAGCCGTCGAGCAACTGCGCGTAGTCCGGGCTGCTCACCTCCAGCATGGGCTGATTCAACTTCACGTGGTCGCCGGGTAACACCAGTATGCGGCTCACCGGCCCGCCGACCTGCGTAATCACCGGGGTCGTATTAAAGGCGTTGTAGGCCACGGCGCCCGTCAGCCGCAGCGTGTGTGCCATCGTGCCCGGCTGGACCGTCACCACCTGCACGTGGCTCATCTGGTCCGCGGGAATGGTGAACAACTGCGGCGTCGCCGAGGGCGAGGCCTTCGATGAGAACGAGGTCATGCCGCTCGCATTGTCATTCGAGTGACAGCCGGCCAACACCAGCAGTGCAACAAAGGGCCACGCGCTCCGCATCCATCCGGCGCGGTCGATCGTTGGTGGGTATCTCATGGTAAGCTCCTGGTTCCCACTGCCTCGCGAAGCTGCTCCAGCGCCAGCAGATATGACGCCAGCGACTGCCGGTAGCCGAGTTGTGTCGCCCGGTAGCTCCGTTCCGCGTCCAGAAAGTCGAGCAGGCTGGCCGCGCCGTGCTTGTATGCGTATTCGGTGATATCGCGCGACTGCTGCGCCTCATCGAGATACCCCGAGCGATAGAGCCCTACGATCTCATCGTTGGCGCGCAGACCCTCATATGCGTCGCGCACATCGGTCAGCACCTGGCCGTTGGTGAATAGCTGTTGCTCCTGCGCCTGCGTGATCGCGAAACCGGCGCGCTTGATCTCGCCCTGGTTGCGGTCGAAGATTGGCAGTTGCATCGACCCGAAGAGGGAAATGTCGTTCAGATAGCCCAGGTGGGTGTAATTGATCTGCCCGGTCACGTCCCGTTTCCCGATTGCCTTCTGCAGTTGGAACTGGCTATTCGCCGCCGCCACGCCCTGCAACGCCGCCTGCAGGTCCGGACGGGTCTTCAGCGCCGTTGCCTGCAGGTCCTCGAGTCCGCCCGTCATTGGCTGGTAGTCGAATGATCCGGCCACGTCATAGTCCGCGCTTACTTGCTCGTATCCCAGTAATTGCCGCAGGTCCGAGAGCCCCTGCACCCGTGCCAGCCTGGCCTGAGACACATCGGTCTGGAACTGAAGCAGCTGCAGCTTCATCTTCAGCAGGTCGTCCAGCCCGATAGCGCCCGCCTTGTAGCGCGCCTCGGTAATGTCTACGGTGTTCTGGAAGCTCTTCAGGTCCTGATTGGCAAGCTCCAGCGTCGACTCGGCCAGTTCCACGTTGATGAAGTCCGTGGCCACATTGAAGGTCAGCATTCGCTCGTTGTCCGAAACCTGCTTCCGGGTGACCGCCGTCAGATCCTTGGCCGCCTGCAAACGGTGCTGGCGCTTTTTGCCGCGCTCGAACAGATAACTCACACCCAGGTCGAACTGCGCAGTATTGTCGAGGTAGTCGGAGCTGAAACTGCTGGGCTGGAAAAGGGGCAAAAACTGGATGTCGCCCAGAAGCACAGGGTCCGGCCGCAGGTTGGCGGTGATCTCTTCCGCCTCGTTCTGCTGGATCGTAGTCCGAGCCGCCAGCAGATTATGGTTGTGCTCGAGCGCCAGCTGGATGGCCCGATCCAGCGTGATCAATGGGGCGCCCGGCTTCTGCGCTAGTTGGCCCGGCGGCGGCGCAGGCGCCTGGCTGGACGCCGGGTTTCCCTGCGGCGGAGATTGTGCGGGTAGAGGAGACGATAGACCGGCATGTCTTATAACCCGTTGAAGAAATTCGTTGGCGGTCCGGGGATCTCGTTCTGTTGCATAAATGGCGCGATGACCACGGACGGAAAGGGACGTCGCCATGAGATCGCGCAGTTGGCGCCTAAGGGACTCCTGGGCCTCTAACGATTTTCGATGTGGGAGGAAATTATCAGGATAATGACGCGCGGCCACGTAGGCCACCGATTCGCCAAGATGAAATCGCATCACGGCGGTGCCGAATGTCGCCAAATCATTCACCTGGGCAAGCGTCGTCAGCCGCAGGCGGATTAAATCGATAAGCGTATATCCCAGCGCATCATCTGATTCTTGTCCACGAAGTCTTCGCGAAAGAAAAACTCGCGTAAATGCGCTCAGCGCCTTATGATTTGATGCTTTGGCTGTTGATGCCGTGGCCACTGCCTTGTAGCGGGGACCTCCGAGTGGAATCTGCTCGTTGAAGGCTTGTCTCAAGGCTCCAAAGAGGGGGATCGACTGTAATGTTTCTAGATCCTGCCCCTCTAGGGGCAGAAACTCTATCCAGAGAGAGCTCTGACTGATGTCGGTCGTAACGTGACCCGGCCACGCCAGATGACTGGCGTAAAGGCATCTCGCGCTTTGGCCGGGAGCAACGATATTTTCGATGACGACGCTCACCGCTGGCGGGCCTTGCTTATCGATGGGGGCAATGGCGGCAGAAAACCGCAACCCCTTGGTCTCATAGGTCAATTGCTGAACCAGGGGCGGATTCTGCCCGGAAAGAGCCGCTTGAACTCCATTTAAAAATTCCTCACCCTTTTTATCCAGTTCCGATATCGTCTCAGGCAAAGGAAGAATTTCTATGGATGCTGGGATAGGAGTCCGCGCCGGCGGCGCAATTTTCTCGCGTCGGCAGGTGGGGTCGCCACGCGTCCGACAAAAGGCGCGGAGCGGACCAGGCCACAACGCCGTCACTGGAAGCCCTTAAATCTTTCCAGTTCGGCGCTAGAGTTGCAGGCACAAGCGGGTGGGCCGCCGCGATTCCGTTTTTCAAACGTGCCGTCGAACTCGACCCGAATTTTGCGCTAGCCTATGCAGTCTGGGGGCTCGGGAGTACCATTAT
>CAVPNO010000125.1:0-184499 GCA_963706455.1 uncultured Acidobacteriota bacterium | reverse complement strand
GTGTGGACGGCTCCGGGTTGGCAAGGAAAATCTTCACGTCGCAGGTTTGGTCGGTGCAGCCATGTGTTCGGCCTGTTTGTGCGGTTCACATGACCGCTGGCCATAATGCCTTCCGCGGATCAGGTCCCGGTCAAAAGCCCGCATTCGAGAGATGCACTGGCACATGTGGGTTGTCCTGATCGCCGGATCGACCGGCTCTGCATTACGTGCTGTTTGCCCTCCCAACCTTCACATCACGCCGGATCTCGGCGCGATCTCATTGTCACGCCGCGAGTGCGACGGGTTCCTTGTAGCGTTCACCCTTGGCCATCATGGCCCACGCCATCCTTGCGATCTTGTTGGCGAGCGCGATCGCGGCGACCTTCGTTGGCTTGCGCGCCAACAGGGCTGTGAGCCAGGGCCGATGTTTGGTGCCATGGATCTTGGCATAGCGGATCACGGCCAGCGCGCCGGCCGTGAACAGGCTGCGCAGGTAGCGATCACCCTGTTTGCTGATACTGCCGAGCCTATCTCTGCCCCCGCTCGAATGCTGCTTAGGCACGAGCCCGATCCAGGCCGAGAAATCCCGGCCTGACCCGAAAGCCTTCGGGTCAGCGACGCTGGCGACCAGAGCGGTGGCGAGCGCCGGTCCGACGCCGGGGAGTTCATCGAGCCGCTTGCTCGTCTCGTTCGAGCGGTGCCAGGCCATGATCAGTCGATCGAACTGCAGTATCTGGGCCTTCAGCGTCTGCAACTGGGCGCCAAGAGCGCCAACACATGCGCGCGCCACGTCGGGGCAGCCGTTTGTCACCGGAATCGGCTACGACACCGAGCAGTTGTTCAACACCATTGCGCCCGACCGGCGCAACGATCCCGAACTCGGCAAGATGGGCGCGGATCACATTGATCACCGCAGTCTGCTGGCGGATGAACAGATGGCGGGTGCGATGGAGCATTAGGCAACTCTGCTGCTCGGGCGTCTTGGTCGCGACGAAGCGCATGTTTGCCCTCGTCACAGCTTCGCAGATTGCCTCGGCATCGGCAGAATCGTTCTTCTGCCGCTTGACGTAGGGCTTTACGTAGGCTGGCGGCATGAGGCGTACCGTATGCCCAAGAGCCTGTAGTTCGCGCGACCAATGATGCGAGGAAGCGCAGGCTTCGATTCCAACGAGGCACGGCGGAAGCTTCTTGAAGAACGCCAAGACGTAACGACGCTTCAGCTGACGGCGCACAATCACCTTACCCTCAACGTCAATAGCGTGGACCTGAAAAACCGATTTGGCGATGTCGAGACCGACTGTCGTGATCGTTTGCATGATTGGCTCCTTCCGAATCGCCGGGGCTTCAACAGCGCCCACATTCATGGCACTCGCGTGCCGGTGGAGGAGCCGTCCACAGCATCAAAAGCTGACTGATGCGCCGCAGCAAAGCGGCAGTGTCATTCGATCACTTCATCGGCGCGGGCGGACAATCCGGGCGGCACTTCGAGGCCGAGCGCTCGGGCCGTTACCAGATTGATGACGAACTCGAACTTGGTGGACTGCATGACCGGCAAGTCGGCGGGCTTCGTTCCCTTTAGTATTTGACCGGTGTAAATGCCGGCTTGACGAAATCTGTCCAGATTATCGGTCCCATAACTCATCAGGCCGCCGGCTTCGACATAATCGCGAAGGGAATAGATCGCGGGAATCGCATGACGGGCCGTAAGCGTCGCAAATTGGACGCGCCGGCTGCTGAAGAACGCGTCACCGGCAACCAAGAGAGCGTCGGCCCGGTCGCGCGCGAGGGTGGCGAAGGCCGCCTCGATCTGTTGGCTGGTGCTGGCATTGAAGAATTGGATTTGAAGTCCGCTGGCCCGTGCAGCTTCCGGTATCGCGCGGAACATTGCCTCGGCAGTTGGAGCATTGGCTGGATTGACCAGCACGGCAATCTGAACCGCCTTGGGCACCATTTCGTGGAGCAGCCCCAGTCGCTTGGCCGCGACCTCTTGGCCAAAAAAATTGATGCCGGTTGCATTTCCGCCCGGCCGGGCAAGGCTGGCGACCAGACCAAGCTTGACCGGGTCATCGCCGACGCTGAAGACAATCGGGATCGTCGTGGTTGCAGTTTTGGCCGCCAGCGAAGCGGGATTGCTGCCGGGCGTGGCGATAACGGCCACGTGGCGACGGACAAGGTCGGCCATAAGCGACGGCAGGCGGTCGTATTGGCCATCCAGCCAGTGGTACTCCACCGTGACGTTTTGACCCTCGACGTAGCCGGTTTCTTTGAGGCCATTACGGAACGCAGCGGCACGGCGCGCATCAATCGACGAGCCGGTGACGAATCCGACGACCGGCATTCCCGACTGCTCCGCGCGCGCGGCGAGCGGCCATGCTGCTGCCGCGCCGCCGAGAAGGCTAATGAACTCACGTCGCTGCATATCCGCACCCAAGCTCAGGGGCCAGCATCGTATCGGCACAAGGGTACTTTAATAGGGGTAAAATCGATATCAAAACCATTGCCGCAGTGCACAGCCAATGTCGCTGATGGGTCAATTTACGCGTCACGACGAATCGTCGCGAAGTGCCAAAACCGGGCTCGTGCACTGCAGCAAACTGTACCGCTATTCGATCACCTCATCGGCTGTCGCGAGCAGCGATGCCGGAAGAGCGAGGCCAAGTATCCTGGCGGTCTGGACATTGATGACCAGCTCCAGCTTCGTCGCCTGCACGACCGGAAGGTCCGCGGGTTTCGCGCCCTTGAGGATACGTCGCGCATAGACGCCAATTTGACGCCACGCGTCCGGAATGTTGGCTCCATAGCTCATCAGGCCGCCCACATCGGTAATCTCACGCGTGCCGGACGTCATGGGAATCGCCTGACGCGACGCCCAGTTGGCCAACTGGACCCGCCGGCCGGTAAAGAAGGGGTCGGTGCCAACGAAAAGCACGTCCGGAGGCTCCCGAGCGAAAGCCGTAAAAGCCGCATCGATCTCGCCGATCGTGCGCGCGCGGGCGACCTGGACTTGCAGTCCGATCTTGCGAGCCGCTTCATTCACGTCTCGCAGGGTAGTCTCGGAAGTTTTTGCATCGGCCGGGTTGATCAGCACGGCAAGACGACGAGCCGCAGGGACCAACTCACGCAACAGTTCTAGCCGCTTTTCCACTACCTCCGCCGACAACAGATTGACCCCTGTCATATTGCCGCCCGGATGGGCGAGGCTCGCCACGAGACCTAGCCCGACGGGGTCTTCAGGGATGATGAAAAGAATAGGGATGGTCGTAGTTGCCGCCTTGGCCGCAAACGCCGCGGCGGTAGCGCCCGCCGCAATCACAGCGACCTGCCGATGGACAAGTTCGCCTGCCAGGGTAGGAAGCCGATCGAATTGGCCCTCGGCCCATCGGTAGGCGATGGTCAGATTCTCGCCCTCGGCGTAACCCATCTCCTTCAGGCCGCGCTGAAATCCGCGTATACGGTCCGCGAACACGTCAAGCGACGTAGGCCCGAGGAAGCCAACCACTGGCATCGCCGACTGCTGCGCCCGCGCCGCGAGCGGCCACGCGACCGCGCCGCCGAGCAGAGTGATGAACGCGCGCCGGTTCATTCGATGACCTCGTCGGCGCGGGCGAGCAGCGTCGGCGGAACCTCGATGCCAAGCGTCTTGGCGGTCTTGAGATTGATGACCAGCTCATATTTGGTCGGAATCTGGATAGGAAGATCGCCCGGCTTCTCGCCCCTGAGGATACGGTCGACGTACCGCGCCGCCCGTCGGTAGAGGTCGGTCGCATTGGCTCCGTAGGAGAGCAAGCCACCGCCTGCTGCGTAGTGACGCCACGGGTAGACCGCGGGCAGCCGGTGACTGGCCGCCAATGCAACGATCAATTCGCGATGAACCTGATTCACCACAACCGGCAGCACCACCATCCCCCCATTCGGTTCGCGCGCAAATTCAGTTATGGCACGCTCGATCTCGGCTGCGTCGTGCACGCCGGCGAGGATCAACCGCACACCGGCAGAAGGCGCCACGGCTTCGATCGCGCGTCGCTGTCCGGGCCACGTCGGGTTCTCCGGATAGTGGATGACCGCCACGCGGGTCAGGTGCGGCGCGATCTCTTTGAGCACCTCCAGCCATTTCCCGGCCATGGCGTATTCGAAGTTCATAAAACCGGTAAAATTCCCGCCCGGACGAGCGAGGCTCGTGACGAACCCGGCGGCAACCGGGTCGGAGCCGATCGACATCACGATCGGTATGGTGCGGGTTTCCTGCAGCAGCGCCGCAACGGACGGCACGCCGTCGACCAATATCGCGTCGGGCTTGAGATTCACCAATTCCGTCGCGTAGGCGCGGATTCGTTCGGCATCGCCCTGAGCCCAACGATAGTCGAGCCGGATATTAACGCCGTCCGTCCAACCCAATCGTTCAAGCTCCGCTTGGAAGGCTGAACGACGTGCTCGTCCCTCCACATCGTCGATTCCTTCGAGCACCGCGACCCGCCGCATCCGCTCGCCCTGCTGCGCACGCGCCGCAACAGACCAGGCAGCCGCCGCGCCGCCGAGAAGCGTAATGAACTCGCGCCGTCTCATGTAACGCTCCCGCGCCCGAGACTTGGGAAAACTACTGCATGGGAGGCAGCAGCCGAGCCTTGATCAAGATCAATTCATTGAGGCCGTGGAGCAGGTGGCCGCGCTGAGGGATTTTGATGGCACCCGTTGTTTCAGGCGCGAGTTCATGAATGCGCGCAAAGGTCATTTCGATTGCTGCGATGCGCACGCTGCTTCCGAGTTGGGTCATTCGCGTCGAACCCAAGCGCCGCAGTGCTTCGCGCAATGTCCGCTATGCCTCCGATTGCAACCGAATTGATGCGTCGCGGCGAAATGACCCTATGTGCCAACAACGGACTCGTGCACTGCAGCAAAAACAACCCATCACTCGATGAGTTGATCGGCGCGGAGGAGAAAAGATTCCGAGATGGTTAGCCCAAGCGCCTTGGCGGTCTTAAGATTGATCACCAGCGCGAATTTGATTGGCTGCTGGACGGGAAGATCGGAGGGTTTGGTACCCTTCAAAATCCTGTCGACGTAGGTGGCGGCGCGCCTCTCAAGATCAGGATAATCCACATCATAGGCCATCAAACCACCGGCCTCAGCGACTTGGATCGTATACGGGTACATCGCCGGCAATCGGTAGCGGGCCGCGAGTTCGCTCACTCGTTCGCGTTGAACAACGAATATGCTCTCAGCGGTCGCGAGGAGCCCTTCGGCGCCTTCTTTAGCCCCAGCGTCGAACGCGGCCGGCAGGTCATCGGCGGTTTGGATGTCGTGGATTTGCAGCGTCACGCCCAGTGAACCGGCCGCCCGCTGCATTGCCTTCGACATTCGAGGCTGCCGCGGAGATCAACAAAACGCAATCGGTGATATAGTCGGTGCCAATTCGAGCAGATAGGTCAGAAACGAGTACGTTACCCACATGAATGATTCCACCGGTCGCGTTAAGGGAGCTTCATGGCTTCGGCTTTTCCCACCCACCACCTGGCTGGCGGAATATCGCGCTGACTGGTTGGCTGGTGATGTCGTTGCTGGCGTAACGCTCGCGGCCTACGCGATTCCTGTTTCGCTCGCATATGCCGGCCTTGCCGATCTGCCGCCGCAGGTGGGAGTGTACGGCTATCTGCTCGGCGGGCTCGGCTACGCGCTGCTGGGTTCATCGCGACAGCTGGCGATTGGGCCTACCTCTGCCATCTCTCTCATGATTGCCGGGACGGTCGGGGACATGGCGGGTGGCGACATGCAGCACTATGCGCAGATCGCCAGTCTGGCAGGCTTCACCGTGGCCATCCTTTGCCTGCTCGCCTGGGCGTTGCGATTGAGTGCACTGGTCAAGCTGATTAGCAACAGCATTCTCGTAGGGTTCAAGGCTGGCGCGGGCTTGACCATTGCCATGACCCAATTGCCCAGCCTGTTTGGGGTGACAGGCGGGGGTCATAATTTTTTCGAGCGTGCCTTTCTGTTTGCTGGACAATTGGACCAGATCCGCTTTCTCGTGCTGGCGATCGGGATCGTTGCGACCGTCTTGCTGGTGGTAGGAGAGCGTTCGCTGCCGGGAAAACCCGTCGCACTCGGCGTTGTTGCGCTCTCGATCATTGCGGCGACCATGCTTGGGCTCCCAGCGCTCGGGGTACCAATAACCGGGAACATTCCGGCCGGCCTGCCGAGACTGCAGGGGCCCGCGCTGCGTCTTCGCGATGTCGAGGGAATCATCCCGCTTGCCGGCGGCTGCCTGCTGCTTGCCTATATTGAAAGCGTCTCTGCCGCGCGCACCTTTGCTACGGAACACGGATATGCCCTGGACTCCCGGCAGGAGTTTCTCGGCATCGGCGCGGCAAATTTTGCGGCCGCGCTGGGACAGGGCTACCCGGTGGCGGGCGGACTGTCGCAATCGGCGGTGAACGACAGGGCCGGCGCACGTACCCCGTTAGCTCTCGTTATCGCATCCATCACGCTCGCGCTGTGCCTGCTCTTCCTCACGGATCTGTTGGAAGACCTGCCGAAGGCGGTGTTGGCTGCCGTGGTGTTGACGGCGATAGCGGGACTGCTGGATTTTCCGGCACTCTTGCGCATGTGGCGGGTGAGCCGGCTCGACTTTTACGCCGCAGCCATTGCGCTCGGCGCTGTGCTGCTTCTGGGAATACTGCAGGGCATTCTGTTTGCTGCACTGGCCTCCATGGTGATGTTGTTGGTCCGCGCGTCGCGCCCCCATGTGGCATTCCTAGGCCGCGTGCCCGGTGCCAACAGCTATTCCGACCTCGCCCGTCATCCTGAAAACGAGCCGCTACAGGGCGTCATTGCCTTCCGCCCCGAAGCTTCGCTGATCTACGTCAATGCCGACGCCGTTCTGGAAACCGTTCTGAGCCGACTCAATGCAGCTGGCCAGGCCAATATTCGCCTGATGGTCTGCGATCTCTCGGCCTCACCCTACGTTGATCTTGCCGGCTCACGAATGCTGCATGAGCTGCTTGGCGAGCTCACCCCTCGCGGCATTACGCTTCGCATCGTCGGGGCACATGGGTGGGCGCGCGATCTCCTGCGGGCCGACGGTATCGCCGAAAAGGTCGGTGGGCTCGACAGGACCGTGACAATCGACCGTCTGCTGGCGCACGAAGGCAATCGACGTTAGTCAAGCGGGATGTTTCACAGGAGGAAAAGGCATGTTGCGCCAGTTTCTGGTAGGCGCTGCGGTGAGCGTTGGCAACATCACTATTCATGCCTTTGGCGATGACGGCCGTTGTCAGCGTCGTGCGAGCTGCAGATACCACACGCGCGTGGCACCCATTGCTCATTCTGATCGCGGTCATGATTGCAACCGTCTCGGTTTTGATGGCCGCGCATATTTGCGAGGTCCTCGTCTGGTCGCTCGCCTACGTCATTGTGGGCGTAGCGGCCGCCGGCGTCGATGACGTGTATTTCGCGTTCGTGAACTACACGACGCTCGGCTATGGCGATGTCGTTCCGGTGGAACGCTGGCGCTTGCTGGGGCCAATAACAGCCATGAACGGCGTGCTCATGTTTGGCTGGTCCACGGCAGTGATTTTCGAGATCTTACGAAGGACGATGAGACGAACGTCCGTCCTTCCCGTGTCGAACAACCACCGATCATCATAAGTTTTTTCACACCTGCTGCACGCACCATGCGAATGGCCGGGAGGAACCCGATATTCAATGGAAGGCGGCAGCCTTCGAGCGGTGGCACGAGCCGGATGATGCGAGAGTGTCAAGTCCGGATCTGTGAGAGGCTCGGGGTACCCCGGGCCTACTCGGCCTCTTCGTCGAATCGCTGCAATGCACAAATTCGGAGCTATCGGAGGTACAGCGGACATGCCACGAACTCGTCGGACGTATCAGTCCGACGTGAATGATCCTGGCTGTGTGAAAACGCTCCAATCCCGGAAATGCGGAGAATGATATTTCTCAGATCAACTAAAATTGGCGGCGATGAGAATCCGCGCAACGAACTCTCCGCTCTGAAAGATGATTATTCTATCCGCTCTCAGCGGCGCTGGGCTTTCACACGACCAAGACCCAAAGCGGGCATGACCAGAACGTTGGCTGACGCTGCTGGGCAGCCGACCGTGATATACTCTGAAGAGTTGCAACGCGGAGAAAGTCGGTGCGGCGGCGGGATTTTGGGGAATGGCGTAGGTGAGGCGCAGCACTCGCATTGCAATCATCGGAGCTGGACTTGGAGGCGCGACTGCAGCCGCTTGGTTGGTCGGCGGGCTTCGCGCCTTTGTGCCCGGATTCGCGAAATTTGTGGTCATCAAGAAACCTGCCACAAAAGCGCGGGAAGGCATCAATCCTTTTACAAAGGAACCCACAGTATTCAAGGCCAAGCCAGCTAGGAAGGTTATCAGGGCTCGCCCAGTGAAGGCTGTCAAAGACGCAGTGGCATAAACAAGGAGGCACCCTAGAAGTGACCGACAGGCCGCAACCACTGCCGCCCCATCAATACACGCTGGTCTGGGTTGTACTCGCTGCACTGCCTGGGTCGTAGGGCTTGCTGTGTGGAGCGGCTGGTCCTGACTAGACTGTCGCCCCAACAGCCTAAATGGCGCTATCATCTACCAAAAGGCGGACAAGACAAAATGAGCGCTCTTAAATCTCTGACATTTACCACCCTCCCGAAGATTGGCGCGAACCCGACACTGGATCGTCGGACGAACATGATTGCGCGTTTGGAGGAGCAAAAGGTTCTGCTGAAGGATCCAAACCATATTCGAACCGTGCGGGCTTGGGTGAAGAAGGACGGTCGGCTAACGCCGGTCGATAAGCAGCAGCGCGTCTTGCCCTGGTGGCGAGTGGATGCGAACGGGTCTTATGTCTTCTTTGTTCCATTAGGGTCGAAACCGATTGAGTTCGAGAAGGGCAAGAACGCAATCATCGTCCCGTCGCTCGACAAGATCCCCTTCGTCATCAATATTCTGATCACTGCGGTACGCAACGGCGAACTGGATGATCAACTCGCGCAGGCGAAGAAACCAGCGATGGCAGCGATGTCCCGCAAGGCGGCGTGAGAACTATCACACGAGACCCCAATTAGGTGCCTCGACCAGCGTCATCGTTCTCGGTGCAATGTCACGAGAGCTGATTGTCCTCTGTGAAGGCCGAGCTAGGTACCTGTAATTGCCCAAACCAAATTGTCGGTAGTTGAAGGAAGTCGAATAGCCCCGATGATTATTTCGGTTCCGTCGCCACGCAGCCTTCTTATGCTCTGACGATCCGACACGTTCGCTAGGCTGGCGGCAAATCTGGCTCGCTGTGCTGTGGTTCCACCGTAAAAACCGACAATTCTTTCCTCAGCGTACTCAATGAGTTTCGAACGGACGAGCGGCGGAAGATGTTGCGAAGCCAACATGCAGTTGATCAGCTTCGCGGACAGCCCATAAGGCTGGCCCCCCACCCTTTTGCCGAGGCGGTGGACGGTGGTCTCATGCCTTCCGATCAAAAATCCCGTCGCTGATACCTCGCACCCCCTTAAAGGCATGCACAACTGGAAAATGCCGGATCACCGACGCCTCGGTTCGCGGGATCAGATCGCAAGCGGCTCGCTGTCGGCCGTCCTGAATTCGACAATATAGGCTACTTGGCCTTCGGGCGTAGATTGTGATCTTGTCTTGGTAGGTCATGGTGGCCTATTTATCACATCGTGTCCCGCAAACCTGTGTATCGCGCATCGTCCAAGCGCAACCCCAAACCCCACCGCCGCCTCGCCTCGGTGCAGCCGTCGGGGCAAAGAGGCGAGCCGGATCAGATTGCGCTCTCAAAGTCTGGGGGCGGAGTACATTTCGCCCACCGCCACCTAGGCGTGCGCGATGACCCGCCAACCGGCGCGCCGACAAGACCGCAATCTCGCGAGCCGAAAGCTGAACCCATTCGTCCCCAAGCTCATAGCTTCGCGGCGGAGCGTGTCCACCGTGAAGCAGTGGAACTGAGGTTGAGTGTCCCGGATATTGCTGAACAGAAGCTGGGGGAGGGGCAGTCGCAATTGCCTCTTGCGGGGAAACCGAGGATTACCCAAACAAACGCACGAAGTCCGAGCGTGACTGCAACCGCACGCTCACCCGAGGACGCAACGGCGGCATTCGGCAATAGCTGGCGGTGGGAGTAGCCTCTCGTGGACCCGGACGATATATATTTTCCCGAGGCAGAGGACATCGGGCCGCATGCCATCGCGTTTGCGCAAGTGATGTTTGCCCATTCTGAATTCGAGCGAGAAGTTTGTTCGCTGCAAGGCGTTATCACGAACGATCTGAGTTTCGGCGAGCGGCGTAGCAACCAGTGGAGAGCCCGCGAGCGCCCGGAACGTATGGCCAAGCTGATCAAGACGCACCTTGGAGATGATCTCCAAGAGGCGGAGCCGATCGTGAAGCTCCTGTCTGATGCCATCGGTCCTTGCGAGCGGCGCAACTTCCTTGCTCACGGTGAATGGTGGTCCTTCAACACTCGAACCTTGACCATCACGATCCGCAGCAGGACGCGATGGAATGACGGCCAGCGCGAGCATGTCGAATACACGGCGCAGGAGATCGAGGCGCTAGTCGGGGAATTCGAGAGACTTGAAATAGAGCTGTTCAAGCTTCGTCACCGCATTGAGGCGCGCCATGCCGCGTGACCACCGCCGCAGCCCACGTGGTCTTGCAAAGGAGCAGCAACAACGCCCCGTGCGAGAAGTAAAGTAACAACGGCTTGCAAAACAGGGCGTCAACGGCGAAACTTGAACACCATTCCTGGAATGGCCTGTATCAATCACGATCAGTATGACATCGACGGCATTCGCGTCGAACGATTCACCACTGCGCCGAAAGACGCGGCGCAGCGGCCGCCGCTGATCTGCGTGCACGGTGGTTGCCACGCATCGTGGAGCTGGCAGGAACATGCCCCTGTCTACGCGGCCGCCGGCTACGAGGTTCACGCCCTCAACTGGCGCGGTCGCGGCGGTTCGGCAGCGATCAACGATAACTCGTTCGTGAAAATGTCGATCGCCGAGGTCGTCGACGATATCGACAAGGTTGCACGCTGTTTCGATACGCCACCGGTCCTCATCGCCCATTCCATGGGCGGGCTTGCTGCACAGCTCTACGCGTCGGCGCACGAGGTCGGCGCACTTGTGCTGCTGACGCCGGTCGTGCCGTCGAACGTCGGCGCAAAACCCCATGAATTGCCCATCGGCGATATGGACGCGCCATGGGGGCCGCCGCCTCCCGACGTCGCTCGGCAAATGTTTTTTCAGGGCTTGGACGACATGCAGGCCGCGCATTTCTACGCGCTCCTCGTCCCAAAATCGCCCTTGCGGGTCTACGAGGCGACGCGCTGGTCGCTTGCCGTCGACGCGACGAAACTCACCGCGCCTATCCTTATCGTATCGGGTGCGCTCGACATTTTGACGCCGCCCGAAACTGGCGCAGCGCTCGCCGCCCTATACGGCGCCACGTACCAGCTTGAGCCAGCGCACGGCCACAATGTGCTGCTGGGCAAGGGGGCTCGGCGCATTGCAGAGGACGTGATCGCCTGGGTCGTCGGCAGGCTTGGTCGCTAGGGTCCAGACTCAATTAAATGTTTCGCCGGGCGTCAGGTGAAAGGCTTGGTTAGCTAAGCCCATTGTCCAAGCACCGTCGCGATTCCGATCTCTTTGCCGAAGGCGTGCGCAACCCCGAGGCCCAAGAGTGCATCCAAGCCGCGTTCAAGCGCGGCTTTCAGACCCGAGCCGCGGAAATGAACTTGGCGCGGTTGCTGGGCGAATTGGATGACCGTTAACTTCCGCTAATGTGCAGGTTTTCGGACGCCGGCAACGAGATCTAACCACACGCTCTGGCGGTCGGCGTCCGAAAAGCGCAAGGCACGAAATCGCGGGAGGGACGCTCGGTCGGCCGTGCCGCAAGCTCCGCTATGGGGATTTGAGCGGGGAGCGTGCCGCTTCGGCGGTAGTGCGAGGCGAGAGGTGGAGAGATTGGAAGCGCGCCACAGGCCACAGGTTTGTGATGATCGCCTCGGAGCCAGAGGAGCGACGGTTGAGCGGTAATTTGTAACCTGGGCGAAGAATTTACCCGCGCCGAAACGTGTTCGGCCGAACGGCAACAATAGAAACGAAGGGGATTGAGGCAAAGGGATCGGATTGAGAGGATCATGACGTATCGATCCTGATTACTGGGATTGGCGACTCGGGCGATAATGCGGAGTTGAGCCGCGTTCGAAGCGCTCGATGATGATCATGCGGCCGCCGCAGTGCGGGCAGGAATGCTCTGGCTTTTGCGGTTCCTCGGCGCTGGTGTCCGCTGCTTTGATGGCTCGACGGGAAGTATAGGCAGCGTGAGCAGTTCGCGTGCGCGGGCGATGTTCTCGGCGCGCTTGCCGCTGGCGAGCAGGCCATAGTAGCGGATGCGATGGAAGCCTGCGGGCAGCACGTGCATGAGAAAGCGGCGGATGAACTCGTGGGTCGCGAGGGTCATCACCTGGTATCGCTCGCACCCTTCGCGCCTGTAGTCCTTCCACTTGAAGGTGACGCCCTTGTCATCGCATGCGATCAAGCGGCGATTGGAGATGGCGACGCGATGGGTGTAGCGCGCGAGATATCGCAAGACTTCCTTCGGGCCGCCGAAGGGGCGTTTGCAGTAGACCACCCAGTTTGTGTTCCACAACGGCGCCAGATAGGCGGCGAATGCTCGCGGATCGATCAGTCGGGCATGCTTGCCGAAGAACTGCAATTCACCGGCCTGATAAGCGGCGCGGAGCTTGGCCAGGAACAATCCGCGGAACAATTCCGAGAGCACGGGCACCGCCAGGAAGAACCGCGGGCGGCACGAGATCCAGCGCTGTCCATCGAGCGAGAACCCGCCGCCTGGCACGATCATGTGCACGTGAGGATGGTGGGTCATTGCTGAGCCCCAGGTGTGCAGCACAGACAAGATGCCGATGCGAGCGCCGAGATGCTTCGGATCAGCGGCAATGGTGAGCATGGTCTCGGATGATGCCTTGAACAGCAGGTCGTAGATGACGGCCTTGTTCTGATAAGCGATGTCGGCGATCCGGGCCGGCAGCGTGAATACCACGTGATGGTACGGAACCGGCAGCAACTCCGTCTCGCGCTCGGCCAGCCACTCCCGTGCCGCTGCGCCCTGGCACTTCGGGCAATGGCGGTTGCGACAGGAGTTGTAGGCGATGACGGTGTGCGAGCACTTCTCGCAGCGCTCGACATGCCCGCCGAGCGCCGCCGTGCGGCAGCGCTCGATCGCCGACATGATCTTCAACTGGTCGAGGCTGACGTGCCCGGCATTGGCCGAGCGCCACGCCGCCCCGTGGTCGCGCAAGATATCCGCGACCTCCAGCTTCGGACGGGACACGGCTGCCGGCGCTTACGCCTGCGGCTGCTCCGTGCTGCTCGTCTCTTTCTAGTTCAGTCGGATGAATTTTTCCCTCCTTCCGTTCCAGAACCCATATTTCATAGCCGATGCAATTTCCACAGCGAACGGCCCTTTTGCGGAGGTCCCACCCAACATGACGGCGGCCTGTTCGGGAGAGCAGGGCTTGCCGGCGTTTTGCTAAAGAATGGCTTTGGGAGTGCGTAGGGCTCTTTCAACCGAATGACGGGGATACTTGGCGCGCGTGGTCGCATCGCTGCCGGCTTTGCTGGCGGGCTTCCGCTTCTGGTTACGTGGCATGTTGCTGTCACCCCCAATCGATCGCTTAGAGGCCCTGTCTGGCCTGTGTCGCGGCCTGGCGTGAGCATTTACGCGGCGGAGGCTTACCACAGTCATTATTTGCAAGAAAGCGCCCGCAGGCGCGACAGGGCCGCCCGGACGAACGAGTTCTGTGAAAGGATGACCAACGATCAGGTTCAATCATCCTTGAGTAGCTTCCACGGCTCGACACGGAGCCCCTTCGCTATCAGCCACTTTCTTGATCGCCTTACCTATTTCACCCACCGGCGTGAGCCCTTCGCTGGCGGTCTCGGCGAGTTGCGCGACGAAGATCGCATGTGGGAAGAGGGCTACCGGCAGCGCTGGCAGCACGACAAGATGGTACGTTCAACCCACGGCGTGAACTGCACCGGCTCGTGTACGCGCGCTTCCTACGCACGACGGATCAGGGGATAGTCGCTGTTGACTGCTCCGGTTCCGACACCGTCAACGCGCAGGCGGGATCGGCGGGCGTGACGCAGATGCAGAGTTCGGTCTGCTACTACGTCCCTCAAATCCTTCAGCGCCGGCGTCGGCGCCTCGGTCGTCAGCAAAACCCAGAGCGGATACGCACACATAGATACAACCTAGCGCTGGCAGGATTAATAAACGGTTGCGACGCACGCCAAATCGGTCCAGTAATGACAGCGCCGTGACCTTTCGTAGAGTTCTTCGGTTTCTCTGACATCGTGAATCGGTTTTTTGGACATGCGGATCGTCGCCTCCTGCGTCGAATGAGACTATTTAGTCGCCGTCGGGGCCCGTGTTTGATCTAACGCGGCCCCGGAACGGGCGACCCCGACAAAAACGTGGCAAGAACGTGGTCGGCTCTGGCTGAGGCGAAACACGCCAGAAGCCTCCTTGCAACAGATTCGGGCGACAATCCACGAACGAAATAGCCTGCACGCACAATCGGGGGCGCCGCTGACCCCGAACGCTTACGCCCTGATCGGCCTGACCGCGATCGTCGCCGCGATGGCCGCGGGGCTGATGTTCGCCGTCCTGCGATTTATCACCGCCGCGGGTGACGCCCGTCGCTCGCGGCGATCGACGGGCGGCGACACCACAGTGCTCTCCGCCGCCCTCCAGGAAGCGGTCACGAAGCTGAAGGCGCAGGAACGTGCGACCGCCGCCCGTGCCGCCGCGTCCGAGCGTCTGAGCGACGAAATCATCGCCAGCCTCACCGCCGGCCTGCTCGTCGTCGGGCTCAATGGGGAAGTGCGGATTCTGAACCCGGCCGGCCGCCGAATGCTGCGCGTCGGCGAGACGGCGCGCTTCGAAGACTATCGCCGGATGCTCAACGTGCCTGCGCTGTCGCAGGTCATCGACGAGTGCCTGACTCGGCGCGTGGCGGTCCAGAGGCGCACGCTGACGCTGCCGGAGGTGCGTCACGGCGCGTCTCACATCGGCGTCACCGTCTCGCCGCTCTTCGACCAGCTGGGGAAGTTGCACGGCGCCATCTGTCTGTTCACTGACTTGACGGCGGTGAAGATGCTCGAAGAGCAGCTGCGGCTCAAGGAAAGTCTCGCGGCCGTCGGCGAGCTCACCGCGGGCATCGCGCACGAGTTCAGGAACGGCCTCGCGACCATTCATGGCTACGCCAAGCTCGTCGACCTCAACGCGCTGCCAGAGAAACGCGCCAGCGGGATGCCGACGGCGGTTCCCTTCATGTCGTTCACGATGGGCTGCGCTTCGTAGCGGGTAACAAGAGCTACCTGCGGCCCCACGCCTGCCAGCTGGCCGATGGGATTGAGGTCGAGAACCAGATCCTTTTCGAGGGTAACGCCCCAGTTCTGAAGCACGCCGGCGAGTGCGTCATTGTCGGCGATCGACGAGCTTCCAATCTGCAGCGGCGGATCGAGCATCAGGAACGCGCGCCCGCCATTCTCCACATAATTCTTGATCGCGTCGACTTCGGGCTGTTCGTAATTGTGCGTCGGGCCGGCCACGACCAGGGCGGTGCAGTCTTCGGGAACCTGGGCTTTCTCCACCAGGTTCACCGATTTGGTTTCATACTCGTCCCTGGCCAGCAGGTCCTTGAAGTGGGACAGGCCTTCGCGGCCGCTGTCGTCCACCTGGTGCTCGCCGCTACCGGTCACAAAACAGACGGTGCGCGTATTGCCCTTGAGGTTCCGAATGAAGGCGCCGGTAATACCTTCTTCGTCCATGCTTTTGGCGGTTTCTTTTTTGTTTCCGATCTGCACGATCGCGGTGCCGAAGTCGCGGATTCCGTCTTCGCGCGCCAGCTGCGGGTCTTTATCGGGATCGACATAATTGACGCGAATGCGGTGCGACAGGTTCGCGTATTCACCCAGCAGGTCTTTGCCGTCGCGGAATCGCGTGCTCTGGTTGAAGTAGGTGATGGTCGCGTCCTGCTTGAGCCCCTTCACGATTTTAGCGGTCTGATCGGAAAGGCTGTAGCGCTTGTTCGAGGTGGTGTCGAAGGACTTGTTATAACGATCGCTCAGCACGTTCGCCAGGACCACGATGGCGATCACCACGAGAGTATAGAAGACGGCATAGGCCGCATATTTGGTTTGCCGCGCCTTTAGCCACCGGGTCGCCATTCAGGACCTCCAGCGCAGGGACTCCATCGAACGCGCGGTTGCGAAGAGTCCGAGAAAGATTCCGGTGATGTAAAAGACCAGGTCTTTGGAGTCGATGACGCCCCTGGCGAATGAATCGAAGTGGGTGATCACGGAGAAGTAAGCGAGGACGGTGGCCCAGGTTGCCGATTCATATCCGGTGACCCACTCGATCACCCAGAGCAACAGACAGATTCCAAAAGTGGCCGCGCCGGCGATGACCTGGTTTTTGGTCAACGTGGAAATAAATGTTCCCAGGGCCAGCAACAATCCACCCTGGAGGAAAAGTCCGAGATATCCGATCGCGAGCGGCTTCCAATCCGGGTTCCCATACAGGAACAGGAATCCGAAGTTCAGCGCGGTGGCCAGCAGCATGCAGGCGTAAAGGATGATGGCGGCGAACCACTTTCCGAGAATGATTTCGATATCGCGAACCGGCGAGGTCGCCAGAAGCTCGATGGTTCCCGAACGCTTCTCTTCGGCGAAAAGGCGCATAGTGATCATGGGAATAAAGAACAACCCGACCACGCTCACGTTGGAGAGCAGCGGCCGGATGATCTGCTCGTTCACGTTCATGGGCATGGTTTCGCCGCGCATTTGCATTTCCATACCCGCGACCACGAAATACGCCAGAGCATTCCAGAAGAAGAAGCCAAAGATCAAGGCAAACATCGTCAACAGCAGGTAGGCGATGAAAGACACGAAGTAAATTCGCAGCTCCTTGCGGCAGATGGTCCAGATATTTCTCATGCTTGCAACTCGTTGTTTTCCGGTTGCGGCGTTTCGGGCACTTCAGGCGGCGCCTCAGCGCCGGTGAGCTGGAGGAAGATTTCCTCCAGGCTCATGCCTGCAGGACGCAACTCATTCAAGTCCCAGCCCGCGCCCACCACCGCGCGTGCCAGATCGCCTCGCACCAGTTGACCCTTCTGGCTCTGTACTTCAACAATCAACCGGCTGTCCCTGGATTCCCTGGGCAAAACCTGCGCGACACCCGGCACTTCCTGCAGCTTGCTCTGCACCACTTCCCAGGTGAGCGAACCGTCGCGCCCTGCCACCTCCAGCACCACCGACTCCACTCCGCGCGCGCGATCCTGAAGGTTGCTCACGGAATCGGTGGCGACCAGCTTGCCTTTGTTGATGATGATTACCTGCTCGCAGGTGTGCTCCACCTCGGGCAGGATGTGGGTGCTGAGAATGATGGTGTGATCGCCGGCAAGGCTCTTGATCAGGTCGCGCGTCTCGTTGATCTGCTTGGGATCGAGGCCCGCCGTCGGTTCATCCAGGATCAGCACCTCGGGATTGTGGATGATGGCCTGCGCCAGTCCCACACGCTGGCGATAGCCTTTGGAGAGCTTGCCCAGAAGCTTGTTTCGAACATCGCCAATGAAGCAGCGTTCGCAGACATAGTTGATACGTTTCTCGAGGTCGGCCCCACTCAGTCCTTTCAACCGGCCGACGAAGCGCAAGTATTCGGCCGTGGCCATCTCGGGGTAGAGCGGCGGCGATTCGGGCAGGTAGCCGATGCGCCTTTTGACTTCACGAGGCTGTTCGAGGACATCGAAGCCGGCAACCGTAGCTGTGCCCGCCGATGGGGGAAGAAAGCAGGTGAGGACGCGCATGGTAGTCGTCTTCCCGGCGCCATTGGGGCCCAGAAAACCGACGATCTGGCCCTTCTCGACGGAAAACGAAATGCGGTCGACCGCAGTCGTGCGCGCGTACCGCTTGGTAAGCTCCTTGACTACTATCATCGTCGTTGAGTTTTGACAGAAGAGGATGGAAGCTTGTTATCCGCAGTTCCCATGAAGCTCCGCACGAATATATCGTACAAATCGCCCTTTTTTCGTGTCAATGGTTTCAGGCGGCTGATCCCTCAATCCGGGAAACACGGCGTTCAAAACGAAATGGGCAAAGCCCGCGCAATCAGGCTCTGCCCATTGCACGATCGGGTCGTTCTGTTTTCAGATCATGCAGCCTTCTTCAGGGCTCCGTGAGGGTCGAGAACAAATTTCTTCGCTACGCCCGAGTCGAAGTCCTTGTAACCTTGAGGCGCATCTTTCAGGTTGATCACGGTGGCGTTGACGATCTTGGCAATGGGCAAACGATCGTACAGGATCGCCTGCATCAATGCTCGGTTGTACTTGAGCACCGGCGTCTGCCCAGTGTAGAAGCGATGCGATTTGGCCCAACCCAGTCCCAGACGGATGCTCAGGGCGCCTTGCTGAGCTGCCTGATCTTTGGATCCCGGGTCTTCGGTGACGTAGAGCCCGGGTACGCCAATGCCGGCGCCCGCGCGCGTGATCGACATTAACGAATTCAATACCGTGGCGGGAGCCTCATCGTTGTGGTGTGCTCCGTGGCCCCTGGCTTCAAAGCCCACCGCGTCGACGGAGGCATCGACCTCCGGCACTCCTAGAACCTCGGCAATCAAGTCTTCGAGCCTCTCGCTTTTCGTCAAATCGATGGGTTCGAAACCGACCGCCTTGGCATGCTTGAGACGATCCTTGTTCATATCGCCGATGAGAACGACGGCAGCGCCGAGGATCCGTGCGGAACCGGCCGCTGCCAGCCCAACCGGGCCCGCGCCGGCGACGTACACCGTTGAGCCAACCCCGACTCCCGCGTTGACCGCACCATGGAAACCCGTGGGAAGGATGTCCGACAGCATTGTCAGGTCGAGAATCTTTTCCATCGCCTGCGCTTTGTCGGGGAACTTGATCAGGTTGAAGTCGGCATAGGGGACCAGGACATATTGCGCCTGGCCGCCCACCCAGCCGCCCATGTCTACATAGCCATAGGCTCCGCCGGCTCGACTGGGATTGACGTTGAGGCAGATTCCGGTCTGCTGTTCCCGGCAGGTGCGGCAGCGTCCGCAGGCCACGTTGAAGGGAACGGTCACCAGGTCGCCGATCTGGAGATACTCGACATCTTTTCCCTTTTCGATGATTTCGCCGGTGATTTCGTGACCAAGGACGAGACCCTTGGGCGCGGTCGTGCGGCCACGCACCATGTGCTGGTCAGAGCCGCAGATGTTGGTCGATACCACCTTGAGAATCACTCCGTGCTCGATCTTCTTTCCCGCCGGATTTTCCAGTTTTGGGTAATTGATGGATTGCACTTCAACGTGATTGGGGCCTAAATAAACCACACCACTGTTTTCAGCCATACCAGACCTCCATTTTGTAACTCGCTAAAACGCAGCAGCGCCCGCTTCGGCCACTGCATGATCCTGTTCTCCGGAACCGCCGCTCACGCCGATGGCTCCCACCACCTTTCCATTCTTTTTGAGGGGAATGCCGCCGGCGAAAATCATGATCTTGCCGTCGTTGGAAGCGTTGATGCCAAAGAACTGGCCGCCGGACTGCGAATGGGTAGCAAGATCCTTGGTGGCGATGTCGAAGGCACGGGACGTGAACGCCTTCTTGATGGAGATATCGATGCTGCCGATCCACGCTCCATCCATGCGGACGTGGGCAACCAGGTTGCCGCCTTCATCGGCCACTGCGATGTTCATCGGTTGCTTGATTTCGGCCGCCTTCTTCTCGGCCGCAGCTATGACTCTGCGCGCATCTTCGAGTTTGACCATATTTCTCCTCTTACGCTGAACATCCATTGTCTGGAAGCGAACCGAACCGAAGGGTTCGTTTGCCCCACGAAGTCCAAGGTCCCTATCATAGCCAACCCGGCGAGATGGTTGCAGTCAAATCGCGGCGCTTTGCAGGCTTTTCATCCAGGCCGAATAACTAAGGAGGAGAACGCTCAATCTTTGTTTGAGCCGCCGGCTCGCGGAAACGACTTGGCCAGATACGACTGGATCACATTCAGCTCGGCGGAAGTGGCCGGAGCCCCTTTTGCGGACATGGTCTGCACAACGTTCACCCATTCCTGCGGGGTGAGGCGCTGATCGGTCACAACGTCGAGGCCGTGGCAGGTGGCACAGGCACGAATGGTCAAGTCACGGCCTGGTCCGGGAGGCAGCAACGCCGCCTGGCGGTCGAGTATCGCTTTCCTCCTGGGGTCATCGGCAGGAATTGTCCAGGCGAATACGGGTAGCGCGGGGGACGTCTCGGATGGCGCCGGATTCGGGCTTGCCTGGACGATGTTGGGGCTGCCGTTCGTCCCGTCATCGAGCCGGAATGCGATGAGTTCGTCGCTGGCGAGCGGCGCGCGCAGCAAGCCTCCTCCCGTCGCGACCACGGCGATGTACTGCTTCCCGTGTCCGTCGGTGTAGGTGATGGGAATGGATTCGGCGGATGCGGGCAGATGCCAGGTCCAGAGTTCCTGCCCGGACTTTGTGTCGAACGCCCGGAAGCGGGCGTCGTCCGTGGCGCCGATAAACGCCAGCCCGCCCGCGGTTACGATGGGGCCGCCCAGCCCCGGACGTCCGGTGTGCTGCTTTCCTTCGGGAAAACCGTCGGTGACACCCAGGACCGAACGCCATGCGATCTTGCCGCTGTTCACATCCACCGCCACCAGCTGTCCCCAGGGCGGTTCGGTGCAGGGAAGATGCTTTTCGGGATTCCAGAAGCGCGCCTGTCCCGCGAACGGGCCGGCATTGGTGTAGCCGCCGGCTTCGTCGCGCACAATGCGCATGGGCTGGCCGAGGTTGTTCACATTCACGATGAAGAGGCCGAGCGCAGCGTCGAAGGCCCCGCCGGAATAGTTCACGCCGCCATGGGTTCCCGGCAGGTTCACCGAATAGCGATTGAATGCCGGCGGTGTATATGGCTCCTTCGCCAGCAGCATGTGGTTATCGTCCACATACGCCTTGCACCACGCGGCGTGTTCCGGCAGGTCGTGGTAGAGCTCGACGCGCATCGGCGCAAGGGGCTCGGGCGTTACGGGAAAGGGCTGCGTAGGGGAGGCGTGCTCGCCGGGAACGTCACTTGGGGGAACGGGCCTTTCGACAACGGGGAATATGGGCTTTCCCGTGACCCGATCTAGCACGAACAGGAGCCCGGTCTTGTTGACGATGACGACGGCGGGAATGGTTCTGCCGTCGCGATGAACGTCAATGAGCGTGGGCGGCGTTTCCGTATCGTAGTCCCAGATGTCGTGGTGGACCGCCTGGAAATGCCACAGCAGCTTTCCGGTAGCAGCCTCCACGGCGACGACGGACGTGCCGAAGAGGTTGTCACCCGGCCGGTCGGTTCCGACGCGATCGTAGTTCGGAGCTCCAAATGGCATGTAGAGAATGCCCCGATCCCGATCGACCGTCATGTATCCCCACACGTTCACGCCCGAGCGCTGCTTCCAGCTGTCGCCGCCCCAGGTGTCGTGCCCGGCTTCTCCCGGGCGCGGCACGGAGTGGAATGTCCACACCAGCTTTCCCGTATGTATATCCCACGCCCGCGTATCTCCGGCAGGTCCAAGCCCGCCGCCTGTGCCTCCACGCCCTTCCCCGGTTCCGGCACCGGTAATGACGAGATTCTTGTAGAGGACCGGCGGCGACGGCAGAATGTACAGGTTGTCTGTGCCGGTGCTCATGACTGCGGGAGTGCGGAGATTTACCGCTCCGTTGTTGCCGAAGGTCGGGTTGAGCTTCCCGGTTGCCGCGCTGATGGAGTAAAGGAAGCCATGCGTGGTTCCAAAGAAGAGACAGGGCCCGGTGGATGCGTCTCCCGGCCAATATTCGGCTCCGCGCAGCGACGCCTGGTCCGATCCCGGAATGACGAAGACCCATTTCTCTCGCCCGGTGGCTGGATCCAATGCCACCACGCGGCTGTAGGGCGTTACGACGAACATCGTGTTTCCCACAACCAGCGGCTGATCTTCAGAGAGGCGCCATGTGCTGTCCGGCGCGCTGCCCGCGGCCGGCGCCGGCTTCATGTGATAGATCCACGCGACCTTCAGATGAGTCACATTCGCGGTCGTAATCTGGGCGAGCGGGGAGTAGCGAGTGGCGCCGGCATCGAGGTTGACCATCGGCCAGGATCCGGAATCGCCCTCCGAGGCACCCGACGGAAGACGAAACCAGGCGAACAGGACGAGCAATAGCAGACCGTGCTTCAACGGCGAAGCGATGCCGGCGGGTCCTCGGGTCATATCCTCCCTCGAGCTCTCACGAGCAGGAGCAGGCGTGCCGAAAGCTGACACCGATTCTAACGAACGAGGCCCGTGAGCGGCCGAGACCAGGTAAGGCCCACAGGAAACAAACTCAGCCGGAAGTTGAAGCGCAAGCCGGATTCAATGCGGGCGTTCGGCGTCGGGCCCCGGGGACAAACGTGCGTCGGCGCCCGCATGGCCCGTTCTTAGCCGCCAGGCGCCGTGATAGACGTTGAAGTGATCATCCTTCAGAAAGCCAATCAGGGTGATATCAAATTCTTTTGCGAGTGCGACCGCCAGGCTCGAAGGCGCCCCGAAAGCCGCAACCATCCCAATCCCGGCCATGATCGTTTTCTGCATCAGCTCGAAGCTTGCCCGGCCCGAAAGCAGCAGAAGCCGCTCCCGCAGCGGAAGCTCATCTTCAAGCAGCGAGGTTCCTAGGAGTTTGTCGAGGGCGTTGTGCCGGCCTACGTCTTCGCGAATTCGCATCAATTCGCCTTTCGTATTGAACAGCGCGGCGGAATGGATTCCACCCGTCTGCTGAAAGACTTCCTGCGCCGTGCGGAGGCGAGAGTGCAATTCGTAAAGCATTCCCGTATCCACATGGAAATTCTGGGCGACGCGGGGCGGACACGCCGCCCTCAATGCCAGCAGCGAAGCCTTGCCGCAAACCCCGCAGCTCGATGTGGTGTAAAAATTCCTTTCCAGGGTGGCAAGATTCAGCTCTATTTCCGGTGATAGTTCCACCTTGACCGCGTTCTCTAACGGCCAGTAGCGGCATGGGGGCCCGTCCGGTCCGGAACGCAGGTGGTCGTCCGCCGAGGTAACGCATTCCACATCTTCGACATCGTGAATGATGCCTTCGCTGAGAAGAAAACCCAACGCCAGCTCAGCATCATTCCCCGGGGTGCGCATGGTGACGGAAACGGGTTTTGCCTGCCTTCGATTGCCCTTTCCGAAGACAAGCTGAATCTCCAGCGGCTCTTCTACCGCAACCATGTCCTCCATGGAACGCGGAGACAGGCCTGTGTATCTCTGGACCGGGATGGTCGCGCGTTCACGCTTTTGCGAGGTTGTGGCCATGGGTGGATCGCTTTCCGGGGGTTCGCCCTGGCGGCCGGCAAACGCTTCAAGGGTCTTTCTCAGAACGCCTCCAGCAGCTTGGATGCCGGAACCCGAACCAGCCGTATCCCCCTCATGGATTTAATATGCCTGAAATCAATACGCAAGCCCTTTTAGAATATTTTTCTTGACATAGTGTTAGAAGGACACTAATATTAGTGTTGTAGTAACACGAAAGGGTCGCACGATGATCAACTTCATGAAGGTTCGGCCAACCACCTACGTCATGCAGTACAAGTTCGGGAAGATCAAGAGGGAAGGAGCCGGGCTCTCCTTCTTCTATTACGGACCCACGTCCACCATCGTGGCGGTGCCCATCGCCAGCACCGATGTGCCGTTCGTGTTCCAGGAAGCGACGGCCGACTTCCAGACAGTGAACCTCCAGGGCCAGTTCACCTACCGCGTCGCTGATCCGAAGAGGCTCGCTTCGCTGCTGGATTTCAGCGTCGACGCCAAGAACGCCTACAGTTCTGACGATCCACGCAAGCTTCCCGAACGGCTGGTGCACACGCTGCAGACGCTGACTCGTTCCATCACCCAGCGGTTGGGCTTGAAAGAGGTCCTGGTCAGTTCCGACGCCATCGTCGCGGAAGCACTGGAAAAGTTTCGCGCATCCGAGGCGGCCGCGAACCTGGGAATCGAGGTATTGTCCCTCTCCATTCTGGCCATCAAGCCGACGCCGGAAACCAGCCGCGCTCTGGAGGCCGAGGCACGCGAGGCTCTGCTGCGGCGCGCGGACGAAGCCATCTACGCCCGGCGGAATGCGGCCGTCGAGCAGGAACGGCTGATCAAGGAGAGCGAACTCAATACCGAAATTGCCGTCGAGGAGAAGAAGCGCCAGATCCGCGAAACTCAGATGGCGGCCGAGATCGCGGTCGAGGAACAGCGCGCCAAGCTGGTCGACCACCGCGTGGAAAACGAGCGCAAGGATGCCGACAGCAAGGCCTATGCACTGACCGAGACGCTGAAGCCTTTGCGCGGGCTCGACTGGAAAACCCTGATGATGCTGGGCGGCAAGGCGGCGGATGCGAAGGCGATGATTGCTCTCGCTTTCCAGGAAATGGCCGAGAACGCGCAGAAAATTGGCGAACTCAACATCTCTCCCGACCTCCTGGCCTCGCTGACCAGGCCGGTCCAGGCGGTGGTCGCCAAATCGTCCCCCGGCCGGTCTGCGGATTGACGCGCTTTCATTCACGCCGCAGGGAGTTCATGGGATCGGTGCGCATGGCTCGGCGTGCTGGGAGATAGCACGCCGCCAGCGCCACGGCCAGCAATCCAGCGGACACTGCGACGAGCGTGAGCGGATCGCTTTGGCCGACACCGTACAACAGATGAGAGAAACTCGGGAGCAATCGCACGAGCACGATCGCCGCCAGCGCACCAACGCCCAATCCCGCACCGGCCATGCCGAGTCCCTGGCGGAGAATCATCTGGAAGACGCGGCTCCTGTCTGCCCCAAGAGCCATCCGAATCCCGATCTCCTGGGTGCGCCGCATCACCGAGTAGGAAACGACTCCATAGATTCCAACCGCGGAGAGCAGGAATGCCAGCGCGGCGAAGACGGAGAGGAGGAGGATGGGAAGGTTCCGTGATGCCAGCGATTCCGACACCACCTCGTCCATGGTCGCGACATTGTAGACCGGTTGATCCGGCGACGACGCGAAGACGGCGCTGCGAATCGCAGGCATCACATCCGCCGGCGAAAGCGCGGTGCGAACCAGCACTGTCAGATTGCGGAAGAAATCGGTGACTATCGCATCCGGCAGCTGATATACGGGAATGTAAATCTGCCGCGGGTTGTATGTGCCGGGGTCGTCCAATCCCCAATGGTGCACATGCCCAACCACGCCTACGATGCGGGCTGCGCCCCAATGTCCTACCGTAAGCGTTTGTCCCACCGGATTCTGGCCATGGAAAAAAGTGTGAGCCAGCACGCTGTCGATAACCACCACTTTGTCGGAAGAAATCTGGTCGGCGGGAGTGAAGAATCTGCCCTCCAGCAGGGGAATCCCCATCGTCTGCAAATAATCGGGCCCCGTCCAGAAATAGAGTGCATGAGGCGCTTCCTGCAGGGAGGCGGGCTGTTTCGTGCCGATCCAGAACGGACCGCCATTGTCGGCGCCGGAGAGTGGAACGATATTGGTGAGATCGGCGGCTTCCACTCCCGGCACCTGGCGAATGCGCGCAAGCAGTTGTTGATAAGCCGCGCGGGTTCGAACGGGTGTACTCGCCAATGAGGGCGATAGGCCGACCTGGAAGGAAATCACCTGCCGCGTATCGAACCCGGGATTCACATGCCAAAGCTTGCGAATGCTCCGCACCAGCAAGCCCGCACCTGTCATCAAGACGAGCGTGAGCGCGAACTGCAACACAACCAGGCGGCTCAGTAAGTGATGCCGGCCCGTCGCGGTTCCTCTCGAGGCTTTCTGCAGCGCGCCCTGGACATCAGGATTGGCGCATCGGAGCGCCGGAGCCAATCCGAAGAGAATTCCGACGAAGATTGAGACGAGGGCGGTAAACAGGAGAACCGGCGTGTGAATCCCAATGTTTCCCGAGCGGGGAAGCGAATGCGGCAAGGCCGCCAGAAGCAGGCGGAGCCCGATGCCGGCAAGCGCCGCACCTGATGCGCCTCCCGCGAGCGACAGCACGATCGCTTCAGTCAGCAACTGTCGCGTAATACGGCCGCGGCTGGCGCCGAGCGCCGCGCGAATCCCAAATTCCCGGGAACGCGCAGTGGAGCGCGCGAGCAGCAGGTTGGCTAGATTGGCACACGCAATCAGGAGTACCAGGCTCACCGCGCCGGACAGCAACAGAACCGTCCCCTTCACGTCGCCGAGAATCTGCTCCATCAGCGAAGTGGTTGCTATGCCGATACTGCGGTTGGCATCGGGATACTGGCGGTCGAGATCCTGCTGAATGGTGTTCATCTCGGCTTCGGCCTTTCCCGTGGTCACGCCGGATTTGAGGCGCGCCAGGACTGCCAATGCATCCACAGAACGATCCGCATAGATCGCAGGCATGCCGGGGCGCAGAGGCGTGATCAAGTCCGCGTCTTCAAGAAAGTGGAACCCGGAGGGCAGAACGCCGACCACGGTAAAACTCTTGCCGTCGAGGACCGCGGATCGCCCGGCCACGCGCGGATCTGAGTCAAAGCGCTCTTTCCAGAGACGGTCGCCGATCATGACAGCGGGCGGACCATTTGCCTGGTCCTCCGAGTCTTGAAAATCCCGTCCGACCGTCGGCAGCACGCCCAACGTCTTCAGAAAGCCCGAGGATGCTCTGATCCCCAGGAGGTGCTCGGCCCTTCCCGGCGCGGTCAGATCGAAGTTGTGAAATGCCAGCGCAGCCATGCCATCAAATGACCGCGAACTGCGTTTCCAGTCTTCAAAGTTTGGATACGAAACATCGAGTTGAGAAACACCGGGCCGCTTTTCCCAGAGAAACACGAGGCGGTTGGCCTGGGGAAACGGCAAAGGCGTGAGAATCACCCCCTGAACCACGCTGAACATGGCGGTGTTCGCCCCGATCCCCAGTGCGAGCGTGATCAGACACACGGAAGTAAATCCAGGCGATCTCCGCAGTTGGCGCAGCGTATAGCGGAAATCCTGCAACAAACGCTCCAAGGGCGCCTGTCCCCAGGTTTCGTGCGTCTGATCTTTGATCAACGCAATATTGCCGAGGGCGCGGCGGGCGGCATAGTGAGCTTCTTCCGATGACTGGCCATTTACGCGTTGCTCTTCTTCCTCCAATTCGAGGTCAGAATGGAGCTCCCGCTCCAGGTCCGCATCGCGTTTTCCGGCCTGCCACCACCGCATCCGGGCTCTCCTCCACTTCAGGTCCCAACCTGGGCGGTCAATCGCCGCTCATTCCGTCCGCAACGCCTGCATGGGATCGCTCGCCGCCGCGCGGCTGGCCGGCAACCAGCTTGCGGCTAATGCAACCACCAGCATCAAAGCCGCAGAGCAAAGGCCAATGGCCGGGTCGGTGGCCTTCACGCCGTAGAGCAAATTCGCCAGGAGCCGCGTCGAGATGAGCGCGACAACCACGCCTCCCGCAACGCCTGTGAACGCCAGTGTCGCGCCTTGCCTCACGAATAGAAACAGCACGTCCCGTCTCCGGGCTCCAAGAGCCATGCGAATTCCGATTTCCAGGCTGCGCATTCGCACTCCAAAAGCGACGATGCTATACAATCCCATCGCGCTCAGGCACATCGCAACCATGCCACAGAAAATCATCACTTTCTGGGCCAGAAGGACAGGCATATAGTCGAGCCGCACCTGTTCCGCGAGGGCCATGTCTTCCCCGACCGGCACGCTGGAATCGACCGATTGGATGATGCGGCGGATCGATGGCAGCGTCTCTGCCGGATTGCCGCGCACCCGGATAATCAGCCGAACGTCTCCCTCCCGCGTTGCACCCGACTGCCAATACGACAGGTAGAGATGAGGCTCCGCGGCGTAAACGGCGCTCGTTGGTTGGAGATCGGCAGACACGCCCTGGATTTGAAATGGCTGTCCATTTACGTAAAGCGTGCGCCCTACCGCTGATCCGCGGGCCCACAGGCGTTGCGCCAGGGCCTCGTTGAGAACGGCAACAGCGGGCGAACCGGCGCGGTCCCGTTCATCGAACTCACGACCTTGCAGCAAGGGTATGCGCAGGGTACGGAAGAAGCCGCTGCTGACGTCCTGTTTGCGGACCTCCTGGCCACCACTGTGGTCGAGTGACCCTGCCGAAAGGCTCACCATCGCATCTCGGCCGCTGCGCCAGTCCCAGACCAGGCCTTCACCCCCTTGCATGAATGCGACCGATTCAACCCCCGGCGTTGCGCTCAGCCGCTGGTAGACCTTTCGCACAAGAACTTCCACCTGCTGCGGCGTGTATTTAAGCAACTCCGGCCGAAGCCGAAGCACGAGAGCGTTCTCAGGATCGAAGTTTGTTCCTTTCCGAAGTTCCGCGGCGCTACGCATCAGAAGCCCGGATGCGATTACCAGCACAATCGACAGCGCAATCTGTCCTGCGACCAAGACCGACCGCAGCCGGCCTTTGGTGTGTTGCCCGGCCCCTGCACCGTCTTTCAGGTCCGTTACCAGGTCCCGCCGCAGCCCTCGGAATGCGGGAAGCAGGCCAAAAGCGATCCCCGAAAGCAGCGTGAGGCCGACAGAAAAACCTGCGACTCTCCAATCGAATCTCAAATCATAGAAATGGTGGAATCCCTCGCTGTCCGTAGCATAGAAATCAGAGAGTATCTTCTTTCCCACGATCGAGAGCCCCAGGCCAAAACTTCCTCCCAGGCACGCCAGCGTCACGCTTTCGGTGAGCAGTTGCCTGACAATGCGCGATTGCGCGGCGCCAATGGAGAGGCGAACGGCAATCTCTCGCCGGCGCATGAGCCCTCGCACCAGAAGCAGGCCCGCGAGATTCGCGCAGGCAATCATCAGGAGTGACGCGGTGACGGACATCAACAACCGAAGCTGCGCGGCATCGTCGGCCTGATCATCCGGCGATTCGCGGTTGGCAGACTCGATCGCGATCTGGCGCCGGCTGGGACGCTCGGGCCAGTCTTTCGCAGACCAGATCATTACACTCCGGGCTTCCGCCTGCGCCCGCGCCTTGGAATAGCCAGGGGCAAGGGAGCCGATCATCGAGTCAAACAAAGAACAATTCAACGATGCGTCTTCGCACCCATACCCTAATGCGCCATACATCATGGCCGGGATCCAGACGTCCGCCGGCAGTCCCGGCCGATCGCCGTAGTAATCGGCAGGCATAATCCCGATGATCTTGAAGGAAACGGAATTGATCGAAACCACCCGCCCAAGCACCGCAGGGTCCTGGTTGAATCGCGCATTCCACATTGCATCGCTGATCACGGCAACCGCATCGCGGCCCTGGACGGCGTCCTCTTGCGCCAGGAAGCCTCTTCCCATGCGTGGCTCGACTCCAAGAATGTGGAAATAACTTGCCGAGACAAATTCTCCCCGGATTTCAGCGGACCCGTCGCCGAAGACCAAATGTAACTGCGGTCTCTCCGTCTCCACGGCCAGTCCGTCAAACGCCGCAACGCGATCGCGAATAAATTGGAATTCGGGATAGGAGAACCCCGCGCCATAGTGCCCGGAAGGCCCGCGCGCATAAACCCGGACCAGGCGTTCCGCATGGGGAACGGGAAGCGGTTTCAGGAAGAGCGCATCGACAAAACTGAAAATCGCGCAGTTGGCCCCGATTCCGAGGCCGAGGATCAAAACGACAACCGCAGTGAACCCGCGATACCTCCGCAGTTGTCGCAGTGTGTACCGCAGGTCCTGTCCAAGATGCTCAAGCGGAGCCCACCCCCACGCTTCGTGGGTATGTTCCCGGATTAGCGCCGGATTCCCCAGCGCACGCCGGGCAGCAAATCGCGCTTCCTCTGGAGTCAGCCCGTCTTCGCGTTGTGCCTCCTCTTCCAAATCCAGATCCGAGCGCAACTCGCGCTCCAGGTCCGCATCTCGTTTGTTGATCTGCCACCACTTCATTGCAGGTTCTCCGCGGAGGTGTTTGGTCATTCCGTGCGCAGTGCAAGCATAGGTTCGATCGAGGAGGCGCGGCGTGCGGGCAGGTAGCTCGCGGTGACGGCTACGAGCACCAGGATGAGACATACCGCCAGGAAAGTGAGCGGATCACCGGGCTCGAGATTGAAAAGCTGGCTGGCGATCAGGCGCGAACCCAGCATCGCAGCGGGCAGACCGAGCGCAACGCCAATTGCGATCAACATCATGGTTTCGCCAACAATCATGCGTGCGATGCGGTTGCGTTGTGCGCCCAGCGCCATGCGGATGCCGATTTCGCTGGTTCTGCGATGCACCGCATAGGACATCAGCCCGTAGAGCCCGATGGAAGTCAGCAGCAATGCCATGAAGCCGAAAATTCCGGAAAGCGAGGCGACAAGGCGCTCCTGTACGAGAGAGTCGTCCAGCTGCTCCCCCAGCGATTTGACCGCGTAAACCGGGAGCCGGCTGTTGACGGACTTCACCGCGGCCAGCACCGCCGAGGCGCCTGTTGCGGCTTCCATGGCGGTGCGAACTTCAAACGTCGCGCCGCCTTCCGGCGCCTGCCACATCGGAACGTAGAGCATCAGCGTCGGGGTTTCGCGAAGATCATGGACCTTGATGTCGTGAACCTCGCCGACGATCTGGAGCCAGCTTGTGTCGGCGCGATAGCCGGGAATGCTGACAAATCGGCCGATGGGGTTCGTGGTCCCGAAAAAGTGGCGTGCCGTGCTTTGGTTGATGATTGCCACCTTGGGTGCGCCGGCGCGGTCGGAGTGGGTGAATTCACGTCCGCCGAGCACGGACGTCTCCATCGTTCGGAAGTAATCGGGCCCAATGGGTTCGATATCTACCGGCGTCATGTCGTCCGCCATGCCTGCCGCGGCGCCCTGAACTTTCAGGCTGGTGTCGCTCACGTTGGTGCTGAGGGGCTCGTGCACGGAGAGCGACGCCGTGCGAATTCCGGGAAGCTGCTCGATGCGCGCCAGCAATTGCTGGTAAAGCGGAACCACGTCCCTGATTCCTACAATCGGCGGATCAACGTGGAACAGCAGCACGTTATCGCGATTGAATCCAGGATAGAAGTCCCGCAGGTTGCTCAAGCTGCGCGCCAGCAAGCCCGCGCCCACGGCCAATATCAGCGAAACGGCTACCTGCAGCACCACGATCGCCCTGCCTAGTCTGTGGCGTTCGCGATCTCCGGCCGCGCGCGTTCGCTGCGCCAGTCCGCGCGCCGGATCGACATCAGTGGCGCGCCAGGACGGCAGAACGCTGAAGACGACTGCGGTCAGTAACGAAACGCCTAGCGCGAATGCAAGGATGATCAGGTTAGGGTGGACACTGAGCGTGACCGGGTTGCGCCCCTGCGCCATCAGCGTCAGCAGAGACCGGCTGCCCCAGAAGGCGAGACCCACACCAAGCGCGCCGCCCAGCAGCGCCAGCAGGAGGCTCTCCACAATCAGTTGCCGCATCAGGCGTCCCTTGCCCGATCCCACCGCGAGCCGGACCGCCATCTCCTTTTCTCTCGTATTCGCGCGCGCCAGCAACAAGTTCGCCACGTTGGCGCACGTGATCAGCAGAAGCAGGCCCACCAGCGCCATCACAATCCACAAAGGTTTGGAGAACTGCCGGCGAAGCGTGGCCAGGCCCTGGCTGGCGGGATCCACCTGCAGCCGCAGCGCGAGGATGGTCTGGCGGCGTGCGGGAGAATCCCCCGCTGTTCCGGCCAATGATGCATTGATCTCACCGATGATCTGGGAGAAAACCGGATCGAGGCCCGCCGTCGCTCGTACCGGCGTAACGCCGGGCTGCAGCCGGCCGATGATGTCGAGCCAGTTGCGAAACGGCGCCTTCAAAACGTCATAAGGACTTCCCTTGGCGGCGTATCCAGGATTGATCAGTGAATAGGTCGTAAGCGGAACCGAAACATCGATCCGCGCGCCAGGCTCGAGTCCATAGAACTCCGGCGCCGTGACGCCCACAATGGTGTACGCCGCGTCGTTCAGCAGAATCCTCTTACCCACGATCGCCGGGTCAAGAGCACAGCGCGATCGCCAGTAGTCATAACCGATCACCGCTACCGGGTTGGCAGCCGACTCGTCCGCCTCGACCAGCGTGCGCCCGCGAATCGCCTTCACGCCAAGAACCGAGAAGTACGTGCCGGAAACTCCCTGCCCCTCTGCGAGGGCGCTCTGCCCATCAAGCTCCACGTCGATGTTGTGCTGGCGGCGGAACGCGATCAATCCGGCCAGCACCTGCGTCTGCCGGCTGAGTTCCTGAAACGCAGGGTAGGAGAAGGCGTCGTCGGAGGGAAAATCCGGGCTGATGGTTCTTAGCTGCACCAGTTGTTCGGGCGCTTCGACCGGCAGCATGCGAATCAGCGCCGCATCGATGAGGCTGAACACCGCCGTCACGGCCGCGATGCCGAGAGCAAGAATCAGGACCGCGGTAACGGTGAATCCCGGAGAACGCCGAAGCTGCCGCAGCCCGTAGCGAACATCGTGAGCCAGTCGCTCCCATCCCGCCCATCCCCAGGCTTCGTGCGTCCGTTCCCGGATCAGCGCCGTGTTGCCTAACGCTCGCCGCGCCGCATACTGCGCTTCCTCCGTTCCCAGGCCGCTCTCCCGCTGCTCTTCTTCTTCCAGTTCAAGATCGGACTCCAGCTCACGCTCAAGATCGGCATCGCGCTTGCGAATCTTCAACCAGCTCATCTTCCCGCTCCTGTCCAGCTCTCTGGTCTCGTTCAACTCTCCTCGGCCGCAGGCCACATCACGCGCGCCACGGCTTCGGCCATCTGCTTCCAGTTCGATTCTTCGACCACGAGTTGTTTCTTGCCCTTTTCCGTCAGGCGGTAATACTTGAATTCCCGATTGCGGTCGGGGGCCGTCTCCCATTTCGAACTGACCCAACCCCGCCGCTCTAATCGGTGCAGCGCGGGATAGAGCGAACCATGCTGCATCTGCAGAAAATCGTTCGTCGTCCGCTGAATATGCTTGCCGATCTGGTGTCCATGCGCGGGACCATAGATCAGCGTTCGGAGAATAAGCATGTCCAGAGTGCCTTGGAGAACCGCCATGCGCTGCTTGGCCTGTTTCTCGATGGAAGTCATTCGACCCTCGATGACCACCGATGGTAGACATTCGACTGTAACTTTGTCAAACGGAGGTGTCGGTCCCGAGTTTGTCGTCAGTCGTTGTTAACTCTTATGACCAGGCGATGCACGTTTCCCGAATCCGCACGGGCTGGAAACGTCTATTCCTCTCGCAAAGCCACCATCGGGTCCACGCTGGTGGCTCGCCACGCCGGGATGACCGTTGCGGCCAGTGCGACCACAGCTAACAATACGGGCACGGCCATGAACGTTCCGACGTCCGTGGCGCTTATGCCGAACAACAGGCTGGCCATCACGCGAGTCAGGACGGCCGCGCCTATCAACCCAGCAAGGATGCCGATCAACGTCAATTGCATCCCCTGGCGGACAACCAGGGCGAGGATGTTTTCGCGCCGCGCTCCCAGCGCGACCAGGATGCCAATATCGCGCGTACTCTGGGTGACCAGGTACGTCATTACCCCGTACAGGCCCACGGCCGCCAGAAGCAGCGCAAACGAAGCGAAGGCGCCCAGCATCGTGCTGGAGAAGCGCTGGCGCGCCATCGAATCGTTCAAGCGGTCCTTCATGGTTCGAACCCCGTAGACGACGACAGTAGGATCGATCGCGTGGATTTCGCGAATGATGGCTTGCGGAAGTCCCGGATCGTCAGACGACGAACGGGCTACCAGGAACGCACCTCCGTCAGGCGCCTGCTGCATGGGGAAATACGTGGCGATCTTGCCGTCGGTATCCAGGCCGTACTGTTTGACCACTCCCACGACGCCAACAATGGTGATGGGCTTTTTCGGATCGAACCAGAGATGTTTTCCGACGGCGTCATTATGCGGCCAAAAGCGCTGCGCGAATTTTTGATCAATGATTACAACCTGCTGCGTTTCGAGGTTGTCCTGATCGGAGAAGAATCGGCCCGAGACCAAAGGAATCTGCATTGCCCGGAAATAGTCCGCGCTCGCAAGGCGTGCATCGACCTGCAACTCCTGACCTGGCGGTGGCGTGTATCCCTCGACGTTGATTCCTCCCCACCCTACCGCGCCAGTGAGTGGTAGCACCGAAACAGCACCTTCTGCCACTACCCCCGGCAAATGGGCGATGCGGGGTTCGACCTCATGGTAGAAACTGTCGAGCACTTTCTTGTCGTGATACTTGGGGTCGCTCACGACGAACTGCAGGCTCAACACGTTGTCTGTGGTAAACCCTGGATCCACCCTCTGCAGGCGAATGAAGCTGCGGATCAGCAGGCCGGCGCCGATGAGCAAAACAAGCGACAGCGCAAGTTCCGAAGCGACGAGCAAGCCGCGTAGGCGGTGACGTTTAAGGTACAGACCGCCATCGGACTGCCCGCTTCGGCCGCCCACCTTGAGCGACGAATTCGGATCCAGCTTGATGGCCCGCCATGCCGGCGCGAGGCCAAAAAGTATGCCCGTTGCGAGCGACAGGCCAAATGTGAAAGCCAGCACGTCTCCGTTGATTCCGATCTCCCCAAGCCGGGGAATGTTGCCGGGATTCATCGTGCGCACGACCCAAAGGCTCACTCGCGCCACAAGCAGTCCGGCGGCTCCGCCCAGGAGTGCGAGCAGAATGCTCTCTGTCAACAGTTGGCGCGCCAGCCGCTGCCAGCCGGCCCCCAGGGCGGTGCGGATGGCGACTTCTTTTTCGCGACCCGCCGCGCGCGCGAGCAAAAGGTTGGCCACGTTGGCGCAGGCGATCAGCAAAACCAGCGATACGGAGCCCAGCAGCACCAGCAGGGCGCGGCGTACGTCTCCCACCACCTGCCTTTGCAAGCCGATAACATCCATGCCGAAGCTGGCATCGCGCTTATCTTTCATGCGGATGCCGTTGGCGATGATTTCGATGTCCGCCTGGGCCTGTTGCTCTGAAACGCCGGGCTTGAACCGAACCACAATGTTGTAGTTCTCGTCGCCTCGGCGCTGGGCGGCATCCGGTCCCAATGGCAACGGCAGAAAGATATCAATCTTGTCCATTGGTCCTTCCGACGGCATCACTTCCGCGTTGAGCATAAAACCGCGCTCGAGCACGCCCACGACCGTGAATGACTTCCCGTTCAGCGTGATGCTCTTGCCTGCGATGGTGGGGTCCGAATTGAACAGGCGCTGCCAGGCTCCGTAACTGAGAATGGCCACACCTGGCCTGCCCGGCGCGTCCTCTTCGGGCAACAGCGTGCGCCCAAGCAGCGGTTTTGCGCCCAGCATCTTCAGGAGACTCGATTGCGTGCTCAGGACGTCCACCCGCTCCGGCTGATCGCCGCCCGTCAAGGTGAACGTGCGGCTCTGCGCGATGGCCATCTGATCGAACGAGTGGTTCTGGTTCTGAATATCGATGTACTGGCCGGGAGAGGGCCAGTCCCGCAGAATTCCGATTCCGGGGGAATGCAGCCACACCGCAGCCAGGCGGTCTGGATGCGGATAGGGGAGCGGACGCAACAGCAGCGCGTCCACCACGCTGAAAATCGCGGAATTGGCGCCGATACCGATTGCCAGGGAGGCAAGAATGACCACGGTCAACACAAGGTTTTTGCGAAGCATGCGCAACGCATAGCGGACATCCTGTAACCAGGGGCTCATCCATTCTCCCGTATTGGATATTCATCCTATGTTGCGCCGAAGTACTCTGCCACGGCCCGGTTCGCGCGGTGGGATGCGGGCCACACCGGAGAAGAGACGGGCTTAGTAGCCGGATGAGGATGAGGGCCGGCTGGTAAGCTGGGCCTCGATCCAGCGGTTCACGCGCGCGTCGAGAAGGTCGAGTGGAAGCGCGCCGCCGGAAAGAATCTCATCATGGAAAGTCTTCAGATCGAACCTGGCGCCCAGCTTCTGTTTGGTGCGCTCGCGGAGTTCGCGGATCTTCAGCTGGCCAAGCTTGTAGCTGCAGGCCTGGCCGGGTCCGGAGATGTAGCGGTCGGTCTCCGCCTGGATCGTAGGCTCGTCAACGGAGTGGGAGTTGCGCATATAGTCCACCACCTGGTCGCGGCTCCAGCCCATATCGTGAATGCCGGTATCGACCACCAGGCGCACGGCGCGGAAAAGCTCGGAGCGAAGGCGGCCGTAGTCCGAGCCGGGATCCTGATAAAACCCGATCTCCTTGCCCAGTTCCTCCGCATAAAGACCCCAGCCCTCGGTGTACGCAGAGTTCCCGCCATGCTTGCGGAATTCCGGCAGACCCGTCAGCGACTGCTGGATCGTAATCTGCAGATGATGTCCCGGAACACCCTCGTGGTACGCCACAGCCTCATCGTTGATGAACGTGCGATGGGTGGGGTCGGAGACCGCAACCGAGACGCGTCCGGGCCGCTTGCCGTCCGGCGTCCCGCCCTGGTAATGGGTGGCGGCAGATGCCTGAAAAGGAGGTATCGGCTCCACGGTCACGGCCGTTTTGGGCAGCAAGTTGAAGAGTTCCGGCAGGCGGGGCTCCATCTGCGCGATATGTTTGCGGAAGTCTTCGACGATGTCGTCGGCGGAGGCCGGGCGATATTTCGGATCGTTCTCAACATGAGCGCGGAAGCTGTCCAGATCCTGGTAGCCGTTGGCCTTGGCGAGTGCGGTCATTTCTACGGTGATGCGTTCGACTTCCTTGAGGCCGATATTGTGAATCTGCTCCGCAGTAAGGTCAGTGGTGGTAAAGCGGCGCAGCGCGGCTGTGTAACGGCGCTTGCCGCCCCCAAGCGAGTCGACCGAAAGCGTGGTGCGGCAATAGGGGATGTAGTTGGTGCGGACGAACTCGGCGAACTGCCGGTAGGCCGGAAAGACCTCATTGTTGACCGCACCGGTGATCTCGTCGGAGAGACGCTTCTTATCCGCTTCGGAGAAGGTCGAGGGAAATTTCTTCAGCGGCAGAACAAACGGGTTCGCATTGACCACGCCTTCCGCCTGGCCGGGAATCTTCTCCGCGATGAAGCGCACCGGGACGAGATGGTCTTGCACGCCGGCGCGGAGCACTTCTTCCGTCTCCTGGAAGGCCTTGGGAATCTGGTGCAGGCGCGCGATGTAGTCCTCGTAATGCTTGACTGAGTCGAAGGGCATCGAGAGGGGCATGTCCGCGAGGCCGGCGTGGATGCCGCCGCCGCCCCCCGAGGAGCTTAGCGGCATCTCGAACTCTTTCAGGTCGTAGTCGTCCACGCGCTGCTGCAACTGGCGAAGAAAGAGATCGTGAGAGACCAGGTCCTGCTCAGGAAAGCCGGCGGGGTCGATAGCCTTGATGCGGGCCAGATCGGCAAGTTCGCGGCTGTGGCGGGCGGCGGTACCGGCCAGCGAGTAGTCTCCAAGCTGGTCGTTGTAGCGATAGTCGCCAACGGCAGTGGCCAGCATGGGACTCATCTTCAGGTTTGCCTGCCACGATTCGTCGAAGAGAGCGTTTTGTTCGGCGAGGCGTGAGCCCACAGGGCCCGGGGCCTGGGGAAAAGCGAATTGCGACGCCGCGACGAGGAGAAGAGCGGGGAAAGCGAGCAGGTCAGGCTTCATGCGGAAAAGGGTAGCAGACGAGCCCGGGGCGGACTTCAGAGCCGGTGAGCGCATTCGCGATTGTGCGCTCATCGAGAAGCATCATCGCGTCCCGTCCTGGCAGCCACGAGGTCACTTGTTTGGTATCACCAGGTTGCGAAAGACCTTCCAGCTTCCGTCCGGTTGCTTCTGCCAAACCGTTAAATACCGGTCCATGATGTTCTTCCCGTTTGGGAAGTGGGCCTTAGCCTCACCCCACTCGTAAACATAGCGCCCCTGCTGAACCGATCCCATGCTCACAACGGAAGCCGAGTCGGCCTTGCCGAGCTTCGCCATCTCTTCCTTCATGTGCTCCCCGAGGGCGGAACGACCCCGGATGCAGTCTCCTTCGGGGTTGCAGTCTACCGACCCCTCCGTGTTCCCGGGCTCCAGCATCTCCGCATTGCCTTGTTTCATCGCATCCACCCATTGCTGGTTTCCGGCATCGATTTGCCGGCGCGCATCGGATTCGATCGGCTTATTCTGTGCCAGGCACGTTGAGCAGCAGAGCAATAGAAACATCACCCGCAACTTTTCAGTCAACTCATTCCTCATCGGACCATCCTCCCCTTCTCTGATTGCAAAGGCAGGAAGGAATTGGCTACTCCCTGCCCGCTCTTGGTTGTGGTGAGCTTCGGCCTGTCGCAATGGGCGGGCCGTCGGTCTTCCGAATCACGATCCCTTGTTTTCTCTCATAGAATCGGCGAGCTTTTGCCCTGCTGCCGCAGTCATTCATGTCACACCAGCGCCGCCGCTTCCCGCGGCTCTCATCGAGAAAAAGCCAGCCGCAGTCGCCGCCGTCGCATACCCCGATCCGCGCAGCCTTCTGAGAGCAGAACAAGGAGAGCGCTTCGGCCCCAAGGACCCCGCAAAGCTGCTCGGAGGCATGGGAAGCGGCTGGACGCCACCGGCAAACGTTGCTGCGAAACTCGATTTCCGGGCGAAGATTGTTGGCCCGTTCGCGAATGAAATCGACATCACGCTCCACTAACCGGCGTGTCCCAGCCATCGCCAATCCCACGCGATAAACAGCCTCGCGAAGCCGAAGGATCTCGTCGAGCAGCTCGGGATGCCTGAGCAGTTCGAAATACGATTCGGGCCCAATCAGGCCCACCTGCGCCGCCCATCGCAGAAACGATTCCCAATCGAGCAGCAACTCATCGGGCCGCTCTGCCAGGTGTTCTCCTGCGGTATTGCAGAAATCCAGTGCCAGGTGTCCGCCAACCTGCTGGGCAATGAGCGCACGAGGGATCAGAGTCCCGGTAGCGTACTGAGACGGAGATCGCTTAGCAGTCTTCTCCATGGTTTTCGGATAGGTTGTTTTTGTCATCCGAAATCATATTACCATCTAACCGGTTAGATGGGTAGAAAAAATGAGTATCTTCGTGACCCGTTGAAGGAGCAATCGGCAAGGACGAAAAGGGCGCGTCTACTATGGCGCAGCGATCAGAGGCGAAGCAGGAGCCTGCGATGAAATCGCTGTCGGCTGTGCAACTGCCACACACAACGATCGCTGGCCGCTCAAGGCGGCTGATTTGCCCATATGCTCCTCGATGACATAGGAGGATCGTGAATAAGACGTGGCCGGGTTTTCTTTAACCCGCGTCTGGTGTAGACTAAAAGAGATCGAAGAATCCGATCTGGTCTTTTTTGCTTGTTCCGCTTCCCCGCCGTACTCGCAATCAACTCCACATTGAGTTCGGCGGTACGTCTATGCAAAGGAACAAGTTCAATGGAACAAGGTACGGTGAAGTGGTTTAACGATGCAAAGGGATTCGGCTTTCTCAGCCGCCCCAATGGCGAGGACGTCTTCGTGCATTTCTCGGCGATTCAGGGCCAGGGCTTCAAAAGCCTGCAGGAAGGCCAAGCAGTAAGCTTCGACCTCGTAAAAGGTCCCAAGGGCTTTCAAGCCGAGAACGTACGGATCGCTTAAGATTCACGAATCCGAAGCGGAAGAGGGCGGCTTCACGGCCGCCCTCTTCGTTGCTTCCTAAAGGAGCTTTCCATGGCAAAAACGGCTGTGCGGCGTGACAGATACTTCCTGCGCGATCTTCATCAGGAGATCGATTTTTATGATCGCAAGCTGGCTTACCTCGGGAAGTTCGGGGAATTTGCCTCCCCCCACGACCGCGAAGAGGCCGAAAAGAGTTTACTGGCGAAGCGGGCTCTTCTTGAGAGGGCTGCCCTGGAACTCGTCGCATCGGGCGTGGAATACCATGAGACAGACCTGCCACGATCTTTCCGCGCCATGAATCTTGAGAAAAGCGGGGCCCGCGCGAATCTCACCTTGTTAAAGCACCCCTAGCGGGTCTGCAGCTATCCAAATGCTCGCCTGATGTCCGCTCTTCCTCAGGACGCGGCAGAAGCAGCCGCGAGAAATGACAATTATTATGGATATTTTCGACAAATGTTCGGTGACGGATATTTTCGAAAATCACCTGTTTTGCTAAAGATAAAGGCTGATCGAATGGGATCCATGGCAATTGACGGGTTCATTTGCCCCCGCCGCTCAACCAGGTTGTCTTCCACCTGCTGAAAGCTGGTCAGAACAGTCTGGCCGATCTCCTTTTCACTGGGCGCCACGGAATAGGAGGCCACCCGAGCCGGCTTTGGCCCGTGTCGTCCCTGAGCCCGCACGTCTTGGTCACTCATTGCCGCCGGTTTACACGCATGGGGGCGGCCTCGACGGTCTAAGACACAAGCGCGGACAGCGGCACCTCGATTTCGCCGCTTGCGATGTATGCCGTGGCACCGCCAACGCTGACAGAGGTCACCACGCTTCCGCTCTTGCGCGCCTCCGCTTCGATTTCGCTTCGGCGGCCCATCGAGACACCTTGCTGGATCGAAAGGCGATAGGCCGTCCCGCCGAAATCATGCTTCGATGCCACGGCGCCGACGAGGGCGGCGCAAGCGCTGCCCGTCGCGGGATCTTCTTCGACGCCCAGCGCGGGCGCCCACATGCGAGCATAGAGCTTGCCGCCATCCCGTAGATTTCCCGCGAAGAAGAAGACGTGGGGAGACCACGCTCGTGAGAGCGTTGCTGCCCAGGCACCCCGATTCATCGCCGCCCGATCGACCACCTCGTTCGAGTTCAGCTGCGCAAAACAGAACGGAACACCGACGCCAGCGAAGAAGACCTGGTTCACCTCAGCGGGCTTGACGGACAGGACGGCGGCGAGTTCAGTCGGAGAAGGTGCGCCGGTCGGTGCCTCGATCTTCGCCGATAACGTCAACGTGCCGTGATGACTATCTTGAACCGGCCTGAATCAGTTCCGCTGCCCGAAGGTTTGGCGATACTGCCGAGTTTGCCCCGCGATGACGGCGGGCCGGTATTTGCTGAGCCCTGGCAGGCGCAAGCATTCGCACTCGCCGTCCGGTTGTCGGCACAGGGACACTTTACGTGGAGTGAATGGGCGGCCGGGCTTGCGGACGAAATTCAGGCGGCAGCGAATCACGGCGAGCCGGATGATGGCTCGCGCTACTACCATCATTGGCTGGCAGCTCTCGAACGCCTCGTGGCAGAGAAGCAGTTATGCGATCCGGCGGCGATGCTCGAACGCAAAGAAGCCTGGGCTGAAGCCTATCGGGATACACCACATGGCAAGCCCGTCGAGCTCCGAAAGCACCTCTAACCAATCTTTGTAAGCGGAATTAAGCGCCCTGAAGGGTGCGAATTCGACGCGGTCAGTGCGCACCGGGTAATCCGGAAGTGATTTTTCAGATGTTGGTATCGGGGAATAACTTGGGGCTGATCGCAACGATTCGTCCCCGAAAACGGGGATGTCGCCGAGTTTTCGGCTGGGATCAGACCTGAAGATCGCAGGCCCCAGGCCGACTTGACTTGACGGTACCGATGGGTCGCCGAACCGCCACGGTGATGTGGACTGGGGACATGTGGGTGTCAATTCACTTGGACCCAGGTAAGGCTTTGGTCTGATCCTATTCGGCTCTTGCCGCGAGCAGCGTCTAGAATGCGCTTGACTTGAACCGGTGACCATTGCCCGCCACGGGGAGCGGGTGTGTTGTCAGCATTCAGCGCAGCCGCAATTGCACTGTGCGTGACGGTGCCCCGCTTCTGTTTCTCTTGAATCAGAGGCAGAATGTCGGCCCGGTAGTTCGCCGCCTTCTCTTGGCGCACCTCTGTAGCCACCTGACGTCCCTCAGCCGCCACGGACGTGATGTCCCAGCGCAAGCCCCCTAACTTTGTTCCGCGTGCTTTGGCAGCCGCGAGTCCGGCCTTGATGCGAGCGGAAATGGCCCTTCTCCCAGACTCAGCCGTCGCGACCATGATATGTGCGGTGAGATCGTTAGCCTCCGGAAGATCGACCGCTTGAAACTTCACACCGGATTCCATAAGAGCAGAGACGAACGCGACGTTACGTGCAAGACGATCCAACTTCGCGACCAGCAGCGTCGCTCTATGGACATGGCAAAGTCTGAGAGCGTTCTCCAGTTGGGGCCAGTCATTGCGCTTGCCTGACTCAACTTCGATGATTTCAGCCACCAATGTCCATGTGCCACCATTTAGATATCTGCTAACGGCTTCGCGCTGCGCTTCCAATCCAAGACTGCTCCGGCACTGCCGCTGGCTTGAATCCCTGAGATAGCTTATAAATTTGCTTTTCATGACCCTCCAAATGCTAAGCACGTTTCATCCGGAGATCCGGACGTCTACTCGTCCTTCTGACCAGTTGGCGGAATCAGGTTCAAAGCTTGAATGTTTCTCACGGCTTACACACAGGTGTCGTAAAGCTTCGGCTCACATCGGCATGTGATTGACACCCGGCATCTGAACCGAGCCATGGTAATCGATTCTTGTAGCGCGCGTGAGCAGGCAACCACCCTTTTGGAAACGGAGCGAATCAGATTCAAAGGTTATGGATATCTTGGCAGGCAACTAAACAATATTGGTCACTCTTTACTCTACAAAAAAGTTTTGCTTCTCGCGCAGATTAGAAATTTGCTCCGAATAACGTCAAGTTACTTTAGTATTACCCATTGCCACGATTATGTTGCATCTTTCGACAACATCTCAACTGCTGCTCGGCACCGCCGGTTCGATTTTGCAATGCATTGCGCGGATCTCTTACGGGCGTAACGGAGCCCAGCTGACAATAGCCTATGACGCAATTATTCCCGCGACACTCTGATGCAGTCGTGATCGCTCAAGGGAAGAATTCGTACAGTGCCATGGGACGCTCTGTACTCTTCGGAGGACAACTTTTGCCCGGCCACGCAAAGCCTACGGTTCAACGCGGGAAGAACGGCGTGTGGCGTAGAGTCTTGATGTTAGATATGTTCAGCGCGAGAGATTATTGATTTTTTTATTGGACTATCTGGGCCACGTACGGTAAGCTGTGGCCTCAAATCGAAGGCGTTATTTAAATCAACAATACCTAGGCTAGTAATACCTAGACTACGTTTCGTTGCCTAGCCAAAACATGCTCCGGAGTCGCGAATCGCTGATAGAGAGGCCGCGCCAAAGATGCCGAATCTAGTTCCCTGCTTCATTGGCCGCGGGCGACATTCCGGACAAACCAGGATACTGAAGATTCTCGTTCTTACTCTCTCGGAGTAGTGCGCTCTGTTGTTGTCCGCGCGTTTCGTGCGCGTTGGGGATAGTTGTCCCCATCACGCATGGGCGGCTGTCGTGGACTTCTGTGCACAGGCGGGGAGTTCTGCACCCGTCCTGATTGGCACAAGTCGATAACACGGAGAGAACGATGGATATTGCTCTCTGGGGCATAACGATTCTCCTGGGTTTGTCACCCATGCTCGGCGATGCTGCGTTCCGGCATCCGCGGAGCGTGATTCTGTCCGCGAGTAACGCCTCCGACTCCGGTGCAAAGTCCGGCGAGAATTCCGATGCCGGCTCGAGTGGCAATTCCCATGAAAACTCGAGCAACAAATCAGAAGGCAACTCCAATGCGAATTCCCCCGCAAGCTCCAGTAGCAGTTCCGGTGTAACCATCGGCGTCAAGGCGCCGCGAGCCAAGGTCACCAATCCGCATGGTCCGATTTCGATCCCCTGCGCGGATTGTCACTCCTCCACAAGCTGGAAGCCCATCCGGTCCAATCCGGATTTCAATCATGATCTGACCGGATACCCGCTGCGCGGCATGCATCAGAAAGTGCCATGCGCCCAATGTCACACCAGCATGGTCTTCAAAAACGTCAGCTCCCAGTGCGCCGATTGCCATGCCGACATCCACCAGCGCCAGTTCGGCGCTAACTGTGCCAATTGCCACTCCGTCAAAGGATGGCAGGTCTCGCTGCAGGCTATTCGCAATCACCAGAACCGCTTTCCACTGGTTGGCGCGCATGCCCTGGCGCAGTGCGAAGATTGCCACAAAAATGCCGCCGCGGGCCAGTTCGTCGGCTTGTCAACCAGCTGCTACTCCTGCCATCAGCAGGACTTCCGCACCCCCGTCCTCGATCACGCAGCGCTCGGCCTCCCCACCACCTGCGAGAGTTGCCACACCATGGACAGCTGGTTCAACGCCAAATTTGACCACCTGAAATACACCGGCTATGCGCTGACCGGCATGCATGCTACCCTCGCCTGTTCCGCCTGCCACCTGAATAACGTCTTCAAGAATGCTTCGGCGGCGTGCTACTCGTGCCACAATACGGATTTCGATGCCACCAACAATCCGTCGCACGTGAAGCTCAGCCTGCCGCGCGACTGCTCGACCTGCCATTCGACGACCGATTGGTCGAATGCAAAATTCGATCACGCGCTCTACGCGCATTACCCGCTCACCGGCAAGCACGCCGCCGTGGCCTGCGCACAATGCCACACCAGCAACAACTACAACAACACGCCTACGGCCTGCGTTGCCTGCCACAAGGCGGACTTCGACGGGACCAACAACCCTCCCCACGTTGCCGGAGGATTTCCGACGGATTGCTCTCTTTGCCACACCACCGCGGGATGGACCGGAGCCACCTTCAATCACAACACCACGAAATTCCCGCTGACCGGCGCCCACGTGTCCGTGGCCTGCACAACCTGTCACGTCAACAACAACTACACCGGCTCATTGCCGACTAACTGCTACGGGTGCCACCAGGCCGACTTTAATAAAACCAACAGTCCTCCTCACGCGGCCGTCGGCTTCCCCACCACCTGCGCGCAGTGCCACAACACGACGGCTTGGACCGGCGCTCCCTTCGACCACAGCAAGACTAAGTTCCCACTTACCGGCGCCCACACCAAGATCACCTGCGCCCAGTGCCACATCAACAATAACTACACCACTCTGCCCACTGACTGCGTCGGATGCCACCAGGCCGATTTCAACAAGACCAACAGTCCGCCCCACGCGGCGGTGGGCTTCCCCACCACGTGCGCTACCTGCCACAGCACCACCGACTGGACCGGGGCGACCTTCGACCACAACACGACTAAGTTCCCACTGACCGGCGCCCACACCAAGGTCACCTGCGCCCAGTGTCACATCAACAATAACTATCTGACGGTGCCTTTAACCTGCGACGGCTGCCACATGGCCGACTTCAACAAAACCACCAATCCCAACCACGTAACATCGGGATTCCCGAATAACTGCGCGCTCTGCCATACCACGGTTACCTGGACTGCTTCGAACTTCAATCACGCTTCCGTATTCCCCCTGACCGGCGCGCATGCCACCATCGCCTGCGCGGCCTGCCACACCAACAACAACTTCACCTCGCTCCCCAAGGACTGCTACGGCTGCCACAAGGCGGATTACACCAAGACAAACGCTCCACCCCACGCGACGGCTGGCTTTCCGACTGCCTGCGCCACTTGCCACAGCACCACCGACTGGACCGGGGCGAGTTTCAACCACAACCAAACAGCGTTTCCCCTCACCGGCTCGCACATCAAGGTCTCCTGCACGCAGTGCCATGTCAATAACAACTACACTTCGCTGCCGACCGCCTGCGACGGATGCCACCACAAAGACTTCACCGGGACCACCAATCCCAACCACGTTACATCGGGATTCCCGACCGATTGCACTCTCTGCCATAACACCACGATCTGGACCACCTCGACCTTCAATCACTCCTCGGTATTCCCTCTGGTTGGCGCGCACGCCACCGTGGCCTGCGCCCTGTGCCATGTCAACAACAACTACAAAACCGTGCCGACCACCTGTTACGGCTGCCACCAGAAAGACTTTAACGGGACCACCAATCCCAACCACGTTTCCGCTTCCTTCCCGACCACCTGCGATTCCTGCCATGGCAACACGAGTTGGACTCCGGTGACCAGCTTCAACCACTCCACCTTCGCCAAGTGGCCGTTAACCGGCTTCCACGCCACCCTCCAGTGCGCGCAGTGCCATACCAGCAACAACTACGGCAACCTGCCTACAGATTGTTATTCCTGCCACAAGGCTGATTTCACCGGCACCACCAATCCCAATCACGTCACCGCCAACTTCCCAACCGGTTGCCAGCTTTGCCACAACACCACCGCGTGGACCGGTGCCGTCTTCGACCACAGCAAAACCGCCTTCCCGCTCACCGGTGCCCACGTGAGCGTTGCGTGCGCCACCTGCCACGTGAACAACAACTACACCACCCTGCCGACCAACTGCTACGGCTGCCATCAGAAGGACTTCACCGGCACCACCAATCCCAATCACGTCGCGGCAAGCTTCCCGACCGACTGCCAGGTTTGCCACACCACCTCCGCGTGGACCGGTGCCGTCTTCGATCACAGCAAGACCGCCTTCCCGCTCACCGGCGCGCACGTGAGCGTTGCTTGCACCACCTGCCATGTCAACAGCAACTACACCACCCTGCCGACCAGCTGCTACGGCTGCCACCAGAAGAACTTTACCGGCACCACCAATCCGGCCCACGTCGCCGCCGGCTTCCCCACCGATTGCACCCTGTGCCACAACACCACCGTCTGGACCACCTCGACCTTTAATCACTCCTCGGTATTTCCGCTGGTGGGTGCGCACGCAACTTTGACCTGTACTCAGTGCCACACCAACAACAACTACACCACGCTGCCGACTACCTGCATCGGCTGCCACCAGGCCGACTTCAACGGCACCACCAACCCCAACCATGCCGCGGCCGGGTTCCCCACCACCTGCGATACCTGCCACAGCAACACCGCGTGGACCCCGGTCACCAGCTTCAATCACCTGCTCTATGCCAACTGGGCCTTGACCGGAGGGCATGCGACGGTCACCTGCGCGCAATGCCACACCAACAACAACTACGGGAATCTCTCCACCGACTGCTACAGCTGCCATCAGGCCGACTACAATGGCACCACCAATCCCAACCACGCCCAGGCCGGGTTCCCCACCACCTGCACCGTTTGCCACAACACCACCTCGTGGACAAATGCCACCTTCAATCACAACTCCACCAGCTTCCCGCTCACCGGCGCGCACACCACCGTGGCCTGTGCGTCATGCCACCTCAATACCAACTACTCCGGCACCCTGCCCACCACCTGCATTGGCTGCCATCAAACCGACTTCAACGGAACCACCAGCCCGAACCACGTCCAGGTCGGGTTCCCCACCACGTGCGCAACTTGCCACACCACAACGGCATGGACCAATGCCACCTTTAATCACAACACCACGACGTTCCCGCTCACCGGCGCGCACACCACCGTGGCCTGTGCCTCCTGCCACGTCAACAACAACTACACAACCCTGCCCACCACCTGCTACGGATGCCACCAGGCCGACTTTACCGGCACCACCAATCCCGCACACGTCGCTGCCGGGTTCCCAACCGACTGCACCCTGTGCCACAACACAACTGCCTTCACCACCTCCACCTTTAATCACTCCTCGGTATTTCCGCTGGTAGGCGCGCACGCAACCGTCGCCTGCGCCCTGTGCCACATCAACAACAACTACACAACCCTGCCGACTACCTGCATCGGATGCCACCAGGCCGACTTCAACGGCACCACCAACCCCAACCACGCCGCGGCCGGATTCCCCACGTCCTGCGATACCTGCCACAGCACCACCGCGTGGACCCCGGCGTCCAACTTCAACCACACAACCTATGCCAACTGGGCGTTGACGGGAGCGCATGCGACGGTCACTTGCGCACAATGCCACACCAACAACAACTACGGGAATCTATCCACGACTTGCATTAGCTGCCATCAGGCGGATTACAACGGCACCACCAATCCGGCGCACGTCGCGGCCGGCTTCCCCACCGATTGCACCATCTGCCACTCCACCACCAACTGGACTTCGTCCACCTTCAACCACAGCACCACGTCCTTCCCGCTGACCGGAGCGCACACCACCGTGCCCTGTGCCTCCTGCCATGTCAACAGCAACTACTCCGGCAGCCTGCCCACCACCTGCTACGGCTGCCACCAGGCCGACTTCACAGGAACCACCAATCCGGCACACGTCGCGGCGGGCTTCCCCACCGATTGCACCCTGTGCCACAACACAACCGCCTTTACCACCTCCACCTTTAATCACTCTTCGGTGTTTCCGCTGGTGGGCGCGCACGCCACCCTGGCCTGCGCCCAGTGCCACACGAACAACAACTACACAACCCTGCCGACCACCTGCATCGGCTGCCACCAGTCCGACTTCAACGGCACCACCAACCCCAACCACGCCACGGCCGGCTTCCCCACCACCTGCAACACGTGCCATACCAACACGGACTGGACCGTGACCGGCATGACCTTCAACCACGCGCTCTATGCCAACTGGGCCCTGACCGGCTTCCACGCCACCATGCAATGCGCGCAGTGCCACTCCAGCAACAATTACGGGAATCTTTCCACAGCTTGCATTACCTGCCACCAGGCGGATTACAACGGCACCACCAATCCGGCGCACGTCGCGGCGGGCTTCCCGACCGACTGCACCATCTGCCACTCCACCACCAACTGGACCTCGTCCACCTTCAACCACAGCAGCACAACATTCCCGCTGACCGGCTTCCATGCCACCATGCAGTGCGTCCTGTGCCACACCAGCGCCAGCACCTACAACGGATCGTTGCCCACTGCCTGCTACGGCTGCCACCAGGCCGACTTCACCGGCACCACCAATCCGGCACACGTCTCGGCCGGCTTCCCCACCACCTGCGACACCTGCCATACCACGACGAACTGGAGCGGCGCCACTTTCAACCACAGCAGTACGGCTTTCCCGCTGACCGGGGCCCATACCACCGTCGCCTGCAATCTCTGCCACATCAATAACAACTTCACCACCGTCCCTACCGATTGCTACTCCTGCCACACTGCCGATTACAACGCGACCACCAATCCCAACCACGCCAGCGCCGGCTGGCCGACGACTTGCACCACCTGCCATACCACCACTGGTTGGACGCCGGCCACCCTGCCCTCCACCTATCACACCTTCTTTAGCGTGAATCACGGCAATGCCAACGGCGTCTGCACCACGTGCCACACAAATTCCTCCGACTATTCGGTCTTTACCTGCACCGGTTGCCATGGTGGCAATAACGCGGCCAACTTCCAGCACCCCAACGTGAATGGATATGTGTACAACAGCGCGAACTGCTATGCATGCCACAAGAACGGTGGAGGCGGTTAACCCATGCGAATCTCCTGGTTGTTTCTGCTGCTTCTTGCCGCGCCCGCCTGCCTGGCGCAGAGGGTCGATCCCTCGGCGCCACCCGCACCTCCACTTCCCGATGCGCCCGCCCGCACCGATTTTCACATCAAATACGTGAACGGAACCAGTGTCTACATCGACGGTGGATCCAGTTCCGGTCTTGCCGAAGACACGCAGTTAATCCTCAGGGAGAACACGCGCCTTTCTCCCTCCGATCCCGCAAACAAGGCAATTGAGCCCGGCATTATTGCCCGGCTCAAAGTTATTTCCGTTGCCTCCACCTCAGCCGTCTGTGAAGTAACCGCCAAAAGCCGTGACCTGACGGATCAGGATGTCGTGTCCCTTCCCGATTCCGAGATCAAGAACCTCATCGACAAGGATGCCAGGGGAAGCAGCCGCCATTACCCCATGGTCCTCAGCTTCAGCGGCGATGAGGATCCAATGGATGAGGAAGTGCGCGACGAGGTACCCCGCCCGCCCCTTCCCGAAATCAATCAGATGCGGGGCCGCTTCGGTTTCACCATGAGCACTATCCAGCAACTGGGCCAGGGAGCCAGTAACTCCTCCGAATATGGAATGATTGTCCGCGCCGATTTCACCCGCATCTTCGGCACCCATTGGAACCTCATCGGCTACTGGCGCGGGACCCTCCAGCAGGCGCCCGCCGGCCAGCAGTCCATCCAGGACCTCATGAATCGCACCTACCTCATGAGCCTCTCCTACATCAACCCCCAGTCCCCATGGACCGCTTCGTTCGGACGCATGTACCTTCCCTACGCCGCCAGCCTGGAGACGATCGACGGCGGTTTTGTGGGTTGGAGGCCCTCTTTGAGAACCATCCTCGGAGGCTTCTTCGGTTCCTCTCCCGATCCCACCGCGTGGAACTACAATCCGGACCGCGAATTGGGCGGCGTCTTCTTCAATGTCCACGGTGGAAGCTTTGAGGATTTTCACTACTCCGTCACTGCCGGCACCGGCATGGACATGATCAAGTGGTCTGTCGACAGGCCGTTCCTCTTCACCGAGAGCAACTTCTCCTATGGCAGATATTTGTCGGTCTTTCATTCCATGCAGGTCGATAAGCCAACCGCCAATCCCGGCGAGCCCGCCGTGGGTTGGGGCCTGGGACAAAGCCTGCTTACCGTGCGCCTCCAGGTGCACCCCCGCGTAGACCTGGATTTTTCCGATACCTACTTCCGCGACGTCCCCACCTACGATGCCGCCCTGGTGGGAACCGGCCTCCTGGATAAGTACCTGTATCAGGGGCTTAACGGAGGCGTGCGCCTCCGGTTCCCGCTGCACCTCATCGGGTATGCGGGCATAGGGCGAAGCAATAACTCCAACGACGCCAAGAGTTCGCTGAATGAACAACTGGGAGCCACGATCACCAATGTCTTTAAGACCGGGCTCTCCTTCGATGCCCGCTACTCGAAGTTCGACAGCGGCTTTGCCTCCGGCACTTACAAAACCGTCAGCGTGATGAGGGACCTCGGCGAGCGCTTCCGGCTCGACCTGCAAGGCGGGCGCTACGATTACAATTCCTCCCTCGCCGCCACCAACAACTCCTACTTCATCAATAGCATGTTCGATATGAACCTGGGGGCGCGCCTGTTTTTACAAAGCGCCTTCACCGCCCAGCGCGGCGGCACCTTCGATTACAACCAATGGACCAATACCCTGGGCTACCGATTCGACAACCGGGCCGCCATTCGCGCGGCCCAATCCCATCAGCCGTGAGTGGCGTCGCGGCCAAGATGAAAGCATCACTACTCCGGCCTTTGGTTCTCGCCAGTTAGCTGAATGCTTTTCGAGTGCCTGCCCCGACAGACTGGTTAGCCAATTAATCGATTAGTAACGAAAAACGTTAGGTCCCTATCGGGACTGCCCCAACGCAACGATGGTGGATTGCCCAGGAGTTTTTGGGGGCAGTTTCGATAGGGTCGTTTGAAGTAAGTCGGTGGCGGGACGGGCGCGGTGATCTACCTATGGGATTTCAATCGGCGGGATGATGGCTTTGTTGGTTGTTGACTCGACGCGGTGAACGAATCGGGCTGCACGGAGGCCGATTCCGGGGTAGGCGAGGCTGAAGTTGTACTCGCAAATGCGCCTTGAGTGGTTGGTGGTTGCAGCCAGTGCACACTCCGGCATAGCGTGCGCGAACACGACAGCGTTGAAGTTGGGGTCCGTGAGGCTGTCATGAGCTGTCAACACTGCACCTCCTTGGCTGGGACGGGGCCAGGTTCGACTGGAAGTAAAGCTGGGCGCAGGTGAGCCGATCGACGACGAACATAAGGCCGGAGCATGCTGGACAGCGCAGGCCAGGCGGATCGGGCGGATCGATGCAGGCCGTCGTGCCGAGCAGAGCGCGGCAACGTTGGAGCGCAGGACCTCGGCTGCGGTTGGCGAAGAGTCCGAAGTGTCGGATGCGCACCAGGCCGCCTGGCAGTACATGCAGCAGGAAGCGGCGCAGGAACTCATGAGCGGAAACGGTCATGATCTTCTTCTTGCCGCCGTGTGCGTAGTCACGCCAGCGGAAGGAGACGCGATCGTTCTCGAAGGCCACGAGCCGATGGTTGGAGATAGCGACGCGATGGGTGTAGCGGGCCAGGTAGTTGAGAACGTGTTCGGCGCCGCCGAAGGGTGGCTTGGCGTAGACCACCCAGTCCTTCAAGCTGAGTTGCCAGAGTAAGTGGCTGAATGCGCCAGGTGCGGCAAGTTGTTCGACTGAGCCATGGAACTGCAGTCTGTTCTGCTGAAACAGTTCACGTAGCTGCTCGCAGAACTTGCCGCGGAAGACTTCGCTGAGCGCTCTGACAGGCAGAAAGAAGCGCGGCGAGGACTCGATCCATCTGGAACCGTCGAGAGCCAGGCCGCCGGCAGGAACGATGTAGTGGATATGGGGATGATGCTCGAGGTTCTGCCCCCATGTATGGAGCACGCCGAGGAATCCGATGTCGGCTCCCAGGTGCCTGGGATCGCGAGCCAGCTCGAGCATCGCGGCAGCGCTGGTGCGATAGAGAAGATCGTAAAGCAGCTGCTTGTTCTGCAGGACAAGAGCGGAAAGCTCATGCGGCAGCGTGAAGACGACGTGGAAGTATGAAACGGGCAACAGCTCAGCCGAGCGCGCGGCCAGCCACTTGGCACGCGCGTTCCCCTGGCACTTGGGGCAGTGCCGGTTGCGGCATGAGTTGAACGAGATGGCCTGATGGCCGCAGCGGACGCACTGATCGCGGTGACCGCCCAGTGCCGCGGTGCGGCAGCGGACGATGGCATCGAGTACCTTGCGATGCGGCCACGCAAGATGCGACTGCTGCTGTTGCCAGAAACTGTTGCCCGTTCTACGGACGATGTCGGCCACCTCGAGGGTGGGCCGGCTCATCGCTTCATCCGTCTCCTGGAGCGTTTTATCTCATCGGGACGTGACACTTCGATCGCTTCAAGCGGACTGGGAATCGCCTGCAGGTGGCGTCGTGACAGGTGCAGATAGACGGTCGAGTGTTCGAGCTTGGAGTGTCCGAGAAGCACCTGGATGGTGCGCAGATCGGCGCCGGCTTCCAGCATGTGAGTGGCGAAACTGTGCCGGAGCGTATGGGGAGATACATGCTTCTTGATGCCGGCCTGCCTGGCTGCGTGAGCAACAGCATCCCAGACGATCTTCTCCGTGATGGGCACATCTGCCCGCCAGTTGTTCACCATACCTGGAAACAGATAGGTCTTCGGCTTCATCCAGCGCCAGTACTCTCGCAGAGTCTCCAGAAGCTTCGAGGTCAACAGAACATCACGATCGCGGCTGCCCTTGCCTTGATGGACATGAATAACCATGCGTTCACTGTCGATGTCGGTGACCTTCAGGTGACACAACTCAGCTCTCCGCAGCCCGGTCGCATAGAGCGTCATCAGCATAGTGCGATGCATCAGGTTCCGAGCCGAATCAATCAGCCGCGCCACCTCTTCTGGACTGAGTACGGTCGGCAGCTTCCTGGGCCGCTTGGGAAAAGGAATCTCATCGAGCAGGTACGGGCGCCGAAGAGTCTTGACGAAGAGAAACCGCAGAGCAGCACAACGGCTCTGGATCGTGCCAGCCGACAACTTCCGATCCCGAAACAGGTGCACCTGGTACTCGCGAATATGGCCTGGGCCGAGGCGTTCGGGCGAGCGGTGGAAGTGCTTCGAAAAATCCTCCACCGCGTGGATGTAGCAGCGGACAGTGCTTGGGGAGTAGTTGCGACGCTGGAGTTCATCCAGCATCAACTGCCGAAGATGGGTCACAGTGAACCTCCTTGTGACCCACACCCTATACCGGCAAGAAGACCACTCGGAGGCCTACGCCGCAGCGCCCGTCGCGCCAGCGACTTAGTTCAAACGCCCATCCGGCCAGGGATCGGGCGGGGCCGACAACTGGAAACCCGGACGCTGACCGACTTTTGGGGAGTAGTCCGAGTCGATGAGTGATTAGGCGATTTGTCATAAACCGAGGTCGAATTCGCGATGGGCCGGTAAAGTCAGCCATTGTCTCCATCCGGCAGTGCAATCTACTACGGCTCCAGGACAGCGTAGTGGTGAGCGTAATTGATGGACACACGCTGGAACAGCGCAGTCGGCAATAGCCCATCCACCTCCGGCGCGGGGAGATTTGTCGTCGTGCTCACGGGCATGGCAAACGGGATCGCGCGAAGGGTATGCGGGCCAATCCGCACCTGTTGTCTGGCCAAAACAGCGAATGCATGGCTCACATCGTCCGTTCCCCGGCTGCTCAACCGGGACGTTCCGGTTTCCACCAGGTGCGCGGTCTGCCCGGAGGGATAGAGAATGGGCGCGTTGCTGCCGGAGTCGAGCCGCAGTAGTAACGATTCCTTCCCGATCCCGGAGAGCTGAGCAGCCACCGTCAGTGCTTGCGGCTTGGAAGGCCTCCTCCCCGAATCGGGTTCCATGACCAACCCAATATGCTGCCCTTTGATCTCCGGCTTCAATGCGTCGCCCTTGTCGAGGCAGATGAGGCGTTGCCGGTAGTCAATCAAAAGCTCGAAGTGCTCCAGGAAGTTTCCGGCCAGTACGCCGCGTACCCGCGCATCCGCCAATTGGATCTGACCCAGATCCTGAATCACAGCCATGACCTGCTCCACCACCTCGGAACCGGCCTGCACCGAATCGAGCCTGGTAAACGGGGTTCGCGCGTAGTTGCCCACCCCTATGATTGCTGTCGTGCCTTCAATCTTCAGATCCAGCGTTTTTGCCAGCGCCGGATCCACGGTCGTGATTTGTGCTCCCGTATCCAACAGGAAGTCGTACGGGCCGCCGTGATTGATGGTCACCGGAACGATAATCTGGACGTTTTGAATGAGCCGCGGGCGTAAACTGTCTACGTTTCCCGGGCGGTGCGGTTTGGCGTTGACGATTGAAATTGCGGCGGCGGCGAGACCAGCGAAAAGCAAACTCTTGAAAATCGAAATTTGAGATCACCTCAGCCGGGTAGGCTGGGTGAACTCTGTGCGCATGGGGAAACACGGTCGTGACGGTGCCTGGATTTTTTCGCTTACGAAAGGTGATGGTTCGTGACGGAACGCCAGTATCTTGTTTTCAACTTCGAAGACATCGAAGTCAGAGAACGGGAGTTCCTTCTGATCAAGGGAGGCGAGCGCCTACCTGTCGAGCCGACAGCATTCAGGGTTCTCTTATTCCTGATCCGCAACCCCAGCCGATTGGTGAGCAAAGACGAGATCGTGGCGTCGGTCTGGAACGAAGTAGCTGTCTCAGACAATTCAGTCACGCGCGCCATTGCGCAGCTTCGCCGGGTGCTCGACGACGACCCCCGCGAGCCGCGCTATATTCTGACGGTCCCGACGCTCGGGTACCGATTTCTATGTGAAGTAGCCGCTAGAGAGGATCGTTTCAGTTCTTCCGTCGCAGCCGAGTCGACCCCGTTGAATGAAGAAAGGCGCACTGCCAAGGACGCGCCTGAGGAGGCCCGCGGACCTCAACTGACGCCGCTGGAGTCGCCGACCGGCACCACGGAACACAAGCGCCCCGGGCAACGACCGCGAAAGCTTCTGTTGGCCGGGGCCGCGGTGGCGGTCCTCCTGCTTCTCGCCGCCGGATTCGTTCTCAGACGGTTGATCGGCGCCCACTCCGCCAGCTCTGCCAATGCGCCCCATCTGGCGATGGAGCAGCGGCTCACAGCGAATCCCTCCGAGGTTCCGGTTAGCCATGCGGTCATCTCGCCCGATGGCAAGTACGTGGCCTATGCGGATCCGACTGGACTCTATTTACGCCAGATTTCCAGTGGCGAAACGCGCCCCTGGAGCCTGCCCAAAGGCTTCGTCGCCTTGCCGGAAAGCTGGTTCCCTGACGGGACTCACCTTCTGGTGAGAAGAATCCCAGAACAGCCGCTGGATTACGGTTTATTTGGCCCGTTGAATTCGAGCCTTTACAAGCTCTCCATGCTGGGGGGTGAACCGCAGGAGATGATGAAGGACGCAAAGGCAGGATATGTGTCACCGGATGGATCGCGGATTGCTTATCTGCCGACACCAAATGTGAACGAAATGTGGATGATCGATTCCGACGGGGCCAATCCCCGAAAGGTCGTTTCCAGCGGCGAAACGAAAAAAGCCGGTATCTTCGAAAACTGGATTCAGTCAGCGGCATGGTCTCCGACCGGACAACATCTCGCCTACATCGAGAGCCACTTCGTTTCCGGCCCTGTCCTTATTGAGGACGTACACTCGTTGAAGATCGTCGGTCCGAACGGCGAGGCCGCAACCGTGGTCGTCGATGATCCTCGAATTGGAGAGGCTCTCTGGTGGGCCCCGGATGGGCGCATTCTTTTCTCCTACCGTGAAGATCCGGCCAGCAGGCAAAACCACTATGGCGTCTACTCGATCCGCGTGGACGAGCGGACCGGAAAGGCCGCCGGCCCTCCACAACCGGTCACCCAGGCCGAGGGCAGCATCGGTTCCATGAGCGGCACCGCGGATGGCAAGCGCCTGGTCGTCTGGAGAAGAACCGTCGCGCCTCAGGTTTTCATCGCCAGTTTCGACACTGCATTACACCGATGGAATGAGCCTCGCCGCCTGACTCTCGACGCCAACGTTAACCTTGCCACTGCCTGGACTGCCGACAGCAAGGCTGTGCTGTTCGTCTCCAACCGCAACGGCACGTGGAAACTCTACAAACAGGCTATCGAAGAAACCACGCCCGAGGTCCTGGCTGAGGGGCGCAGCATCACACTCCCGCGCCTCAGTGCGGATGGATCGCACGTGCTTTATTTGTCTTCATCCAACCCGGAGGACGTGTCGTTTCCTGCGTCGCTTATGAGCAAGCCTCTCGCGGGTGGAGCTCCGCGCGTAGTGATTCAGGGAAAGGGGCTTGGCGTCCACCAGTGCGCGGAGGCCCCATCAACGCTCTGCATCTACAGCCAGATCGATGGCCAGGATGTCGTCTTTCGCTCCTTCGATCTGGAACATGGGGCGGGACGCGAACTGTTGAGAATCCCCAACAAGAGGCCGAACTGGACTCTTTCGGCTGACGGATCGAAGCTTGCCCTCTTTCTCGATCCACATCGCATCCGATTTTTTTCCGTGGCGACAGGAGCGGCACACGACGTGACCGTTAAAGATTGGCCCGTGCACGGCGGCGATTGGGGGACAAGCGGCCAGACTGTGTTCGTGGCCAGCCAGGCGCCCAATGGAGTTCCGGTCATTCTTGAAGTGGATCAGACCGGCAAGGCCAAGGTGGTGCTGCAGGGAAGCTCGAATATCAGCTTCGGATTTATGATTCAGTCTCCCGACGGACGCTACGGCCTGGTAGCGGAGGCGACTCCATCCGACAGCAATGCCTGGATCGTGAAGGACTTCTGAGCCCAACGGTCCCCTCTAATCTCTAATCGAGGGTGAACAGCCAGACAAGGGCCAGTCTCGAGCCGTTGGCCTTGACGTCCTGTCAAATAGCGCCAACAGCCCAAAGCACTCATCCAGCATCATTCCAGGGATCCATCACGGATTAGTACCCGAAACGCCCTAGGCTTCGGCAATGACGTGGGGCCGGTCATACACGAGCCGGTAGGCTGATCCGGCATCAGCCACTCCGGGGCATCTGAATGCAGCCCGCTGAAATCTCGTGCATCGGCCAGTGTGTGCAACAAATGTGCCGAGGGAACCGAGGATCGGAATCAAAGGTTACCCAACCTATGACGGTGTAGGTTACGCCGACGTCGTGGTGCGGCATCCGGGACGTCTTTCTGTAGACAGCACAGGAGGCCCTTGAGCATACGCGGCCCGTGCCCCGGTCAGTAGGCAGAATATTTACACAGTAGGGGGTTAATTTACTCAGTAGGCAAAAATAGATGATTCAGTTCCAAAGCAGCAGCAGCAGCACGCGTCGCGCAGTGTCCCCTTCGTGGCCGCCTATTCCACCGTCACCGATTTGGCCAGGTTCCTTGGCTGATCTACGTCGCACCCGCGCCGCACGGCGATGTAATAGGCCAGCAACTGCAGCGGCACGATCTCGATCAGTGGAGACAGCATTTCAAACGCCGGCGGAATATGGATGACGTGTTCCACCAGGCCCCCGATTGTGTGATCGCCCTCGGTGGCGATCGCAATCACTCGCCCCGACCGCGCGGTCACTTCCTGGATGTTCGACAGCGTCTTCTCGTAGCGCAGCTTCGACGCCGGATCGGCTTGGTCGCGCGTGGCCAGCACCACCACCGGCAGCGTCTCGTCGATCAGTGCGTTCGGTCCGTGCTTCATTTCGCCGGCCGGGTAACCTTCGGCATGGATATAGGAGATCTCTTTCAGCTTCAGCGCGCCCTCCAGGGCGATGGGGAAATGAATCCCGCGCCCCAGATACAGGAAATCGCGCGCATTGCTGAATTCGCGAGCCAGCTTCTCGCACTGTTCGGAACGCGACTTCAATACCTCTTCGATCTTGGCGGGTATGCGGCTCAACTCCTCCATCAGCCCTACGGATCGTTCTTTGTCGAGCCGGCCGCGAAGTTGACCAAGTTTCATCGCCAGGATGAACAGCGCCGTCAACTGCGCCGTGAACGCTTTGGTCGATGCGACCCCGATTTCCGGCCCCGCGTGCGTGTAGATGGCGCCGTGCGACTCGCGCGCCACCATCGCCCCTACCACGTTGCAGATGGCCACGGTCTTCGAGCCCAGCGCGACCATCTCCCGCTGCGCCGCCAGCGTGTCGGCCGTCTCGCCCGACTGCGTAATCAGCAATCCCAGCGCGTTGCGGTCGGGAATGGGGTTGCGGTAGCGGTATTCGCTGGCGTAGTCCACGTCCACCGGCATCCGCGCCAGCCGTTCAATCATGTATTTACCCGCCATGGCCGCGTGCCAGCTCGTGCCGCATGCCGCCATGTTGATGCTCGAAGCCGACGCCAGCTCCTCGTCCGGTATCTCCATCTCCCCCAGGAATACCTTGCCGGAATCGAGCGAAACCCGGCCCAGCGTGGTGTCGCGGATGGCGCGCGGCTGCTCCCAGATTTCCTTGAGCATGAAATGCTTGTAGCCGCCCTTTTCCGCCTGGATGGGATCCCACTGGATATGCGTGATCTGCCGCTCGATCGGCTTGCCGTTGAAGTCGGTCAGCTTCACTCCATCGCGGGTGAGGATCGCCATGTCCCCGTCGGCCAGGTAATACACGTCGCGCGTATGGTGAAGAATGCCCGGAATATCGGAAGCAATAAACGACTCGCCCTCGCCCACGCCGATCACTACCGGCGGTCCCGAACGCGCGGCGACGATCTTGTCCGGCTCGCTGGCCGACAGAATCCCCAGCGCGAATGCGCCCGTCAGCCGCTTCACGGCAATGCGCACCGCCTGCTCAAGGCATAGCGGCGCGCCCGCGCCTTGCGCGTCCTTCTGCACCTGCTCGATCAGGTGGGCGATGACCTCGGTATCAGTCTCGGTGACGAACCGGTGGCCCTTGGCGGTCAGTTCGTGCTTCAGCTCGAGATAGTTTTCGACAATGCCATTGTGCACCACCACGATGCGTCCGTCGCAATCGCGGTGGGGATGCGCATTTTCTTCAGTCGGCCGTCCGTGCGTAGCCCAGCGGGTGTGGCCGATTCCAAACGTGCCTTCCGGCGGGTTATCACGCAGGATTTCTTCCAGGTTGCGCAGTTTGCCCGGCGCCCGCCACACTGCCAGCTTGTCGCTGGCCGGACTTCCAATTGCGATTCCGGCAGAGTCGTAGCCGCGGTACTCGAGGCGCCGCAGTCCCTCAATAATGACCGGGACCACCTTCTTGGGTCCCACATATCCAACAATGCCGCACATGCAACGATTCTACGGGACCCGAGGCCGGGCAAGCGGGGACAACCGCTTTGCTTCCTTGTCCCCTGGTTCCGTCAGTCCCTTGTTCCCTGCCTTTTCATTCCTCCATCCGGTACGTGAATTCCTCGATCACGGGGTTGGTCAGCACCTCGCGGGCAATGCGTTCCACCTGCGTCCGCGCCGAATCGGCGCTCACGCCGTCAGCCAGCGACACCGCGAAATACTTGCCCTGGCGCACGCCGGAAACCTCTGAAAACCCGATCTTGCGCAGTGCGTTCTGGATCGTCTGGCCCTGGGGGTCCAGCACCGATGGCTTCAATGTGACATAGACATGCGCCTTCATAATCCGTGATTATAGTAGTTCCGTGGGCCTTGCCCCGCCGCTCGTTCCGCCGGTCCTCGCATTCATTCGTTCGCGGTCGGGAACATTGCTTCGGAGGATGCGCCCCGGCCTCCGAGGCTGCATCCAAGACCTCATACTTAACCCAAGTCCAGCAGCGAAGGAGAGCACGCATGGCGAATTACCTGGAGTTGCCCATCGGCGACCGTTCCCCCGAGGTTTTCCGCGCGGTGATTGAAATCCCCAAGGACGGCACCAACAAGTTCGAATACGACAAGGAACTCCACGTGTTCAAGCTGGATCGGAACTTGCATTCGCCTGTCCATTACCCCGGCGACTACGGTTTTATTCCCTCCACGCTGAGCGACGACGGCGACCCGCTGGATGTGCTGGTGCTGGTCCCCAGTCCCAGCTTTCCCGGCTGCGTGCAGGAAGTCCGGCCCATCGGCCTGATGGAAATGCTCGACCAGGGCGTTCTCGACGAAAAGGTTCTCGCCGTCGGCAAGAACAATCCCCGCTACACCAACATCTGGAATTACACCGATATCTATCCCCATATGCTCAAGGAGATCACCCACTTCTTCTCCATCTACAAGGACCTCGAAGGCAAGCGCGTGGAGATCAAGGGCTGGCACGACGCAGCCTATGCCCGCGACCGCGTCACCTACTCCGCCCGCAACTTTGTCGAGAACAGGGAAAAGAAACTCAAGGAAAAGCAACTCCACGTCAAAGCCGCCCGCTGACCGACACAAACAGGAGAAACGGGGGCACTCCCGCCGGCCGAGTGGCCCTTCCGTTTTCTATGCTCATGCGAACGGTCGGCAATTCCCACTATCCGGGCAACCATGGCCGATGAACCCCGCTCATAGTAGCTGGACGGCGGAGTGCCGGGAACGGGCTGCGCATCGATCTCGTCCAGGTGACAAATCTCGGCATGGTTCACCAGCCCGGGAAACTCTCGACAGGAGAATCTCAGTCAGCATTCGACGATGGCGCGACGACAGCGGGTCATCGGAGCCACACCACAGTCATGTCCCAATCCATACGGGAGTCCGGGACAAATCGAAGCACCGGAGGAATTGCCTATGAAGTTGTTCTCAGCGCATATCGAGGACCTGCGCACCTTGTACATCAACCATCTGAAAAAGGCGCTGGACATGGAGGAGAAGATCGTCAAGTCCTTGCCCGACCTGATTCAGAACTCCACCGATCCGGAATTGTCCGATGCGTTCCGCATGCACCTGGACGAAACCCAGGGCCACGTCTCCAGCATCGAGAGCCTGCTCCGCAAGCATATCGGCGAAGCCACCACCGAAACCTGCAAAGTGATCGGCGGCCTGTCATCCGAAGCGTCCGACGTGATCAAGGACGCAACCGATCCCAACGTCCGCGACATTGCGCTTATCGGGGCGGCGCAACAGGTGGAGCACCACGAAATCGCTGTCTATGGAACGCTGCGCCGCTGGGCCGAGATTCTTTCGCTCGACGAAGATGCAGCAGTGCTCGAATCCATCGAAGCCGAAGAAGAGAACGCCGACGCCGTGCTCTCCGAAATTGCAGACAGGGTCAACCTCGAAGCCACTTCCGCACGATAGTTGTTGTACGCGCAGCACAAAAAAGGCGGCGAGAGTGGAAGGCTCGCCGCCTTGTTCCTGATTTCGAATCAGCTGCCATTCCGGTTTTTGCAGCTGTCATCCTGAGGACCCTGACGCGGGAAGGGGACGAAGCACCTGCTTTTCGCTCGATCTCTCGCCGGGTGCCCCATCCTGGCTTTGCCTGGGTGGGGCATTACGATCCTGACCATGCCCCGTTCAATCCCCCACCGGTTCCACGCTCAAACTCCGCGCGCGCACCCGCCGCGGAACCGTGACCCAGTAGAGAACCGGTCCCAGCAATCCCACCAGCACCGAGAAAAGCACCGCCGGCATGGAACCGTGTCCCAGCTTCACCGTGTCGGCACGCGAGGCATACAGCGCAAAGCCGATCAGCGCCGCCGGCCCCACGCCCAGCGCCATCGCAAACGCCAGGTTCCCCGCCTTGAACGGCCGGTGCAGCGATGGCTCCTTGATGCGCAGCACCACCAGCGCCACGAACTCCAGCAGCAGGCTCGATCCGTACAAGAATCAAGTCGATCGAGATCAACCGCTCGAACGTGAGGCTCAACGCCAGCGCCCACGCCAGGCCGCAGAACAGCACGCTCACCCACGGCACTCCCGCGGCCGATTGCGCTGGCCAGCGCGCGCGGCAGCATGCCTTCCTCGGCCATGGCCATGGGCAGTCGCGTGTAGCTCATCACCAGCGCGTTGAACATGCCCACGCCGGTGATCACGCCGCCGGCGGCGATCGCGGTCCCTAGCAGCGGCCCGCCCAGCGTGCGCGCTGCGCCGATCCAGTCGCCGGTCGAAAAGCTGCTCCACCGAAAGTCCCGCCACCGCCATGGCCAGCAACGGCAGCATATACGTCACCGCAACGACGATGGTGGCCGCAATCATCGCGCGCGGATAGGTGCGCTGCGGATTCTCCACTTCCTGCGCGACCGTGGAGGCGTTGTCCCAGCCCATGTAGTTCCACATGGCCACCAGGATTGCCGTCGAAAGCGCGCTGCTCGGATGCCGGGCCGCTCCAGTGCACGGCCGGATGCTGCGCGATGCCCCGCCACACGCCGAGGCCGACGAAGACCGCGAACGGCGCCAGCAGCAGCGCCGACATCCACACCGAGTCTTCGCCGATCGCCGGCGCCCCGCGCAGATTCCACAGGCAGCACAGCACCACCACCGCCAGCTTCCACGCCATTCCGTGCCAGCCGTCAGTCAGCGCGGGGTTGAACTTGCCCAGGTAGCTGACGAAGAACGCCGGATAGATGGCCATGTCGAAGATGCTCGCCGCCAGCGACAGCCATCCTTCCTGGTAGCCCCAGAACGGCCCCATGGCGCGTCGCACCCACACGTAGAATCCGCCCTCGGCCGGAATCGCGGAGGCCAGTTCGCCGATCATCAGCGCCGTTGGCAGGCTCCAGATGAAAGGCAGCATCAGCAGAATGAGGATCGCCCAGCCGAAACCCGCGCCGCCCAGAATGTCTTCGATTGCGTAAGGCCCGCCCGACACCATGAAGAACGTGGCGGCGACGAGCGGAAGAAACCGCATCTTCCGCGGAGCGGTGCCGGGCCCTGCGGGCATGATTGTGAATCTATCAACAATTGACGCGGGCACAATTGGAAATGCGCTCGCCGGCCTCAAAAGATACGCGGTCATGTTGAGCGCAGCGAAGGACCTGCTGTTTCGTCTTAACTTCCGAATCAGCGGCGATTCGCTGATTTGTTTCGAAGGGCCACGATTGCAGGACTCGAGTTCACGAATCCATGGACGCTGCGCCCTCACGCGCTCTTCGCCTTCCACTCCATCCATTCCAGCAGCCACGCCCAAGTGCCCTTGTCGGTGCGGTCTGTTGGAGGCGCAGGCGGCGCGCCCTTCGGAAACACAACCGGCTTTCCGCGATACGCCTCCGCCAGCCGCTGGAACACCCGTCCCTGCTCCTTCACGCGCCCGTCGTTGGTCAGCAGCCCCAGGCTGTACTCGAGCGGGTTGAAATCGAACTTGCGATCCACGTCGTGCGAATCCCAGTAGCTGAACCAGCTCACGCCCTGCTCGATGGCCGCGTGCACCGCCTTCTCGAGCCACTCCGCCTGGCCTTTCTCCGGCAGCTCCTCGATGCAGGTGTTGAACTCGCCCGCAAACACCGGCTTTTCGTTTGACCCCGCATAAGACCGGATCAGCGCCGCCATTCCGGCCAGCAGCTTCACACTGGGCGGATCCATCGCGCCGCCATACTTCATCGCGCCCGTCCAGAACGGATAACAATGCATCACCGGGAACCGCGCGGCCGCCAGCGCCTGCGGCGAAAACGTGTCCGGCTCGAACCACGGATGATGATCTACGCCGTTCACGTGCAGATGGTCTGGCAGTAGCTCGTTCATCAGCGCGAACATCCTCTTCATCCAGGCGTCGCCCGCATCCACCGGCGCGCTCCAGCAGGTGTTGAGCTCGTTGCCGAAATCGAACCCGATCACGTTCGAGTGCGGCTTCATGATCCGCGCCAACTGCCGAATGTACAGCTCTTCCGCCGCCCACATTTTGGGATCGGTGTAGAAGCCCTCCGAAAGGCGATTGAACGAAGGCAGAAAAAACCATCCGCTCAACTGCCCGGTGAACGCTGTCACCAGCGCATCCAGGTTCCGCTCGCCCATCAGCCCAAGCAGCTGATCCAGCCGCTCGAGGTGCGCCGTGCTCACCCACTTGGGATTGGGCTGGAAGAACGGCCAGATGAGCATGATTCGCAGGTGATCGGCCCCCAGCGCCGCAATCGCATCCAGGTCGCGCCGAATGGGGTCCGCATTCCAGTCATTCCAGCAGAAATACCAGTTGTGCGACGGGGTGTAGTTCACGCCGAAGCGATGCCGTATCAGGTCGGGGCCGCCATGATACGCGCCCCCCGTCTGAGTAATGAAATCGCTGGCCGCACCATTCACGGCGATCACGCCCGCTGCTGCGCTTCCTGCCAGAAACTTCCGCCGCTCCATGGTTTGTGAACTCCGATTCAAACCGATACTTGTAAAGGGCTCGATTCAGTCGAACCGTGCAGCCGCAACAAAGAGATAGAGCTTCTTCAGCCACCGGAATTCACCGCGGCCGCTCCAGTCACCCGCTCAAGAGCTTCGCCAAAGCAAATGCGGTTCCTCTCCGGATCCAGGAGATCGAAATCCCGCATGCGATAAGGCTGATCTCCGATCTCCCGGCCCACCCGCACGCCGCGCCCGGCAAACTCCGCATACAGGGCGTCGACGCCGGTCACAATCGCATACACCGACGCGGGCCCGAACCGCTCGCCGAGCAGCCCAATCCCCAACTCCACCGCGTCCCGCTGCACCCGGGCGTACTCCGCCGGCTCGCCCCAGCTCATCGTGATCGAGAATCCGAGTTTGTCGCGATACCACTCGGCCAGCGCGGTTACATCGCCCGCGCGCAGCGTCGCTGTAGCTTCCACCAATCTCGTAGCTGTCATTCGCTCGCTCCTTCGGCCGGGTGCCCCAGATCTCGATTTTGAGACCTGACATCTAGAAGCCCGGAAGCTGCCTCATGGATCGCCATCAGCCGCTCCAGCAACGGTTTCAACAGGTCCAGCCGCAGCGCATTTGCCCCATCGGACATCGCCTGCGCCGGATCGTCGTGGACCTCGAGAAAAATCCCGTCCACCCCCGCCGCCACCGCCGCCCGCACCAGCACGGGGATGAACTCCGGCTGCCCGCCGCTCACCCCGTTGCCCGCCGAGGGCTGCTGCACCGAGTGCGTGCCGTCGAACACCACCGGCGCCATTCGCCGCATTTGGGGAAGCGAGCGGTAGTCCACCACCAGCGTGTTGTATCCGAAGCTGGCGCCTCGCTCGGTCAGAAACACCCGCTCGTTGCCTGTCGACCGCACCTTGTCGAGGGGATGCGCCATGTCCCACGGTGCGACGAACTGCCCCTTCTTGATATTGACCGCCCGCCCCGTTTTCCCCGCCGCCGCCAGCAGATCCGTTTGCCGGCACAGGAATGCCGGAATCTGCAGCACATCCACAGCCTCCGCGGCCACCTCGCAGTGCGCAGGTTCGTGCACATCCGTAAGCACGGGCAGCCCCGTATCCTTGGCCAGCCGGCCCAGGATGCGCGTTCCCTCCCTCAGCCCCGGCCCGCGAAAGCTCTTCACGCTGGTGCGGTTGGCCTTGTCGTAGCTGGCTTTGAAAATGCAGGGAATTCCTACGTCCGACGTGATCCGCTGGATCGCCTCGGCCATCGTCCGCGCATGCGCTTCCGATTCGATCACGCAAGGACCCGCGATCAGAAACAGCCGCCCGGCGCCCACCTGCACGGGGCCAATTTCAAACGATTGGCTCACCGCTCGATTCTAATTTGCCGCGGCGGCCATCTCCCCGAGCCCGTATCCGGACACCGCTGCACGCCCCAAGCAAACCTTCTTCATTTTCCTGTTTCCTCTCAGGGTGTTTCACTGGCAGAATGACAGCAGTCGTTCCGGCTTTTTCATCTTCCAGCTTCCCAAGGTGCTGCCCATGCCAACTGAAACCTCACCCATCTCGCTCACCGTCACGGTCGAGCGTAAAGGCGACGAGTGCGTCGTCGTCCTATGCAGCGGCCGCCTGGTGTCGGGCGTGTGCAGTTTCTTTAACAACAAGATCCAAGGGCTGATTCCCGACAACAAACGGATCGTGCTGGACCTGACGAACCTGGAGTGGGTCGACAGCATGGGCATCGGCACGCTGGTGCGGATCTACGTGGCCTGCAAGCGCACCGGATGCCAATTGGAGCTCATCAACCTGGGCAAGCGGGTGAAGGAGATGCTGGGCCTCACCAATCTGCTCGGGATTTTCGGTGAGATGGGCGAGCGAGGCATCAATCCCTTCTGTTGATTCCTCAGGCTGAAACCCTTGCGGGCGGCAATCGCTCCCAGTTCTTCTACCAGGCCCGCATTGCGCGAACGGTTCTCGCCGCGGAAGCGCGGGAAATGCCCCCGGAAGTCGCCCGGCCCGGCAAGGGATGATCCGGAAAGCAGTCCCCGCGACAGAACGCCATAGGCCGTCGTCGCGATGCCCAAATCCTCGGCCGGCGATTTGCCTATGCGGTGCCGGGAATTTTCCCGGTTCAATCTGTCAGGCAAGTGCCCGGTCCATACCCCTATACCCCCCCACCTCCCCCACCCCGGGGGTTTACGGAAACCTCCTGGTTTCAGGGCATTTACAGCACGGGTTCCGCAGCAAAGTTTCGCGTATCAATCATTTAGATCACAGGTTCCTCTCAGGAAATGACTTGGGAGGGGCGCACCGAATCGGAGAAGGAGAAACAGAGAGAGAGCAATCCAGATCTGCTTCTATTGTGCGCTTCTGCGCGCATGAATCATGCAAGGGAACAGGTAGGAATATTAGCTTATTTTTCAATGATTCAGGCGCTCTATTCAGATTTGGGCACTTGACAAGTTCGGCGGGGTTGAACGCGGAGCAGTCGATGGAGCCGAAGCATTTGGGTCAGCTTTTTGATACGACCTGTCGTGCCCTTTCATGGCGCTCTCCATGGTGATCTGAATCACGGTTGGGGACGAGTAGTCCACAATCCGACCATAACGAGCATGACCGGCTACCGGAGTGCGGTTGATGGGCTAAAATGCCCGTGATAAGCCACAGTCTCGAAATGAACAAGCAGCCTTCAAGAATCTGGCTAACGATTGCGATTCTCGTTTCTATGTTTGCAGGACCAGCATGCGCCGCCCACGCGGAATCGCTGCTCTCGAAAGCCTCGCAAATATTTGGTCCCCCTCTGAATGCGGACCACATGGTTTTCACCATAGGCGGCAGCCAGGTGGTCTGGCTCATAGCAGATGTGAAGGGGGAACTCATCGAGGTTGATGTAGGCAACAGATCGGACTACGTGAACGAGTTCCCCGATGCTGCCAAAGCGAATGCTGCGGACCTCTTCACACAAGAGAACTACAACCGGGTGATTCAGTTGATATCCAAACTAAAGGACATCGGCAGACTCCGCGAGGAGCACGTGCAAGCGGTCCCTAGCGGTTTTGGCCCGATTGAAACAGATCATTTCGAGAGAGCATTTGTCGAACGCACGATTCAGCCTGACGCGGATGGCCGGATCAGGAAGTTCTGGGTCTACTTTTTGCAGAACGCAGAGGTATCACCGGAAGAAATTGCAGATGTGCCACCTCCGACCATGGTTTGCTTTGCGGAGATGTGGTACTACGTGCCGTCCGAGGTTGCTCGGGGATTGAGACTAGGAGAGTGGCAGAAGTTTCAGGTTGCAGGTCCAGCACTGCGGAAGTATCCGGGCTGCCACCGGACAACGCCGGTGAGGGACGCGGACGGATTCACTATCGAACAACCGCAAAATGAAACCGTCGTGCTCTCCACGCCATTCAGGGTTCGCCAACTGGCCGGAGTGGTACAGAACGGCACCGACGCACCCGTCGAGTCTGCAAACGTCGAGTTTCTGCGTATCGGCACGAGGACTGTACTTCGCACCACAACGGATGCTCTCGGTAAATTCAGTCTGCCGCCGCAGGCTGATGGTCAATACAAGTTCAAAGTCACGAAGGACGGGTTCAAGGCACTTCGAGGTACGGTGACTGTAGATAAGCACGCACCGATGAACGCTCGCCTTCCGCTCGTGCTGTACGTCGGGACTTAGCGGTCGGTTGGAATTTGGAGCCGTGCAAATCGAACCGGCTCTGGCATACTTCCCGAGTCACCGCCCACTCGTACATGACCTCGGAGTCATGTACGAATCGTCCACCATTCGCTCAGAACCCTGCCTTACCACCGTTCCGGAGGTCGAAGACCATGGATAACGACAATGGATAACGCGTCCGTAACCATTTCGTTCACATTCGGACAAGGCTCCGGCGACGGTCCGTGGCGGGGGAACCAGAAGCCATACGCGCGGCGAGAAATGGTAATCGATTCAGCCGTTTACCCGAGGCCCCGACCGGTGGCGGCAAATGGGGAGCGTATTTCCACTTTCGTCCGCACCTGAAACTCTGCCATACTTGATTGTGCCCACCAGGTACGGCCAAACCCAACATTCCAAGTCAAGAGGTTGCATCGATGTCGGCAAAGTATGTCTTTGTGACGGGCGGAGTTGTGTCCAGTTTAGGCAAGGGTCTGGCCGCGGCCTCCATCGGCTGTCTGCTGGAGAGCCGCGGTCTGCGCGTCAACATGATGAAGTTCGACCCCTACCTCAACGTCGATCCGGGAACCATGTCGCCCTTCCAGCACGGCGAAGTCTTTGTCACCGACGACGGCGCGGAGACCGACCTCGATCTGGGCCACTACGAGCGCTTCACCCACGCGCCGCTTTCGCGCGACAACAACCTGACCACGGGCCGCATCTACGAGCAGATCATCCTGAAGGAGCGCCGCGGCGACTACCTGGGCAAGACCGTCCAGGTCATTCCCCACGTCACCAACGAGATCAAGAACGCCATGCGCAAGGTCTCGGCCAACGGCGCCGACGTGACCATCGTCGAGATCGGCGGCACGGTGGGCGACATCGAGTCGCTGCCCTTCCTCGAGGCCATCCGCCAGATGCGCCAGGAACTGGGCCGCGAGAACACCGTCTTTGTCCATCTCACCCTGGTGCCGTGCATCACCGCCGCGCAGGAGCTGAAGACCAAGCCGACGCAGCACTCAGTCAAGGAACTGCTTTCGATCGGCATCCAGGCCGACATCCTGCTGTGCCGCTCCGACCGGCCCATCAGCCGCGAGATGAAGCAGAAGATCGCCGCCTTCTGCAACGTGGAAGAGCGCGCCGTCATCGGGGCCATCACCGTCCCTTCCATTTACCAGGTGCCGCTGGGGTTCGCGCAGGAGGGGGTGGATGCGCTGATCCTGAAGTACCTGCACAAGGAAGCGCCGGAAGCCGACCTGAGCCGGTGGAGAGAACTGGTCGAGCGGGTGCAGCACCCCAAGGACGAAGTTCATATCGCGATCGTCGGCAAATACGTTGAATACGAGGACAGCTACAAGTCGCTGAAAGAAGCGCTGACGCACGGAGCCTTGGCGCAGCACCTGAAACTGAAGATCACCTGGATCGAGGCCGAGGGCCTGGAATCGAAGACCCCCGACGACCGCAGCTACGAGACTGCAGTTGGAGGGATTCGACGGCATCCTGGTGCCGGGCGGGTTCGGCAAGCGCGGCATCGAGGGCATGCTGAACGCCATCCGCTACGCGCGCGAGAAGCAGGTGCCCTACTTCGGCATCTGCCTGGGCATGCAGACGGCGTGCATCGAGTTTGCGCGCAATGTGTGCGGGCTGCGCGACGCCAATTCCAGCGAGTTCGATCCCGCCACGCAGCACCGCGTCATCTACAAGCTGCGCGAACTGCTGGGCGTGGAAGAGATGGGCGGCACCATGCGGCTGGGCGCGTGGACCTGCATCCTGCAGCCGGATTCGCTGGCCGCGCGGGCCTACGGCGGCGCCACCGAGATCAGCGAGCGCCACCGGCACCGCTACGAGTTCAATCGCGAGTACGAGGCGCTGCTCACCGGCGGCGGCCTGCACATCAGCGGCACGACGCCCGACTCCACCTACGTGGAGATCGTCGAGATCCCCGGCCATCCTTACTTTCTCGGCTGCCAGTTCCACCCCGAGTTCAAGTCGAAGCCGCTCGAGCCGCACCCGCTGTTCCGGGAGTTCATCGCGGCCAGCTACCGCAATCGGCTGAAGAATCAATCTCGAGACGAGGAACGGATCGTGGAGCACGTGGTTCGTTAACGCTCCGGCGACGGAAGGAACACCGATGCGATCGAAGAAGACGGTGTATACCGTTGCCACCCTGGTGGCAATGCTTCTTTTTCTCCCTTTTCAAAATCGACCCTGGGGACTCTACCTCGGTGTGTGTGCCGGATACACGGTTCTCGTCTTCGGTCTGCGGCGCATTGCCCGCCCGCCGACCGCAGAAAGAGGCAACATCCTGCCGGCCACCCGGATCGCTCTTGTCCACTCCATCTACCTGGCAATCGTCATTGGATGGGTCTGGCTGCTGCTCGCCTCCCGCCCGTATGTTCCGTACATCTTGCGCACTGAAGATTCCAGCCGCCCCTATTTTGGGCTGATATTTCTGGGCGTGCTCGGCGTTCTGGGAGTTGAGTATTTCGAACAACGCCACCTTCGGTCCGCCGCGGAGGACGAAGTTCCGGATCCAACCACGGTGAAGTAGAAGCTGCGGAATCCGAGCATTTTTGAGCCTATGGGGCTGGCTGCCATCCTGAACCGAGCGGCTTCCACGCCAGCTCGCGCAGCCGGGTGCCCCAGGGATCGATTTTGAGACCTGGGAATGTTCCCCTCAACTCTCCACGTTCAGATACAACCGGTAATGCTCATCCTTGATCGCCGTGAAGGGTCTCAGCGTGATCGGCTCGGCGTCGGTCTTCACCTGCCAGTCGGTTGAACCGCTCGCGGACTGGGAAGCGGCCTGAAGATCCTGCCACCGAGCGTGATCCGGAATCGCGCCCACGGTGAACAGCGCCAGCGGCCCGTGCTGAGGCGCCACCAGATCGGGATGCTGGGGGTCGACAGCTTCGAGCACGGTAACCATATCGAACTCGACTTCGATGCGGTCGCCCTTCTTCCAGGTGCGATGGACGCGCATGAACTTGCCCGGCTCGATGCTCTCCGCCACAGCCTTGCCGTTGACCGCGACCCGTGTTTTCGGGCCGGCCCACTCCGGAATCCGCAGGTAAACAGGAAAGGCCGCCGGCTTCTCCGCCTCGATTGCTATCTCGGTTTGCGGCGTAAGCGGGTACCCGGTCTTCTGCACCAACGCCACGCGCCCGCCCGTCCGATTCCATTTCACTCGCGAGGGAACATACAGGTTGACGTAAATTCCTTCGCCGTCGTGGAAATACGAACTGATGCCGTAGTCCGCGGTGATCTGCGAAAACGTCCCCGTGCAGCAGTGCCATTTGTAGGGGTGATAGACCTTGGAGCCGTCGTCGTTGTAGTCGGAGTAGTAGAAGCCGTGGCCATCCTGCTCGATGGGCAGCGCGCCGAGTATGCAGTTATAGAGCACGCGTTCCATGCTGTCGCCATAGCGGCTGTCCCGGGTCGCGCGGGTCAGGTACCGCGTGATCTTGAAGTGCGCGTAGGAACCGCACGGCGTCTCGAAGCCCGAATGCGTCTTGCTCAGGCTCTCGCCCAGTTCGCCTTTGCCGGGCTCGCGGAAGTCTTCGTTCGGTCCCCATCCGCCGGTGGCAAAGCTCTGCGTGGTGCGCAGGAATTCGAAGCCGTTCTTCGCCGCTCGCAAATGCTTTTCGCTGCCCAGCACCAGGTAGGCCTGCATGGCGGAACTCATCGCGTTCACGTGGCTGTAAGCGTGCTTGTGAGGCAGCACGTTCTTCCCTGCCGCCAGCGGATCCCAGTACCAGTCGTCGGCCAGAAAGCGGACAGCGAGTTGCTTGTAGCGCTCCCCGGCCCCGCGCTTCCAGGCAATGAACGCGTTTTCGGGCAGCGTGTAGGGTTCATCCCAGCAGAACGACTCGTCCTTATGCGGCCGGGCATACTGCGCCTCGCGCGAGAGCCCGCCGGGCGGCAGGCGATCCCACACCGAGTCCAGTGTCTTGTCGAGCACTTTCAGCGCATCGGGCGCGCCCGCCAACTGGTGCGCGTCGAGCATGCCGATCGAGATCTTGTCGTAGGTATAGGCCGGGAACCGGTGGTCGTCCCAGAAGTGCGGCGTGATCGCCGGCCCGAAGTTGCGCACCAGCCGGTGAACCTTCTCCTGCGTGGCTTTGTTCCCCGTAGCGGCGTAGTCGCGGGCCAGGCCGGAAACATACTGCCCGAAGCTGTGGCAGGGGGCGAAACCGTTATTGGGGCGCGCGTCGAGATCGCTCAAGGGCGCCCAGCTGTACCACCCGCCCATCTCTTCTCCGGGCGCGTCCACGCCGGCGCGCTGGCGGAAGGGCTTGAGCAAAGCGTCTTCGTCCAACCCGCCATAGAATGCATGATTGGCGTCGAATTGCCGGCGGAGGGGACCTTCCAGCAGCTCGACCTCCCCATATTCGAATTGCTCGAGGGGCGCGGGCCCCGGTCCGTCGGCCCGCGACCTCGGCCCCGGCCATAGCGAAAACGCGGCCGTCGCGGCGGCGGTTTGCAGAAACTCTCTTCGGGATGATTTCATGATGTGAGCCTCACCGTTTGAGGCGATCGAAATGTCGGAACCCGGCACCACGAACCTCGCGCGAGCCATCCAATTCCAGCATAATTCGCGCACGAGGCGGTATCGAAAAGCGGCGGGCCCTGAGAAAATAATTTCGACGGAGGCATTGCGGCAAAGGACCATGGCGACCCTTGCTCAGGAACTTACCTTTGAACAAAAGCTGGACCAGCTTGCCCGGGTGGCGATCGAGGTCGGCCTGGGACTGAAGGCCGGACAGGAACTGTTGATGACGGCGTCGCTCGACGCCGTGCCGCTGGCGCGGCGCATCACCGAGCACGCCTATCGCGCCGGTGCTGCGCTGGTTACGACCCTCTATAGCGATGACGAAGCCACGGTGATGCGCTTCCGTTTCGCGCCCGATGACGCCTTCAATCACGCTCCCGGATGGCTCTATGACGGCATGGGGGCGGCGTTCAAAAGCGGCACGGCGCGGCTGGCCATCACCGGCACGAACCCCCTGCTTCTCTCCAACGAGGACCCCGACAAGGTGAGCCGCGCCAACGAGGCCGTTTCCAAGGCCTACCGGCCGGCGCTGGAACTGATCACGCGCCACGAAATCAATTGGACCATCGTGGCCTGCGCTACGCCATCGTGGGCCGCGACCATGTTTCCCGACGATCCGCCTCAGGTGGCCCTGGCCAATCTTTGGGATGCCATCTTCGCCACCACCCGGATCAACGTGGACGATCCGGTAAGCAACTGGAAGGCGCACGATGCCGAATTGCACAAGCGCGCCGGCTTTATGAACCAGAAGCGCTATTCGGCCCTTTCCTATCGCGGCCCCGGCACCGATTTCCGGCTGGGCCTGGCGGACGATCATCTCTGGCTGGGCGGCGGAACCACCGCCGGAAACGGCCTCTACTGCATTCCCAACATGCCCACCGAGGAGATTTTCACGACCCCCCACAAGGACCGCGCCGAAGGGACGGTGCGCGCCTCCAAGCCGCTCTCCTACCAGGGAACCATGATCGAAGGGATCGAGGTGCGGTTCGAGCGCGGTCGAATCGTGGAAGCCCACGCCACCCGCGGCGAAGAAGTGCTCAGGAAGCTGATCGCGACCGATGACGGCGCCGGACGGCTGGGCGAGGTGGCGCTGGTTCCGCATTCCTCTCCCATCGCCGCCAGCGGGCTGACCTTCTATAACACGCTGTTCGACGAGAATGCGGCGTCGCACATCGCGCTCGGGCAGGCATATACTTCCTGCCTGCGCAACGGAGATACCTTGACCAAAGAACAGCTTGCCGCCAGGGGCGCCAACGACAGCCTGATTCATGTGGACTGGATGATTGGGTCGGATGAACTCGATATCGACGGCCTCACCGCGTCAGGGAGCGCAGAACCATTGATGCGGCGTGGCGAGTGGGTGTAATCGCGTCGTCTCGGGGTATTTCCGGGCCAGGATTGGTTTCCCGGCCCGGGAAAGCATCCAATTAGAGATAAGCCAGTGTGAACGTGTTAAAAATCTTCGGGTCCGCCCGCATGCATTCGAGAGCGACAATGCAAATCTCCCATGCAGCCCTGATTTCTACGCTGTCCTTCGCCCCGGTAATGCTCTACGGCCAGGCGAAGCCGGCCGCGCCCGCCGGGCCCTCAGCGCCGGCTCAAGCCAAGCCCGTCTCGACCACTGCCCCGGCGCCGCCTCCGGCTACTACCCTTCCGGCTACTCCGTCCACCCTGCTGCAGCCGGCGCTGCACGACCTGGAAGACACCCTGGGTGCCCTGAAATTCGACCGGTGGAAGAAAGGCTCGGTGCGCGACGAGGCTACATCCAACGCCAATGCCATCCTCGGCGATCTCAAGACCAAACTGCCGCCGCTTCTAACCGAAACCGATGCGGCCAATGGCTCCATCAGTCAGACGGTTCCGCTGGTAAAGCACCTTGACGCGCTTTACGATGTCCTGCTGCGTATCGAGGAAGCCTCCCGTGTTTCCGGCCCGGGCGACCAGATCGATCAACTCGAGAGTACGCTGCGGAAATTCGAGAGCGCCCGGATCGCCTTATACGACAGCATGCAGCAGCACGCTGCCGGGCAGGAGAAGCAGGTTGCCGACCTTCAGCAGACCATCAAAAAGCAAGACCAGGCCGTGGCAGCCGCGGAAGAGAAGATAAAGGCTGCCGCGGCCACGCCCCCGCCGTGCACACCGCCCAAGCCGGCCGTAAAGAAGAAACGCCCTGCGCCCAAGCCCGCTGCCCCTGCGAATGGGCAACCCGCTCAGAACCCTCCCGGACAAAACCCTCCGGCGCAGGCCAAACCCCAGCAACCAGCGCAGACCAAGCCGCAGCCATAGCCGTATTCGCCGCGTTTCGTATACAAGCACGCGCGGGAGGCGAGAAGGCTCATCCCTCGAGCCCTATTGCGGCTGCGGCGTCGTTGACGGCTGAGAAGGCTGGGCCGGTTGTGTGGGCTCCGCGGACGCTGGAGGCGGCACGCTGGTCGTTCCGCCGCTGGGCGGGGTCCCCGCTGGCGGCGCTGACGGTCTGGGCTGAACAGCCGGGCCGCCCGGAACCCCCGGCGGAATGCCCTGCGGAATCTTCGGCGTCGGCGGAGCCGGCGGGTCGGTCATGTCGATCAATTCAACCTCGACCACAATGTCCGACTTCGCGGGAATCCCCGGACCATCGGTGCGATCGGGCATCGCCTGATCGCCAAAGCCGAGTTGCCAGGGCACGTAGATGCGGCGCACGCCCCCTACGCGCATGCCCCAGAACCCCTGGTCGAGCCCGGGCATCATCCGCCTGAAGCCGATCGCCATTTTGGCCGGCTCCGGCGCATTCATCTTGGGCTTGCCATCCTCCCCCATCACCGGCTTTCCGTCCTTGTCCATCACCGGCTTTGGGTGCTTTTCCCAGGAGTCGAACACCACGCCATCGGTCGCCCGCCACACCGTGTACTTCACCGTATACATCTTCATCGGCACGGCCTCGGCGCCCGTCCCGACCTTCAAATCCTGCACCTTGAGTGCGAATAGGGTCTGCTTCACCGCGGCCGATGCCGTCTTCCCCGGCGGATACTTCACTGCGGCGGCTCCCGCCGCAGCCGGTTTTGCCGTTGCGTCCGATTTGGCTGCCGGAGCGGCCGGCTTGGGAGCAGTTTGCGCATAACCGGCGAGACCCGCCGCCAGAATAAGAACCAATGCAGTTGACTTCATTTGAAATAAACTCCAGCTATCACTCGATAGCCGGAGTGTATCAGGCGGGCGATGCTCACAGTTTGCGCTCCCCAAGATTGCCCGGCCCACCCCCGCGCCGCCATTCCCATTCAGACGTATCCTCCTCGCGAATGCGGCTCCCCGCCGAGCCCGTGCTCAGCGCCGGGCGAGCATGCCGGCGAGCAACGCGGTGCGCGGGGCGAGGTGCTCGAGAAACACCGACTCGTGCCGCGCATGAGCGCCTTCCCCGACGGCTCCCATGCCGTCGAGCGTGGGAACGCCGAGGGCGGAGGTGAAGTTCCCGTCCGAGGCTCCGCCGGTGGCGGCTTCGTCGAGCGCGAATCCGAGTTCGGCGGCCAGCGCGCGCGCCTGCCGGAACAGCGCGACCGTGCCGCGCGTGCGCTCCATCGGCGGCCGGTTGATGCCGCCGGTGACGGCCAGCGAGCAGCGCTTGTCGGTGGGTTTGAGACCGGCGAACCGGCGTTCGATGATGGGAGCGTCGGCCTTGCGCGCGATGCGGACATCCACTTCAGCCCACGCTTCGGAGGGAACCACGTTGGTTTTGGATCCCCCTCCGGCCAGGCCGACGCTTACGGTGACCCCGGCCCGGAATCCGGTCCAGCCGCTCACTGTATCGACCACGCGGGCGAGTTCGCGGATGGCGCTGGCGCCCTTTTCGAAATCAACTCCCGCATGGGCGGCCACACCCTTGATGTCGACGCGCCAGTTGCCGGTGCCTTTGCGGGCGGTCTTGTAGGCCAGGCCTTGCGCGGGTTCCAGCACGAATACGGCTGCGGATTCCTGGGCCGACCGCTCCGTGATGGGGCGGGAAACCGGGCTGCCCACCTCTTCCTCGCTGTTAAGAAGGAAAAGAATCTCGCCCCGGAGAAGGTTGGCGTCGGACAGCATCTGGATGGCGGTGAGAGCCATCGCCACGCCGGCCTTCATGTCCAGGACGCCGGGTCCCCAGAGCCGGCCGTCCCGGATGCGGCAGGGCATGGATGGAAGCGTGCCGATGGGCCAGACAGTATCCAGGTGGCCGAGAAGAAGAATGGGCTTACCGGCGGTGTCGCGGGAACGCCGGCCGAAGCGGATTTCGAGCACGTCGCCGAAGGCCCGCTGACGATGGACCCTGACGCGTCCTCCAATTCTCCGGGCATGCGTCGCCACCAGGGCTCCGCAGGCATCCACGGCCTTCTTGTTATCAGACGGCGATTCCGAGCGGACCAGCGACTGGATCAGCTTCAGAAGTTCCGGCTCATGACGGCGCGCTCCCGCCAGCAGCGCCCGCATGGGTACCGGCTCGCTGGCCGGGTCAGGGCTTCGGGGATCGTCCACAGGACTCCTCATAGGAGTAACGAACGTCACGATTCTACGACGGTGCGGGCGGAAATCCGCGCGGCTAACTCCTTTTTTCGAGGGGGTAGATTCCTGAAAGGTCATAAATGCAGCAATTTGGGGACGAGTTGTGTGGCAAAAAAGCCACATGACGGATCGAGATCTGGCGTCTAACCTGATGAGTACTCATTTCACCCCATCGGAGAAGCAGGATTTTGTCCCAGCCCGAGCATATGGAACAAACCATTGCCGCGCAGCTCTCGTTTTCGGGAGTGGGCCTCCATTCGGGCGCGACCGTAAGTATGCGCCTGTTGCCCGCTCCGGCGGGATCGGGGATCGTCTTCCGCCGCACCGATCTGGACAATTTCGAGATTCCCGCTACGGGGCGCAATGTAGCCAAGGTCAGCTACGCCACCAGCCTGATGCGGCAGGGCGTCCTGATCTCCACGACGGAGCATCTGTTGTCGGCCCTGATCGGTATGGGAATCGACAACGTCATCGTCGAGATTGACAACCTCGAACTTCCCATCCTGGACGGCAGCGCCCTGCCCTATGTCGAAGCGTTCCAGGCCGCCGGCATTCGCACCCAGCGGCGGCGCCGCGAATACGTCCGCGTGTTGCATCCCATCGAGGTTCGCGAGGGAGACAAGTTCATCGGCGTCTATCCGGGCTCGGGGTACCGCATCCAGTACACCATCGAGTTCCCGTCACCCATCGGGAGGCAGACCACCTGCGTCGACCTGGCCGCGGAGATGTACGGCACGGAGATTGCCCCGGCGCGCACCTTCGGGTACAAGACAGATGAGCAGCGCCTGCGCGACATGGGCCTGATCCGCGGAGCCGGACCCGAGAACGCGATCATTCTCGGCCAGCACGGTCCGGAAAATGGGCCGCTGCGGTTCTGCGACGAATACGTCCGCCACAAGGTGCTCGACCTCATCGGCGACCTCGCCCTGGCCGGTCGCCGTATCGAGGGCCACGTCGTGGCGGAACGCGCCGGTCACGCCATGCATACCGCCCTGGTTTCGCGGCTTCTGAAAGACCGCTCGGCCTGGGAACTGGCGAGAGTGCCTCTGGAATCGGCCCATGCCGTGGATGAAGATGCGCCGGAGAGGATCGAAGGCTTCGCGAGGCCGGCGCTCCAGGGCGCGTAATGTCCTATCCCTTTCAAGTCCTTCCCATGTCCGGTATCGGTCTGGCAACGCTCCTCGCATTACACTGAAAACACCCCTGGGATGCTGATGGTTCTGCGCCGGGATTCGAGCCGGTTCGCGGTTCTCCAGGTTTCGACCTGGAGCCACTGCCTGAAACTCCGGGGCAGGAGATCGCATGACCGAGCCGCGCCGGCAGCCCACCCTTCGCACGCTCGTGATCCTTCTGGCCCTCGTCGATCTCGCGTTGCTGGGCATGCGCCTTTGGCCGTGGCAGAACGTGATGGCCCTGCCCGGCAACGGAGCCACGGGAATTGATCCCGCAATCACGCTGATTGGCTACACCGGGCTGGCTTTCTGGATCGGCAGCGCGCGTGAGCAGCCGAGCCGCAAATCGCTGTTCTCAGCCGCGTGGCTGGGCGTTCTGGCCGGGGTGTTCCTGGTGGCGCAAGTCGTGGTGGAAACGCAGGGGACCGCCCAGGATTCGCCTGGCGGTCTGGACCGGGTGCGGATCGCTTTACTGGCGGGTGCCGCGGTGGTGATTGCGCTTGCCGGCCTGCGCACTGCCCGAGCCGGTTTTACGATTGGCTTCAGCACCGTTTGCAGTCTGTGGGCTTCGATGGCGGCCATCCTGATGGGCGTGGCTGCCGTGCTGGGCGAGACCTATCGCGGTGCCGGCGCCGCCGCATCAAGCGACGCATGGAAGCAGTACGAGGGCCTGGCGCTCGGCTCTCCGGCCATGCAGGACCTGGTGCACTCCCTCGATACCATTACCGGGTTCCTGCTGATTGGGCCGCTGATCGGATGCCTCGCGGGGTCAATCTTCGCGTCCTTTGGGAAACCGCGTGAATCATCCTGAGCCCCGCTCGCTCGTGGAGACCGAAGCGAACGATCTGCTGGTGCCAACTTCCGGTCCCGGACGCTAGAACAGGATGCACATCGGTGCCGGGCAGGGAAAGCTCTTCGTCGGGCGGGTCAGCTCGCCCGTCCGGCGATTGCGGGCAAACACGCTCAACTGGTCGGAGTTCTGATTGGCGACTACCATCCAGCGCTCCGTGGGATCGAGCACGAAATTGCGGGGCGTTTTGCCTCCACTGGGTGTGCGCCCGATGGGCTTGAGTTCACCGGTTGCAGGATCGGCCGCGAACGCGTAGAGGAAATCGTCGCCGCGATTGGCGAAATACACGTTGCGGCCGTCCTTGGTGATCACGGTGTCGCAGCCGGTCGATTTGCCATCGGGGCCATCGGGCAGAAGCTTGATCCGGGTGACGAATTTCAGGCTTCCATCGGCCTTGTTCCAATTCAGCACGTCCACCGTGGAGGTCAGTTCGTTCATCGAATAGGCGGTCGTGCCGTTGGGATGGAAGTGGAGCGTCCGCGGCCCCGAGCCCGGCTGCGCGGTGTATTGCCCGGCGGATTTCAAATGGGCTGTCGCGGCGTCGAGCGCGTAGATGTGGATGCAGTCGCCGCCCAGGTCGTTGATGTAAGCGAAGCGGTTGTCGGGCGAGTACGAGGCAAAGTGCGCATGCGCCGATTCCTGGCGATCGGCCACCGGTCCGTGGCCGGTGTAGTGCTCCGTCCAGACCGCCTCGCTTAGGCTTCCGTCGCTCACCAGAAAGCTGGCTGCGCTTCCGCCGCCGTAGTCGGCCGACAGAAGCGTGCGGCCGGTGTGGTCGAGGGCGATATGGCAGGTGCCCTTCGATGCCGAGTTCTGCGAGGAGAGGGGGCGCAGCGTTCCGTTCTCGACCGCGTAACTGGCGACACCGCCGGTGGGCTTGCCGTTGAAGCTGTCTACCTCCGACGCCGCGAACAGGTAGCGGCGGTCGGGCGAATAGATGATCCAGTCCACATTGGCAATGCGGGCGGCTATGTCCGCAGGCTTGAATTCGCCTGTCTCCGAATTCCAGTCGAAGGCCACGATGCCGTCGGGCTTATTTGAGCCGACGAATACACGCTGACCTTTGGCTTGTGCAAACGACCGCGATGCAATGCCTGCGACGGAAAAGGCTGCGGCAGCCCGGAGAAAAATGCGGCGCGATGGATGTGCCATAACAAAGCGATTGTCGCCGATGGCCCCACGGGTTTGCCAGCATCGATGACACGACGGCCCGTCGAGGTTCGTGGTTTCCCACCCTCGCGACAAAAGGCGTCGCGCGGATGGGGCACGCGAAGTTGGCCCCGACCAGAGGCAAATACATTCGCTCCGCCGCGGAGCGACAACGGCGGAGCGAAGCGGGAGCGCGCGGTCTCGCTCAGCCGCGTACTCCACATCGACAATGGTTCGCTGGTTGTTCCATGACCGAAGGTCGCAGAACAACTTCCAGTCGTCCTGAGCGAAGTTTGCGCCGAAATTGCGGCCAACGAAGCGAAGACCTGCTTCTGCGTTTCAACAAACTGCGGAGACAGCAGGCTAGTTCATTTTGAAAACCACATTCACCGTAGTCTCCACTTCGACGGGCTGGCCATTCAGCATGTATGGCCGATAGCGCCAGTTGCTCACGGCGTCGATTGCGGCCTGGCGAAGCATCTGGTCGCCGCTGACGGCGCGCAGATTCTCAATGGTGCCCGTGGCAGAAATGGTGGCCTGCAGGACGACGACGCCTTCCTTGTGCGCCGCCTTGGCAATATACGGATACGCCGGGAGCGTCTTGTAGACGAGCAGCCCCGCGACCAGAGTCGAAGGCAGTCGCACCGGACCCGATGCCGCGTGGACCACGGGAGGCTGGGCGTGGTTGAAAATGCCTCCCGGAATCTCAGGGCCGCCGCCAAGTTCGGCAATCGCACCCGGGATCGTGTTCCCGCCCGGCGGCTCCGGCGTGTCGATCATGCGGATGCTGGTCGGGATCCGTGGCGGCGCGATAATCTGGCCGTTCTGCATCTCCGGCACCTCGTGTGAGGGACGCGTAACAACTTGCTCGACAGGTTTCGGGGCCGGCGGCGGTACGGGTGCTTCGAGCAGAATGTTCATCATCTGCCGCGGCAGCGCTTCCGGATAGATGAGGGGAATGAGCACCAGCGCCACCAGGATGGACCCGTTGAGGACAAACGTGGCCACCATCCAGCGGCGACTGCGCGTACGGATTCTGCCGGTGGATTCGAAGGTGGAGTCTTCAAACATGACGCGCCTCCTGAAGCTTCCTTCAGTCGCGCCGCCGGGAGGCGAAGTGTTGAAGCGCGCAGGCGGATCGGTCCGCTCCGCGCGCCCATGCCGGCGCGGGAGCGGAGCTTCACGTCACTCCGCACATCCCATTCGGAACCACTGTGCTTGTGTAGACACCGCGGAGGCTCGCAGTGTTCCCGCGTCCATCAAAAAATCGTCGCGGCGAATTTGAGCGGGCTTTCCCTGCTGCGCCTGGGTTACACTCCGAGCATCGCCTCATAACCACGGCGGAGAATCCTCAATGCGATTGTTTCGTTTGCTTGTTTTTGCTCTAGCCGCACTCACGATCGCGCGCGCCCAGGAGGCGCCGGGCGCCAATCCGAACGCCGCGCCCAATCCCCAGGCGACGCTCACCTACATCCACGCCGCGTGGGATACGCTGACGCGCTCGATGACCGATTGCCACTCGCTGGCGGACATCAAGGTGGCCGCGAATCCGATCCTTTACATGCCCGCGGATGTGCCGGTTCCGCCCGCGGTGACCGAACTGGAACAGAAATGTCAGGTGAAGATCGCGAGGCTTCCCCGCCGGATCGAAAAGCTGGGCGACGTACGGCCCGAAGAACTACCCAACGCCGGCCTGCTATATCTTCCTTCACCTTATGTGGTGCCCGGCGGCCGGTTCAACGAGATGTACGGGTGGGATAGCTATTTCATTCTTCTTGGACTGGAAGCCGATCACCGGGAAGCGTTGGCCAAGGGAATGGTGGATAACTTCCTGTTCGAGACAGAACACTACGGCGGCGTGCTCAATGCCAACCGCACTTACTATCTGACTCGTTCGCAGCCGCCGTTTCTTACCTCGATGATCCGCGCCGTGTATGAAAATCCGGCGAGTTTCGCGGCGACTCCCGCGGGCCGCACGGAGGCGCACGTTTGGCTCGAGCGCGCCTACACGCTGGCGGAGAAGGACTATTCGACCTGGACGCGCCCCGAGCACCTGGCCGGCGCCACCGGGTTGGCGCGCTATTTCGATTACGGTTCCGGCCCCGTGCCGGAGATGGCCGACGACAGCTCCTACTACTCCGACGTGATTCGATGGCTGATCGATCACCCCAAGGACGAAACCGGGTGGGGTTTCCTGGTGAAGGGCTCGGAGCATCCCGACGCCGCGGAGGCCGCGCGGCTGAAGCAGGCCAGTTGCGATGTGAACGCCGGCGTGGTGTGCATGCGCGCGTGGTTCGGCGGATATCGACTGACCAAAGATTTCTATGTCGGCGACCGCGCCATGCGCGAATCGGGATTCGATCCGAGCAACCGCTTCGGCCCCTTTTCCGGCGCTACGCATCATTACGCACCGGTGTGCCTGAACAGCCTGCTCTATCGCTATGAGCGCGACCTCGAGCACCTGGCACATCTGCTGGGGATGGCGAAGGACGCGGCCCACTGGGACCGGCGAGCGCAGGCGCGGAACGCGGCCATTCATCGCTATTTGTGGCGCCCGAAAGACGGCGTGTTTGCCGATTTCGATTTCATGCACGCGCGAAGTTCTACTTATGCCTACATCGCGTCGCTGTATCCGTTATGGGCCGCGGTCGCTACCCGCGAAGAAGCGAAGCAGGTGGTGGACAGGCTGAACCTGTTCGAGCGCCCGGGGGGATTGTCGATGAGCAACACCAATACAGGCCTCCAGTGGGACGAGCCATACGGCTGGGCGCCGACGAACTGGATTTCGATAGCCGGGCTGGAGGCGGAAGGATTTCATGTCGACGCGGCGCGCATCGCCCAGCATTTCGACGCCACCGTGGACCAGGGTTTCGCCGCTGACGGCACCATCCGCGAGAAATACAACGTGGTGTCGCAAAGCGCCGGCGTGCAGGTGAGCACGGGGTACAAGCAGAATGTGATTGGCTTCGGATGGACGAACGCGGTCTATCTGAAGAACAAGCAGATTGTCGAGAGGGCGTCGGGGGTGTCGGCGGGGCGGTGAATTTACCGAATCCACAAACTACCGCGAATCCTTTGACGCCGCGCCGCTGGAGCGCGCTCCCGTCAGGATGAAAATCCACTCGGGTTGATAGGAGGGCGCTTTCTCGACGAGAAAGCGCCCCTCTTTAGCGTCATAAGACAAGCCAGGTTATTCCGGCAGAGTTTTCGTACCCTTCACCTGGAAGGTTCCCGCAGCGCCAGGCGCGCCTGTGCCGGGCTGGCCGCCGCCGATGCTGATCTTGTACTGGCCTTCGGCGATGATCGGTTCTCCGGCCTCGTTTACCATGCTCAGGTCGCGGTCCTTCAGTTCGAAATGCACGGTCTGAGACTTGCCCGGCTCGAGGTGGATGCGCTGAAACCCGCGCAACGCGCGCAGCGGAGCGCCCTTCACATCCGGGAAGCTGAGATAGAGCTGAGAGACTTCATCGCCGGCCAACTTGCCGGTATTGGTGACGGTAACATCGGCGGTAAGTGGATCGCCGCCCTTGATGGGCTTGGCGGGTACTTTCAATTCGCTGTAACTGAAGGTGGTGTAACTCAGCCCGTAACCAAATGGGTAGAGAGGCTTGCCTTCAAAGTACCGATAAGTGCGGCCCTTCATCGAATAGTCTTCGAAGGCGGGAAGCTGATCGGTGCCGGTGTAGAAAGTGACGGGGAGGCGGCCGGCGGGATTGTTTTTCCCCGATAGCGTCTCGGCCACCGCGGAGCCGCCTTCTTCCCCGGGATAGAACGCGTCGAGAATAGCGTTGGCGTGCTGGCTGGCCCAGTTGACGGCCAGCGCGCTACCGTTGGTCAGCACAATCACCACGGGCTTTCCGGTTGCGCTGACCGCCTCCACCAGTTCTTCTTCCGGCTTCGGCAGATCGAGGCTGGTGCGGTCGCCGCCCTTGAACCCTTCTTCGTGCACCTGCATCTCCTCGCCTTCGAGCTCGCTGGTGATGCCCACGACAGCCACCACCACGTCGGCGGCGCGCGCGGCGTCAATCGCGGCCTGCTGTGGTTTGAGATCCACCTTGGACCAGATCAGGCGCGCCGAGCGCTCTCCAGTGGGACCCGGCGTATATTGCACCACCAGGCTCGCGGGCTTGCCGGCTTCCATGTGCACGCGCCCCAGCTTGGTTTCGTTTTCGGCGCCGAAGCCGTTGGTGACGTTCTGGCCGTCGAGCTTGACCTGGAAGAATCCCGTGGCCGTCATGCCCAGGTTGTATTCGCCGGTCTCCGGGGCGGTGAGCGTGGCCTCATATTGAATCGCAAGCGGCTTCACATTCTCCACCTCCGCGGGAAGCGGCGTCTCCGCGGCGTTGATGTCCGGTTCGATCCCGCTTGCGAGCGGCGCTTCGGTGGTCGGCCGATTGATATTCGACATGTCGAATTTCGAATAGCTCACCTTGACGCCCGGCTTGCCATCGGTGGTCAGCGCTGAAGTCGGTATCGGTTCGGCGTCGTGGCCGAGGAACTGGGTTCCGGCGACATAGTTGATATCCGCGCCGGCAAACTCCGCCTTCATTCCTTCGAGGATGGAAACCGTATGCGTGGGAGTGCCGTTGTAATTGCCAAGCAGGACTTTGGTCTGATCGGCGAGCGGCCCAATCAAGGCGATCTTGACGCCCTCCGTCTTGAGCGGCAGCACGCCGTCGTTCTTCAGCAGCACCATCGATTCGTTGGCCAGTTTGCGCGCCATGGCGCGATGCTCGGGGCTGTTGAGCTGGCTTTCGTCGATCTTGGTGTAGGGCACCATCTCCGGCGGATCGAACATGCCCAGCTTCATGCGCGCGGTAAAGAGCCGCGTCACGGCGACGTCGATGTCGCTCTCCTTGAGATAGCCCTGCTTTGACCGCGTCGAGATAGGGCTTGTAGTCGTGGTCGTCCTTCACCTTGAAGGTAAAGTCGACGCACTCGTTGTCCATGCCGCGCTTCAGAGAGATGGCCGAAGCCTCTGCCTGGGTGGGCTTGAACTGATGGCCGTGAGTAGATGTCGATCACGGCGCCGCAGTCGGACACCACGTAGCCCTTGAACCCCCACTTGCCGCGCAACTGGTCCTACGAGCAGGAAATCGTTGGCGCAGGCCGGCTGGCCGTTGATGCTGTTGTAGGCGCACATGACCGAGTCGGCTTTGCCCTCGGTCACCGTGGCGCGAAACGCCGGCAGGTAGGTATCGACTTCGTCGTGCTTGCTCACCATAACGTCGGCCGTGTGGCGGGTGGGTTCCGGACCGCTGTGCACCGCGTAATGCTTGGGAGTGGAGATCACGCGGTAATACTTAGGATCGTCGCCCTGCATGCCGGTAACGAAGGCCACGCCCATGCGCGCGGTGAGGAAGGGGTCTTCGCCGTAGGTCTCCTGGCCGCGGCCCCAGCGCGGATCGCGGAATATGTTGATGTTGGGAGCCCAGAAGTCGAGGCCCTGGAAGATCTTGCTGTAGCCGCCGTTCTGCTTGACGAACTGCATGTTCTTGACGCGGCCCTCGGTGCCGATGGCGATGGCCATCTCGTGTATGGCGGGTGGGTCGAAAGTGGCGGCCAGGCCGACGGGCTCGGGGAACTCGGTGGTGCCGTTTGTGGCCACGCCGTGCAGCGACTCGCTCCACCAGTCGTAGGCAGGAATGTTCAGGCGCGGGATGGCACGCGCCTGGTTCACCAGTTGGCTGGCCTTTTCTTCCAGAGTCATCTTGCCGACCAGGACGGTGGCGCGCTGCTCGGGCGAAAGGCTGGTGTCGAGCCATGCGGGCTTCTGGCCATCCTGGGCAGCGGCAACACATACGAGTCCGCAGCCGACCAAGGCGGAGGCTGCCAACCGCGAGAATTCGTTCCTCATAGTTTCCTCATTGACTGACGAGATTGCACCCGGAGACGAAGACCTGTCCTGCGGACCCCGGGTTTGAATGAAAGATGACTCCGTGACGAGAAATCGCTTGTCCGGACTCTGCTTGGCAACGCTAAAACCCGCCGGAAGGGTCTGTCAAGCCAGACAGAGATCGCCGGCCATACCAGAAAAATCGTTTTATTGCTCGATCGGACGAGGGTCCGCAGTGCGGGGAACCGCTGCCGCCAGGCAGGGGAAGGGATAGGGGCACGGAGCTTTGTTCCCGATACCAATTCCCCGAGGTGTAACCTTCCCGAGGATCAAATCGTAATCGTGGACAGAGGCAAAAGCGGGATGCGGGAGGTTGCGACAAGCGAGCCGGAACCGTCCGCCGCAGGCGAACGCGAGTGCCTGGCGCAGTTCTGCCGGGGCGGCGCGGAGGCTCGCGAGGCCGCGTTCGAGACGCTGTTCCGGCGCCACCAGCGCAGCGTGCGGGGATGGATTCTGCGCATCGTCCGCAACGCGCCCGCAGCCGACGAATTGACCGTGGAGACGTTCTGGCGCATCTACCGCGCGCGCGACCGCTTCGAGCCCGAGCGCGGATTCGAGCCATGGGCGCGGCGCATCTGCACGCGCGCGGCGCTGGACTGGCTGCGAGCGCAAAAGCCGGAGTACGCAATGGCCAACGAGTTTTTCGTCGACCTGCCTTCGCCGCGGGGAGCCGATCCGGCCGTCTCGGAAGAAATCCGGCGAAAAACGGCACAGGCGTTCGCGCGGCTGCGTCCGGGCTTGCGCGTTGCCGCCACGCTGGCCGTGATTGAGGAGCGTCCTTACAAGGAAGTCGCGGACGCACTGGGGATTTCGGTGACTGCCGTCAAATTGCGCGTATTCCGCGCGCTGCGTTTGCTGAGAAAAGATTTGCAGGGACAGGGGATTACGCCGTGAAAAAGCAGGGATCAGGGATCAGGGATCAGGGATCAGCGGAGCGCGTGCTGCGACAGGCGCTGCCGCCGGTTGGAGACCGCGCCGAGTCCTCAGAAGACTTGTGGCCGGTGATGGTGAGCAGGATGCGCGCCGAAGCCGCGACTGAGCCCCCGAGGGTCAGTGTGCCCTGGTTTGACTGGGCGCTGGCGGCGGGACTGGTGGCGTTGGTGGCGCTATTCCCGGCGTCGATTCCGGTGCTGCTCTATTACCTGTGAGTGGCTGAAACCGCGGGTTAGGGGACCCGCTGAAAGGAAGATCGCGATGAATTCTCATCCTTACCTTCGCGCATTTCTCGCCGGAGCTTTCGTACCCACGTTGATTCTGCCGCTGATTCTCTGCGCATTTATCATTGTTCGCCTGGCGCTCGAATTCCCATTCCCCATCGAGCGCGGCCTGGTCTTTCCTATGGGCCTGGTGCCACTGTTGTGGGCGTTGTGGAATATGCTGTGGCTCGGCTCACGCTCCCGCACACGGATTCCGATAGGCGTGCATGGAGCGCTGCTGCCGCTGGTCCTGGTGCCCTGCGGCGCGCTGGCGGGCACGGCGCTCGGAGTTCTGGCTCTGGGCTCGCAGGGTGTTACCTGGTTTCATACGCTCCACGTGCCCTATACCTGGATTGCGCCGGTGTTTTGCGGAGCGCTCATCGGCTATTACCTGGCATGGAAGTACATTGTGGGGTTTGTGAACCGGACGTTGGGAATTGCCTAGAGCCTGCGCATCATTCTCCCAGGGGTGGTTCCATGGCGACACGATTTCGTCCGGCCAACTTGGCTCGATAGAGAGCCCGGTCGGCTCGTTGAATGAAAGTTTTCAGGTCCTCCGATGATGGATCGGAGGAGGTCGCACACCCGATGCTGCAGGTGACGGGAATCTTCTGCTGCCCGAAGGGAACGGGCGTTTTTGAAATCGCACGGCAAATGCGTTCGCTTGCCTGGAGCGCGCCCTCCGTGCCGGCCTCGGGCAGAACGGCCATGAACTCGTCACCACCGTATCGGCCCACTGCGTCCAGCGGGCGGATTCCGGCACGCAATCGGGCCGCGACCACCCGCAACACCTCGTCACCCGCCGGATGGCCAAAGGTGTCGTTGATGTTTTTGAAATGGTCGATGTCGATCATGAGAATCGCGGTGCCAGATCCGGTTGCGCCGCGGGATCGTTCCGCGGCGGCGATCTCCAGGATCGCGCCCCGGTTCCAGAGGTGAGTCAGGACGTCGATCCGTACTTTCATTTCCAGTTCTTCGTTCGACAGCGCCAGGGCGATCTGCGCTTCTGACAGGGCGGCAATCTGCAATTCCCGTTCGGCTAGCGCCGCCAGGTCGTACAAAGCGTCGAGATGCTCGGTGTCGAATTCCCGCGGGTTGCTATCTCCGATGCAGAGCACCCCGATCCGCTCGCCCTCGAAGTGCAACGGCACGCCGGCATAAAACACCCACGTGTCCGCGAAGGCGCTGTCGAATACACGGGGATCCGTCCGAGCGTCGAGCACGATGCAGGCATCATCAATGAGCACGGTGTGGTGGCAGTAGGAATCCTTGCGCAACCCCTCAATGGCATCGAAGCCCTGGACGCTCTTCAGCCAGGCCAGCTTTTCCCCGACGATGTCAAGGCAGGCCATGGGCACCGCGAACATCCTCTTGGCCAGCCGTGTGATCTTGTCGAAGCGCTCTTCGGCAGGCGTGCCCAGCAAGCGCAGCTTTTGCACCGCGGCGAGGCGCCTGATTTCGTCGGGTGAGATTGGTGCGGCCGGCATTTCGCCTCGTGTCGGGTCGGGAAAGTGCCCAATCCTGTCTGGGTATAGGTATTTTCGCAGAACACATGTCGGCGGACGCCCGAAGGCATGGCTCTTCCTTAAGGTCGAGAAAACCGGAAGTAACAATCCGAGAAATCCGCCAGCATGGTTGGTAATCAGTGATCAGGCGGTCGGTTGGAAGAAGTTCTGCAGGCCGGCGCGGTGGGCATGCGCGACCATGGCCGACTGGATTTCCAGAGCGAGGGCCAGTGCATCGCGGCCCTGGCGAGCGGTCACGCGGGGCTCACGGCGCGAGCGGACGGCATCGACGAAGGACTCGATTTCCAGGCGCAGGGGCTCGCCGGGGGTGACCTCGGGTTTGGCGAAGGAGAGGCCGGGACTGGGATGGCTGCCGGTCGCCGTGCCGGCCAGTTGCGCCAGCTGGGCGGGATCGGCTTTGCCCGAAGCCAGCATGGCGGCGATTTCCGGAGGCAGCGTTCCGGGAACCTCGGCATCCAGGCGGATGACCAGCAGGTCGCGGCGCGCGTAGTCGATGGAGACGTACTGGCGCGGCTCGAAAAAGCGCAGCTTGCGCACGCGTTCGGTGGAAACGCGCGACGCGGTGAAGTTGGCTACGCAGCCCGATTCGAATTCCACGCGCACATTCGCGATGTCGACCTTGGGCGACAGAATGGGCAGGCCTACCGCGCGCACCTCCCGCACCGGCGAGCGGGCAAAGGTGAGCACGATGTCGAGGTCGTGAATCATCAGGTCGAGGACCACGTCGACGTCGAGCGAGCGGGGCGTGAAGACCGAGAGCCGGTGAGCCTCAAAGAACATGGGCCGCTTGAGGCGGGGCTGCACCGCAAGCACCGCCGGGTTGAAGCGTTCCAGGTGGCCGACCTGCAGGATCCGATGGCCCCGCTCCGCGCGGCGGATCAGGTCGTCGGCTTCCTCAAGACTGGAGGCAATCGGCTTTTCAACCAGCACGTCGAGGCCGGCGTCGAGCAATCGGGCGGAGACGGCGTGGTGTTGTCCGGTGGGGACGGCGACAGAAACGGCGTCCAGAGGAAGGCCGGCGGAAAAGAACTCCTCGACGGAAGCAAAGACAGGAATGCCATACCGGGCGGCGGTGTCGGCGGCGCGATCGCGGTCGGGTTCGACGGCCGCAGACAGGACCACGCCCCACCCGGCCGCCTCAAGTTCGCGGAACACACGAAGATGATTGCGGCCAAAGGCGCCGGTTCCGGCGACCGCGACGTGCACGATGGAGTCGCCGGCGATCTTATGCCCCTTTGCCTTCGACGGCCTTCAGGCAGCGGCCATAGAGCTGCAGCAGTTCGTTGACGTGTTCTTCGGGCTTGGAGCCGCCGGAACTGACGAATCCGGTGGAGGGCGCCGTCGGCCTGCCGAGGCCGACTGTACCGGCCACGAATTTGAGCAAATCGAGTGCAATATCTTCGTTGCGGCGAGCGCCAAGGCCCGCGTTGGTGAGCGCGTCCATCCTGAGAAGTCTCCTGGGTAGTTCTCTGAAGGAGAATGCTACCAAACCGGCGCAGATCCCTGCAGACGTGGCCGGCGGATGGGGGCCGGGTCGCCGGCGATCAGGAACGAATAGTCTGGGAACGTGCAGATCGCCTACATTGGCATGGGCTCGAACCTGCCCAGCCCGGCCGGGGACCCGGAACTCACTCTCGCCGCCGCCGTAAAGCGGCTCGGGGAACGGGGTCGGCTTTTGGGCCGCTCGTCGCTCTATTCCACTGAGCCGGTGGGGTTTGCCCATCAGCCGCGATTTCTGAATGCGGTGGTTGCGCTCGAGACCGACTTGGAGCCACGCGCGCTGCTGGGCGAATTGCTGGCGATCGAGAGGGAATTCGGCCGCGACCGCTCGTCGGGCATGCGGAACGGGCCGCGAACGTTAGACTTGGATATTCTTGTGTATGGAGACGAAAGGATCAGCGAAGCCGGCCTGGAGATTCCTCACCCGCGGATCGAAGAGCGTGACTTTGTGCTCGTCCCGCTCGTCGAACTGGCATCCGACGGTCCAACCGGGCGTACGCCAAAAGCCGTACGCCAATTGCTCCGAACATTTCTCACGCGGTCCCCAGATGAATCGCATGCGGTGGTTCCTGTCCAAAGCGGTGTGTGGCGCGCTTGCCCTCTCCGGGATGCTGGCAATTCCGGAACCGGCTAGCGCGCGGGAAGTTGCGCACCTGACGGTGACGGTGGAAGACAGCTCCGGCGCGGCGCTGGCGGAGGCGTCGATCACCATGGCGTCCGGCGGGCCGCTGGGCCGGACGAACGAGCGCGGTCTCGCGACCGTCGACTGCAGCATCCCCTGCCAGCTGCGCATCGAAGCCGCGGGGTTCCGCAGCAGGGACATCGAGGTCAGCGCGGATACCATCGTGCGAATGGAGCCGGCAGCGGCCGACGAGCAGATCACCGTAACCGCTTATCGTGAACCGCTGGGAATGCTGGAAAGCCCGGTCTCGACGCGGACCCTGTTGACGATCGATCTCGAGACGGCCGCATCGGTCACCATGGATGGGCAGGTCCGGCAACTTCCCGGCGTGGAGTTGTTCCGGCGCTCCAGTTCGCTGGTGGCCAATCCCGCCTCGCAGGGAATCAGCCTGCGGGGTCTGGGATCCACCTCTGCCAGCCGAACCCTGGTCACTGCCGACGAGGTTCCGTTGAATGACCCGGTTGGCGCCTCGATCCACTGGGAGGAGCAGCCGGAACTGGCCGTCAAAAGCATCGACGTGGTGCGCGGAGGGGCGAGCGATCTCTACGGCTCGAGCGCGATCGGCGGGGTGATGAACGTCGGCTTAACACGGCCGACATCTTCACTGGCCGAAATCCGATCGAGCTATGGGATGCTGGGAACCTACGATACCGGCGCGCTGGCCCAGACGAAACTCGGCCCCTGGGGACTGATGGGCGCGGGCGGCGCGCTGGGCACGGACGGGTTTATCCAGGAGGCGCCCTGGCAGCGCGGCCCGGTGGACACCAGCTCCAACGTGCACGCGCGGAACGGGCTCGGGCTGGCGGAGCATGCCGCCGGACCCCTGCGGCTGTTTATTCGCGGCAGCGGATTCAGCGAGGCGCGCGACAACGGCACTCCCTACCAGAAAAACGGGACCCGGCTGTGGCGCTATGCGGCGGGCGGAGACTGGCAGGCGCCGCAAGACGGTACGCTGGCGCTCCGCCTGTATGGCTCAGCGGAACACTATCGGCAAACCTTTTCGGGCATTTCGAACCTGCCTCATTTCGGCGACCCGGCGTGCTCCTATCGCTGCGGCGAAATCCCGACGCGCTTCGCTCGGATTCCCGACAATGAATTGGGAGCAGCCGCGCACTGGAGCCAGCCTATTGGAACGGGGTTGGTGGCCCTGGCCGGCGCCGACGTGCGCGACGTGCGCGTGTGGGACCAGGAACAGACGTTCGGCGCGACTGCGGCGCTGACAAATCTCTCCGTGCATCAGCGGGATTCCGGGCTCTACGGCGAGCTGCTGTGGACGCGCAAAGAGTGGACGGTCGCCGCCTCGGCGCGCGTGGACTGGTTCCAGAACTACGATGGGAACAAGCGGCTATGGACCGGGAGCGCCTGGGCCCCTACGGCAACGCAGCCCCCGCAGTGGGACCAGACGGTGTGCGATCCGCGCCTCGGTCTTTCGCGCAAGCTTGCCACTCATTGGTCGGTTTCGGCTTCGGGCTTCCGTGCCTTCCGCGCTCCAACGCCGAGCGAACTCTACCGCTCGACCCAGGTGGGGAATCAGCTCACGCTGCCCAACGGCCTGCTCAAAAGCGAGCGTGCCACGGGATGGGAAGCCGGGCTGGCCACGCAGTGGCGCTGGGGTACGGTTCGCGGAAGCTATTTCCTCACCCAGATCAATCGCCCGATTTCCGCCGTGACCATCAATCCGAACTCCTCGCCCATCCTCCTGATGCGCGAGAACCTCGGGCAGATCGAAAGCAAAGGCCTCTCGCTTGATTTTGGAGTTGCTCCGCGCCACTGGATGCAAGTCGATGGCGGGTACCAGTACGCCCACGCTACCGTAACGCGCGGCAAAACGGATCTGAGCAACTGGATTCCGGAGGTGGCGCGCAATATGGGCACGCTCAATTTCCGCGCCTTCAAGCCGCGGCTTGGGACCCTGGGCCTGCAAAGCCGGATCAGCGGCCGGCAATTTGACGACGACGCGAACACGCTGCTGCTGCACGGTTATTTCCGCATGGACGCGTACGGCTCGCACAACTTCGGTTCGCGCCTGGAACTGTTTGCCGCAGGAGAGAACCTGTCAGACCGAAGCATTGAAGTCGCGAAGACGCCGACCACCACACTGGCAACCCGGCGGTTGGTGCGGGCCGGTTTCAATCTGAAGCTGGGGTCAGCGCGATAGGTCGATAGAATCGTTCCGTGAGCCTCAAGTTCAACCTGATTCATGTCAGTGCGCAAGGCGGGCGGCGTGCGCGCCTCGATCTGCCGCACCAGGTGGTGGAAACGCCGGTCTTCATGCCGGTGGGCACCGTGGGATCGGTGAAGGCTGTTCCTCAAGACATCGTCGAATCGCTCGGCGCGCAAATCATCCTGGGCAACACATATCACCTCTACCTGCGGCCCGGACACGAGGCGATTCGCCGCATGGGAGGCCTGCACCGCTTCATCAGCTGGCCGCGCGCCATGCTGACCGATTCGGGTGGGTTTCAGGTTTTCAGCCTGAGCCAGTTGCGCAAAGTTTCCGACGAGGGCGTTCGCTTCCGGTCGCATCTTGACGGCAGCAGTCATTTTTTTACGCCCGAGCATTCGATGGACGTTCAGATCGCGCTGGGCGCCGATATCGCGATGGCGTTCGACGAGTGTACCGAGTATCCGGCTGACCGCCATCGCGCCGAAGAGAGTCTGCGGCTGACCATGGCGTGGGCGCGCCGCTCGCTGGACCACTTCCGTGCGCATCAGCACGAGGTTCCGTGGAACGACGTTCCCAGGTCTCAAAAACCGGGAGATCCGGGGCACCCGCTGGAGGGTCGCGCACCGTCCATCTTCGCCATCGTCCAAGGTGGCATGTACCGCGACCTGCGGCGGGAGAGCGCGGAGCGCCTGGTCGAAATGGACTTTGACGGCTACGCGATCGGAGGGCTGAGCGTGGGCGAGCCTCGCGAACTCACCATGGAGATGATCGCCGAGGTCCTGCCCCTGCTTCCAGCCGGCAAGCCGCGCTACGTGATGGGCGTGGGTTACCCCGACGAGATCGAGCAGTACGCGCGCCTGGGCGTGGACATGATGGACTGCGTTCTGCCCACGCGCGCGGCGCGGCATGGCCTGCTGTTCACCAGCGAGGGCCGCCTGAATATCAAAAACAGGCAGTACGCCGAGGACCAGAATCCACCCGACCCGGTATGCGAATGCATGGTGTGCCGGCGGTATTCGCGGGCCTACCTCCGGCACCTGATGCAGGCCGGCGAAGCCCTGTCCGGAACCCTCAACACCATCCACAACCTTGCCTACTACCTCGGCATCATGGGGCGCGTGCGCGCCGAACTGGAAGCCGGGCAGGAAGAATTCCGGTGGCACCCGCCGCTGTTCTGACGCGAAAGAATATCCCGGGACCCTGCTTGAATCTCTATTGCTCTTTCTCCCCTCCAGGGCTATGCTGAGTGCACTCCGAAAGTCATTTTCCCCGCAAGCACGGATGCCGGCGTGATCGCGCGACCCTTCCCGGCTTGCGTGCAGAGTTGAGTCATTTTGACGCCCCGTCCACACACGAATCGTGTGATGAGCCGCCGCCGGTTCCTCGAGAACGCGGCTTGTGTAGCTGCGGGATCGGCATGCGGTGCGCTGTCGGGCTGTTCGAACGTGACCTACACCTACATTCCATGCCTCGGGCCGGCAGCCCCGCCCACCCCCGTGGCGGGAATGAAGTACATCCGGGCCTCGGAAATCGGGTGCGCGCTGGACTGCGACCTGAATGACGGGACGAACAAGCATACCGGCGGCCGCGCCACCGACGACGCGCCCACGATCAATGCCGCCATGGCCGGCGCAACCGCGGACCATCCCATCACACTGATCATGGATGGAAGCGCGTTGATATCGGGGCTATTTCTGCCCGCCGGCGGGTATTGGAGCATTGCCGGGCTGGGCTGCGGGACGGGGTTCTTTATCAAGGGGGGCACCAATAACGACGGCGTCCACAACGGGCCGCCCGATGCGGCGATCCCGTTCGACCCGGGACCGCCCGCGCCTCCCCGCGGGAAGAATGTCTCGCTGAGCAATTTCACCCTGAACGGGAACCAGGGAAACGGCCGGAACGGGGACTCGACGAGCGGCTTGGCGCGAGGAAACCAGTCGACTCTTTTCTGCAGCATCAACCTGATGAACCTGGACAACATCCGCATCCAGAACGTCGTGGTGGTGAATTCGCCCGCGTTTCACTTCCGGCTATCGAACGTGGGAAACGTCACCGTGAAGGGATGCGTGATGCAGAGCCGCGGCCTGGGTACCGATGGATTGCATTTCGACGGCCCGGCGAACGATATATCGATTTCGAATTGCAGCTTCAGCACCGGGGATGACTCGATCGCGCTGAACGCCCCGGAGGGGTATTCGGGAAACATCGCCCGGGTTACGGTTAGGAATTGCACTTTCGATAGCTGGTCCCTGATGCGGCTCTATACGACATTTGGCAGTCCCATCAAAGACCAGATAGACCAGGTAACCGTGACCCAATGTAGCGGTACGCTGGTAGAGGCGGCATTTCTGATCGGCCTCAGCAGCGGCAGTCTCCCGGCATCCGTGGCTTCATTGGTAGTCTCCGATTGCACGCTGAGCGCTCCGACGATCCTGGCCATAGCGGAGAACTTCGGGAACATCGCGCTCAAGAATGTTATCTTCACTCCGTCCCGATCGGGTTCCGTGTGGAACCAACCCCCGGAAGGAAACCGGATGAGCGCATTTTTGCGGCCGTCTCCACTTTACGGGGGCGGAACCTGCGTGGCCTCGAATGTTACGTTCGAGAATTGTCAAATCGTCCGGAATCACGACGTCGAGGTTGCGGCGGTGATCCTGGAAAATGGCGCGACCATCTCCAGCGTAGAGTTCAATGGATTAGGGGTGCAGGATGCGGGATCGTACGCGCCTTTGCCTGCGCTGGTTGCTATCGGTTCGGGATCCATCGGGCAACTGCTTCTCGTATCTCTGGACAGCACCAACATCGAGGCCGCTATGAACGCCGGCGGATTTGGGGAAGTGGGATCGGTTTCAGGAGCAGGCGTGCTGGGGACGCAATGGGAGTTCCCCGACGCGGTGATGGCAGATGAGGTGCCGTATATTTCGGCGAGTACAGGATTGCCGTCCATCAAGGTGGGGGGCATAGTCGAACCCTACCTGCCAGGATGATGCCTGGGGCGTGGTCCGGGCGCATCCTCGAGAAATCAGTGCGCGGATAGGACAGACTGCAATACCAATGCACTTCCTTACCACCGCCAAAAGCTGGAAAATATATAGCAATGAATCTCTCGGTCCTTTTCAAGCCCCGGAGACTGGCGGCGGCGATCAAACGAAGATTGGTCAGCCGCCGGAACATGACAAACGCTATCCACGCAGGCAAGAAACGGTTTGCGAACGATCCGAACTTCCGTCCTGATCTGGTTCCGGCCTATTTCCTTTCGCGGCCCGGTGATGGTCACGACGACTCGGCCATTGTGAAACGGATCATCGCAGCCTACCAGAAGGCAAAGGCGCGACAGCCTGACGCGGGCGAGGCGTTCAATGTGAGTAACGAGTGGGTCTCGATCTACGAGCATAACCTTGGGCCCATCATGAAAGCTCTCGCCGAGGGAAATGTCGCGCAAGTGCAGAGGATGTATCGCAACTTTTTCCGCGATCCATGCAGCACAGGCCTGACTGGCCTGCCCATCAAAATCCCCAATCTCTATACTGGGGGACACATCAAGCGGAAATATCGGGAATACATCATGTGCGACGTCCTCCACCGCTACAACCTGTGGCGGACACGCACGGGAAATATGTATCCGGCCGCAGCGCTCTCGGCGCCTGTGGTTGGAAATCCGCCTGGCTATACCGTGGACGACGTTTTTGTCCGCGGCGGTGGCGATTACCAGCATTACTATGCGCACGCCATCGGAGAATTGCTCGTGTCGTGCGCGAATCATGTAGTTGTCGAGCTGGGCGGAGGATACGGCGGCCTCGCATACTATTTGCTCAGAGACCATCGTCAGGTAAGTTACGTCGATTTCGATCTTCCCGAAGCGACGGCGCTTGCCTCTTACTATCTAATGAAATGCCTGCCTGACGTACCGATTCGACTTTATGGCGAAGTCGAACTCTCGCCGGCTTTGTTGGAACTCCCGGGCTTCACCATGATGCCGAGTTTTGAGATTGTGAAAATGCCGGCCAAATCAACCGCCGTTTCTTTCAACTCGTACAGCATGGCCGAGATGTCGCCGTCAACCGTTCACACCTATCTCGACGAGATTGCTCGGATGACCCGAGGGTATTTTCTGCACGTAAATCACAACCGCAATGCGGTCCTGAGCGCCGACGATTTTGAAGTCGAAAAGCGCGGATTTGTTTTGCTGCAACGGGAAATTGCCGGGTGGACTCTGGGCATCAATCCAGAATCGGATGAATACGAATATCTCTACAAAGCCGAGAAATAGACCGTTAGAACCCTGCTTTGCGAACCATCGGCCGACCATGGCGGGCGCGCTGCCGCCCCGCCCATTTACACTGGCATGTACTTTTCGGAGAGCCTTCCATGACGACCGTATCCGCCGGGTCGCGCGTTCGCCTGGCCGAGCGCGACGAAGTTCCGGTTGAGGTAGCGATCCTTTACGACAAGCTGCTGGCCGATCGTGGAGTGGTGCCCAATATGTTCAAGGCACTGGCCAACACGCCCGACCTGGTCCTGGGAATCGCGGCTTTTCTCCGCGGCCTGATGGGTGAAGGAGCGCTCGAAGGCTGGTACAAGGAGCTGATCGCCACCCGGGTGGCCTCGCTGAATGATTGCGCGTACTGCATCAGCGCGCACCGCTACCTGGCGGCCAGGCGCGGCGCCACCCCCGAACAAGCGGCCGGCTACGACGCCTACGAATTCGGCCCGTTCACCGACAGGGAGAAGGCCGGATTCCGTTATGCCGATCTGCTGCACGTCTCCGGCCACGCCGTCGATGACGCCGCATTCGCCGCCCTGAGCCGGCACTTCAATGAACCCGAGATTATCGAATTGACGGCCGTGGCCGCGGCGTTCGAGTTCTTTACGCGCATGAACACCGGCCTGCGCATCCCCGTCACTCCGTTGCCCCAGGGGAGCTGACGGGATCGGCCCATCTTCGTCCAAAAAAGAGGAGAACAATCGAAAATGAAGAGGAATTGCATCCTTGCGGTCTGCATGTTCGTCATCGCGCTTGCGGCCCAATCGGCATTGGCGCAGGACAAGGCGTACATCGACAAGAGCGCCGATCCCTGCCAGGATTTCTTTCAGTACGCCTGCGGGAAGTTCAGCACCGTCCATCCGCTTCCGCCCGACCGTTCCCGGTTCGGAAGCATGGACTTGTTGCAGGAAGGCAATGAGAGCATTCTGCACTCGATCCTCGAGAAGGCCGCCGCCGGCGGTGCAAACCGTCCGCCCAACGAGCAGAAGATCGGCGATTACTACGCCTCGTGTATGGACACCGCGGCGATCAACCGCGAGGGGATCAAGGTTCTCAAGCCGGAATTCGACCGGATTGCGGCGCTTAAGAGCAAGGATGAGTTGGCTCCGCTGCTGGCCCACGACCAGTTGATCAACGTGAATGCCTTTGTCGGCTTCGGGGAGTTGCAGGATTTCAAAGACGCGCGCAAGCAGATTGCAGGTATTGCCCAGGGCGGGCTGGGGCTGCCGGAGAAGGACTATTATCTGCGCACCGGCGAGGCGGACGAAAAGATCCGCCAGCAATACGTGGAACACATCGCCAACACGTTCAAGCTGCTGGGCGAGCCGGATGCCGAGGCGCAGGCAAATGCCAAGAAAGTAATGGAACTGGAAACAGCGCTGGCCAAGGTTTCCCTCGACGTAACTTCGCAGCGCGATCCGAACAACATCTATCACATGACGCCGGTGGCCGGTCTCGAGAAGCTGACTCCGGCTGTTGACTGGAAGAAGTTCCTGATCGACATCGGCGCCCCTCCGATCACCGAATTGAACGTGACGTACCCGCCCTTCTTCAAGGGGCTGAACGAAGTGCTTGAATCCACCAGCCTGGACACGATCAAGCGCTACTTGGAATGGCAATTGGTTTACCAGACGCCCGCCACCGCGTTGCCGCAGGCGTTCGATGACGAGAGCTTCAATTTCTACGGAAAGACCCTGCGCGGCCAGCCCGAGCAGCGGCCGCGATGGAAGCGCTGCGTGCAGGCGACCGATGGCGCACTGGGCGAGGCGCTGGGGCAGGTGTTCGTGACGCAGGCTTTCCCGCCTTCGAGCAAGGCGGCCACGCTGCAGATGGTCCACGACATCGAGGCGGCGATGGACTCCGATATCGACACACTCACCTGGATGAGCGCCGAAACCAAGGCCAAGGCCAAACAGAAGCTGAACCTGATTGCCAACAAGATCGGCTATCCCGACAAGTGGCGCGACTACTCCAGTCTGAAGGTGGTTCGCGGAGACGCGCTGGAGAATGCGCAGCGGGCGATCGAATTCGAGAACCGGCGGCAGTTGAACAAGATCGGCAAGCCGGTGGATCGGGGCGAATTCGGAATGAGCCCGCCCACGGTGAATGCCTATTACGACCCCAGCATGAACGACATCAATTTCCCCGCGGGCATCCTGCAGCCGCCGTTCTATGACCCGAAGGAGGCGGATGCGGCGAACTACGGGCACATCGGCGCCGTCGTCGGGCATGAACTCACGCATGGGTTCGACGACCAGGGCCGGCAGTTCGACGGCAACGGCAACCTGAAGGACTGGTGGACGGAGAGCGACGGCAAGCAATTCGACGAAAAGGCCGATTGCGAAGTGAAGGAATACGGTAGCTTCACCGTTGCCGGCGATGTTCACGTGAACGGCAAGCTGACCCTGGGCGAAAACACCGCCGACAACGGCGGCATCCGGCTGGCGTACATTGCCCTGCTGGCCGATGCCAAACGCAAGAACCTCGACGTGCACGCCAAGCAGGACGACTACACACCGGAGCAGCATTTCTTCCTGGCTTACGCGCAGAATTGGTGCGGCGCCATGCGCCCGCAGTCGGAACGGATGCAGGTGCAGACCAACCCGCACGCGCCCATGCAGTTCCGCGTGAATGGGGTGGTGCGCAATATGCCGGAGTTCGGCCAGGCCTTCGGATGCAAGGTGGGGCAGCCCGTGATGCCCTCGGATGCGTGCCGGGTCTGGTAAGTCTTCGGTCTTATCGGGCGAAAAGATCCCCATCCTTGCGACTCTTGCTGTCACAAGGATGGGGAGCCACGGACCGCTGATACGCTGGAGCCGGTTTTGTCTCGTCGTGCCTGGACACGAAGATGGCCGATAGTGGCTCAGCCGGATTTCTTATCTCATTTGGTGTTGTTGGCAGACGCGGCGTGCCTGGTAGCAAGTTGCTTCACGAAGAAATCCGCCATGATGTGGTTGGCTTCAATGGCTTCGGGCAATTGCGGGTTGTACCAGAACGCGTGGGGCAGAGCATCGAATACCACCAGGCGTGCGTCGACCCCGGCACGCAGGTAAGCGCGCTGCAGGTTGGCGGTTCCGCTCAGCAGCAAGTCGCGCCCGCTGGTGACGAAAAGGGTCGGCGGCAGCCCCTCCAGGTCGGCGTAGATGGGCGAGAGCACCGGGTCTTTCGCATCGGTCGAGGCCACATAGAACGGATCGTGTGCCCCCGGCTCCGGTGGATCGAGATGGCCGGATAGCCCGCGAAGGGCAAACATGGCCATCGAATCGCCGGCTCGCGCAAAGTCGCCCATGCCGCTGAAGATGCCCAGCGCCGCGGGCTGGGGCAGTCCCAATTGCTTCAGCTTGACCGCGACTTCCGCGGTAAGAATCGCTCCGGCCGATGTGCCGTAGATGACGATGTGTTCCGGCGCGTACTCCTTCAGGAGAGACTTGTACACGGTGACAGCGTCGTCGACCGCGGCGGGGAACGGGTGCTCGGGCGCCAACCGGTACAAGGCCGCGACTACCTTGACCTTGGTGTAGAAGGCGATCGGGATCGATTCGGTCCAGGAACCCGAATCGGAGTTGAAGCCGCCGCCGTGAAGGTTCAAAAGGACCCGGTCCTGGCTCGATGCGGGCATGTTTTGCGGAGTGACGACGTGCGTCGGGACACCGTCGATGACCTGGTCCTTGATGTCGACCGGGCAGATCTTGAGCCACTCTTCCCTGGCGCGCGCGGTGTACGCGTCGGTTCCCTTGCGGCGCTGCTCGAGCGGTACTGGAGGTCCCTGGTCGGGTTCGGCGCGGCTGAGTGACTTCTGCGCCTCGGGACTGAGGTCCTCGGGAACCGGCACGATTCGCGTTACATGCGCCGTACCCTTTTCGTCGATGTAGCTGGTATCGCGCGCCGGCGCGTCCGCCGCGGTGGTCGGCTTGGGCGCCGATTGCGCCGCAGCCTGGCCGGGCGCGACCAGGGCGAAAGCGCAAAGCATAAAAACGGCCGGAAAGATTTTGGCGGGCATCGATTCAGCTCCTCGTGAAGCAAATCGATTCTAGCCGGTTGTCTGGAACTGGCTGCATAAATGATGCATTGAAAGGGCACGGTTTCAGCCGTGCCGCATTGACTCTGGCCTTTATCAATTCCTGCAAACAAAGGTCCTGATTCGCTCCTCGTCCGTGCTTGCTTGGGAACAGGGCACGACTTTCAATCGTGCTGAAAAAGGCCAATAAGCACGCGGGTTTTCGCCCCTGCTCCGTCGTGCTGGCCGGAGATGTGCCGGGTGCGATACAGTGAAATTCCCATGACCACGCTGACCTCAACCGAAATCCGCAATCTTGTTGGAGGCCGGTGGCTGACGCCTTCCAGCGATGCGGCCCTGGAACTGGCCAACCCGGCGACCGGCGAAACCCTGGGACGAGCCCCGGCAGGCTCCGCGGCTGAAGTGGATGCCGCCGTGCAGGCGGCCCACGCCGCGTTCCCTGCATGGCATGCCATGCCCGCCGCGGACCGCGTGCAGTTCCTGTTCAAGCTGAAGGCGCTGCTGGAGGAGCACCTGGACGAGCTGGCGGCGCTGATCACCATCGAGAACGGCAAAACGCTGGGCGAATCCAAAGGCGAGCTGAGGCGCGGGATCGAAAACGTCGAAGTGGCCTGTGGAATTCCTGTTCTGATGCAGGGATACTCGCTGGAAGACGTGGCGCCGGGGATCGACGAAATCATGGTGCGGCAGCCCCTCGGAGTATGCGCCGTGATCACGCCCTTCAACTTTCCGGTGATGATTCCCCTGTGGTTTCTCCCCTATGCCATCGCCACCGGCAACACGGTGGTCCTGAAACCCAGCGACCGGGTGCCGTTCAGCGCCCTGCGCCTGGTGGAATTGATTCAACAGACGGGCCTGCCGGCGGGAGTGGTGAACCTGGTGAATGGGGGAAAGAATGCCGTGGACGCGCTGCTCGATCATCCTCTGGTGCGCGCGGTGAGTTTCGTCGGATCAACGCCGGTGGCCAGGCATGTCTACGCCAGGGGCTCGGCCAGCGGCAAGCGCGTGCAGTGCCAGGGGGGCGCCAAGAATCACGTGGTGGTGCTTCCCGACGCCGACCAGGAAACGACCACGCGGATCATTGCCGACTCGGCGTTCGGTTGCGCCGGGCAGCGCTGCCTGGCGGTGAGCGTCACCGTCACCGTGGGAGAGGCTGCGGATTGGTTTCCTGACTCCATTGCTTCAGCAGCCGCGGGACTGAACGTCGGAAATGGCCTCGACCCGGCCACCCAGATGGGGCCCGTGATTACTCGCGCCAGCCGCGACCGCGTCCAGTCGTTGATCGGCCAGGGTACGGAGCACGGCGCCCGGCCCATTGTCGATGGCCGCGATTTTCGGAGCGGAGGGAACGGCTCCTTCGTCGGCCCCACGGTGCTCGACGGCCTGCCGCCTGCCAGTTCGCTGATGGAAACCGAAATCTTCGGGCCGGTCCTTTCCGTTGTCCATGCCGCCTCCGTGGAAGAAGCCATCGCCATGATCGAACGTTCCGCATACGGAAATGCGAGTTCGATCTTCACGTCCTCCGGAGCGGCGGCGCGCAAATTCCGCCATGCCGTGTCCACGGGCAACGTGGGCGTGAACATCGGCGTGCCCGCGCCCATGGCGTATTTCCCGTTTTCCGGCTGGAAGGGGAGCTTCTTTGGCGTGATGCACGCGCAGGGGCGCGACGCGATCGAATTCTTCACCGATAAGAAAGTGATCGTAGAACGCTGGCCACGGGAGTGGTCGCGGAAGTTCTAGGTCAAGGATCAGGATGGATTCTGCTCACGAAAAGGGCGCTCGACGCGCCCTTTTTCGTTTCCGCGGATGCGGGCAAGAATCAACCCGGCAATTCCAGCAATCCGGATTTGAGCAACCGCTCCGTCAATCGGTCCAGCGCCTGGGGGAATTTATACGCAACGGTGCGCACGGCAATTCCCAGCATCTCCGCCGCCTCGGACTGCGTGTAGTCCTGCAGGACGATGCGGCACAGGATCTGGCGATCGAGAGCATCGAGCTGGTCCAGGCATTTCTCCACGTCGAGGACGAAGATCACCGCATCTTCAAAGGTGCGGACGGGGCGACTGGAAACCCATCCGCGTCCGACCGAATCGGCGAGCACCTCGGGCGCGCGACCCACCAGCATCGACGCGTAAAGGTATCGCCGCAGCATTTTCTCTGTGTGCTTGCGGTAGAATGCGAACCGGTGATCCGACGAAGAATTGGGTTCAGGCTGCGCCGGGTTTCGATTCGGCTTTTGCCTTCGCTCGATTTCGGTTGAGACGGCATCGGCGCTGGCCGATCCCCAGATCGCCGGCAACTGCAGGGCAGCGCTCATTCCGCACCCCCCGCCGCTTCAGCAACTGCCCAAACTTTCATAATCGGCTTTCGGACCGGACGCCCTCGCCGTTTGCGGCTTTCCGGAACCGGAAAGTCTCTCAGCTTAACTTCACAACGCTGGCAATAAACACTCCCGTGGTTCAGAGGGCGGTACCAAAGACAACCGCATCCCTCGCAGATTTTCAGTTGCACGCGCAACTCCATGACGAATTCTCTCCAGGGTTCTCACCCGGCTGTTTTGATTCAGTGATTTATTCCGCCGGGGTGAAAGGAAAGCAGCCGGTCTGCTCGGGATTCTCGTGCCCCGATGGTGGAGGTCCGGTTGGATTCCTACGTTCAATGTCATGCGATACACGCGCAGATCAGGCATCCTCGCGCAGTTTGCCATGGACGCTTTTCGAGGGGCGCCTAAAGCGCGGGAAATGAAGGCTGGTACGGACGAAGGTCCGCTTGAAGCTCATCGGAAAGGTGAAAGGTACGGGAGTACGCTATTCGACCGCGTCGAGATGAAACTCTATCCAGATTCTTCCCAGAAACTATGCGAGATAAGTAAGGTCAATGTATCTTTCACTGTCTTCAGGGTCAACGGCTGATCTGCGAATCGGGCCGGTGCTCTTTTCAAGGGAGCGAAAAATCAGCAAAACTAAGGGAAATCTGCCTAACTGACTTTGCAGATAGAAATGAGCGGGCAAGTGGGATGTTGCTCGTAGCGGATTTTCCACAAATGAATATCACCCAGATGCACGAGCACCTCCGCCTGGAGTTATTGCGCAGAATCCAGCGAGGCAGTCTCAGCGTTTCGCTCCTGGCTCGACAGACCGGCTTCGGCACGTCCCATATTTCCAACTTCTTGCGGAGAAACCGGCAGCTTTCGCTCGCCGCGCTGGACCGGGTCATGGTTGCACAGCACTTGAGCGCGGAAGACCTGCTGCCGGTTCAGTCCCGGCGCTTCGATGCCGGCGAACTAGCAGGGGCCCGGTTCCAGTCGTTTCGCATGCAACGGCGCTATTTGAGCCGCATATCCGCCCCTCGTTGATACAGCGCATGGTTTACGTCCCCCCGGAGATATTGGCCTCCATCCGCCGGCGGCCCGCAAACCCGCGAAAGCCCTGGGACAGGTTCGTGGCGTTTTCGGTCACGGCCGAGGATGCGTTACCCATGGACCCTGTCATCGAGCCGGATTCCATCCTCCTTCTCGATCGCCACTATAAGTCGCTGGCGCCGTACCGTCCGGAGCGTCTCAATGTGTACGCTGTCCGGGATGGAGGCAATCTTCGACTGCGCTACGTCGAATTGGTCGCTAACCGGCTCGTATTGCGGCCGCACAACCTGGCGTTCGCGGTGGGTCTGCTCGAGATCCCACCGGGAGAGATGCTGGCTGATTGGATCGTGGGACGAATCGCGCTGGTGATCAAGGAGGTCTAGCCGCGCTGAGCGCCGCGCTTGCCCTTGATTAGGGAGATACCTGCTGGACAGAGACCTCCGGGCCGTCTTTCCTGAAGTCGAAGCGAAGCACCCAGATGCTCGCCACGCCCTGGCCATTCGCCTGGGCGGGCTTGAATTGCCATTTTCTCGCGGCGTCAAGCGCTTTGGCGGAGAAGTAGTGACTTGGCCCCTGCGCATCGAAACTGGCGTCAGAGACCGCTCCGCTGGCATCCACATTGAGTCGAACCCGCACCTCGACCTTACCCCGGATGGTCCGACTCGCGCTGGCCGCCACATCCGGCATGACGCGCTGCGCAACTTCGCCTTTTGCGCTGGCGCCGCCGGGGGCCGGGGATTGCGCGACAGGCGGGCTGGCCGGAGGTGGAACGGTTGCGGGCGCTGAAGCAGCCGGAGGGGCTGCCGTCGTGGAAGGCGGCTCCTGCGCGGGAGCCGATTCGGTCGCCGGTGCCGCCTGCGCGGGAGCCGCTGAGGTTTCCGATGGCGGAGACGGCCCCTGCGCCGGTCGCGGCGGGCGCGAACGCAGCAACAGGAACGCGATCAATGCGATCATCACCACCATGGCCGCTACGATCATCCCCTTGCGGGCGCTGGTTTTCGGCGCACGGTCGGCAATCTCCGCCGCCGCTTTCGGTTGGATTTTGTCGCCGGGCTCCTCGACGGATCGCCTGCCGCTCAGCAGTTCCATAATCTGCCGCACGTTCGACCGACTTGCTGGTTCGCAGCGCAAGCATGCGCGAGCGATCCCGTTGAATGGCTCGGGGATCTCGGGCGGCACCGGGGGATCGCTCTTGGACGATCGGTTCCACTCCGGGAGGGTCTGCGTAAGGGCTTCAACCAGCGTGATCCCCATCGACCAGACGTCGCCGGCGGGGGAAACGGCGCCCGAGGCAACCTCCGGAGCATCGTAGGGCTCGAGACCCGTGGAACGGCGGCCAGGCCTTGTCACCGGACGAACGCTTTCGACCGGCAGTTTGATCCGGTCATCAACGACGGCCACGTTGGAAGGCTTCAGATGGCCATGTACGAGCCCCTGGCCATGGAGATATGCAAGAGCGTCGAGGATGGGAACCAGCATGGCACGGGCCTCGCCGGTAGAAAGCGGCCGCTCGGGAATGACCTGCGCCAAAGATTCCTCGGCATATTCGGTGACAACGTACAGCAGATCCACTCCACCCACCTGCGTGCGCCCGCTCTCGAAGATGCGCATCAGGTGAGGATGAGAAAGTCTCGCGGCCGACGCCCAGTCACCGAGGCGATCCTCAGGGTTCTCCCCGTCCACGGGAAGAAGCCGGATTGCGGCGCGTCGACTCTGGGGCTGTGCGAGTTCTGTGCGGAAGACGCCAGCCTTCTCCGAACTGCCTAACCATTCAAGGAGGGGGAATCTTCCGTCAACGACTCGACCGACCCAGTCGCTTCGAGTGACAGCGGTGTTCATTACCTCGATTATTCTAGCCGAGCGAGGGGCGATTTCAGTCCCCCGAGGTTACGTTGGCGTTGGTTTTTGAGGACCCAAAAAGAGCGTGCTACACTCGGCGCGGCTGGGAGAAGCCCCCGATCGATGGCGAAGATCCTGATCATTGCCGATGACCTGACGGGGGCCGCCGATTGCGGCGTTGCGTTTGCAGGATGTGGGACGGAGGCATTCGTCCTGCTGGGCGGTCCAGGTTCGCGCGCGCCGGATTTGAAGTGGAAGGGAAGCGCGGGGATGCTGGCCATCGATGCGGATACGCGCTGGCTTGCGCCGGAGCTGGCGGCGGAATCGGTGGCGCGATTGGTTCGTTCGTATTGCGGACCGGAAGATGAGTCCTGCCTGTTGTTCAAGAAAGTCGATTCGACGATGCGCGGCAATGTCGGCGCGGAACTAGCCGCCGGTCTCGAAGCAATGCGGGCACGCGCCTCGTTCTCGACGCGGCCGCCGATGCTGTTTGCGCCGGCCTTTCCAGCCCAGGGGCGCACCACCGTAAACGGGATGCAGATGGCGAACGGGCGGCCCCTCGATCAGGCGGGCCCGGGGCGCGGCGTAAGGGCTCCGTGTGGCGATCTCGATGCGTTGCTGGAGGAGGCGGGACTATCCTGCGGACTCATAGACCTTCCAACCATAAGGGCTGGCGCCGGCGTCCTCGAAGTGGCGATGCAGCGAATCGCGAATAAGGTGGATGCGGTGATCTGCGATGCCGAAACCGAGGACGACCTTCGGGCCATCGCACAGGCCGGAATGGCTCTCGGCCCGAACCCCGTGTGGGCAGGCTCGGCGGGACTGGCGCGGCATCTGGCCAATGCGATCGGGCTCGAAGGTATCCGCTCGGCTGCACCGTCCCTGAAGTGGATTCGTGCCCCCGGACCGGCTCTCTTCGTGATCGGCAGTCCCGCGTCTGTGTCGCGCGAACAAGCGAACGCACTGGCCGCCGCGCCCGGCGTGGCCCGCTTCACGTTTGCTGCAATGGCGATGCCATCCGGCGGCCCGCTCCCGGATCCGCGAGCGCTCGCGGTGAGAATCACGGAGCGCCTTGCAAATCGTGAGGACGTGATTGTGCAACTCGAGTACGCCGATCGAACCGCGGTGAATCAGGACCGCGAACTTGTGCAGTCGCTGGGTCGAGCCATCCGGGAATGCGCGCCGAAGGTGGGTGCGCTGGTCGCTACCGGGGGAGAAACCGCACGGGCTATTCTCGACGCATGGGACGTCCAACGCTTGAGTCTGGTCGGTGAAGTGGAGCCCGGTGTGCCCTATTCTGTAGCTGAGTGCGGCGATCGCAGCCTTCGCATCCTCACCAAGGCAGGCGGCTTCGGTACGCCCGGAACCCTGCTCCATTGCCGTGAATTCCTGCGAAAACCGGCATCGAATGCAGACCATGATGCAGCGGCCGCCCCGATCGAAGGCCGGAAGAGCTGATATGCACAAGCCGATCATTGCCATCACCATGGGCGACGCCGCCGGGATTGGTCCCGAAGTCATCGTGAAGAGCCTTGCCCATCGCGAAGTGTACGAGCCGTGCCGGCCGCTGGTGATCGGCGATGCGCAGCGGCTGCGGCAGGCGGACGCGATCTGCTCCACGCACCTCGCGGTCGTCGGCGTTGGTCAGGAGAGAATCGAAAACACCGTGTTTGAACCCGGCATGGTTCACTGTGTAGACCTGGACTTGATTCCCCCCGATCTGCCATGGGGACGCCTTTCTGCGCGCGCCGGCGAGGCCGCCTTTCGCTGTCTCGTCGTCGCGTCCCAGCTTGCGCTTGGCGGAAAAGTAGCGGCCATCTGTACCGCGCCGCTGAACAAGGAAGCCCTGCACGCCGCGGGCCACGTCTTTCCGGGGCACACGGAGTTGCTGGCCCACTTGACCCGGACTCCCGAAGTGTCGATGATGCTCACCACTCCCAGGCTGAAAGTGGTACACGTAACCACGCACATCGGACTCATCGATGCCATCGCGAAGATCGAGCCGGGCCTGGTGGAGCGCACCATCGCCCGCGGACATGAGGCGCTCAAGCAAAGCGGCATCGCCCATCCGCGCATCGGCGTGTGCGGCATCAATCCCCACGCGGGCGAGAACGGCCTCTTCGGCCGCGGCGAGGAGGAACAGAAAATCGTGCCGGCGATCCGCATCTGCCGTGAGCGCGGCTGGAATATCGAAGGCCCGCTCCCCGCCGACACGTTGTTTTATCGCGCCCAGCGGGGCGACTTCGACCTGGTGGTGGCCATGTACCACGACCAGGGCCACGGACCGGTGAAGGTGCTCGGGCTGGAGTTCGGAGTCAACATCACCCTCGGCCTGCCCGTGGTGCGCACCTCCGTCGATCACGGCACGGCGTTCGACATCGCCGGAACCGGCAAGGCCGACGAGCGCAGCATGCTGGAGGCGATTCGGCAGGCAGTGCAACTCGCGCCGCAATCGACTGCCCAGCACGAGTCCTATTGATTCTTGCTGAGCTGCCGGTAGTATTCGGCGACCGAATCCTGGTAGCCCGCGGGAATGGCACTTGGCTTGCCCGAGCGCGAAGCGGGCGAACCCGACGCGCTCCGTTCGACAGCAAGTTCCAGGCGGTCGATCGCTCCCAGGATTTCGCGATGCATCTGCTCCACGATCTCCGGGTTTCCGGGAAATCTTCGCGGATCGAGATGCTGCATCTGGCGCGCGAGGTCCTCCGCCTCCTTGGCCGCCTCGGGATCATCCTTGACCATCTGCCGCAGCTGGTTCAGTTCGCGTAGCTCCTGCTGGAAGCTGCGCTCGGTGTCCGCGTAACTGGCGGAGGGATCGTCGGAGGTGGGCTGTCCCCGCGGTCCAAAGGTATTGTTGCCGGTGTTGATGTTGCCCAACACCGTGCTGTCGGGAACCTGGCCTCCGCGACGCGTATCGGTTCGCGGGCCGCCCACATCGCCGGAATTGGACGGCGCCTGGCCGCCGCGTGGATCGGAATTGCCGCCCGGTTGCGCAGATCCCCCGCGGCTGAGTTGCTGATTGGCCTGCCACGATGGGCTTCCCGGCTGTCCCTGGCCGTTCGCCTGGCCGGGCTTCGTACCTCCACGCTGCGCATCCTGCGGATTCGTCCCCTGGCTTCCGCCGCGCCCGCGCGTCATGGACTCGACCTGGTTGCGCAGCCGCTCGATCGCGTCAAGGGCCGCGGCCTGGTCGGCTTGCCCCGGCTGCTGTCCCGAGCCGCGCTGGCCGCCCTTCTGTTCATTCATGGCCTGCTCGGCCTGCTGCAGCTGCTGCTTGAGCTTATCCAGTCCCTGGGCGATCTGGCCTTCGGTGCCATTGGCATTGGGGTTGATGCCGCGCCGCAGCCAGTCGGCGGTGCGCTGCGTATGGTTGTCGAGATCGGAGTTGTCCATCTCCGTCAGCGCATCCCGCAACTGCTTCGCGGCCTCCGGCTGGTTGGGCGCCATCTCGCGCGCGCTGTCGCGCATGTTCTTCTGCAGCTTCGACAGGTCGTTGGAAAGCTGCTGCCGGTCCTGCGCCAGCTTGTCGCGCTCGCGGATGCGCGCCATGGTGTCGGTCAGATCGCTCGAGTTGCTGTTTTGCTGCTGGCCGGCTAACTTGTCGATGCGTTCCGACTGCGCGCGTTCTTCCTCTTTGAGGCGCGACGCTTCGTGCGCCAACGAATCCAGCTTGCCCGACGCAAGCTGCTGTTGCGTGCCGGAGAGCAGATTCTGGGCCTGGCGCAGTTGTTCCGCTGCCTGCCGCGCAGCTTCAGGATTGGGCTGCGCGCCCCCGCTGCTCTTCATGGCGTCGGTCGCTTCCTGCAAGCGCCGCAGCGCCTGCTGCACACGCTGGTCATTGTCATGCGACCCCTGCGACCCCGACTGCCCCGACGCCTGCCCAGTCGAGCGCTGTTGCTCGGAACTGGATTGCCCGGAGGAGGAACTGCTCGATCCGCTCGATCCTTGCTGCCCCTGCTGGCTGTTTTTCGCCATCTCCTCCATCTGGCGCTGCAGTTGTTCGGCCTCGCGCCGCAGCATCTCCTGCTGCCAGCGCTGCTCAAAGGCCTGTTGCGGATTACGCTGGTTGGCCTGCTCTTCCTGGCGCTTGGCCAGCGCATCGAGTTTGGCCAGCGCATCCTCGATGTCCTTGGCGCGTTTCTCCGCCGGAGAAACGTTCTGCGCCGTCTCGTACTGATTCTTTTCCGTATCCAGTTCCAGATCGAAAAGGCTGGCCAGGTCGCGGCCCGCATTGCCGCCGCCGCCCGCCGCGCCGCCGCTCTGGCCGAATGCGACCTGGATCTTGCGGAAGGTCGCCTCCGCGCGCAGCAGCGCCTGCAGGGCCTTCTGTTCCAGCGGCAGCGCATCCTTCCAATCGGTCGCCTGCAGCTTTTCGGCGGAAGGAGCCATGGCTCCCGCCGCGGCCTGCATGTCCTTGTCGAACCCGGAAAACTCCTCGGTCACCCCGGACAGGTCACGGCTCTCAATGCGCGCCGACAACGCCATCACCTGGTCGCGAAGCTTCTGTTGCGCATCGGAAAGGAATTTCCCCGCAACCGACTGGTCCTTGGCGGTCGCCGTCTTGTCGTTCTGCTGCTTCCATGTGGCCGCGATCAGTTCTTTCTCGCGCTTGGAGATTTCAGTCTGATTGTTCGCACCGCCGCCGCCATCGCCCGCTCCGGCACCGCTCTGTTGCGACTGCGAAAACTCGCGCTCGAACGGATCCACCTGGATGAAGGAAATATCGGTGTGCGCTTCGGAGTGTCCGTCGCGCGCGCTGGCGTACACGCTCACCACATCGCCGGGAATCAGCTTGAGGTCTTCGAGTGACAGCGTGTGCGAGCTATCCGCGCTCTTTGCGCCCGCTTTGTCGAACATGCTGACCGAGCGCTCCGGCCCGCCGTTCACCGAATAATGAAGATGCACATCGTTGAGCGCGAACTGATCCGCCGCCTTGACCCCGATGGTGACTTCTTCAATCGGGCTGGCACGGTAGTCGCCTCTCGGCCGATCCACGGAGATTTCCGGAGGCTGCGCCTTGTCCGTGGCGATGAAGTAATCCTCCGAAAGGCGCACCGCCTGGCCGCCATCGATCGCGGCCACGTGGTAGGCGCCGTCCTTTTCCATGTGCACCGTGCCGCGATAGTGATTGCCGTCGCCGCCCGCAAGTTGGATGGCCCGGCCGTCATCGAGCGTAAGACGTCCTTCTTTCAAAGGCCGGTCCATGGCGATTTCAAGATCGGCATCCGTTCCCTCGATCGCGCGCAGGTCGCCGGAATGCTCCTCGGTCACCGGCTTCATTTCCGTCCACCTGGGATAGCGATAGGTCACGCGAATCTCTTTCACCGAGGGCAGGTCGAGCACGCGCACGGTGTAATGCGAAGATTCGAGCGGGCCGGCGGCGACGTAGTACTCCACGTTCTCCGGCAATCCGGCCAGCACGAATTGATAGTTCGCCGCGCCGCCCGAATACGGCTGCGCCTGCATCACGGCTTGTTCCCAGCGATTGGCGCTCTGGTAGCGCGCAAACAGCTGCGCCCGCGCGGGCTGCATTCCGCTCACCTGCGCGGTGATCAACTGGTCGCTGTTGCGGCGGACCGCCACATTGCCCGGCGTGACGGAAATCGAATAGTAGGGCCGCGAGTTCCGTGGCGGGCCGGTCCACAGCAGCGATGCGCCGTAGCCCAGGTAGCCGGGACCGGCAGCGATCATCCACACCAGCACACCCAGGCAGGCCGCACCCGCGCCGCCAAGGGCAAACAGCCGCCGGTCGTCGACCATCGATTTGGGCTGCGCGTATTGCGTCATCGCCAGCGTGTCGCCGGCCAGCAATTCGATGAACGGATCGCCTTCGCGCTGCCGGTCGTGGAACGTGGTCAGCCGCTGCTCCAGTTCGGGGTTGGCGGCTTCGGCCTTGTGCACCGCTCGTTCGCGGGTCAGTCGGACCAGCGGCAAGGCGATGCCCAGCGCCGCTGCGGCCGCCAGTGCGGCCAACAGGGCGGCGCGCGCCCCGGTCACGCCGTGCGCAGGAAACGCGAACTGGTTGAGCAGGAACACCAGGCCCACTGTGACGATCAAGGCAGTGCCGGCAAAGATCGCTCCGCCGCGCATCCACGCCCCCAGCCGCAACCGATCCCGTACTTGCGCAATATAGGAATTGAGCTCCGTCTGCTTGCTCATACTTCCTCCCGCAGCCTGCCCATGTACCGGCTGGCGAAGACCGTCTCCGCCAAAGCGGTTGTGAAGGCAAGCAGCATGACGTACCACCACAGGCTAACCGGATGAGATTTTTCTTGAGCGGGCCGGGCCGCGCCGGATGGAAAAGCATCCGCGGTCGCGCTCCCGCTCCACATTTTTTGAACATCCTCGGCGATGGGCTCCAGATCCGATTCGCGCCGGTCGGGATTGACGCCGACCACCATATCGTGCCCGTTCGCCAGCCGGATCTGGTAAAACCCGGCCCGCTCCAGCCGCAGCGTTTGCGCGCTTTGTTCTTCAGGCAACGAGAGCAGCCGGCGCCCGTCGGGGCCAATCGCCTCGACATTGCCCTGGTTGGCAGTGGTGTTTGCCGGCGGTCGCAGTTGCACATACGAGTCCACCAGCCGCGAACCGCCGACCCGCTCCGATCCCGAAAGATATTGCGACAGATGATCGACAAACGCGACGAAAACAGGATGGAGCGGCAGGTCGTTGGTGAGATTGTCGAGCCCCGAGGTCAGCAGAAGTACGTGTCCCAACCCCACCTGCTTGTCGAGCACCAGCGGCGTGCCATCGCCCAGTCGCGCCGCGACGCGCGCGCCTCGCGGATCCAACTCCGCCGCATAAAACACCCTGGCTTCCGCCCAGCCGCCGTTGTCGCGGCCGGGCTCGGGATCGAGCAGCGCCGGATGCGAGAAATCCACCTGCCCGACGGAGGCCGCCGGTCCGCCGCGGACATAATCATGCGCCTCCGTCACGTCGCTATCCCACATGGGGACGCGCGCATGCCGCGCCGCATTCGTGCCCAGAGCGATAAAGACATCGCCGCCCTTGGCGACATACTGCGCCAGCGAATGCTCGAAGATGGCCGGCAGCGCCACGCTGTCCGACAGCACGACAAAGGCGAAACGCGACGGGTCGAAGTCCCCCGCCCGCTCCTGAACGACCGATTGCAACTCGAACGATGACTTTGCCGCCGCCTTGAGAGCCGCCCCGAAATACAGCGGCGAGCGGGTGTCGCCGCCCGCATGCACGAACAGCACGCGCTGCGGATCGCTCCGGCGCACCACGAACACGCCCCCGTCGTCGGCCGCCAACCCATCGCCGCCGTCGAGGCGCACCTCGCAGCGATTGAACCCGTAATTCACGTCCAGGGGCGCGAATTCCACCGTCGCGCGACCGCTGGCGGGCACGCTCACCCTTCGCGTCGCGGTCACTTTGCCGTTGACCACCAGGCTGACGGTCTTCTCCGCCGCCGGGGTCGCGAACCCGGCCACCACCGCGCGCACCCGGGAAACATGCGGGTCCTTGGGGTCGGCGAGCTCGGCGGGCGCATCGATGCTCTCCACCGTCCAGTTCGGCGGCGGCGCCCCCTCCGCTACCGGATGAAGCACGAGCGTGACGTTCGATGGCAGCACGAGATCGGCGAAATTGGACGGCATGGCCGTGCGCTGCATATCGCTGTAAAGATGCAGGTCGATGGGCGTATGCACGGTTTCTGCCAGAGCGCGAACCGCGCGGCCCAACTCGCCGAAACTCGCATGACCGTCACCCGGCTCGATGCTTTCGAGCGCCGCCCTCAACTGCGCGTTGTCTGAGATCGGCTGGGTAAGGATCTGCAATTGGCCGCCCAGGGCCATGATCTGCCCCTTCTCGCCATTCGGCTTGGCTCCGAGTTGGCTCAGCGCTCGTTGCCGGGCGTCGGCGAAGCGCGTTCCGGCGCGCATGCTGAAGGAACGATCCAGAACGATCAGCACCAGGCGGTTGCCGGTATTGGCCGCAACCCGCCGGACGAACGGATTGGCGAAAGCCAGCACCACGAGCAACACCAGCGCCGCCCGCAGCGCGAACAGGATCAGGTGCTTCAGCCGATGGTGGCGGGTCGAGCTCTGGATGCCCCGCTCGAAGAACATCAGCGAACTCACCGGGCGCGGAATCGTGACGTGACGCCGAAGCAGGTGCACAAACACCGGCACACCCAGCGCGAGCAGCCCGCCCAGGAACCATGGGGCCAGAAAGCCCATCAGTTGCGCTCCTTTCTGAGCGCCAGGTACGCGCGCAGCGCCGCGTCGAGCGGCTGATCGGTGACCAGCAGCTGGTAATCCATGCCGGCGGCGCGCGAGCGCGTGCGCAGCTGTTCGATGTGCGCGTCGATCTTGGCGCGATACCCGGTCCGCGCATATTCGGGGACGACTTCGATCTTCTGCTCTGTCTCGAGATCGACCAGCAGAGCAGAACCTTTCAGAACCGGGCGAATCTCGTCGGGATCGAGAATGTGGAAGAGCACCACTTCGTTTCCGCGGAAGCGCAGAGGCTCAATGGTGCGCACGATGGTCTCCGGATCTTCGTAGAAATCGGAGATCACAATGGCGATGCCGCGCCGATGCAGCAGTTCCTGAAAGTGGTGCAGGGGGCGGGCGAAATCGGTGCGCGCATGCGGCTCGGCGCGCTCCAGCGCGGCAAACAGGCGCGCCAGTTGCCCAGGCCGCGTCGATGGCCTCACAACATCCCGCACTTTTTCGTCGAACACGATGATGCCGGCGGCATCGCGCTGGTTGTGAATGGCGAGATAGATGAGCGACGCCGCGATGAACCGCGCGTAGTCCATCTTCTTCACCGGCCCGGAGGTGTACTCCATCGAGTTGCTCGCATCCAGCAGGATGGTGAGCTGGCTGTTGGTCTCGCCGCGGTAGCGTTTCAGGTAACAGCGCTCGGTGCGCGCAAACAGATTCCAGTCCACATGGCGCAGGTCGTCGCCCGGCGTGTAGGCGCGGTACTCGGCAAATTCCTGGCTGAATCCGAAGTCGGGCGAACGATGCAGTCCGGCGACAAAGCCGTCGACCACCGTCCTGGCGACCAGGTCCAGCGAAGAGATCCCGGCCAGCACCGCGGGTTCAAGGAATCGCTGCACCTAATTCTCCTTCGGCCTGGCGACATGCGCGATGAGCCGGTTGAGGATCTCGTCGCTATCGATCGAATCGGACTCGGCGTGAAAGTTGAGCAGGATGCGATGCCGCAAAACCGGCACGATCACGGACGTGATGTCGTCGTACGTCACGTGGTAGCGTTTGCGCGACAGCGCCCGCGCCTTGGCGGCGAGCACGATAAATTGCGCCGCGCGAATGCTGCCTCCATAGTTCACGTACTTCTTCACGAAATCGGGGGCTCCGGGATCCTCGGGACGCGTGGCGCGCACCAGGCCCACGACATAACGAGCCAGCGAATCGGCGATGGGCACCATGCGCACCAGTCGCTGAAAGTCGAGCAGTTCGTCCGCCGAGGTCACGGCTTCGATCTTCACTGATCGATTGATGGTCGTCTGGTCGACCACTTTCAATTCATCATCCACGCTCAGGTACCCCAGCTTGGCGTTGAAAAGGAAGCGGTCCAGCTGCGCTTCGGGCAGCGGATACGTGCCTTCGAGCTCGATCGGGTTCTGCGTGGCCAGCACAAAAAACGGCTCGGGCAACGAGTAAATGTGCCCGCGCACCGTGCACGAGTGTTCCTGCATGGCTTCCAGCAGCGCGGCCTGGGTCTTGGGCGGCGTGCGGTTGATCTCGTCGGCAAGAATGATGTTGCCGAAGATAGGCCCCTCGACGAAGGTCCACTTGCGGTGGCCGGTCGAGAGGTCTTCTTCGATGATGTCGGTTCCGGTGATGTCGGACGGCATCAGGTCGGGCGTGAACTGGATGCGGCGGAAGCGCAGGCCCAGGGCATCGGCGAGGGTGCGCACCATCAGCGTCTTGGCCGTGCCCGGCATGCCGGTCACCAGGCAGTGCCCGCCCACAAACAGCGCGATCAGCATCTGCTCCAGCACGTCCTGCTGGCCCACGATCAACTGCCGCACCTGCTGCACGATTCCGTCGCGGACCTCGTGGAAGCGTTCGATGCGCTGCTGCAGATCCACCGCATCCTTGTTGAATTCGTAAACTGAAGCCATCCGTTCCTTCCTTGTCAGTTGGTCTTGGGCGATGTCTCCTGCAACTGGAGCAGGAGCTTTTGCGCCGGCCGATAACCGGGAGCCGTCTCCAGCGCGGCCAGCACGCTTTCCTGGGCCTTGTCCTTGTTCCCCGCGGCGAAGTACGCCTGGGCAAGCTTGAATTCCGCGCCGGCCTTGTCGGCGGGATGCGACGCCACAACCGCGTTGTACTCGCGAATGGCGCCTGCGAACTGCTTCTGAGCGTAGAGCAGATCGCCGAGTTGCTGATGCAGTTCCTCGTTCTTCACCGGGTAGATGTAGTTGATGCGCGCGAGAGTGGCCGCCGCCTGCGTGGGTTGCCCCGCCTTTTCCTGCAATTCCGCCAGGCGTTTCAGCAGATCAGGGTCCTGGCCGCCATGGCGCACATATGCCACCAGTATTTCCGATTCTTTGGCGGTGTTTCCTTGCTCTTTCGCAGCATTGGCGATGAACTCGTAGGCGCTGGCTTCGCCGACATATTCGGGATACATGTCTACGGCCGCAGGCCCATCGCGCAGAATCGTGTCGTACTGCTTCTGCTTCTCGGCCGCCACCAACGCCTTCACCTTCTGGTGCCAGACGCCGAAATGCGCCGCTTCGCTCCCATACTTGTGGTCGATCCAGGCGAGGTACAGCTTGTCGAATTCCTCCGTCGCCAGGCCCAGGTTCTGCTTGATGGCCTCGGGAGTGGTCTTTAACTGCGCGTAGGAATGCACCATGTCGAGCAGCTTGTTTTCGCCCCATTTCTCATCGACGAAATCGCAAATGCTGCCCGCCTGGAAATAGGAGACCATCACCTGGGCGGGATAATCCGGATACACAAAGCCGCGATCGAGCCGGGCGACCGGCAGAAGCTTCTTGTCGCCAATGGCCGCCAGCACATCCGGCGTCGGCTCGTTTTTCCACTCCGCCGAATGCTTGCCCTCTTCGTGGACTGCCAGCCCTTCGGTGAACCAGCGCGGCACATGGAAATCGGTCGCCGTGAGGATGAAGACGTGGCTCATCTCGTGCCACAGGGTCGAACCCCAATTAAATTCCCCCGGCTTTCGCGCGGACGGGCTGTCCATCGCGACAACCCGCCCGAACGTCACTCCGAGCGCGCCCAGCCCGGGCATCCCCATGGTGCGCACCGCGAAGTCCTCATGGTTCGGATACACCTCGACCTGCACCGGACCGGGAAGTTTCATGCGGTATTTCTTCTCGTAGGTTGCGAGAATGGCGTGCAGTTCCGACTGCAGGTACGGAAGCAGCAGGTCCGACTCGCTCTTGTCGAGTTTCAGAATCGTCGTGTCGTCGCGCGTGGTGACAAAGTTCTTATAGCTGTCGAGCAGGCGCAGGCTGTTCACCGTGGCGGCGTCGCGGTAGCCGTTTTCGTAACTGAGCTCAAGTTCCTTGTAGGGCTCCTGCTCCTCTCCCAGGCGCATCAGTTCCACTCCCAGAGCCGAGTGCGCCGACCACAAACGGGGATCGGCCTCAATCGCCTTGCGGTAATAGGTAACCGCGTCCTGGTAGCGGTAGTGCAGTTCGAGCTGATGCGCCACCCGCGCATAGCCTTGGCCGTAGTTGGGATTGACCGCGCGCATTTTGGCCAGCCATGCATCCGGCGAGCGATTGGCAATCAGTTCGAGCGCGGCGTGAATCGCCATGGCATCCAGCGCTTCGGTCTCGAGGGCGATGGCTTTGTCCGCTTCGATTGCGGCCAGGTCCTGCTCGTCGTTGGCCAGAGAAAGATCGGCAAATACCTCGTGGGCTTCGGCGAGCTTGGGGTCGAGCGCGATGGCCTTCAGCACGTACGCGGCGGCCTTGCCGCTGAAGCTTTCCTCCGAGACGATCGCGAGGCCCAGGTAGGCCTCGGCGCTCGATGGATCCTTCTCCAAAGCTTCGCGAAACAGGTCGGCGGCTTGGCCATCGTTGAACCGCTGGTGCAGCAGCATGCCCCAGCGCACCTTGTAGAGTGCCTTGGCGTTTTCGGGTTGCGTGGCGAGACGGAATTGCTCGTTGGCTTGCTCCCACTGCTGAAGGCCCCACAAGCCTTCGGCGCGCGTGTAAGCATCGTTGCTGCGCGCGAGCGCCCGGAAGCAGGTCTCCGCTTCCGCGCCATGCCCGTGCTTGCGCAGCGTCCAGCAGTCGGCGGGCGCGGCGGCGTGTGCGCACACCGTGGCGCCGAGGAGCAGAAGCGCGAAAATGGCCGGGTGCCTCATTTGTCCAGCTCCTGCTGCACTTTCGCCAACTCCACCAGCGCGGCCGTCAATTGTTTCTTATAGTCGTCGGGCTCCATTGCGGCCTTCTGGTACTTGAGCTCGTCGATCTTCTGCTCGAGTTCCTCCTTTTTGGCGAGCAGAGAGCGCTTGGCTGGATCGTTGTTCGCCGCCATCGCGCCGCCAAGATGCAACACCGTGAGGCTCGCCATGAGCTGTCCCTGCCCATTTCCCGCCTCGCGCACCGGGTCGCCGCGGCCCACATCGTCGAAAACGGCGTGTTCGGTGGCCAGGCGCTTCTGCGAGTCATAAAAGCTCGCCGTCTTGCGCGCCGCGTAGGAGAACGCCTCCATGGCGCTGATCGAATCGCTCTTGTCGGTATCGGCTGCTGGATCCTGGAGCGCCTCGACCCAATAGCGCGCGAACACCGTAGCGTTCTTTTCCGTGCCCGACTTGGTGGCCGCCACGACGGCCCGCCCCGAGCGTTCCAGCGCCGCAACCGAACCGCCGCTCGCGCTGGTGGTGTTCACGATGAGCTGGCGCCTTGCCGCGATGCGGTCGCACATCTCGGCCATTTGTGAGGCGGTCAGATCGGGCCCGACCAGGTTGAACTTGTATTCAACGCCATCGAAAGATCCGTGGCCGACGAGGATCAGCACGAAGTCATCCTCGGGCTTCGCATCGCGGGCAATGGTGGCAAACGTGTCCCGCATTTGGGAGGCGGTGGATTGAGCACCGGTCAGGGTGAACACGTGAGCCGTTTCGCCGGAGGATTTGAATATCTTGTCAAGGTCCCTGGCGGCCGCGGTGAAACGCTGTTCGTAATCGGGTTCGCCGCCTAGCCCGGCGACGATGACATAGTACGTCGCCGCGCGCGCCTGCAAGGCGCCCGCCAAGACCGCCGCGATCACCACAAGCGGCTTCATACCACACCCCACTTGCGGCGCAGAAGCCACTCGCCCGCGGGAAGGCCGATCAGCAGCGCGAACACGATCGGCATATCCCACAGCTCTTTGGTACTGCGAACGGAGATGCCGGCATCGGAGTATGAAATATCACGGGGCAGGTCTTTCACGTCCCCCGGCTTCCAGTAGCGGCCGCCGGTCTGCGCAGCAAGCTGTTCCAGCAGATGGCGGTTCTGCTCGGTATGAAAACTCTCCGCGACGCCGTCCTCGCGCTGGAAGGTGACGACATCGCGCCCCAACTCAGCCTGCTGGGCGCCTGGAGATTCGGCGCTGATCTCGGCCAGGTACGCGCCCGGCTTCTCCGCGGTCCAATCGCCCCGGTAGGTCCCCGGCGAATCTTGCGAAGGGGCAAGGTCGAGGAACGCATTGACTCCTTCGGGGCCCACCACGTGCGCGGTGACGTGCGCGTCCGGCGCGGGCTGGAACTGGCGGTCGCGCACCTGCGCCGTGAACTGCACATGTCCTTCATCCATCAGGATGCGCGCCGGCATCGACGCCGATACTGGGTCGGGCGTCTCCGCCACCAGCCAGCGCAAAAGCTGATGCCAGAACTGGTCGTGAGACGGGTCGCCCAGCGCCTCGCTCATTTGCCAGCGCCAGGTGCCTCCGGTGGCCATCACGGCGGTGCGCCCATGACCGTAATTCTCGGTGATCAGCAGCGGCAGCTTGCGGCGCCCGGCGTTCATGTCCGCCAGCACCGTGGCTCCCGGCTTGGGCGCGCCGGCGTCCTCGTAGTCGGCCAGATAGGTCAGCTTCTTCCAGCGCTCGGCATTCTTTGTCCGGATCGTCGAGCAGGCGCGTGATAGGCGACTCGACACCCGCCGCGTCAGCTCCACCGTCGCCGGGATTGCGATGGAAGTTGCTTCCGCCCGCGAAGGCAGAAACGTCGGCAGCAGTTCGCTCAAGCTCGACGCGCCCCAGCCGCCGTCGCTGAGCGAAGAACGTCCGCCGAGGAACAGGATGCCGCCGCCGCGCCGGTCGACATATTCGCGCAGCAACTCCTGCTGCAAGAGGCGTGAAGTAGTCCGCATCGACCGAGCCGATGATGATTCCCGCGATACGCGAAAAGATCCTCGGGCCGCACCGGGAAGCCGTCGGCCAGCTCGCCGGGATTGCCGATCCCCTGGCGATAGATCTTGTTTTCGCTGGTGCGCAAGCATCGACACGACCTGCACGCTCGGATCGTCGTCCTCGGCACGGCGAATGAACTTGAACTCCCAGCGCGGCTCGCCCTCGATGTAGAGGATTTGTCGCTTGGTGTCGGTACACGAAAAGCGGCCGCGATAACAGCATTGTTGGCGAGGTTTTCTTCTCGCGCCAGCGGTTCGACACCGAAACGTCAGACATTCTTTGCGCCCGCAGCGCCGGCGGGGAAGAACAGCGTCTCGGCCTGCAGCCGGCCGTCGGGGCCGAAGGTGATTTCGCGCGCGGTGAGCAACTTGTCTCCGTCGCGCACGGTAATCGTTCCCTTTTCTCCCACGTAGCCGTGCTGCGTGAGCGTGACCGTGGCGGCGACCCGCGTGTCGGCAAACGCCTTCTCCGCTACGCCGACATCCTCGATCTCCACGTCGTGTGCGAGTTCTTCGCGCCCAAACCCGACGGTGTGCACGGGAATGCGGCGATTGCGCAGCGCCTGCAAGGTGTCGGGCGCCATTCCCGAGCCGCCCAGTCCGGAGGAATTCTGGCTGCCATCCGTCAACAGCACGATCGCGCCCAGCGGCAGATCGGAAGTGTCGGCCAGCAGTTGCTTCAGTCCATCGTCGAAATGCGTGGCGGCTCCACAGGGAGTCATGCCTTGCGTTCTCTCGACGCGCTGAAGGCCGCGATCGACCCGATACAGCCGGGTCTGAAAACGGTTCTGCAGGCCGGCCAGCACGCCGCCATTGAGCGCGGCCAGGGCGGTGGCTTCGCGCGTGCGGCCGTTGGCTGTCGGCCACCGCCATACTGTGGAGTCGTCCACCACCACGGCGATGATGTTCTGATGCGAACTCAGTTCCCCGATCGTGATAGCCGGCTGCCACAGCAGCAGCAAGCAGCAACGCCAGCAGCCCGGACTGCATGCCCCAGATCGCCCAGCCTCGCCAGCCGCGGACCTTCGGCGCGGCCTCGCTCCTCCGCTGCCGGATAAGCAGCGCCAGGCCGCACGACGCCAGCACGATCACGACCGGCAACAGCCATGCCGGCCACGCGCTCAGGAGCACGAAGCGGCCCTTGGTAAACACGGGCAACGGGTACTTGAAGAGAAACTGAAGCATGCACGCCCGAACGTTGCGATTTCAATTGACGAACAGTTGAAGGTTGCCATCCATCAGAGAGTAAGGAGGCGTCTTGAAGAGGGCGCGACTTCCGTCGTGCCGCGAAGACCGCCAAATCATCCTGGGCTTTAGCCCCTGAGGGATGGGCCTCTTCTCGTGTTGCGGCCTGGCCGGCAAACCCACAATCGGTGCAGTCGTGCAGCGTTCTGGCTCAATGCGTCATTCCGTACAGGATGTAGTCCAGGCCAACCCGAAACGCCATGGAAGCGAAGGTCTCGGGATAATTCGGATCGTCGGCCCACTCCCATGCGTCGCCCAGGTGCATGTTGTGGCAGATGGCGACCATGATCCGGCCCTTGTCGTCGCGGATGGCGCGCCACTTGGGCTGGTAGCCATCCTTTTCGTACGTGCGGCCGGTCCAGACGTACTGCTCGCCGGGAATCTGCATCTTGTCGTCGACGTCGTAGAGCGTGTGGAAGATCTCGTCGCCGCTCTCCAGGTCCTCGATGGGCCGGTCGGGCAGAACCTGCCGCATGCCGTTCATGAAGTTTTCCCAGTCTTCGGTGCCGTGGAAGTCGTCCACCATCAGGAAGCCGCCCTTGAGCAGGTATTCGCGCAGCCGCTTGGCCTGTGCGTCGGTGAACGACCAGGTCTCGACCTGCACGGCGTAGATCCAGGGATAGTTGAAGATTTCGTTGGAGTCGAGCGTGACCACCTGTTCGGTGGGCCGGCCGTCGATGCGGGTAAGCCGGTGCATGGCGATGAGGAACTGGCGGTCGGCCTTGGGATAATCGCGCGACCAGGAGGGCCCCCACCAACCGCGGTGGCTTCCCCAGCCACCCACGCCTCCCATCGCGCCCGCGGTGGTTGTATACGCCAGGCGCGACCAGTAGAACTCGGCTTTCACATTGGACGGAGAATCGTCGTTTCCGAAGCCGAAATCCGCCGTGCGCTGAAAGGCCCACACTCCCGCACAGCAGGCCTGCGGCCACAATCGCCGGCAGTGCCAACCGGGAGAATCTCATGGAGAGGACCTCCGCGACGGGGAAGTGCGCAAAGAGTGCCCGAACGTCCAAACGCTTGCCCGTTAGACGGAGGCACCCTGGGGTTGGTTGCAGGTCTTCGCCCCTGCCGCAGGACCGCTTGTCCCTGCAATTTTAGCCGTGAGACGATGCGGGAGATTGTATTGTCTAGGATGTCCCACCAGATCGAAGGGGCAAAGGTGAACCGGCGTAGTCTCCTGAAACTTGGCGGCATGGCGATGGCCCGGCCGGTCTGGGTCGGATTCCCGCTGCTCGGCCCAGCTGCCGGCGCCGCTCCCGCGGCCAATGCGCCGCCGGAAACAAAGGCCGACTACACGCTGCGCATCGCCCCAGTCACGGTGGAGCTCGACCGTTCGCACATCCTCTCCACCACCGGCTACAACGGAATCTGCACCAGGACCGGTGCTGCGCATGAAGGAAGGCAAGCCGGTCTCGGTCGACGTCATCAACGACACCGACACCCCGGAACTGGTGCACTGGCACGGCATGCTCATCCCGCCGGAGGTGGACGGGACCGAGGAAGAGGGCTCGCCCCTGGTGCCGCCGCACGGCCGGCACCGCTTTCAGCTCACCCCCACCCCGGCCGGCAGCCGCTGGTACCACTCCCACGCCATGGCCATGGACGACCTGCACAAGGGCGCCTACACCGGCCAGTTCGGATTCGTTTACGTGGAGGGCGGCAACGATCCGGGCCAGTACGACCAGGAGCTTTTTCTGGCGCTGCGCGACTGGGAGCCCTTCTTCACCGGTACCATGGACGACCTGGACGACGACACCCACGACGGGCCGCTGCTGGAGAAGCCGGCGGTGATGAACACCGATCCCGACGGCCTCGAAGTCGGCTCCATGACCTACTCCATCAACGACAAGGCGCTGGGTTCGGGCGAGCCGATCCGGGTGCGCGAGGGCCAGCGGCTGCTGATCCATTTCCTCAACGCCAGCGCCATCGAGAATCGGCGCGTCGCGCTCGCCGGCCACAAGATGAAGGTGATCGCGATGGATGGCAACCCGGTGCCCACGCCGCAGGTGCTCGACTCCGTCTTTCTCGGCGCCGGCGAGCGCGTGGACGTGGTGGTGGAGATGAACCAGCCCGGCGTCTGGATCCTCGGCGGGACGGAAAAGCCGATCCGCGAATCCGGTCTCGGCGTGATCGTCGAGTACGCCGGACGGCATGGGCAACCGCAGATGGATCGACCCGCCCCGTGCGCGCTGGGATTACACCCTCTTCGGCAGCCGGACGCAGAGTTCGCCCGCTCCTCGGCAGAACATCGAGCTGATCTTCGAAAAGATTCCCGGCGGAGCCGGCAAGTTCAATCTCTGGCTGGTAAACGGCAAGCCCTATCCGCACGAGCGGGAATTCGTATTGCAGAAGGGCGAGCGCTACCGGCTCACCATGCGCAACCGCACCGACGACGCCCATCCCATGCACCTTCATCGGCACCTGTGGGAAGTGGTGGAAGTCAATGGCAAGCCCACCGCCGGCCTGATGAAGGATACGGTGGTGGTGCCCTACTTCGGCCGCGCGGTGGTGGACTTCACCGCCGACCAGCCCGGGCTGGCGCTCTTTCACTGCCACATCCAGCAGCACATGGATTACGGGTTCAAGGCGCTCTTCCGCTACGCCTGAAACCGGGCCTCATGGCTCTCTCCGGTTGTGATGTGGCGCACTTGCTGGGATCCATTTCCGGGATCTGCCCCACGGGGATTTCGCACCACGAGGGCGGCTGTGTGGCTGTGGGACGGGGGTTGCTCTAACGAACGCATCATCAGCAACTTAGAGGGAATACACAGTCGCACAGCCGCAAAAGCAATGCGCATCCAGGCACGCCTGTCCACGCCTCATGATCCCAAGGGGTTAGCGGGTATTTGGCGGTGATTCCGGAGCAAAAAAGACGGCCTTCCGGCGGGGCCGGGTCATGGGACAGGTTTTCGAAGGAGTGAACTGAGATCCTCACATCCATTGTGCGCCGGAAGGGGATAATTTTCTGCAAAGCCAGAGCAACAAAATGCGGCGAGATGCGCACGAGCCGTCAGGTTCTGAGTCCGCGGTAATCCAACGGGAATGCTGGATCCTGGCGCGAAGGGCATTTTCGGTACTAGTCCAAGATCTGTTTACGGATGCATAGCGTCCCGGTAGGCAACTACATCCTGCCGCTCCTATCGAGGCTACAATCGCTGTTGTGCTCAACGCGGACGATCATTTTACCCTGCCCTCTTTGAACCGTCTTAGAGACGCCATTCGCCAAAGGCGTCCGTTGGTGATTTGGGTGGGTGCCGGAGCCAGTAGGTGGGCCGGACTTCCTTCGTGGCACCATTCAGCCAGGTTGATGCGGAACACCTTCAGCAAGAAACTTCCCGGCTTTCCGAGAGATATTGCAGATCAGTGGCTCGGAGCCCATGACTATCCAGCTGCTTTTCAGCTTTGCAGGGATTCTGACGAGGCCCTTTTCAATCAAACTTTAGTCGCGCAACTGAACCGTCCAAATCCGGGGCCGATTTACGCTCAGCTTATAGCTGGGCTAAGGAAGGTCGCTCCTCTACAGATTGTGACTACGAACGTTGACCTCTGTCTGGAGCAGGGGATCGGTACGGTCGATGTAATCGAACGTTCGGATTTAGAACGTTGCGGTGATGCCATCGTAAGCAGAACCCCATTTGTCGCGAAGCTGCACGGATCAATCTCCGCAGTTGAATCAACTGTTTTCACCACCTCCGACTACGGGCAGATCAAAGGGAGCACGTCCTACATTGGCGCGGTTAAGTCGATTTTTTCGCTAGCCTCTGTCTTATTCATCGGCTATGGAGTGAATGACGATTATGTGCTGAACCTTCTCTCGGAGAATGACACAGAACACGAGCTCTTCGGTAACGGGCCTCATTTTAGGCTCACAGATTCACCAGGACCCCCGGTTAACGGGGTCTTTTCGATAGGCTACAACACGACCCGACATGGAGATCATCGCGGTGCTCTGACGATTCTGCAGCTTATTGAGCAAGAGAACGCGAGTCTAAGCGTTGAGGTGATTTCACCCCAACGAACTCCTGCCGCGACAATGCCTGAATCCGGCTTTTATATCAGTGACTTTAAGCCATCTGGTACCTACACATCAGGGCAGTTCCTTGAATTGAACAATCCCGAGAACAATCGGATCAACGCAATCCTCGGTTTGGGATTCGCTCAGGAAGAACTATCAAGCACTGAACCCGTCGCGTTCCACGACCTAGTGGTCGGCCTCACCTGTTTTGATCGTGTATTCCTGCCGCTAGAGGCAGTAACGGCTTTTCATGATCGGGCATCCCCCGAAGTGTTTTGGGCCCTCATGCAAAGTGGCGCAATCAAATTCGTGGACATCGTGCATCTTCCGTTTTATCTCTCAAAGCCGGAAAGCATCTCCGGCAACATTGGAGTTGTCCGAGTTCAAGATCCTGAACATGTTGAAACTCGAACCTCGATGAGCGTCGTTAGAAAAATTCTTCATCCAATGCCGGGACAGGAAGTAGAGGGCGGGGCACTAATTGAGAGCATAGCGCCGCATATCATTCAATTCGCCGAGTCAATACCACTTAACCTCGCTGGGATGGTACGCAACGGACTTCTTATGCCCGGTGTATCGCGACTTCTCGGGTATTCGGACTTCGCCACACCGCACGCAATTCCGCGTTGGCTCGCTTACCCCACGTTGCGGTTTGCTCACCTCATGCAAACCGGGCTGATTTGCAGTCACTTCGACATTCGGGCAGCTCGGGTTCCTTTCGGAGGCGTATCGCTGTTAAGTGCCGCATTCAGCATCCAGCGTACAAACGAAACCGCATTCGATTATGCCAGCTTCGTCATGAGCGGAGCGTTTGGTTCGAATCTCAGCGCCTACATCGAACGAAACCCGAAAACCCTTCTGGACCTCCTCAAGTTCCGCGAAACGAACGAAGCAGTGGCTCTGCGGCGGGAGGTGGCGGATCGTCTCGAAACGAATGACGGGACCGAATTCTCCACTGCGATCGAGGGTAGCCTTAGGAGTGCAATTCCGAAGGTCGTGCTACAGGCGGCTCGAAACAAATTTTCGGCTTTAGTTAAGACCAACAGCCCTGAAGCATCGGCTAAGGCCGTATGGTCGGACGAAAATTCCGGGGACCCCAGTCTCTGGCGCTGGAGGGCGCGGGCCAGAGAGCTACTCCTCGATGAAGCTCGACTGCGCGGTGTACGTTCTAGTTCGCCCTGCATTTGTGGCTCGGGCGATTCTCTGAGGGACTGCTGCATGCGGCCACTTGTCGAAGACTTTAAGAGATCAAAATGATAGGAAACTCGGCTGGGTGTGTCGCCGCATGCTCGGAATTGCGGCTTCATACCCATTCGAGCACGTCCCGCCGTCCGGCCTACAAGATTACTCCCCTGATGTCGGCCAGTGCTGAGAAATCCTCCATTTGCATTCAAAACACCAGGCATCACGTCCTTTGGCAGAATTGCGGTCGTATCATGGACAATCCGTCGCCTTGACCCGTCTTCGTCCGGAAATGGCCCCGGTTCAAAATGTCAGGAACCTCCCCGGTCCGTACCCTCGCCCCGGAACACCCACCCCCCTTTCCGCGTAATCCATTACAACCCGATTAAGAATCCGACCCATGGGGCGTCATCACTATGAACAACCACGAGCGTGACACCGTGAGCGCCGCAGCCGCAGCCATTCCGATACCTCAAATGAGCGAACCGCTGACGCACGATCAGCTGTCGCAATTGTTCGCCGACCATCATCGGCGGGTCCTGATCGCCGCCTACCGCGTAACCGGCAGCATGGCCGACGCCGAAGACGTGGCCCAGACCGTGTTCATGCGGCTGGGCGCGGCGAAGGCATGCCGCCGAAGAATGCCGGCAGCTACCTGTACCGGGCAGCGGTCAACGGCGCGCTCGACCTGCTGCGCAGGCGAAAAACCGCCGCCATCGAGCCCATCGAGCGCGGCCGAAAGCATCGCCTCGACCCGGCTGAGTCGCCGGAGACGCGCTTTCCCGGTCGGAACTGCGTCGCCACTGCGCCAGGCATCAGCGAGCTGGCGCCGCGCGCCGGCCGAGATGTTCACGCTGCGCTACATCGAAGAGCTGGGCAACCGCGAAATCGCGGCGCTGATGGGGACTTCGCAGGCGGTGGTGGCGGTGACGCTCCACCAGACACGGTCGAAGCTGAAGAAACGACTTCATTGCGCTGGAACGGGGGAAGTCATGAAACGCCATGATCATGAATTGTTGAACAAGGCCATTGAGGCAGTGCGGACGAGCGAGCCCGATCGCAAATGATCGCCGCTTCGGCGGCACGAATTCCGATCGGCTGGGCATCGCCATGACGACGGAGTCGGCGGTGGAGCAGATCCGCAGTTGCGACGATGTGCGCCAGTTGCTGGATGCCTATCGCCAGGGAAGCTTTCCGAGGCGCGGTCCCTGTTGGTGAAGGCGCATTTGAGCGACTGCGGCGCCTGCCTGCGCTATTTCCGTCAGGGCGAGAGGGCCGCGGTGGTCGACTGGTCCGCGACCCACAAGCGCGCAACGACCGACGGTGGCCATGTCGCCGGCCGCTCGGATGGGCTCTTGCCTTCTCGATGCGCCATCCTGGCGTGCGTCCTGCTTCTGTACCAGGCGTATTGGCAAGTGCCGCCCGGCGTGCGCGCCGAAGTGCAGTCCATCGACGGGTCCGCCTGGCTGATTTCCGACGCGGGCGACCGGAAACTCACCCCCGGCGCCGGCCTGAACGAAGGCGATCGGCTGCGCACCTCCGCCGGTTCGCGCGCCGTGCTTCGTCTTTCCGACGGATCGACCGTGGAAGTGAATGAGCGCACCGCCCTCGAAGTAGGCGCGCGCGGGCGCAACATGATCGTCGCGCTGGACGGCGGCGACGTGATCGTGCAGGCCGCGCAAAGCGCACCTCCGGACACTTGTACGTGCGCACGCCCGACTGCCGCGTGGCGGTCACCGGCACGGTGTTCACGGTGGATGCCGGCCTGAAGGGCTCGCGGGTCGCAGTCCTGCAGGGAACGGTGCAGGTGTCGCACGCCGGCGTGCACAGCGTGCTCCAGCCCGGCGACCAGATCGCGACCAGCGACAACCTGGCGCCCGAGCCGCTCGAACAGCAGGTTTCCTGGAGCCCCGATCGCGAAAAGTACATCGGCATCCTGGCGCAACTCGCACTTTTGGAACATAAGATCGCCCAGATTCCGTTCCCCGCGCCGCGCTACTCGAGCGACCTGCTGCCGCGCATGCCGCAGGATACGCTGCTTTACGTCAGCATTCCCAACCTGGGCGAATTCCTCACCCAGGCCAACCAGATCTTCCACGACCAGATGAGCCAGAGCCAGGAACTGGAGCAGTGGTGGTCGCAAGGCCACAACAACACCGCCGAATTGGACACGCTGGTCGAAAAGATTCACGACATCAGCACCTATCTCGGCGATGAGGCCGTGATCGTGGGCTTCAAACAGGCATCGCATCCGGGCTTCGCGGTCATGGCCGACGTCGAGAAGAGCGGCCTCGCCGATCTCTTGAAGAAACAGGCCGCCGACGCCGGCGCCGGAGACAAATTCATCGTCCTCGACGAGCAATCGCTCGCGTCTGTCAGCGGCGCGGTGAACGGGCGCTCCGCTTACGCGCTCGTCCGTCCGAAAGAAGTAGTCTTCTCCAACGACCTCGCCATCCTGAAGCAGTTGAATGCGCTGCTCGACGCGGGCTCGAGCGGATTCTCCACGAGCGACTTCGGCAAGCAGATCGCCGCGGCCTACGATCGCGGTGCCGGCATCATCCTGGCCGCCGACCTGCACCAGATGATGGGCAATGCCCAGGCAGCCATGGCCCTTCATTCGGGCAAGCAGAGTTCGGCCGTTGCCAACAGCGGCATCGGCGGACTGCATTACCTGATCGCGGAGCATCGCGAGATCAACGGCATGCCGCAGAATCACCTGAACCTGCAATTCTCCGGCACCCGGGAGCGCGTGGCTTCGTGGCTGGGTGCGCCGGCGCCCATCGGGTCGCTCGATTTTGTAAGCACAAATGCGTCGGCCGCGATTGCCGGGCTCTCCAAGGACCCCAAGGCCATTGCCGACGACATGATTGCCATGACAACCGGGGGTGCGGGCGCCTCCGATCTCGACCAGGCGAACGCGAAGCTGGGAATCAACCTGCGTGACGACCTGATGGCCAACCTGGGCGGCGATTTTCTGCTGGCTCTGGATGGTCCCGTGCTTCCCACGCCGTCATGGAAAGCCGTCATCGAAGTGAACAATGCCAGCCAGCTGGAGTCGACGCTGGAGCGGCTGGTACAGGCCATCAACGCGCAGGAGCAGGGGCCCAGGTCGCACCAGGTCGCGATCGATCCAAGTGACGCGAACGGACAGCGTTTCTACGCGGTGCGCGATGTGACCAGCGGAACGGTAGTGGCCAACTACACCTTTTCCGACGGGTATATGATCATCGCGCCGACGCGGGCGCTGCTGATGGACGCGCTGAAGACCCATGCGAGCGGCAATTCCCTGGGCCGTTCGGCCGGCTTCCGCGCGCTGCTGCCCAAGGACGAAAACGAGAACTACTCGGCCGTGGCCTACCAGAACCTGAGCCCGGTGCTTTCGCCGCTGCTCAACCAGTTCAGCGGCGAGCGGGCGGATGCCATCCGCAAGCTGGCCGCCGATGCCCGGCCCACTGCGATCTGCGCCTTCGGCAAGGACAGCGGCATCGAAGTGGCCAGCGACAGCCGCCTGTTCGGATTTGATTTCCTCACTCTCGGCGCGCTGCTCGATTCCGGGAACAAGAAACTTCACCAGAACGTACAGCAATAATATGGGCGTCAACCACCCCAACGACGAGGCCGTTCGCATGAGCCAGAGTTCGTCCGCAAACGACAAAGACCCGTCGTTGGGGACCCCGGTCAACCACCCCAACGACGAAGACCTGTCGTTGGGGACCCCGGTGATCGATCTGGACCGGCTCGAAGTAAGGCTGGGCGGCCGCGTGGTTCTCGACGGGCTCACCGGGGAACTGCGCGGCCACGCCATCGGCCTGCTTGGTCCCAACGGCGCCGGCAAGTCGACCCTCATCAACGCCCTGCTGGGGTTCCACGAGCCTTCGCGCGGAACCGCCCGCGTCTTCGGGATGGACGCGGTGCGCCAGCGGGGACACATTCGCCAGGCCATCGGTTATATGCCGGAGAACGATTCGTTTATCGGCAACATGAGCGGCGTGCGGTTCGTGCGCTACATGGCGGAACTGGCAGGCCTGCCGGCGCGCGAAGCGCTGGAGCGCGCCCACGAGGCGCTCTTTTACGTGGGGTTGGGCGAAGTCCGTTACCGCAAGATCAGCACCTACTCGCTGGGTATGAAGCAACTCATCAAGCTGGCCCAGGCCCTGGCGCACGGTCCGCGGCTCCTCATCCTCGACGAACCCACCAACGGCCTCGATCCCATGGCCCGCCAGCGCATGATCCAGACCATCAAGGAAATTCGCAAAGAGGGCAGCATCCGCATGCTGATCTCCTCGCACCTGCTGCGCGATATCGACGAGACCTGCGACGAGGTCCTGATCCTGAAAAGCGGTCGAATCGCCGCGCTGTGCAACATCGAGGAAGAGCGCCGCTCGCACCGCAACTTCATCGAGCTTGAAATCCTGGGCGACGGAGACCGGTTCGCGGCCAGGATGCGCGAACAGGGCTGCGAATGCACCTGCTTCCCCGGCGGGCGGCTGAAGCTGATCATGCCCGACAAGATCGAGGCACGCGACCTGTACACCATCGCCATGCAGCAGGGGGTCGAGATCCGTCGCATGAACCAGCGCCGCGACTCGCTCGAAGACATTTTCCTGCGCGCCATGGACTACGACCAGGACAGCGAGAGCAAGAGGGGGGAACTTGTCAGTCTATAAGCATGACTACCGCGCCTACACCGGCCGGGTGACTCCGCTCTGGACCCGCGTCGTGGTGCTGGCGCGCTACGGCCTCCAGGAGATCTGGTCGTCCAAGATCACCATCGGCCTGTTTACGCTTTCCCTGCTTCCGCCCATCGTCTTTCTCATCATCCTGTATATCTCGAACAACCCCGTGGCCCGCATGCTGATCACCCGCGGCCGCGCCCAGGAGGGGCTGCCGATCAACGGCGACTTCTTCCTCGTGGTGCTCGAGATCCAGTGCTGGTTCGCGCTGGCCATCACCGCGTGGATTGCGCCTCGCCTGATCACGTTCGATCTCGCCGACAACGCGCTTCCCATCCTGCTCAGCCATCCCATTTCGCGCCTGGGCTACGTGGTGGGCAAGTTCGCCGCGCTGTTCGGATCGCTCGCTCTGGTCACGTGGGTGCCCTGCCTGGCGCTGTTCGCGTATCAAAGTTATTCCTCCCAGCCGGGCTGGACGGGCGCCAACCTCCGCATTGCCTGGGGCCTGCTGGCAGGCGCCGCTCTGTGGATCGGCCTGCTGACCTTTCTCGGCCTGGCGCTGTCCACCTGGGTCAAGTGGAGAGTGGTGGCCACCGGCATTATCATCGCGGCCATCTTCGTCCCCGCGGGCGTGGGCGGCATCATCACCGGCATCCTGCGCACACGGTGGGGCTTCCTGTTGAACGTCCCCGTGGTGATGACCGAACTGTGGGGTCGCATGCTGGGCGCGCACGAATCGATCAACTCGGACTTGTGGTTGCCCAGTTCCGCCATTGTGGTCATGCTGGTCGTGGTCAGCCTGGTGTGCATGGCCATGCTCAATGCGCGCATCCGTGCGCGCGAAGTGGTCCGGGGATGAGCGCCATGACCAACCTGTCCGATCGGATCATTTTCGACGATGTCAGCAAGTTCTACGGCGAAGTCCTCGGCGTCAATCGCATCTCGCTCAATATTCCTCCGGGCGTCACCACGCTGGTAGGCCCCAACGGATCAGGCAAGACCACGCTGATGAACCTGATGACGGGGCTGGTGCAGCCTTCGAGCGGCGCCATCACGGTTCTGGGGCGGAAGCCCGGAAATGCGGAAGAATTCTTCCGCGAAGTGGGCTACTGCACGCAGTTCGATTCGTTCCCGCGCGGGCTCACGGGCTTCGAATTCCTCATGGACAGCCTGATGCTGCACGGCATGCACCCCGGGGAGGCGTTCCGGCTGGCGCGGGAGGCGCTGGAACGGGTGAAGCTGACCGATGCGGGATTTCGCAAGATCGCCGGATACAGCAAGGGCATGCGGCAGAAGATCCGCCTCGCCCAGGCCATCGCCCATCATCCGCGCGTGCTGGTGCTCGATGAGCCGCTCAACGGCCTCGATCCGATGGCGCGCGCCGAATCGCTGGCGCTGTTCGAGGAACTGGGCCGCCAGGGCATGCACCTCGTGCTCTCCAGCCACATTCTCGACGAGGTGGACCGGATCTCGGACCGCGTGGTGCTCATCACCGGCGGCTATCTGATCGCGGAAGGCAATATCCACCAGGTGCGGCAGGAAGTGCGCGACAAGCCCATGCAGGTGCTGATCCGCTGCGACAAGCCGGAGATGCTGGCGTCCAGGATGTTTGCCGTCAATCACTGCGCCGAGGCCCGGCTGCACGCCGATGGTCACGGGGTATTCCTGCGCACCGCCGATATCGACCAGTTCTACAGAATCATCAACGAGATTGCGGTGGAGGGCCTGGTAAAGATCGAAGCCGTGGCGCCCGCCGACGATGACGCCTATTCGATCTACCAGTACCTGATCGGATCGGAAGGAGGGCCGTCGCGATGACCGGGCAGACAACCTACCTCCGGCTCCTGACGCAGCAGCCGTGGAGCCTGTGGTGGCTCCAGGCGCGGCGCGTGGCCCGCATTGAGCTGCGGCGCAATCTTCTTGCCAAGCGGGCATGGTGGATTTACTTCCTCGCGTTCGTGCCCACGGTGATCATCCTGATCCACCTGCTCAAGGAGCGCCATCCGGCGTTCGACATGGCGCAGGACACCACGATCCTGGCCGGGATCGTGCAGTTCTACTACGTCAGGCTGGGCATTTTCTTCGGCTGCCTGGGAATCTTTTCGCGGCTGATCCGCGGCGAGATGATCGAGCGCAGCCTGCATTTTTACCTGCTTTCGCCCGTGCGCCGCGAGGTGCTGCTGCTGGCCAAGTTCGCCGCCGGGGCCATCGGCGCCCTGGCCCTGTTCGGCACTGCGATCATCGCCGACTTCCTGCTGATGTATATCGGCTACGGCCCGGCGGGAACGGATTACATGTTCAATGGCGCGGGCATGGGTCAGCTCGAAGCGTACCTGGTCATCGTGGTGCTGGCCTGCCTGGGTTATGGATCGGTGTTTCTGCTGCTGAGCATGATGTTCCGCAATCCCACGCCGGCGGCGCTGCTGGTGTTCGGGTGGGAAGCGATCAACCCGGTCATGCCGTCGCTGCTGCAGAAGATCAGCGTGGCCTCGTATCTGCGGCACCTGATGCCCGTCAAGGTGCAGGGCGATGAAATCTTTGCCCTGCTGACAGTGACCACCGAGCCGGTGCCCGGATGGGTCGCCGCCCTGGGCCTGCTGGTGCTGATCGCGGTAGTGTTGACGTATTCCTGCTACCGTATGCGCACGCTGGAAATCCGCTACACGACGGAATAGGGAAGATCGGGCGACCCGTGTGTCAGGGCACGACTTCAGTCGTGCCGCAACACGCAAAAAATTCGACGAGGCTTTAGCCCCTGTTACTCGCTGAACGCTTGAGGTTCTTCAGGTACGCTGAGCCTCCGTGATACTCCAGCGGCGAACCGACCAGTCCCGCCTTCACCGGATTATTGTCGATATACGCCTGATGTTCTCGAAAGCTCTCTTCGTCCGTTACGCGGACGTCTGAAAACCCTCGTTGCCAGATCTCTCCGCTGTAACCCAACTCTTTCTTCGCCCTGTATGAAAACGTGCCTTTGATCAACTGCACTGCTTTCTCAATCGAAACCGTTCCTGGGATCGTTAGCAGCACGTGAAGGTGATTCGGCATCGCGACGAAAGCGTGGATGATGAACGTCCCAGTACGCATGTGCGAACGCAGGACTTCAACCAGAAGATCGGTCATTCGCGCGCTTTGGAAAAGCGACTTTCCGCCGGCGGTACGAGTTGTAAAAAAAAACGTGCGAGCGCGCCTGGTGGCGTTCTCCCAAGCCGAAGGGCGGCACGGTCTTGACATGGCGGATGAAGGCCAAGTCTACCACAGGGGCTAAAGCCCGCTGTAGCTTTTCGCCTCAACGGCACGACTGAAGTCGTGCCCTGACACGGAGCAGGGACAATTCTGAGGCCCGGCGTTCGCTACAACTCCGTCGACTGACTTGCCACCAGCCCCTTCGCCCTGGCGATGAAGTCGCCGAGTGGCGTGGACCCCTGGTCGCCCTTGCCGCGCGTGCGCACACTCACCGCGTTCGCCGCTTCCTCCTTGTCGCCGAAGACCAGGATGTAGGGCGTCTTCTGGTTGGCGAAGTCGCGGATCTTGGCGTTCATCTTTTCGTTGCGCGCATCCACTTCCACCCGCAGCCCCGCCGCATTCAATTCCGCTTCCACCTTTTTGGCATAACCGAGATGCCGCTCGCTGATGGGCACCAGGCCCGCCTGCACCGGAGCGAGCCACAGCGGAAATGCGCCGCCGTAGTGTTCGATGAGCACGCCAAAAAAGCGCTCGACGGAGCCAAACAGAGCGCGGTGGACCATGACTGGCTGGTGCCGCTCGCCGTCTTCGCCGACATACTCAAGGCCGAAGCGGGCCGGCAGGTTGAAGTCGAATTGCACAGTCGAGAGTTGCCACAGCCGGCCCAGCACGTCCACCAGCTTCACGTCGATCTTGGGCCCGTAGAATGCGGCTTCGCCAGGGATGGTCTTGTAGGGAATCCCCTTGGCCCTCAATACGTTTTCCAGTGACTGGACCGCGAAGTTCCAGTTCTCGTCGGAACCCACGTAATGCGCGCGGTCCTTCGGGTCCCAGGTCGACAGTTCCACTTTGAATTCATGGAAGCCGAAGGTCCTCAGCACCGCTTCGGCAAAATCGATGCAGGCCACCACCTCATCTTCGATCTGGCTGGGCATGCAGAAGATGTGCGCATCGTCCTGAGTGAAACCGCGCACCCGCAGCAACCCATGCATTGTGCCCGACCGCTCGTAGCGGTACACGTTGCCCAGTTCCGCGTAGCGCTGCGGCAGGTCGCGATAGCTCTTGGGCGAATTGCGGTAAATAAGGATGTGGCCCGGGCAGTTCATCGGCTTCAGCCGGTACTCGGCGTCGTCCAGCTCCATCGGCGTATACATGTTGCCGGAGTAGAAGCCCTCGTGCCCGCTCACTTCCCACAGATGGCGCCGCATCACGTGCGGCGTGAACACCAGCTGGTATCCCCGTCTCAGGCATTCTTCGCGCATCCAGTCTTCCATCACCTTGCGCACGATGCCGCCCTTGGGGTGCCAGAAGATGAGCCCCGCCCCGGCCAATTCCTGGATGCTGAACAGGTCGAGCTGCTTGCCCAGCACGCGATGATCGCGCCGTGCCGCTTCTTCCAGCCGCGCGAAGTGCTCGTCGAGTTCTTTCTTTGAAAAGAACGCTGTGCCATAGATGCGCTGCAGCTGCGGATTCTTTTCGTCTCCCAGCCAGTACGCCCCGGCGAGATTGGTGATCTTGACGGCCTTCACTCGCCCCGTGGAGGGCACATGCGGCCCGCGGCAAAAGTCCACGAACTTGCCGTTGCGGTAAAAGCTCACCTTCGCGCCCGGTTCGGTGAATCTGGCCACGAAATGCAGCTTCATGAAGTCCCCGTCGCGCTCGAACTCCTCCAGCGCCGCTTCGCGCGGCTCGTATTCGCGGACGAACTTCTCATCCCGGGAAATCACTTCCTGCATCCGCTTCTCGATCGCCGCCAGGTCCTCTTCCGTGAACGGCCTTTCGCGATAAAAGTCGTAGAAGAAGCCGGCATCGGTAGCCGGACCGTGACCCAGCTTGGTTTCGGGGAACAGCTCCAGGACCGCCGTGGCCAGCACATGCGCGGCGGAATGGCGCACCACCTTCAGCGCCTCGGGATCCTTCTCGGTGACCAGCTCCAGGCGCGTGTCTTCGCTCAGCGGAGTGTTCAGGTCCACCAGGCGCGGCGCCGCCGTGTCTTCGGCCGCATACATGGCCGCTTCGCCCTCGGCGGCCTTGCCTTCCGCCCCCGCATTCCCGTCAGCGGCGAGCGGAGTCAGGCGGGCAACCACGGCAGCCGCAGCCAGCCGCGGCGAAATCGAGTTGGCCACATCGAGCGGCGTCGTTCCCGCGGGTACTTCGCGCACCGCGCCGTCGGGCAGATGAATGGAGATAGGATTCTGGCTCATGTCAGTTTTGTTTCTTGCGCCGGCAAAATGGTGGTGATTGAAACGCTGTGCGTGTCCCGGCCACCATTCTCTGTAAGCGGCGGGAACCATTCAGGATATACCGGAACCCGGTCATCCCGCCCCATCCGGACTCCATGAGTCTTGCTTTTCGACAAAGACAAGGGCGTTTTCCTGTTGCTTAATGTTTGGTAACACCAGAGTGGGACCGGGCCATACCCCTTATGACCGCCGGAATCCCGGTATTGGGAATATTCGGCGGCACTTGAACGGCGGTACTGTTCTCATCGTGGGCTGGGAAACCCACCGGGCAAGACAAAAGGGGGGGCGGGCGATGCAAGTCCTTTGCAAGAGCAGTAACCAGGAAGTGGGAACTTGTTGCAGTGTATGCGGTCAGGGCTTCGCGCTTTACTGGGATCGGCAGACCAAGACCGAAAGGGCGCACGCGCTTCGCGAGATCGACAAGACGCTCCGCAGCCATCACTACAACCAGGCCGGTCCGGAAGCTCATCCCCACCGTGGTTTCCTGGTTCCAGATTGGAAAGGGCCGGTTGCGTTTTCCGGGGCAGCGATTTCAGGCAATGCACCCAGCTGGGCTCTTTGAAGCATCTTACCGATAAGGATTAGAGCCCCCCGCGCGGGACGCAGTGGAAGAAAGACATCGACGCGAGACCCGAGCATACGGATCCGCGCAACAGATCAGACTGATGGGACCCTGCGGCACGAAGCGTCTGCCGGAGAAGATTCAAAAACGGTCCTTCGAGTTCGTTACCTTGGTTCCTCTGCGTAGCCTTTCAGGCACGAGCGAGAACCTTCAGAAGTTCGAAATTCCGATGCCGGCTGGCGACTACACCCTTTGAGGTCATCGCCGCCGGCATCAGCTTTTCTGAAAGCAGTTCGCAGGGATCCATCTCGACGCCAGGCGGAGATGAGGCACCGGCAGCTACGAACTCCTGAAGCAGACACAAACGGGAAACGGACCCGGAAGGCCCGTTCCCCGCTTGATTTGCTCGATTCTGCCGGGAGCCCGGCCTTTCTCGGTTACAGCGGCTGAACGTCCGCAGCCTGCCATCCCTTGGGGCCTTTTACCACGTTGAACTGCACGGCCTGACCTTCCTGCAAGCTCTTGAATCCGCTGGTGTTGATCGCAGAGTAGTGCACGAAGACATCTTCACCGTTCTGGCGCGAAATAAAGCCGAAGCCCTTCGCGTCATTGAACCACTTCACAGTACCTTGTTCCATCTTTGCTCGTGTTTCCTGAATTGAATTGCGCTGGATGAATCGGAGCGACCACTGGCAGAATCTTGCTTGGTTGGGCGAGCTACTGCACACGCCCGGTTCGGCTCTAACGCTGACGTGAGTGTACCATTCTCGCTACTGAAAGGGTACAGATTTTTCAATCCCAGGGTCCCATCCTGAGAATGTCCCGATGGCGAACTGTTTCAGAATGTGGACCATACTGCATCGGCCCCGGGGGTGTGATAGGGTGAAGGGTCGGTGAGCGGGACTCGCGAAGCCAGCCGTGCTGACGCGGCTAAAGTCTGTCCGGAGTAAGGAGAGACAACCAAGGCGGGCGCCCCTTAGGTCCGCTGACTTCGCTAGCCCCGCCGGCGCCGCTCCATCCCATGACCCTGGACCCGGTACCCGCCTTGCTTGTCGATGCCGCTGCACGGCTGGACGAGGAGTTTGCCTTTCTCCCCGCGGTCGAAACGTTGGCTCTTCATCCTGACCAGACAGAGGCGATCGCCCGCGTGCTGGACGAGACAGCCCACCGGCTGGGCGACAACTATCCCTACTTCCATCCTCTCTATGCCGGCCAGATGCTCAAGCCGCCGCATCCCATAGCCCGCGCCGCCTATGCCCTGGCCATGGCGGTCAACCCCAACAACCATGCCCGCGACGGCGGACGGGCCAGCTCGGCCATGGAGGTCGAAGCGGTCTGTGCGATTGCCGCCATGTTCGGATGGACGGCCCCGGATTACCTCGGCCATCTGACCTCGAGCGGCACCCTGGCAAACCTGGAGGCTCTCTGGGTAGCCGGACAGACCGCGCCGGGGAAGCGGATTGTGGGGTCCGAACAGGCGCATTACACCCACCAGCGCATTTCCGCCGTGCTCCAGCTGCCCTACCGGAGCGTCGATGCCGACCACCGCGGCAGGATCTCGCTTGAGGCCCTCGAAACCCAGCTGCGCGGCGGGGATGTGGGAACCGTGGTCGTCACCATGGGCACCACGGCGATCGGCGCCGTGGATCCGCTGGACGAGATCCTTGCCCTGCGGCAAAAGTACGGTTTCCGGATCCACGCGGATGCCGCCTATGGCGGCTACTTCAAGCTGATCCCGGAGTCGCTGGACGAAGCAGCCCGCCGAGCGTTCGCCGTCATCCATCAGGCTGATTCCATTGTGGTCGACCCCCACAAGCACGGCCTGCAGCCCTATGGTTGCGGTTGCGTGCTTTTCCGCGATCCCGCCGTGGGCCGTTTTTACAAGCACGACTCTCCATATACCTACTTCACTTCTCACGAGTTGCACCTCGGGGAGATCAGCCTGGAATGTTCCCGGGCAGGCGCCGCAGCGGTCGCCTTGTGGGCTACCCACAAGCTGCTGCCCCTGGTTCCGGGAGGCGAGTTTGCCCGGGGGCTTTCCCTTGGCCGCACGGCCGCGATCGAATTGGACCGCCGGCTCCGGCTGCATCCCCAGCGTTTTGAGGCCCTTGCCGGCGGACGGCCGGAGCTGGACATCGTGGTCTGGAAGGTGGCTGCACCCACCGCCCAGGAGGCCTCGGACCGCGCCCAGCGAATCTTTGCTGCCTCCGCCGAACGGAATCTCCACCTGGCGCTAGTACAATTGCCGCAACCCTGGTTCCGGCATGACAGCGGCCCAGGAAAATCGGAGAGGGTGACCTGCCTCCGTTCGGTGCTGATGAAGCCGGAGCATCACGCCTGGCTCGATCGCATCTGGAAGATCTTCTGCGACGCCTGCGAGGTTTAAAAGGGGAGTTATGGTGGAGGGGCATTTCGTTGGCTTCGAAGTAAACGTTCTCATCTATCCTTTCTCCTCCGCCGGTTCGTCTGCAGCCAGGCGCGCAGCCACTTGGATTCAGAATTGAAATAGGTTGGAGCGGTATGCACGATCCCGAAGCTTTGCGTTCTTTGCATCTGGCACGGTTCCAGGCTGAACCGGAGATTTTCGCGGCTCCCGGTCGCGTCAATCTCATCGGGGAGCACACCGATTATGCCGAGGGCTTTGTGATGCCCGCGGCCATCGACTTCGCCACCCTGGCAGGCATCTCCCCGCGGTCCGACGGCAAGATCGTCATCTACTCCGAGAACTACGGCAAGGAGCGTGTTTTCGAGGTTGGCGCCCTGCCCAGAACCGCTACCCAGCACTGGAGTGATTATCCGCTGGGCGTACTTTCCATCCTGGCCACCGAAGGGCACCAGGCTCCGGCTTTCAGCCTCAGCCTCTGGGGAGACGTTCCGCTGGGGTCCGGCCTCTCCAGTTCGGCCGCTCTCGAAGTGTCCACCATGCTGGCCGTCACTTCGCTTCTGGGCGTCACCTATTCAGGACCGGTGCTGGCGCGCCTCTGCCAGCGGGTCGAGAACGAGTTTGTCGGCGCCATGAGCGGGATTATGGACCAGTTCATCTCCGCCAACGCAGTTAAGGACCATGCGCTGCTGCTCGATTGCCGGGACCTGAGTTTCAAGCTGGCTCCCATCCCCCCTTCGGTAGCGCTGGTCATCGCCAATACCATGGTCCAGCACTCCGTCAGCGGCGGCGAATACACCAGCCGCCGAGCCGAGGTGGAGGAAGCCGCGGCGGTGATCGCGCGCCACCGGCCGGAAGTCCATTTTCTGCGCGACGCCACGATGGAGGACCTCGCCAGCTATGGCGCGGAGATGAGTCCCAACGCTTTGAAGCGAGCGCGCCATGTGATCACCGAAAACCTGCGCACCCAGGCGGCCGCCGACGCGCTGATCAGCCACGACCTGGCCGAGCTCGGGCGTCTGATGGCCGAGGCGCATCGCAGTTACAGCCAGGATTTCGAAGCCAGTTGCGAAGAGTGCGACGCGATGGTGGACCTGGCGCAGGGTCTTCCGGGCCTGATCGGCGCGCGCCTGACCGGCGGCGGGTTTGGCGGATGCACCGTGAACCTGGTGGAAACCGATCGCGCCCCCCATTTTGCGGCGATGCTCGCCGAACGCTACGCCACCCGAATCGGCATCGTTCCACAGATTCATATCTGTCACGCCTCGGGCGGGGCTCGCCGGGTGGATACGCGCATCCAAGCCGTGAGATAGATCACCCGCCGCCCGTAAAAATGTTAACCTTGCGTAAATTCGCTTTGTTCCGCAAACGTCCTATGGAATACGGGCCGCCCGGAGGATGCCGCGCGCGGAAGCCCGTTTTGGTTCCCCCCTTACTGGTGGTGCAAAAGTGTCATTTTGTTGAGAGCGTTCCTTGCTAGAATCGGGAAACTGAACCGATTATCTAGAGCAATACGCCCCTCATGGTGAGCCACGTTGTTTTGCTGATATGGCTGCCCGGAGTCGACAGGCAGCTGGAGGGCCGAAAGCCGAAAAGGTACCCATGCAACCGTCAACGACGAAGCCATTTACTTACGAAACTCTCCCTCATTCCGGTCTGGTTGCTTACTTCTCCATGGAAATCGCCATTCACCCGGCTATGCCGACCTATTCCGGCGGCCTGGGGATCCTGGCGGGAGACACGCTGCGGTCGGCAGCCGACCTTGGCATTCCCCTGGTCGCGTTTACGCTCCTGCACCGCAAGGGATATTTCCAGCAGCACCTCGACAAATGGGGTACGCAGACCGAAGACGTCCAATCGTGGAATCCGGCCGACTTCTGCACGGAGGAACCGGCACTCATCACGGTCTCAGTGGAAGACCGCACGGTAACGGTGCGCGCCTGGCGCTACGACCTCGAAGGCCGATCCGGCCACATCGTTCCCATTTACCTGCTCGACACTGACCTGGACGGAAATTCGGGATGGGACCAGGGACTGACAGACCACCTGTACGGAGGCGACCAGAACTATCGCCTGCAGCAGGAAATCGTTTTGGGCATGGGCGGGGTCCGCATGGCGAATGCCCTGGGCCTGCATGTAAACGTGTACCACATGAACGAGGGGCACGCCGCGCTGTTGACTCTTGCGCTGCTGGAAAGCCAGTTGGGCGGCGGCCCGGCGTGGGCTCCCACGGAATCGGATTTGGCCGCGGTGCGGAGCAAGTGCGTCTTCACGACCCACACCCCGGTCCCCGCCGGCCACGATCGCTTTTCCAGCGACCAGACCGTCCGCATCCTCGGCGGTGAGAGGACCGCGCGCCTGCAGCGCCTCAATTGCTTCCACGAAGGCCTCCTCAACATGACGCTGCTGGCGCTTCGTTTTTCCCGCTACGCCAACGGGGTCGCCTTGCAGCATGGCAAAGTTTCGCGCGGAATGTTCCCCGAGTTTCCCATCGACTCCATCACCAACGGCGTGCACGCGCCCACCTGGGCCTCGGAGCCGATCCAGCAAATGCTCGATACCCATCTTCCGTCCTGGCGCCGCGACAATCTCTATCTGCGCAACGCCATCGATCTGCCCGAGAAGGCGATCCTGGCGGCGCACGTGCGCGCCAAGGAGAACCTGCTGGCCGAGATCGGATCGCGTACCGGGCTGGTGCTCGACCCCCACGTGCTCACCCTCGGTTTTGCCCGCCGGGTGGCTACCTACAAGCGCGCCGGCCTTATGTTTACCGATCCCGAGAGGCTGGCGGCCATTGCGGCCAAAGCCGGCGGGCTGCAAATCGTCGTGGCCGGCAAAGCCCATCCCCAGGACGAACCCGGCAAGGGGCTGATCCGCCAGGTCTTTGAAAACGCGGCGCGCCTTTCCAGCGACCTGCTGAAGATTGTCTACCTGGAAAACTATTCGTGGGAACTGGGAGCCATCCTGACCGCGGGCGTGGACGTGTGGGTGAATACGCCGCGGCGACCGTATGAAGCCAGCGGCACCAGCGGCATGAAAGCTGCCTTGAACGGCGTGCCCAGCCTGTCGATCCTCGACGGATGGTGGATCGAGGGATGCCTCGAAGGGGTTACCGGATGGGCCATCGAAGACGGGGCAACCGACGCTGAAGAGGCATCCAATTTTTACGCCAAGCTGGAAAACGCCGTGGTGCCGCTCTACCTGTCCGCGCCGGAAAAATGGGCGGGGATCATGCGCACGACGCTGGCCCACAACGGGTCCTACTTCAACACCAACCGGATGGTGAAGCAGTACAACCGGAATGCCTATTACCCCGTCAAGCTGGTGCAGAACGTGCGGGTGGAAGAAGCGGCGCCTCTGGCCACCCAGCCCAGGTAAGCGGAATGCCCATCCGTGGAATCGGTGACTCCACCAGCTCCGGTCTCCAGGACCGGCGTCCTGGCGGCCTTTCCGCCGCCAGCAACGACGTGCTGCTGAGAAGTCCCGCACGGCAGCCGATCATGGCGCCGACTCACCCCGCGATCGATTCGTCCTCAGCCACAGCATTCTTCTCTTCCGGCAACAGCAGTTTGCTGATCCATGGACCGCATTGCCAGAAAACCCAGGCAAGAATGAGCAGTCCCGCGATGCGAAAGCAAAGCATGGAAAGTTCCAGGCTTTGGATCGAGGTCAGGTAGCTTGGCCCCAGCCAGGTGTTGCTCCCCCGGTAGTGATGGAGCGACAGGAACCGCTCCGGCAAATACGTGATCTCCAGCATTGCTGAAATGCATTGGAAGGCCGCGATCACGCGGCTCACCAGCAGCACAACCTGATCTTTGGACACCCGTCAACTCTCCTCTGCGCAACTGCAAGAATCATATCCACGTTGATCCTGCATTCGGGTCGCCCTCTGCGAAAATAGAGAGGAATGCTCTCTCTTCAGAACGCCGGCAAGCGCTTCGGGCCAAGGATCCTCTTTCTTGAGGCGGATTGGCTGGTCCGAAACAAGGAAAGGACCGCGCTGGTCGGCGCCAACGGCACCGGCAAATCCACACTGATGAAGGTCCTTGCGGGCCTCGAGACGCTCGACTACGGCGACATCCAGCGCACCCGCGGCATGAGCATCGGCTACCTGCCGCAGGAGGGCCTGGTGCTGGCCGGACGCACCGTCTTTGAGGAGTGCCTGACGGTTTTCGACGAGATCCGCGAAATGGAGGGCGAGATCGTGCGGCTGAGCGCGCAGCTTACCGAACTCGACCATGCCGGTACAGAATACGACGCTGCCGCGGAACGCTTTTCGCTGCTCCAGGACCGCTTCCACGCGCTCGACGGCTACGCGCTCGACGCGCAGGTGGGCACGGTGCTTACCGGCCTGGGGTTTACGAAGGAAGACTGGTCGCGCCAGACAGATGAATTCTCCGGCGGATGGCAGATGCGCATCGCGCTGGCGAAACTGCTGTTGGCTAAGCCGAATCTGTTGCTCCTCGACGAGCCCACCAACCATCTCGATCTGGAGACGCGCAACTGGCTCGAGGAGTACTTGAAGACCTATCCCTTCGGCTACATCCTCATCTCCCACGACCGCTACTTTCTCGATGTCACCATCGATCGCACCGTGGAAATCTGGAACAAGCGCCTGACGATCTATCAGGGCAATTACACCAAGTACCTGGCGCAGAAAGACGAGCGCCGCGAGCAGCTCTTTGCCGCGTACCGCAACCAGCGCGAACAGATCGAGCATCTCGAGGCCTTCATCAGCCGCTTCCGCTACAAGGCCTCCAAGGCAAAGCAGGTCCAGTCGCGCATCAAGGAACTCGACAAAATCGAGCGCATCGAGATTCCCAACGAAGAGCCGGTCATCCACTTCACCTTCCCCCAGCCTCAGCCTTCCGGGCGCATGGTGTGCGAAGCCGACGGTCTTTCCAAGAGCTACGGAGAAAAGCAGGTGCTCCGCAACGTGCGCTTCACCATCGAGCGCGGCGACCGGGTCGCGCTGGTGGGAGTGAATGGCGCCGGCAAATCGACGCTGATCAAGCTGATGACCGGAGTAGAAACGCCAACGGCCGGCACCGTCCGCCTTGGCCACAACGTGGTCAGCGAGTACTTCGCGCAGGACCAGTACAAGGTGCTGGACGGCGACGTGCGCATGCTCGACGACATCAGCCGCGCCGCGATAAAGGTTCCCGAGTCGGAATTGCGATCGCTCCTTGGTTGTTTCCTTTTTTCCGGCGATGACGTGTTCAAGCCCCTGGGCGTGCTTTCCGGCGGCGAGCGCAACCGCTACGCGCTGGCGCGCATTCTGGTTACACCCTCGAACTTCCTGCTTCTCGACGAGCCCACCAACCACCTCGACATGCGCGCCAAGGACGTGCTGCTCGAGGCCATTGCGGCATTCACAGGCACGGTGATCTTTGTGTCCCACGACCGCTACTTCATCGACCGGCTTGCCACCCGGGTCCTCGAAATCGAGAACGGCACGGCCACCACCTGCGAAGTCAACTACGAAGACTACCTGCGCAAGAAAGAAGAACTGGCCGCGGCCGCGCTCTCGCCGGAGGCACAACGCCCTCTCACCATTCGTCATCCTGAGCGCGGCGAAGGACCGGCTTTTCAGGCGCCGCTCGCCATTGCCGCAACGAATGGTGCCGAGAGCACGAACATCGCGCCCAGGGAAAAAGCTCGCCGCCTCAATCCCATCAGGCAGAAACAGATGGAAGACCGCTGCGCCTTTCTGGAAGAAGAAATCCCCCGCATCGAGAGCTCGATCGCGCACACGGAACAGCAGCTCGGTATCTACGTCTCCACAGGGGAAACGCTGCGGCTCACCCACCTCGCTGAAGACTTGCGCGGTCAACTTGCGGCAATGACCGCCGAGTGGGAAGAGCTGATGATGCAACTCGAAGAGCCCACATCTTTGTCGTGAGCGTTCCCGTCCAGATTCCTCGTGCATAATCAAAACAACGATGGCGCTGCTGTGGAATCCCGAAAGCTGGTCGCATCGGCTGGCCGAGCTCGAAGCGCAATCCGGCGAGTTGAAAGAGGCTCCTCTGCGCCGCGATGTGCGCTCCCTGGGCATGCTGCTGGGCGAGGTACTGCGCGAGCAGGCCGGCGAAGACCTTTTTGCCCACGTGGAAGCGCTGCGACAGGACACGATCCGCCGCCGCGACGCCGAAGCCCGCGGCAACCAGGAAGAAGCCGCGCGCCACGGCGCGACCGCGCTGGAACTGGTGCATTCGCTGCCGGCCGATCGCGCCATCCTGCTCGCGCGAGCGTTCGCTTTCTATTTCGAGCTCATCAATCTTGCCGAGACCAACCATCGCAAGCGCCGCCGCCTGGCGTTGCAGTTGAGCGGGCAGGCCGGCCACCAGCGCGGCTCGCTGGCGGGCACGCTGCACGAGATGCGCCGCGTCGGCATCACCGCCCAGGAAGCCATGGACTGGCTGCGCCGCATCCTCATCGTGCCGGTATTTACCGCTCATCCCACCGAAGTGGCGCGCCGCTCGGTGATGTTCAAGCGGCGGCGCATTGGGGACTTACTCGCCGCCCTCGATCGCATTCCCGTCCCGGAGCAGGACCTGGCGCGCCTGGAAGAGCAGGTGCTGGCCGAGATCACCGGCCTGTGGCAGACCGACGAAGTGCGCTCCCACCGGCCCACCGTCTACGACGAAATCAAGATGGGCCTTGACTATTACGACGTGTCGATCTTCGCCACGCTTCCCGGGCTCTACCGCGAAATCTCCGAGGCATTGCATGCCGCCTACGGCCTTGAGGTCGAGCCCCATGAGCTGCCCCAGGTGTTGCACTTCGGTTCGTGGATCGGCGGCGATCGCGACGGAAATCCCTTTGTCACGCCGCAGGTCACGCGCGACGCCATCCAGCTTGCCCGCGGCCACGTGCTGCTCCATTACCAGGGCCGTCTGGAGGAGATCATCGACCTGCTCACCACCAGCGCGCAGCAGATGCCGGTGAGCACGGAACTGATGGCGCGGCTGAAAGCTTATGTCGCCGAGGTCCACACCCCCGAGGCGCAGGTTTTCGGCGAGCAATACGAGTTCGAGTATTACCGCCGTTTCATGATCTGCGTGAAGGCGCGCATCCAGCGCACGCTGGATTGGTACGTCGTCCAGCCCGGCCAGGGCGGCGCGCAGCTTCCGGTCACGCCGTACACCCTGTCGCAGAGCCACGACAAGCTGACCCAGGCGCTGACGCCCTATTGCTCGGTGCTCGATTTCCTCGACGATCTCAGAGTTCTGCGGGAATCTCTTGCTGCGAATCGCGGCCTGCGCATCGCGCGCACGCTGGTAGACCCGCTGCTTCTCGAGGTGCGCACGTTCGGCCTTCACCTGCATACGCTCGATATCCGCCAGCACGCGGTCGTGCATGCGCAGGCGCTCAAGGAAGCCATAGCGGACTCAAGCGCCCCGACGCTGCCCGTCGGCCTCTCGCCGGAGACGCAGAGCGTGCTCGAAACGTTCCGCGTCATCTCCGAAATCAAGTCCGGGTGCTCGCCGGAATCCATCCGCCAGTACGTGATCAGCGGCGCGTCCAAAGTGGACGACGTGCTGGCCGTGGTGCGGCTGGCGCGGCTGGGCGGCGTCACGGTGGAAGGATCGGGCCGCGATCCCGGCCTGATGCCCGTGCCGCTCTTCGAGTCCATTGAAGACCTGCGCGGCGCCCCCGCCATCTGCCGCGAACTCTGGGCGCGCAGCGACTATCGCAAGCTGCTGGCGAGCTGGGACAACTGGCAGGAAGTCATGCTCGGCTACTCGGATTCGAACAAGGACGGCGGCATGCTCACCAGCACGTGGGAGATTTTCCGCGCCCATCGCGACCTGCACGCGGCGGCACGCGAGTCCGGCGTCAAGTTGCGTCTCTTCCATGGCCGCGGCGGCACGGTCGGCCGCGGGGGCGGTCCCACGCATCGTGCCATCTTCGCCCAGCCCATGGGGGCCTTCGAGGGCCAGTTGCGCATCACCGAGCAGGGCGAGGTGCTGAATTTCAAATATGCCGACGAAGTGCTTGCCGAGCGCAATCTCGAGCTGATGATCGCCGCCTCGCTCGATGCCCTGGCGCGGCCCAACGCTCGGGATCCCAGAGGCCACTTTACCGGCGTGCTCAAACCTGAATGGGAAGCCGCGCTCGACCAGCTTTCGGTCGTGGCCTACGAGTTCTATCGCCGGCATATTCAGAATGACTCCGGGGTGATCACCTACTTCGAGCAGTCCACGCCGGTGGGAGAGCTGGAACAGGCCAAAATCGGGTCGCGCCCGGCGCGGCGCAACAACTCCCGCCGGCTCGCCGATCTGCGCGCCATCCCGTGGGTGTTTGGTTGGACGCAATCGCGCATGCTGGTGCCGGCGTGGTTCGGCGTGGGGTATGCCATCGAAACGTACCTGGATGGCGGCGGCTCGCTGGATCTGCTGCGCACCATGGCGCGCGAATTCCCGCTGTTCATCGACCTGCTGCGCAACGTGGAGATGGCGTTAGGCAAGGTCGACCTGGCCACGGCACGGCTTTACTCATGCCTGGTCGAAGACGCCGCGCTTCGGGCGAGAGTCTATGACCTCTTCGAGACTGAATTCCATCGCACGGTACGCGCGGTGCTGGCGGCGACGGACGAGTCCGGGTTGCTCGAGGATAACCGCGTGCTGGCGCGGTCCATCAAGCTGCGCAATCCGTATGTCGATCCCATGCACCTGATCCAGGTGGACATGCTGCGCCGTAAGCGCGCCGGCGAAGACACCCCGGAGGTAAACCGGGTGATCGCGGCGACCATCAGCGGGATCGCCGCGGGGCTGCGGAATACGGGGTGATCGAAGTATTCTGCCCAGCCCGCGCTGATTTACGATAGCCCTGTCAGACCACCAGATTTCCAGGAGAGTTCTGCGTTGCATGTCCTGCGGTCGCGCGTGCTTGGTTTGTCTTTGGGCGCCACGGCCGCGGTGTTTCTGTTCCCGGCACGGGCCCAGAACACGATATCTACCGGTGCGGCCCGTGCGCCCAGTTACGATGCGCAGGGGCGGGTGATCACTGCGGGCGGCTTCGTCGACAACGGTCCGGTCATCTTCCAGGACGTGACTAGGGCCGCGGGACTGGCCGGGTGGCGGCACGTGATGGGCGGGCCGGAGAAGACCTTCATCCTCGAGTCGAACGGCTCCGGCATCGGACTCATCGACTACGACAACGACGGCTGGCTCGACATCTACATGGTCAACGGGTCGACCTTCCCGGCTCTCGACGGCAAGGAGCCGCCGCCCCACGCCGCGCTCTTTCACAACAACCATGACGGCACCTTTACCGACGTGGCGGCGAAGGCCGGCGTGACCAACGATCGCTGGGGCTTCGGCGTCACCATCGGCGACTACGACAACGACGGCTGGCCGGACATCTTTGTCGCCAACTACGGCAAAAACCGGCTCTACCACAACAACCACGATGGCACCTTCACCGACGTTGCCGAGAAAGCCGGGGTCACGCTGGGCAACTGGTCGTCGGGCGCCACCTGGGGGGACTATGACGGGGACGGGCGGCTGGATCTGTTCGTCTCCGGGTATGTGCATTTCGACCGGAACCGCCTGCCTTATCCCAAGAGCGACGTGATGGGTTTTGCCGATTGCGGGTACCGCGGGATCTTTGGGCTGACCTGCGGTCCCCGCGGCCTTGTCGGGGAGCCGGACCATTTGTTTCATAACAACGGCGACGGCACCTTCACCGACGTGAGCGAAAAAGCCGGAGTGGCCGACAAGGGCAAGTACTACGGGATGACCGCCGTCTTTGCCGACGTGGACGACGACGGCAAGCCCGACATCCTGGTGGCCAACGACTCCACGCCCAACTACCTCTATCGCAACAAGGGGCACGGCACCTTCGCGGACGAGAGCTACCTGTCGGGCTTTGCGTTGAACAAGGACGGGCGCGAGGTGGCCGGAATGGGTATCGCCGTGGGCGATTACCTGAACAACGGCAAGGCCGACCTGGTGCTTACCGACTTTGCCGACGACGTCAAGCTGCTGTTTCGCAACGATGGCGACGCGGCGTTTACCGATGTCAGCCAGCGCATTGGTATCGCCGACTTGTCGATTCCATTCCTGAGCTGGGGCGTGGGCCTGATCGACTACGACAATGACGGGTGGAACGATCTCTTCATCGTCAACGGCCATGTGTTTCCGGTTGCGGATACATCCGGATGGGGTTCAACTTACGCCGAGAGGGCTCTTCTGTTCCACAACACCCGCGACGGTAAATTTGACTACGTGCCTCCGGTGAAGGATACCGGCCTGGCCGTTGTGGTGTGCGGGCGTGGCGCCGCGTTCGGCGACCTTTTTAACGATGGCAAAATCGACGTCGTTCTCACTCCCATCGATGGTGCGCCGGTTCTGCTGCGCAACGTCAACCCCGATCATCACCACTGGGTGGAACTCAACCTGGTGGGAGGAGCCGGAAGTCCCCGGGATGCCGTGGGAGCCAGAGTGTTTCTGAAGGCAAACGGGCTGCGCATGCGGCAGGATGTCCTGAGTTCGGGCAGCTATATCTCTTCCAACGACAAGCGCGCCCATTTCGGACTCGGCGACGCCACCGACGCCGGCACGGCCGAGATTCACTGGCCATCGGGGTTCGTCGAAACCGTTCGCCTGCCGGGGCCTGACATGATTTACACCCTTACCGAGCGCAAGGGGATCACGGCAGCCCTGTGCAAGGGGAAATCGTGCCCGGTGCCGCATTTGCCTTCGGATCGAAGTGCCCCTGTCAAACCCGGCAAGTAGTGGGCAGCAGCGGATATCGTTTTACGCGGGCGGCCACAGATTCAAGCACTTAGCCGCTTTCCTGCTTGCCATGGCGCGCCTCCGCGGTCTACTCTCTTCTCATGCGTCGATGTTGCTGACACCGCTTTGGTGCGAGCTCCGATGCCCGGCGTGCGCCCTCATCCGCGTGCAGTGTTTCCTGCCTGAAAGCTCCACCACCCATCCAACTCGCCCCAACATATCTGCAAGAGGAGATCATCATGGCGCGTATTGCCGCGAATGTGACTGAACTGATTGGCCGCACCCCGCTGGTGCGGCTCAACCGTGTTTCCGCTGGGCTGCCTGCCACCGTCGTAGCCAAGCTCGAAAGCCAGAACCCGTTGTCCAGCGTGAAGGACCGCATCGGCCTGGCGATGATCGAGGACGCCGAGAAGAACGGCAAAATCAAACCGGGCCAGACGGTCCTGATTGAGCCCACCAGCGGCAACACCGGCATCGCCCTCGCCTTTGTCGCTGCGGTGAAGGGCTACAAGCTCATTCTCACCATGCCGGAAACCATGAGCATGGAGCGCCGCGTGCTCCTCAAGGCCTTCGGCGCGGAGATCGTGCTTACGCCCGGACCCAACGGCATGAAGGGGGCGATCGCCAAGGCCAACGAGATCCTTGCCAAGACGCCGAACGGCTACATCCTGCAGCAGTTCGACAACCCGGCCAACCCCGCGATTCACGTGGCCACCACCGGACCCGAAATCTGGGACGACACCGACGGCAAGGTCGACATTCTGATCTCGGGCATCGGGACCGGCGGCACGCTGACCGGCGTGGGGCGCTACATCAAGCCAAAGAAGCCGGAGTTCAAGTGCATCGCCGTCGAACCGACGGATAGCCCCGTGCTTTCCGGCGGCAAACCTGGGCCGCACAAGATCCAGGGCATCGGCGCGGGATTCGTTCCCAGCATCCTTGATACACACCTCATCGACGAAGTCGTGCAGGTCACCAACGACGAATCCATTGCCATGGCCCGCCGGCTGCCGCTCGAGGAGGGGCTTTTTGTGGGCATCTCGTCAGGGGCGGCGGTGGTGGCGGCCCTCAAGGTGGCTGCACGGCCTGAGAACGCCGGCAAGCTTATCGTCGTGGTGCTGCCCAGTTTCGGCGAGCGCTACCTTTCGAGCGTGCTTTTCGACTCGCTCCGCCAGGAGGTCCTGGCTCTCCCCACCCAACCGGTAACGGTGTGAGAGACAGTGATCCGTGGTCAGTGAATAGTCACGGGTGCTCCAGGTCTCGATTCCGAGACCTGGAGTACCAGTGAACCGCTGGACGATCATGCCCTTTTTCGAGCGCATCCGCGAAGACATCGCCTCCGTACTGGAGCGCGATCCCGCTGCGCGTTCCAAACTCGAAATTCTCACCTGCTACCCCGGCCTGTGGGCAGTGTGGATGCACCGTGTCTCGCACGCGTTATGGAATGCGCGATTCCGCCTGCCGGCGCGGATGTTCTCGCAACTCGGGCGCTTCCTCACCGGCGTCGATATTCACCCGGGAGCGCTGCTCGGTCCGCGCCTGTTCATCGATCATGCTACCGGGGTGGTGATCGGCGAAACGGCCATTGTGGGCAGTGATGTGACCCTCTACCAGGGCGTTACGCTGGGCGGGACGGGCAAGGGCCACGGCAAGCGACACCCCACGCTCTGCGACGGCGTTTTTGTCGGCAACAACGCCAATGTTCTCGGCAATATCACCGTAGGCGCCAATTCGCGCGTCGGTGCGGGGTCAGTGGTGCTCAGCGACGTGCCGCCCAACTCCACGGTGGTTGGCGTGCCCGCGCACATTGTCTATCGAAACGGCCAGCGCGTGCTGATCACCGATCCCCACGACGTCAAGGACCCACTCTCCGATGCGCTCATCCACCTGGCCGCGCGCGTGGACGAACTGGAGCAGCGGCTGGGCGCTCAGCCCTGCGCCGAACCCTTTGCCACCGAGGAAGCCGACCGCTCGGCCTACCGCGAGGAACTCGACCGGCAAGGACAGTTTGTGTCGATGGGAGAAGGAATCTAGAAGCAGGGAACAAGGGAACCAGGGGCAGAGAAGAAAAAGTCGCGGGAGCGACAGTCTTGGTCTCGTGTTTCTTTTGCGGCAAGAATTTCCTCGACTGGGAATATTCTGCCCAGGTTATGTCGTGGGCAATAAAGTCAAACCACAGTAATTAAATAACTTAGCAACTTGGAATCCCAGTTGCCTGCAAATACCGTGGAAGCGTGTTTCCGGAGGAAGGAATGGAAGGGTCTTTGATCGAATCAGCCTCGCCGCTTGCCCGGCGGGTCGCGCCCTACCTGCTGGCCGTAATGGTCGGAGGAGCGGGTATTGGCTACGCCTTGCATGAGCACCACAATGCCCAGGATCTGGCGGCGCAGAACGCCCGGGTGACGGCCCAGCTCAACGTAACCCATGCGCAACTGGACACCTTGACGGAAAAGGTGAATTCCCTGGTGGCAAGCACCCCGGCCCAGCCCGCCGCGCCCGCCCCAGTGCCCGCCATTGCGGCAAAGCCCCGGGCGGCTACGCGCCGTCCAAGCGCCCAGGAACAGCGCTTCAAGAAGATGCAGGCGCAGCTTGACGCCCAGGGCAAAGCCATCGACGACGCCCGCAGCGACCTTGTCAGCACGCGCACCGAACTGACCGGCTCGATCGCCAAAACCCACGACGAACTCGTAGTGCTCGAGAAGAAGGGCCAGCGCAACTACTACGAGTTCGATCTCCAGAAATCCAAGGCGTTCAAGCGCGAAGGTCCATTGAGCATGAGCCTGCGCAAGGCCAACGAGAAGCACCAGTTTGCCGATATGCAGCTTATGGTGGACGACCGGAACCTGACCCAGAAGCACGTCAATCTTTACCAGCCGGTCATGTTCTACCAGCCGGACAGCGGCCTTCCCATCGAGATCGTGATCAACGAGGTCTCCAAGGACCACATCCACGGCTATGTGAGCGCGCCCAAATACAGGCAGTCCGAACTGGCCGCGGCCGCGACCCCCGACCCGGACGCCGGCCCCGTGCAGGCTGCGGAGCAGACCGCGAATCCGGCATCTCAGCCGCCCGCGAGGAAGAAGCTTCCGGCGCCCAGCCCCGAGCCCAACAACCCGTAGATTCCAGGGTGCCCCTCCCCCTCGCGCCTTTCTTCTGGCGCGAGGGTGGGAAATCCGCGAATGCCGAAAAACGGGCCGGATCGGCAACCAACCATAGTAAAAAAAGAAAGTTTTGGTTGACATCTATCCTTCCTTGGCATTATACATAGCAATACAAAGTATATTGCCATGGCAAAGCCGCGCATCCCACCCCTCGAAAGCGAACCTGACCGCTGGGAAGCCCAGCTTCGCAAGGGCGCCCTCGAGATGGCAGCCCTGGCGAGCCTCTGGCACGGCCGCCTTTATGGTCTGGAGATCCTCCGGTTCCTTGAGACCCATTCGCGACTGGTGCTGGCCGAAGGCACGATTTATCCCATCCTGAACCGGCTGAAATCCGAAGGCCTTCTGACGTCGGAGTGGGTCGAGGCCGAGGCCGGTCATCCGCGCAAATACTATTCGCTGACCGAATCCGGCCGGAGCCGGCTGCGCGAGATGGCGTCGGCCTGGGCCGGGTTCGCGGCCGGGCTCAGCCGCCTTCTCGAACCGGTACTGGAAACTGAGGAGATTCCGCAATGATCGCAGAGCAGCAGATTGACAGCTACCTCGCCGCCCTCCGCGCTCAGCTGGGGCCCATGACTCTCAAAGATCGCGAGGAGATTGTCCGCGAAATCAGCGCGCATATTCGCGACTCCGCGGAGCAAACGGGTGCAGACGTGGAGGTCATCCTGGCCCGGCTCGGGTCGGCCGCCGATCTGGCCGCGCAGTATCGCGACGGCCTCCTGATCCGCAATGCGAGCCGCAGCATTTCGCCGCTGAAGCTGATGCGCGGCGCGCTGCGCCTGGCCACCAAAGGCGTGTTTGGCGTGTTCGTGTTTTTCGTCGGGCTGTTCGGATACGCGATGGGAGGCGGCATGGCCCTGTCCGGCATGATCAAGCCCATCTTCCCGGCGCACACCGGAATGTGGGTGCGGGACGGGCGCCTGGTTGCGTTCGGGACGCAGTTCCCGCATCTCGGCCCGCCGGCGCACGAAGTCCTGGGACTGTGGTACGTCCCCATCATGCTGACCGCCGGCAGCCTCACGCTCCTGCTGACTTCGTTCCTTATCCGAACGGCGCTGCGGACCTCGCAGAAATGGCAATCGAAGCTGCAAGTGCACGTCGTGGCTTAAGGGATGCCAAGGAACTTGTGCGTCTGCAGGCTCAGACGCCACCTGGGATGTTCGAGGCAGAACTGGACGGCGAGATCGGTGTTGCGGGCTCGATGCGGCCCATCCATCGGTTGGATGAAAAAGTGGCGGAATGCGAGTTCCTCAAACCGGAGCGGGTCCACGCTGGCCTGGGGGTAAACCAGCTTCAGCTCATCTCCGCCGCGCTGCACCAGGGTGGAGCTGCCCTTGGGACTGACGCAGATCCAGTCGATGCCGGGCGGCGCGGCGATGGTGCCGTTGGTCTCGACGGCAATCTCGAATGCTTTGGCGTGCAGCGCGTCGATGAGCGGCGGGTTCAGCTGAAGCAGCGGCTCTCCGCCGGTGCAAACCACAAAGCGGCCGGTATCGGACACGCCGGTCCATTTTTCCGCGACGGCATCGGCAAGCTCAGCGGCAGTCTTGAATCGTCCGCCGCCGGGCCCATCGACATCGACGAAGTCCGTGTCGCAAAACGTGCAGATGGCCGAGGCACGATCGCTCTCGCGTCCCGACCAGAGATTGCATCCCGCAAACCGGCAGAAGACCGCCGCGCGTCCTGTCTGCGCGCCTTCCCCCTGCAGGGTGTAGAAGATCTCCTTGACGGCGTAGCTCATGAGGCGGCCTGAGGATCAGGATAGGGCAACGGGTCGGCGACGCCGGCTTCGCGAAATCCCTTTTGCCGCAGCTGACATGAGTCGCAGCGCCCACACGGGAGGCCGCCGGGCGCCGGATCGTAGCAACTGCTGGTCAGGCCGTAATCGACGCCGAGTTCCATCCCCCGGCGAATGATCTGCGCCTTGGTGAGTTGGATGAGGGGCGCGTGAATGGTGAGCCGCTGCCGGCCTTCGACGGCCGCTTTGGTGGCCAGGTTGGCCATGGTTTCAAAGGCCCGAATGTACTCCGGACGGCAGTCGGGGTAGCCCGAGTAGTCGAGAGCATTCACGCCCAGAAAGACGTCGCTCGCGCCCAGCACTTCAGCCCATGCGAGGGCGTAGGACAGAAAGATGGTATTGCGCGCCGGAACGTAGGTGATGGGGATTCCGTGGCCCATCTCGCCGGTGCTGCGATCCTTGGGAACTTCGATGTCGGCGGTAAGCGCGGAGCCGCCGAAGACGCGCAGGTCGATGTTGGCGATACGATGGCTCGCGACGCCGAGCGATTGCGCCACTCGGCGGGCGGCTTCGAGTTCCCAGCTGTGGCGCTGGCCGTAGGAAAAAGAGAGCGCGTGCACGGCGAAGCCTGCGCGGATGGCGATCGCGGCGACAGTGGCCGAATCCAGCCCTCCGCTGAGCAGAACCACCCCTGGCTTTTTGTCGAGTTCTTCCATGGCTGATTCCATGGTAAGGCGGATCGCCGTGTGCTTGAGAGTGCCTCTCCGCAAATGCGGATTCCCCTGGCCGGATCACGGTTCGTCCGAGCGGCGGGGTTCCCCAAGTGCTATGCCGGGCCAGCGCTACTGACTCGGGGCGGTGGTGCCGGCGAGCAAGGCGGTGAGGCTCGCGGACAAGCCGGGATTCTCCATCACGTAAAACGTGCCGCCGCGCCCGTTCTGGGCGCGGGTGCAGTCGCCCGACAAGACACCCTGCTGGTTTTCGTCGCCGAAAATGGCGTAGTGGTCGTCGCCCGAGGTGGAAACGCCGAGCTTGGCGTGGTTGGCGTCGGGAGAGATGCCGCCCTTCAGGCTGAAGGTGGTGCCGTTCCAGGTGCCGCTGGTGGCGATGTCGACCGCACCCGGCGCCGTGGGCAGGGAACTGTCCCAGCATGCCGGTACCGCGCCGGCCGGCGTGGAGGGAAGGGGGGGAGTGTCCCACCAGGTCGCGGTGCGCAGCGAAACGCCGCTCAGAACAGAAGAAACCATCTGCCACGGAGGAACGTGGAGATTGGAGGGCTTGGAGATGATCTCGACACCGCTGGAGAGGGTGCCGGTAAACACCTTGGAGCTGGAGGATTTCTGACCGAGCGCCGCGACTTTGGCCTGGATGTCGGAGGGACCGCCGCTGCTGACGATCTGGGGATTCTTGGTGTCGGTCACCACGCTGGCGTTCGCCAGAGCGTCGAGCACGATGGCGAGATCGTCGTGGGAGAGGCGCAACGCGAAGAAATGCTGGCTGACCTTCACATCGTCGTCCTTGACGCAACCCAGGGTGTTGCCGCCGGATCGGGGATGCCGGGCATTGCCCGCGCCGGGCCAGGACGGGGTGGAGACCTGCATGACCAGGCCTTCTCCGTTGTCGTTCCAGGCGATCATGCCCTTGGAGTGGCCCCAGGGGGCGTCGCAGCCGTCGCCGTTACAACTGACGGCGCCGGAGGGATCGGAGTAGAACTGGTCGTTCCAGACCACGTAATGGTAGCTGCCGTTGTAGACCTCGTCGTAGGTGGCGCCGACGGGGTCGGCGGTGGTGTCGCCGAGACAATCCTTTCCGCCCTGGGCCAGTGTGGGCGCCTCGTTGCTGGCGAAGGCATACTGCAGGCCGGGCTTGTAGCTTTGCGCCGTTCCGCCGAAGGGACAGGCGACCGAGCCTCCGCCGCATCCGGGAAACTTCGAAACGTTGAATTTGAAGACGAACCACCAGTTGACCGGATGGTCCTTGGCGAGCATGGGAAGGGGCGCAGCGCAAGGGGTGGTCGAGCCACAGGGAGGGATGGAGGTGCTGGATTCCGCAGAGAGGATCGGGGCCGGCGACGCCTGCGCGGTTACCGTCGTCGTGGGTGCGGCAGGAGCCGTCGGCGGCGTGGGTCGTGGGACCATGCCCTGATGCACAAGCGCGATGGCCAGAGGGGCAAGAGGCGCAAGGGTGCGCATGGCGCTGCCGCGCGAGGCGGGCGGCTGCGTACTGGTCGAAGCGTCGGTTTTAGCCACGAAGCTCTCCCTCCTTCAGGCGAAGTGCGGAGGTGCTAAATGCGCAATGCCACGTTCCCAGGTCTCACGAAACGTGGGGCACGCGGTTGACTAAGCTGCCGGTCCGCCTGGTCCACCCTCAGCCGCCTGGACAATGGCCTGGGCTGCGTGGGCCCGGGCCGCTTGAGCCTGGGCTTGAGCTTGTACAGCCTGGGCTTGTGCCTGGGCGGTCTGAGCCTGAGCCTGGGCGGTCTGGACCTGGGCGGCATTTTTATCTGCGATCTGATCGTCGGTTAGCACACCCTCTTCGCGGCTGAAAGAGATTCCCTTGCCGACGGCATACGTGCTGGCGCTGATTCCCAGCAGGGTAAGCACGCCGTCCGGAATGTCGGGGAATTTGGTCTCGTTCCTCTCCACGAGATAGAAGAGGCTGAATGCGATGACAAAGGTAAAGATGAGCAACTGGAAGCGGGACAGGCTGGCATCGCCGTTGGCTTCGGTGAGCAACGAATCGAGCTTGATCTTGTTGTTCCAGATGAACCAGAGGATGGTTGCGCCGAGCAAGCCGAGAAACAGGCACAGGATGATGCCGCAAGCGCTCATGACCCAGCCCGGCATGTGATCTGAGCCCGTGGCGGATTGCTGATCGAAGAGGAAGGTGCAGGCGAGAGTCATCACGTGGGTCATTTCATTTGCTCCAGGATGTTTTTGCGGGGCCAGAAGGTGTTGATCGCTTTTCCGACCGCATAGATTGCACTGCTGCCGCCGAAGACCGAAAGCCACTGGGAAGAGACGGGGGGAAGAGAATCGGGGGGCGCATTGGCGAGGCTGGACAGATAGCGGAGGCTGAGGAGAATGGTGGCCATGAGCAGCTGAATGCGCTCCGGGCTTGGCCCTTTGGTGCCGGCCTTCCGTCCCAGCAGGTTGCGGGTTCGGATGCGCCCGGTGAGGAGCTTATACGCCACCAAACCGCCGAGAAGGAGGAGGAAGGCGCGGGCTTCGAAGTTCAGGATTTGCGCGAAGTTCATCGGGCGAAAGCTCGGGAATACAAAAGCGCCGGAATGGAGTGCGAGATCAGGGGAAACAAAACCGCAACGGAAGCTGTGTGACCGCCGGTGCGCAACCAATCTCAAGCCTGCGTGGAGGCACAATGGTTCAGCCCTGCAGGGCCGTCTCTGCGTCTCCTTGTAACCGCCCTTTTTACAGTGCGATGAAGTTAGCTGAGAGGAGAGGGCAAAGTCAATAGGATTGGCGGATCCCACCTCGCCCCCGCAGAGCCAGGACGGGCGCCCCGGGTTGGTTTTGGGTCTCGAGGGTCGTCAGTGAAGGTGGGGCGCCCAGGTTTGGCGTGTGATGACGAGCAAGGAGGCCCGCTTCGCACCGGTGCTACATTGAAAGGTTCTGTGAGACCAGAGTCCGGGGATCGTGGCTTGTTTTCTTTTCGCGCGCTGCTTGCGGTTCTGCTTGCGTTCTCTTGCGTAGCCCGCGCCGCAACGCGTGTTCAGACGGCCTCGGTTCCTCCCGAGATGCGTTCTTCGGCGTTTGCCGTGAGCGTGAACGGCAAGCCGGTGGATGTGGCTCACGCGGCGGCCAATTACGACTACGTGAGTTTTGACAGCACCGGCCCGGTGGATCTCGAAATCACCGCGGCTGAGCCGCATTTCTGGGATCGCGGCGTCGACATCCAGCCGTGGCGGCTGGGTCTGCGTGCCACGCGCACGGGCCCCACGATCCGGTTTCGGCTCGCGGTTCCGGCCAAGTTGGCCATCTCGCGGCCGCGTGACTTTCTGAATCATGCCAGCATGCTGTTTGTGTTTGCGGGGAGGCCGCCGGCAGGGCCGCCGCAAGATCCCAACGTGCGCATCTACCCGCCCGGGGTCTATCACCAGAGCCTGAATCCGAAGAGTGGGGATACGATTTATCTCTCCCCCGCAACGTATTTCTACGGCAGCCTGAATTTGTTCAATGTGGAGAACGTGAAGGTTCTGGGGCGCGGAACGATGATCTACGACGGGCCGCAGGATCCGGATGACGATGAAGGCTGGATGAGGAAGCCGGACTGGCACTGCATCGCGGCTTCCGAGGCGCACCACATCGAGATCGACGGGCTCACGTGCATCGTCCGCTCGCGGACGTGGTCGATTCAGATGACGAATTCGACGGGCATTGTCTACGACGACCTGCGCGTGATGGGCGGCAACCCGGGCAACGCAAACCAGGACGGCATGGACTGGATCGGGTCGAGCGACGGGGTGGTGCGCAATTCGTTCTTTCGCGCGTCGGACGACGTGATCGCGCTGATGGGCAACTGGGACGGGTATACCGACGCCGACATGCTGCGCCCGGGCCGCGATGTGCAGAACATCGTGGTGGAGAACAGCGTGCTGTCGACCAGCATCTCCAACATCGTGCGCGCGAACTGGCCGCGCAAGATTTTCAACTCGCGCGAGTTCACGCTGCGCGATTCCGACATTCTGCATGGCGGGATCGGCGCCTGCGGGCAGGCCTTCGGGGTGCTCGGGTTCTGGGGCGCCAACGGAGCACACGGAGACCACGGCCATTACACGTTCGAGAACCTGTTCCTGGACGACTGGTATTCGCTGCTGCAGGTGGAGCAGGATGCGCCGGCAGTGCACGATTTCACGTTCCGCAATATCTGGGCGCTCGACCAGCCGCCATTGGTGAGTTCGCTCTTGTCGGGGCCGATCGCCAACGTGGTGTTCGACAACGTGAAGTATGGACAGAAGGTCGTGTCCACCTATGAGGACATGCCGCTGGCGAATGATCGCGCCGACCCGCCGCACTTTGACGTCACGCCGGGGCCGGTGGCGGAGTTTACGGTCGATCCGCCGGTCTTCGGTCCGGGCGACCCCGTCACGTTCACCGCGAAGACTTCGCCGCAGACGGAATTCACGTGGTTGTTCGGCGACGGGACGGAGGCACACGGGCGCAAGGTGAAACACCGCTTCGCCGATGCGGAGGGAACACAACTGGATGGAGTGAACGGCGCGGGCCGCTTTCGCGTGATCCTCCATGCGCGCGACAACCAGGGGCGCGAGGACTGGGCGGCCCAGGGGGTGGTCGCGGTTGCGCGATGGCACGATGCGCTGCCGACACCGGGGCCGATGTTGCCGGGGCTGGATTTCAGGATCTTTCCCGGCGCGTGGACCCAGCTGCCGGATTTTTCCGTCGAGAAGGCGGTGATTAACGGCGCCGCGCCTGACCTGAACGCCAGCGCGCAGGGATTCACCAAGTACGGTACGGCATGGGATGGATTCCTCGACATTCCCGCCGATGGCGGCTACACGTTTCACCTGATGGCGCGCGACGGAGCGCGGGTGGTGATTGACGGGGTTGAAGTGGCAAGGACCGGGCCGCCTTTCGCGCAGGTGTGCGGGTCGCCGGGGAATGCAATGCGGTACGATCGCGGGTCGTTGGGGTTGCGGGCGGGGAAACACGCGCTGCATGTTGAATCGCTGCATTTCGCCAGCGACGGCGCGCCGCGCTTGATGTGGGAGGGACCGGGATTGCCGATCACCGACGTGCCTGCCGCGGCCTACAGCCGGCTGCGCCAGGATATCCTCAGGGGCAATTGATTTACTTCGGCAACTGCGATGTGTCCCATCCGCCGCCGAGGGCACGGATCAACTGCACCGCGGCGGCGAACTGGCGGGTTTCGAGATCGGTGAGCGTGCGCTGGTTCGACAGCAGCGTGTTTTCGGCGGTCAGCACTTCCAGATAGCCGGTTACCCCGCCCTTGTAGCGCTGGTTGGAAACATCGAAGGAGCGTTGCGCGGCGGCCACCGCCTTTTCTTCCACCACTTTCTCTTCGTCGAGAATGCGCAGGCTGGAGAGATTGTCTTCGACGTCCTGGAATGCCTGAAAGATGGTGTTGCGGTAGGCGGCCGCCTGGGCTTCATACTGAGCCCGCGCCTGATCGGTGAGGGCATGGCGCTGCCCGGCGTCGAACAGCAACTCGGTGGCTTGCGCTCCGAGGGACCAGAGAGCGCTGGGGCCCTGGATCCAGGTTCCGCCGTGGGTGCTTTCGAATCCGCCCGTGCCGCTGAGGCTGATGGTGGGATAGTAGGCAGCGATATTGATCCCGATGCGCGCATTGGCAGCGGCGGTCTGGCGCTCCTGGGAGGCGATGTCGGGGCGCCGCTCAAGCAGTTGCGAGGGAACGCCGATGGGGACCCTGGGCAGCGGCAGGTCGAGCGGCGAATAGGGAATGCTGAAATCGGGCAGGTTGACATTCGCGATGGTGCCCACCGCATGCTCGAACTGCGCCCGGCCTACGCTGACGTCCACCAGTTGTGCGCGCACGGTCTCGAGCTGGGTTTGGGCCTGTTCCACGTCGGCGGCCGTGGCCACGCCACCGTTGAGGCGGCGCTGGGTGAGGTCGAGCTGGCGTTCGAGATCGCCAACCGTCGATTTCAGGAGCCGGATCTCGGAGTCGAGTCCGCGCAGTTGGAAATAATCGGCGGCCATCTCGGCCTGCAGAGACAAGTCCAGATTGGCCTCGTCCGCGGCCGAGGCCTGGGCGCCGGCGCGGGCCGCTTCAACGCTGCGGCGGACGCGGCCCCAGAAGTCGGGCTCCCAGGTACCCTGGCCGCCCAGAGTCAGGTCGTTGTAGTTGGTTGGCGATGAGGAAGTTGCCAGGGGCCGGTTCCTCGACGTTCGGGAATGGCTGATGCCGAGTCCCGCCGAAAACGTGGGATACAGGCTGGACCGCAGGACGGCCACCTGGTCGCGCGCGGCCAGGTAGTTTTCCATGGCCTGGCGAAGGGCCTGATTATTGGTCGCGATGCGCTCTTCGAGCTGGTTCAGCTGCGCATCGCCGAACACTTCCCACCATTTCCCTTTCAGCAGGCCGTCGGACGGATTGGCCGGCGTCCATGAGCCTCCCGCGGGATTGGGTGGGGGAACGATCGTGGGAGCCCCGGTCTCCTTGTAGGCGGCGGGCGCGGTGTAGGCGGGACGGTTGTAGTCGGGACCGACGGGCTTGCAGCCGGACAGGAGGATTGCGGGCATCAGGGCGAAAAGTGCGGCGACGCCAGTTTTTGATACCCGATGGAGGTTCTCCACCCTCGCGACAGAAAGAAGTCGCGAGGATGGGGCACGGGAGATTTGTGGCCGGGAAAGCACTGCCTCACTTGCCTCCCGCGGACTGGCCGGCACTGGTGACGTGCACTTTTTCGCCCTCGATCAGCGAGTCGGGCGGGTCCTGGATCACGCGATCGCCGGCCTGAAGTCCCGAAACCACCTCGACCGTGGCGCCATTGTCCTGGCCGATGATGATGGGCACCAGGTGGGCAACATCGCCACTGTCCACCGTGGCCACGCGCAGGCCCTCGTGGCGAAACATCAGGGCCGAGGCAGGAAGGATGAAGGTGTGCCCCACCTGTGAAGTTTTGAAGTGCACCTGGGCAAGAGAGCCGGGCATCAACTCGCCTTTGCGGTTGTCGACATCCACCTCCACCAGCAGGGTGCGGTTGGAGGGGTCGATGGCGTCGGCGGTGCGCACCAGCGTGCCCTGGAACGTCTTCCCCGGATGCTCGGGGAAGGTCAGATCGATCTTTTGGCCGTGCTTGATGCTCTGCGTATACACCTCGGGGAGGTTGGTGTAGACGCGCAGTGTTTCGAGAGCCTGCATGTGGAACAATTCCGCCCCGCCGCCGGCGCTGATCAGCTGACCGATATCGGTGCCGCGCCCGGTGACGACTCCATCAAACGGCGCATACACCTTTTCGAATCCCTGCAGCTCTTTGAGGCGCTGCACATTGGCCTGGGCGGAGCGGACGGCGGCCGAGGTGGAGGCTGCCTGGTTGACGAACGTCTCGGTGTCCTGCTTGGAAACGGCGTCCGATTTCACCAGGTCGGAGTAGCGATCGGCCTGCAGATGGGCGTTGTTGGCGGTGGCTTCGGCGGTGGCCAGGTCGGCCTGGGCCTGGGCCAGTTGCTGGTCCAGTTCCGGCGTGGCGATCTCCGCCAGCAGGGCGCCTTTTTTCACGTGCGCGCCGATGTCGTAGTACCACTTCGTCAGGTAGCCCGCGGTGCGGGCGTAGATGGGCGAGTCAGTGAACGCGTTCACGTTGCCGGGGAGGATAAAGGTATCGACCGCCGCGCCGGGTTGGGGCGGAATCAGGATGACCGAGGGAGCGGCAAGGCGCTGGGTGGTATCGGCGAGGACTTCGTCGCTGTGATGGCGTTTCCAAATGCCGTAAACCGCCAGGGCCACGAAGGCGATCAGCACCAGCGTGATGCCCACAACGGCGCCCTTGCCGGAAGCGGCTGCGTGATCGGGCGCGCTTTCGTGGTCGTGGGCCGCCCGAGACCCATGAGCGTCCCCTGGCGGCGGCACGGGCGCACCGGGTTGCGGGTTCGGGTTGGATTGGTTGGCCATGCGTCAGCTCCACTTCTAGTCGGAAGAACTCTCGAATTCGTCGGCCTGGTGTCCGGCTGCTCCCGCGTAGGCAGGCGCGCCGCGGCGCCGGCCCAGCCACCCATGCACGACGGAAAAGAATACCGGAACGAAGAACAAAGTTGCGACCGTGGCCACCAGCAGGCCGCCGATGACGGCGCGTCCGAGGGGCGCATTCTGCTCGCCGCCTTCACCCAGGCCCATCGCCATGGGCGCCATGCCGATGATCATGGCCAGCGCGGTCATCAGGACGGGGCGGAAGCGCACAAAGCCGGCATTCAGGGCGGCCTTGCGCGCGTCGCCCACCAGGGCTTCCAGTTGCTCGCGGGCAAAGCTGACCACCAGGATGGAGTTAGCCGTAGCCACGCCCATGCACATGATGGCGCCGGTCAGCGCGGGGACGCTGAGGTGGGTATCGGTGAGGAACAGGAACCACACGATGCCGGCCAGCGCCGCGGGCAAGGCCGAGATGATCAGAAACGGATCGAGCCAGGACTGGAAGTTGACAACGATAAGCAGGTAGACGAGCAAAATCGACATGGCCAGCCCGGCGAGAAGGCCGACGAAGGACTTGCGCATGGTGTCGCTTTGCCCGCGCAGGGTGAACTGGGTTCCGGGCGGCCGCTGGTCGTGATATTTCCTGAGGATCCCGTCCATGGCGCGCGTCACCGTGCCCAGGTCGGTGCCGTTGACGTTGGCAAAGATATCGAGCACGGGCTGCACATCGAAGTGGCTCACGACGCCCAGCTCCGCGCCGGGCTCGATGGTGGCCAGGTTGCCGAGCACCTGCACCGGGCGCGTGACACCCGGCGCCATGCTTGCCGCATTATTGGTCGCCGCTGCGGTAGTGCCGGCCTGTGGGGATGTCGAACCCGTCACCGGCAGGCTTTCCAGGGACGCCATCGTGTCCAGACTGTACTGCGGAGTTTGGGTGGCGATGTTGTAGCTGACCCCATTGTGGGGGTCGAGATAGAAGTTCGGCGAAGTCTGAAAGCTTCCGCTGAGCGCGATCAAAACGCTCTGGGCGACATTCTGCTGCGTAAGTCCAATGGAGGAGGCGCGGGTGCGGTCCACATTGACCGTCATGTTGGGATAATCGAACGGCTGCTGGATGCGGGCATCCACCGCGCCGGGGATATGGCGGACGTCCTCGAGCATGCGCTCGGCCAGGGCGCGGTTGCCATAGAGATTGGGACCGATGATCTGGATGTCGATGGGCGCCGACAGGCCGAAGTTCAGGATCTGGGTCACAATGTCCACCGGGAGGGTATAGAACGTCACGCCGGGATACTCGCGTGCCAGCACCTCACGCAGCATATTGACGTATTCGTCGGTGGGATGATGATGCGGCGTCAACTGCACCTGAATATCCGCATCCGCCGGCCCGATGGGGGCCGAGGTGGAATAGGAAAGATTCAAGCCCGAATTCGGCAGCCCGATGTTATCGACGATGTTGACGATCTCGCTGGCGGGGATGTGCTCGCGGATGGTGGAGTCGACGTGATCGCACAGCGCCGCGGTTTCCTCGATGCGCGTTCCGGTGCGCGCGCGGAGGTGAATCTTGAACTGGCCGGCATCGACGGGGGGAAAGAAGTCCTCCCCGAGGTACCGCGTCAGGATCGCCACCGACCCAACGGCCACCAGCAAGAACACGATGAGAAACGCCGCGGCGTGATCGATGAACAATCGGAGAATGCGCAGATAGCCCACGCGGAAACCCTCGAACCGCAGCTCGAAGCCTATCTGGAACCAGGTAAGCGGATTCCGGCTGGAGGACTTGCGCTTGATCTCTTCGTCGTCGTGTTCTCTGAGGAGGTAGCGGGCCATGGTAGGCACCACCGTGCGCGACAGCAGGTAGCTGGCCAGCATGGCGAAGACCACGGCCTCGGCCATGGGGACGAACAGGTAGCGCGCCACGCCGCTGAGGAAAAACATGGGAACGAACACGATGCAGATGGCGAGCGTGGACACCAGGGCGGGAGTGGCGATCTGCGCCGCGCCGTCGAGAATGGCCTGCTCAATTTCCTTGCCGGCTTCGAGATTGCGGTTAATGTTTTCGATTTCGACCGTGGCGTCATCCACCAGGATGCCTACGGCCAGTGCCAGCCCGCCCAGGGTCATGATGTTGATGGTTTCGTGCAGGGCGGAAAGAGCCGCCAGCGAACACAGGATGGAGAGGGGAATGGAGACGGCAATGATGAGCGTCGATCGCCAGCTTCCCAGGAACAGCAGGATCATGAGTGCCGTCAGGCAGGCGGCGATGATGGCCTCGCGAACCACGCCCTTCACCGCTCCGCGAACGAAAATGGACTGGTCGCTGAGGGCGGAAATCTTCAGCTGCGGCGGAAGGCGGCCTTCCATTTCGGACAGCTTCTCGCGGATGCCCGAAATGATGTCGAGGGTCGAGGCGGAGCCGACCTTCATGATGCTCATCATGATGGCGCGCTTGCCGTCCACGCGAACAATGTTGGTCTGGGGGGGATTGCCGTCGCGCACGTGGGCCACGTCGCGGATGTAGATCACCGCGCCGTTAACGGCCTTGATGGGCAGGTTGTTGAGCGACTCGATGACCGTGGGTGCGGAGTTGGTCTCGATGGCATATTCGAAGCGGTCGATCTTCATCGTGCCGGAGGGGACGATGAGGTTCTGCGCGTTGACGGCGGTCACCACGTCGGCCGGCGAAAGTCCCTTGGCCTGCAGCGCGGCCAGGTCGAGATCCACCTGCACCTGGCGCAGTTTTCCCCCGTAGGGATAGGGCGTCTGCGCTCCTTCCACCGTGGCCAACTGGGTGCGGATCTGGTTCTGGCCGGTGTCGAACAGCTGCTGCTCGTTCATGCCGGTGCCGGAAAGACCGAGCATGAGGATGGGCACGCTCGACGCGTTGTACTGGATGATGAAGGGCGGAGTGGTTCCCGGGGGCAGGCTGCGCAACTGCACCTGGCTGATGGACGTAATCTGGGCCACCGCCTGCGCAACGTTGACGTGGGGCTGGAAGAAGACCTTGATGACCGCGAGGCCGCTCAGCGATTGCGACTCGATATGCTCGATATCGTTGACGGTGGTGGTCATGCCGCGCTCGGCGTTGGACACGATGCGGTTGGCCATCTGGTCGGCGGACAGGCCCGCGTAGCCCCAGACCACGGTCACGATGGGGATGTCGATGTTGGGGAAGATGTCGGTGGGCATGGTCTCGATGCTGAAAACGCCCAGGATCAGAATCAGGAGCGCAAACACGACAAAGGTGTAAGGCCGTCGCAGCGCAAGCCGGACAATCCACATCATAGGTGTGCTTCTCGCTCCTGCGGGCGGTTGATGCCCGCGCTTGTGCTTGTATTCCGGCGAGCATCCCCAACGGGAGACTCCCCTTCACGCGGCTTCCGGGTCGCCCGGCGGCCGAATTGGCCGGATTTCTCGCTTTTGCCTGGAAGTTCGAGCGTAGACAAAGCCAACAACGCAGTAGATGCGTGTTCCCGTACGGTTGGCAACCACGAATCCTGCTCCATTTTATGACGCCCGAGCGACGAAAAATGACGCAGTTTCTGGCCTTCTGCGTCCCGCCATGCAAGCCGGTTCGAGCAGGTCGAAGTTCCGCCCTGTAGCCCTTCCGACCGTCGCTCCAGCAGTCCGGTAAAGTCCCATGCCGGACCGCCGCCGGTGAAAGTTCCCTGAGGAAACGTAAGAGAATAGCCCATGGAGAAGCGTGGCGGAACCCTGGGATAGCCGACCAAGCGTGAACCCGGTCCCGTAGGGACGCAAGATTCCAGCCCGGAGGAAATGCGAAGGGCCGCTTTTATCCCGGGCAAGCCGTGAACTGCGCGGCGGAGCAGTATAGTGGTCGCGGTAGCATTTGCAGCGCTGCCCGCCCGGCAAAAAGGTGTGAGATATGAAAAACGAATCGTCCGAGCTTCTTCCTTCCCGCAGGGATTTTCTCCGCATCGGCGCGGCCACGGCCATCGGCGCCGGCATGCCGGCGCTTCACGCGGAGGCGGCCGACGACGCGCCGGCCCCGCGCGCGGCAACCATGATGAATGTGCCGTTCGACAAGGTCGCGCCGCGCATCGGCATCATCGGCACCGGCGGCAGAGGCACCAGCCTGCTCGAGAACCTGCTGGGAGCGGACGCAAAGATCCTGGCGCTGTGCGATATTGTGCGCGAAAAGGCCGAGCATGCGCAGTCGCTGGTGACGAAGGCGGGGCAAAGTTCGCCTGAACTCTACACCGACGGCGAGCATGGGTTCGAAAAGCTGGTGAGCCGCGACGATCTCGACCTAGTGATCATTGCCACACCCTGGCAATGGCACGTGGAAATGGCCGTTGCTGCCATGAAACACGGCAAGCATGCCTGCACCGAAGTGCCCGCGGCCACCACCATCGAAGACTGCTGGAGACTGGTGGATACGTCGGAAGAAACCCGCCGCCACTGCATCATGCTCGAGAACTGCTGCTATGGCGCGAACGAAACCACGGTCCTGCGCATGGTCCACGCCGGCCTGTTCGGCGACCTGCTCTACGGCGAGGGTGCCTATCTGCACGACCTGCGCGAGGAACTGTTCTCCAACAAGGGTGAGGGCCTGTGGAGGCGCGACTTTCACACCCGGTTCAACGGCAACCTTTATCCGACGCACGGGCTGGGGCCGGTGGCCAATTACATGGGGATCAACCGCGGCGATCGCTTCGATTATCTGGTTTCGATGAGCACGCCGCAGCGGGGCCTGGACGAGTACCGGAAGGGGCACTGCGATGACACCGACCCGCGCTGGGCCGAGCGGTACGTTACGGGCGACCTGAACACTTCGCTCATCCGGACGGCTAGGGGGCTGAATATCACCCTGAAGCACGACACGTCGAACCCGCGTCCCTACGACCGGCTGAACGCGATCGGCGGGACCAAGGGGATCTTTGTCGATTATCCGCCGCGCATTTATTTCGATGGCCAGGCCGGCGGCGAAGAATGGGGCTCGCTGGACAAATACAAGGAGTACCAGCATCCGCTGTGGGCCAAGGAAGGCGAGATCGCCAAGAAACTGGGCGGGCACGGCGGGATGGACTACATCATGCTCTACCGCCTGCTGGAGTGCATGCGCGAGGGCCTATGCCCCGACATGGATGTGTACGACGCGGCGGCCTGGTCGTCGCCCGGGCCGCTGAGCGTGGCGTCGGTGGCCGGCGGCAGCGCGCCGCAAAAGTTTCCCGACTTTACGCGCGGGAAGTGGAAGGAACGGACGGCCTCGCAGATCGCGCTCTAGACCACAACCCCCTTGGCGGATCCTCCGCATACTGTCCGCGAAAACGCCTCAGGCGCAAGAACCATGCGGTGCCGAAGGTGGGCATCCGTCTCGGCGCGGGGCTAGGGACGGATTTCGACCGGCGTTCCGGCGGGTACCAGGTTCCAAATCTCATCGATTTCCTCGTCGGTGACGGCGATGCAGCCCAGCGTCCAGTCGTAGAGGCGATGCGCGGCGCCGACCCAGCCCTTGCCGTTGGGCAGTCCGTGGATCATAACTGCGCCTCCCGGCGGCACGCCCATTTTCGCGGCGCGCCGGCGATCCTCGGCATTGGGATAGGAGATGTGCAGCGCCTTGTGATAGGCGCTGTGGGCGTTGCGCGCATCGATGGTGTAATGTCCTTCGGGCACGCGGCCGTCGCCTTCGCGTTCCTTCGCAGCCAGCCCGCCCTGGCCGAGCGCGACCTTGTAAGTGCGGATGACGTGTCCGTTCGCGAGCAGCTCCAGCAGGTGATCCTTCTTCAGGATCAGGATGGAGTCGGCTTTCTGGGGTGGGAGCGGCTGCTGAGCGGCGGAGAGCGCGCATGCGAGGACGAACAGAAGGGCGAAGATGCCGAAGGGCCGCCGAGGCACACTTGCCGCAACCTGGAATCGCATGGACCGACTCTATCTCAGCAGGGTTCATTGGACGGTGAAGTTTGTTTTAAGGAAGTTTCGCATGTTGAGGTCTGCGGATAAGTCGGACACAGAACGAACCGGCTAACTTACTCGCACTTAAGACTCGAAGTTATGCGACCACTTACTATGTCGACTCTGCACTACTATTGGTGCATTTGTAAGTGGGTATGCGTGAATTACACGCGCGCCGCATGATATGAGAACGTTAATTCTTAGGATTCGGAAATATAAGCACCTTATCCACAGTTTTGTCAAGATTTGCACTTGCATCCACAGCCGCAATATTCATACTCTCTCTTCAGTTGGTAGCAACGTAGCGATTTGGAAAGAACATTTCCTGCCACGCAGGAAGATGAAGATTCGATAGAAGCCGGAGATTCACTTCACGGCGCAAGCCGCGGAATCGAAGATTCGAGGGAAATCGGAACACCCGTCCCCGGTGCGACAGGCGATGCAAAGTTCAGTGGCATGTGGAGTTTCGTCGCCGGCTGAGCATGCGCGGCAGCAGCTAGTTAGAGAGCGGAAATCGATCCTCGGCCAGGCCGAAGAAAGAAGTCCGAAGGAAACTGGAAGCGAGGCGCGGTTCAGCAGGAGAGGTAACAGGCAGCGGAAGCGAAGCAAACGCGTCAACGGCTTCGGTCGAAGACAAGACTGCGGAGCGGAACCTGAGGGTTACTTCACCGGCTTGGCTGGAGGGGCGGCATCCGAAGGTAGGCGGAAATTTCGTTCACGCTTCTAGGGTGGGGACGAAAGAGCCGAACGAAATCGGAAGCCGAAGCAAAAGCCTGGCAAGAGGCGCGGAAGCCGGCGGAGAGCGAAAGCAGCGTCAACGGCTCCGGCCGAGGGCGAAGCGGACGAAGGAAGACGGCGGAAGTGCCGACGGTCTAGCAGCAAGCGTGACGGAAGATAAAAAGCGGAGATTACATCGACGGCCTGGCCGGGATGCGAAATCCGTAGGAGTTGGACGTTACGCCGAGAGCTTAGCGGGAAGCGAAAAAGAACCGCTGTCAAGCGAAGATTCATCGTCGGGTCAGCTGGATGGTGTTTGATCTGATGAGCTATGAGGCACCCGGGAGACGCCGGAGACCGCAAGGTCTCCGGCGTTTTCGCATTTGCGGTGATTCTCTTCCGCGCCCGGCCTTCCTCATCGCTGCACGGCAATTCACCCGGCGCGCGTACAATGCCGCCCAGGCGTGGCTGTCAGATCCATCCCGGTTCAGGCGGCGGTGCTCTGTTTCCTGCTCGGAAGCGCCGGCTGCATCCGCATCCACGCCCAGCAGCCCGTGGCTGCCCAGCCCCTGAATGCTTCGGTTTCTGACATTGGCACCACTTTTGTGTTCAGCCCGCCGCCCATCTGCGGCGGCTGCCTGGAAACCGAACTGGGCTTTCAATCCGTTGACGACAGCCGCTATGTTCCGGGAATAGCCACCCTGGCGCTGCCCAAAGGACATACCGATTTCAGCCTGCTGGTGAGCCTTCTGGATTCCGAACTTGCCCAGGACCGCCGGGTCGCGCATTTCGGCCAGCGGCTGGATTTCCTCCTCCGCCAGCAGCTTGTCTCCAAAGGCGGATTCGAATTCACGGCAGCCCCGCAGGGCACAGTCTTGGTGCGTGGAACGACCGGCGGACGCGCCGGAGCCAGCCTGGCCCCGCAATATGGATGGGGAAAGAATCTCGCGGTCTTGAATCTCACCTGGACCGCGGCTGTCGGAGTCTCAGCGGCGAACCCCCGCTCCGACTACCTGACCTTGTTCGACTATTTCCGCACTCTTCAGGCGCGCGGAACCGCTCTCTTTCTGGGGTTCCAGCAGGAAGTCACTGCCGGCCGGCAGACCGCCGCCGTGGAGCAGGGGTTGGTGATTCCTTTTCGCGATGGACAGGTCGAACTGGAAACGGCCCAGTTGAATCTGAACAACGGGGTTCAGGCGCAGTTTCAGGCGCGGGTCATCGTGAACTGGGGAAGAGTGTTCCGGCGCGCCTCCCGGTGAGGCTGCCTCAGGCGCAATCATTCCGGAACGGCGGATTCGAACAACGCGGCGGAACCGACGACCGTCGCCAGGCGGGCGAAGACTTTTCCCGTCAGGCAGGCATGGACCTCGGCATCCTGGTCGGCGCAGCAGTCTTTCACCACCAGGACGCGGTAATCGGCGTCGCTGGCGTCGAGCAACGTGGCCAGAACGACGCCGCTGGTCGCGATACCCATCAGGATGAGCGTGTCGATCTCATTGGCGCGCAGGATCATGTCGAGATCGGTTCCGGTGAATGCGCTGATGCGGTGTTTGGTGATCACAATGTCGTCTCCCTGCGGCGCAACTGCAGGATGGATGGCGCCGGCCGGTCCCTGGAAGATCTGCTGCCATTGCGGATTACTTTTGATCGCTGAGAACAGCTGATTTCGCGAACCGACTTCCGGCACGCCGGGGCGAAAGCCAACCTGGACATGAATCACGGGAATGCCGCGGAGATGGGCCCAGTTCTGCACCCCGGCCACGCGGGGCAGGAACTCCTCCTGCCCTTTGGTGTAGATGGAGACGATGGAGCTTTGCAGGTCCATGCTGAGGAGCGCGGCGTGGGACAGGTCGGGGAGATCGGCGGCCATGATGGGTTGACCTCGAGACCAGTATGAAGGGTGCGGATGGGGTTGCAAACGGCATTCAACCCAAAGCGGTTGACAATCGGTCCGGCCCCGCGAAATAATTCATTTCGAATGATTCGAAATGAATCAAATTTGGCGCGGGACATGAAGAACAACGGCAAGTTGTCCTCGGCGGCAACGGTGGCCATGGCCAGCCGGATACGGGGCCTTTGCTCTGTCATCACCAAGGTTGCCCGCGCCGACCTCGAGGCGCGCCTCAAAAACCACGATTCGGGAATTACCGCCATTGAGCATGGTCTGCTCCGCCATCTGGCCTCGGGCGTGACGTCGATGGCCGAGATCAGCCGGCGGATGGGAGTGGCGCCCTCCACCCTGGTCTACGTGGTCGACGGGCTGGTCAAGAAGAAGCTGGTCCGTCGCGGCAAGGACCCGCGCGACCGCCGCCGTGAACCACTCCTGCTGGAAAAGAAGGGGGCGGAACTGTTCGCCGGCATCCCCAAGATGGAGGCCAGCAGCGTCCTGGTCAAGAGCCTGGAGAGCATGCCCGAGGCTCGGCGGCGTGAGCTGCTTTTGCTGTTGAACGAATTTGCCGGGGGCCTGCCGGGCGCGGACCGTCTGTATCTGCGCGCAGAATCCAGTGACATTGAGCCGCCTCGCCGCGGGTCGCGGAAATCAGCCGCGCGCGGGCGGGGAACGGAAGGAAACCATGAATAAGGCGCAATGGGTTTTGCTGGCGACCTTGGTGGCCAGCTTTTATAACGTGGGCACCATCTGGATGGTGCATTTCGGGTGGCGCCTTTGGCCCTTGGTATCGCCGTCCGATTTCGGCGCCTATCACCTGGGGTGGTGGGCGATGATCAAGCCGTTCATCTTCCCGGTGGCGGCGGTGGCGCTACTGGGCTCGGTGGTCCTGATCTGGTGGCGGCCGGAAGGCGTAACCGCCGTTCCGGTCTGGCTCAACGTCGGCCTGCAACTGTTTACCGCGGCTTTGACCATCGCCTTCTGGGGACGCTGGCAGGGGCAGACCCACTTTGCGAAACTGCCCAATGGCCTCCTCGACCCCATGTATGAGCGCAGCATGAGCACCCACTGGATTCGAGCCACCCTGATCACGGTGAATGGATTCATCGTGCTGTGGATGGCGGTGCAGCACCTGTCGAGCAAGGCGCACACCGTGCCGTACGCGGCGTCAGTGCATGGCTGAGGCGCCTGCGCCCTGGCCGGGGCGGTTCTTGCTCAGCATGAAGGCCAGCAGGATCAGGCACACCGACATCCACGAAAGCTCGATGTAGACGTCCTGGTAGCCCTGCATGGCGGCCTGCTGGTTGAGCTGGTTGTAGAGCGACGCCAATGCCCGCCCCCCGCCGTTCGGCCCGCCGAAGGTGCCCCCCAGGAATCCCTGCAGCGTGTTCAGGTGCTGGTCGTAGCCCGGCATGCCCGGTTGCATGCTGGACTGCAGGTGCTGTTGGTGCCACAGGGACCGCGTGGTGACCTGCGCGTTGGTGACCGCGATCAGGATGCTGCCGCCGATGTTGCGCGCGAAGTTGATCAGGCCCGCGACCTGATTGCTCTCCTCCTTGGGCAGGCCCACGTAGGCCGCGTTGGTGATGGAGATGAAGCAGAACGGGAGCGGGAGCATCTGCACCACGCGCAGCCACGAGGCTTTCGAGAAACTCATGTCGAGGCTGGTAACGGCGGCTGCGTAGCGGAACGTGAAGGTGAACAGAATGAATCCGGCCACGGCCAGGGTGCGCGCGGAGATCTTGCTGGTGGCGTAGCCGGCCATGGGCATCACGATCACCAGCGCGATTCCGCCGGCCGTGAGCGCCAGTCCCGCGGTGGTGGCATTGTAGCCGAGCAGTTGCTGCATGAACTCCGGCTGCAGCACGGTGTTGGCATTCAGCACTCCGCCCACCAGCATCATCAGGAAGCAGCAGATGGCGAAGTTTTTGTAGCGGAACAGGCGCAGGTTGATGATCGGCTTGTCGGTGTGCAACTCCCACAGCACCAGGGCAATCATGCCGCCCACGAACAGGACGCAGAAGAAGCGGATGAAGTCGGACGGGAACCAGTCGTTCTCTTCGCCCTTGTCGAGCATGATCTGCATGCCGCCCATGGCGATGGAGAGGAAGCTGAGGCCCAGGAAGTCCATATTGAAGATCCGGGAGCGGTCGGGCTTGATCCACGGCGGATCGTCCACCAGGCGGGTGACCAGCACGAAGGCCAGAAGACCGACCGGGATGTTGATGAAGAAGATCCAGCGCCAGGTGAAGTTATCGGTGATCCAGCCGCCGAGGGTAGGGCCGATGGACGGCGCGAGGACCGCGACGAGGCCGTAAAGGGCGAACGCCTGGCCGCGCTTGTGGGGCTCGAAGGAGTCGGCCATGATGGCCTGGGCCATGGGCTGGAGTCCGCCGCCGCCGGCTCCCTGCAATACCCGGAAGAGCAGCAACATGGGCAGCGAGAGCGCGGCGCCGCACAGGAAGCTGGCTACGGTGAAGATCACGATACAGGCGAGAAAGAAGTTTTTGCGGCCCATCACGCTGGAGGCCCAGGCGCCGAGGGGCAGAACGATGGCGTTCGAAACCAGGTAGCTGGTCAGGACCCAGGTTGCCTGGTCGGCGCTGGCCCCCAGGCTGCCGGCGATGTGCTGCAGGGCGACGTTGGCGATGGAGGTGTCGAGCACTTCCATAAAGGCGGCCAGCGCCACCGTGGCGGCAATGAGCCAGGGATTGGTGCGGGGTTTCCACGCGGCCTGGAGCAGCGCCGCGGGCGCCGGCGCCATTCGAGCCACCGGCGCAGATCCCGCGGGGGTGGTTGGTTCGAGATCAGCCAATCAATGTCTCCCTGAAAAAAGCGGACCAGGACGATGCCAGAGTGGGCGCGGGGAAGGCGGCAGTCCTGGATCCGGTTGGAGATCAGCGTCAGGAAACGAATGAGAAAACGCCTGTACGTGTGCTTAGATTCGCTTCCATGGGCGCGGGGTTCATGGATTGTATGGCGAGAGCGAGCTAAGAGGGTTTTTTCGGAAAGGCTGTGGCCGGGACCAGGGCGGCGGACGATTCGCCGTCGAGGGTCACGGCGCCGTGCTCAAACGCATGCAGCGCGTCGTCGTTGCCGGCGACGGCCATCCAGCAAACGGCCGCCTTTTTGAGCAGGCCGCAGGCGATCTCGACGGTGAAGGGAACGTCGGGATGATTCTTCAGGGTAGCGTGGGCGCGCTCGATCCACATGCTGTGGGTTCCGAGCGCGTAGGTGGCCGTCAGCGGCTCGCCGAGGTCGAAGCTTTGCTTCAGGACTTCGGGCGCGCCGGCCGCGAAACCGGGCAGGTCGTCATTGGTCATCGCCTGGCCGAAGCAGGAAAACGGGAGCGCTTCGACCGACAGGACCGATCCGGATTTGGCAGTCCCGCGCGGTGAGCACGGGCTGGAGGCAGGCGAGGCCCTTCTTCTCGTCCTCTGTGCCGGCATTCTGGGCGGCCTGGGACCTGGTTTGATCGACGGTGGGTGGAATCGTGAGGACTTCCCAATCGTGAGGGACGCTGTACGTAAAGCCCAGATCGGCAGTCCCATTTCCGGCCGGAGCGCTGGCGGCGGGGGCCTGGGCCCGAAGGGCGGTGCCGGCACATGCCAGCGCGACGCTGAGAATGGCCGCTTTCATGCGCGAAAGTCTATCACGATCTTGGTGTAAGGTGCGGTTGCGGACATGACCGCTACTCCCTACTTCAGCAGGAGGACGGAAAGCGCGGAAAGGATGCCGGCCGATGCAAAAATCAGGCCCAGGAACCAATACGCGCGGCGGCGAGTGAGCAGTGTAACCGACGTGACGACAAGGCCGATTTCGAGGAGAGTCTCGGAAAGGTCGAAGCGGTTGCCGCGCACCTCGGCTTTTTCGAAGGCTTCTTCGAACTCCTTGGCCTTTTCCTGATCCTTTTCGAAGTCGCTGTTCCACTTGGATTGGTGGTCGGCGTATTTCTTCAAATTGTCCGCGGCCTTTTCTTTGTCAGTAACGGTCAAGGTGCTGGTCAGGTCCGCGGCAAGCCCGGTGTCGGTGGAGCGAATCTTCTGCGCCTGGTACTCATTCCACATATCGGTCTTATTGATGGTGTTGAGTAGCGCCTCGGTGTGAGTGCGATGGCCGAGAACGGTCGTGACCGCCACCAGCACGGCCAGCACGCTCATGGTGAACGCCACCGGGCGCATGCTCGATTCGTGCGCGCCGTGCTCGGCGTGCTCCTGCAGTTCCTGGGCTTCGTTGGCTTCCATGGAGAAGGTCTCCTGGTGGTTGGGGTTGTACCCCATCAGATTAGAGGCTGCGGGCGAGGCATGCCTAGGAGTTTTCAAAAATCGCGCGCGGCAAAAAACTTTCGTTGACGAGTGAAGCACGGGTCTTCGAGTATGGAAACTCGTGAGTCTCGACGGAGTCGAGTTGACTCGGCCGAAAGTGCGGAGATCGGAAGCTTGATAGCCGGTTGAGCAGTGTCCGGTGCACGACCCAACCCCGCGGATGCTGCGGGCGCCGGCGTCGGGCACCTATCCGAAGGTCGATCTCATTCGCGAGTCTCGGCGCCCATTTCTACTTAAGGCTGTTTCATGCATCGAGGAAAATGCAGTGCAGCATCGCTGTGGGCCGCAAGCACCGCTCCTGCTCAATGGCTCATCGATTTTCTGCGTAGCCTCAGTTCAGCCCGAGGAAAGGTTTGCATTCGATGAAGGTTCACCTGGTCAATCCCAGCAATCACTCGTTTGGCACGGCGGTGATCACGCCGCGCTGGCTGTTTGTCTTGGCGGCGGCAACCCCCCCGAGCGCAGGAGATCCGATCCTGACAGACGAATGCCTGGAGCCGATCGATCCCGACGTGATCGGGTCCGGGGACGTGGTGGGCATCAGCATTCACACTGACAACGCTCTGCGCGGATACCATGTGGGGCGCATGGCGCGGGCGCGCGGCGCCTGGGTGGTTTATGGAGGCATCCACGCCACGCTGTTTCCTGAAGAAGCTCTGGAGCGCGGCGAAGGACATGCCGTGGTGAAGGGGGATGGGGACGTGGTTTGGGCGCGAGTCCTGGGGGACTGCGCGGCAGGACGTCCGGAGCGCATTTACGAGGGCGGACGAATCGCGGGCACCGACTTTCTGCCCGCCCGCTGGGACCTGATGCGTCCGGAGAAATATATGTGGGCCTCGGTGCAGACCATTCGCGGATGTCCCAAACACTGCTCGTTCTGCAGCGTCTGGCGCACCGATGGCCAGAAGCCGCGGCAGCGCCGGTTTCAAAGCGTCATTGATGAGATCGTGAGCCTGCGACGCATGGGTATCCGGTTTATCGCGCTGGCCGACGACAATTTTTATCCCGTGACGCTGACGGACCTGCGGCTGGCCCGGGAACAGAACAATCTGGCCAAAGTGGAGGAACTGAGCGCCATTCGCGCGGATCGGTTCCACCTGATGGAGGAACTGGCGAAGCTGCCGAAGGACATGGTCTTCTTCACCCAGATCACGATGGAGGCGGGAGAAGACGGCGAGTATCTCGACGCCATGCGGCGCGCCAATATCAAAGGCGCGCTGGTGGGGGTGGAAGCCGTGACCCCCGAGGGCCTGAAGTCGGTTTACAAGGACTGGAACTGCACGGGCGACGCGCTGGCGCGCCAATTGCAGACCTTCCGCGAGCACGGCGTACACGTCTTGGGTTCCTTCATTTTCGGGCTGCCAACGGACCGGCCGGCGACCTTTGACGCCACGGCGGAGATGGCGATGAGGGCGGGGGTGACTTTTGCCCAATTCGTGATGATGACCCCATTCCCGGGCACGGTCGATTTCGGGCGATGGGAAAAACAACAGCTGGAGAATCCCTCGATGGTGGGCGACGTTCCCATTACGCGATACTGGCTCATTCCCAGCGATGTGCGGCCGAACATGTTCACGCCCCATCCGACCATGAGCGCCGACGAGATTCGCGATCGCACCCAGCACGTGTGGGATCGCTTCTATGCGTGGAAACCCATCTGGGAGCGATCCGCCTGTACGCCCAACCTGCGGTCGCGCATCGCGTTCATCTTTTTATCGAAACTCTATCGACAGATGTATGCCGGCACCGGCCTCTCCACCGATAGCGCGCGGCGCCGGAAATCGCAGAAGTGGGCGCGATGGACAGCTCGACAGTGCAAACGGCTCTTTCAGGCGACCCCGATGCCGGATCTGCCGCAGCCCCAATGGCAACTGCCCCGTGTGGATGCGCCCGTGGCACGGGCCGCATTCCCGACCGCGAACCCGCCGGCGGCAGATTCGTTCGTGGTCTTGCCGGACCGCTGACAGCGCGGGCGGCAACCAGTGCCGTCGCATGACGCCCGGCGGCGCCGCGTGCAGGCCGTCCGCTAAGTGGTCGTCGGCAGTTCCGCGGAAAGGATATTCATCGGCGTGAGGCCGCGCTGGCGGAGAGCGCGCAGGCTGAGAGTGTCGTGGCGCTTGGCCAGGCGGCGGCCGTTGTGGTCCACCACCAGGCGGCAGTGGAACCAGTTGGGCGGCCTCAATCCGAGCGCGCGATAGAGCAGGATCTGGCGCGCCGTCGACTTCAGCAGGTCGGCCCCGCGGACCACCTCGGTGATTCCCATGGCGATGTCGTCGGCCACGCAGGCAAGCTGGTAGCTGGGAACTCCGTCGCGCCGCCAGAGCACAAAATCGCCGAAATCCACGCCGGCCACAAAGCGCTGCCGTCCCAGGTTCAAGTCCTCAAATTCGATCACCTCGCCGTCGGGCACGCGGAAACGCCAGTTGGTTCCCTCGGGCTTGACCGGGTCCACGCCCGTGGGGCCCGGTAGTTGGGGAGAGCGCCACGCCTGTTCGCGGCAGGTTCCGGGATAGACGGGCTCGTCGTCCAGGGCCTCGAGCTTGAACGCCCGCTGGGAATCGGGGCTGCGCGAGGCGCTCTCGTGAGGAGCTCCTACCGCGGCCGCGAGGTCCTTGCGCGAGCACTTGCAGGGAAACAGGAATCCACCGTTCAAAAGCCTGCGCCAGACTTCGACATAGGCGGGGCGGCGCTTGCTCTGGACATAGGGCCCATAGGGGCCGCCGCGGTCGGGGCCTTCATGCCAGCGGATGCCCAGCCAGCGCAGATCTTCCAGGGCCGCGTCGGCGTAGACGGCGCGGCTGCGATCCGGATCCAGGTCCTCCATGCGCATCACCAGCGCACCCCCGGCGTCGCGCGCGCGCTGCCACGCTGTCCAGAAGGTGCGCGCGTGGCCCACGTGCAGATATCCCGTCGGCGAGGGGGCCAGCCTGCCGCGGTAGCTGGAGACCGGCATGGAGACAATCGTAGCCACGTTCGCCTTTCATTCTAGAGAAGGGCAAATGCGGCAGGAAATGGCAGGTTGGATACCGTGCCGTGGCGATTCGGGCACCTGGGAACGAAACTATAGGTACCAGTGCGCCGATGCCGGAGATCAGTCGGGAAGGTTACCGTCCGGAACGGGGATGTGCTCGTGATGATCGTAATGTTGCACGGTCTCGGCCAGATGATCGGGGTTCACCGAGACTTGCACTACATCCAATTCGTGTCCGTCCGCGTCGAGAACAAATACCCCCATCCGCTGCCCTTCGGGACGCATGAAGATCAGGGTCTGCGATTCGCCACTGCGGGTGGTCTCGCGGATCACGCGCTCCCAGCCCGGCCCCAGTTTCGTCCGGCAAAGCTCGTTCAGTTCCCCACCGTCCAGGGGCAGATCGAATTGTTCGAACTCCGCCACGTGCATGTTGCTTACCCCGTCGCCCGTGGCCTTGCGCGACACGAAGCTCAGCAGGCCGAGGAAGGGGATGCGCGTGGCATGCACGTGATACCGGGTCTCGAGGGTCCGCACCACGCCGTCAAAGCCTTCGCCCCCGCCGGCCAGCACCGCGACGGGAACCAGCAAGGCTACGAAGCACACCGGGATCAGCAGTAGCCGTTTCATTCGGTGTCTCCCTTCGTCTTGTCCTTTTCCTTGTCCTTGTCTTTCTCTTTGGTCTTGTCCTTGGGCGGGTTGGACTGGATGTCGCCGAGGACCCCGAGGCCGCCCAGGTCCTTCAGCCTTCCCAGGTCCTCCATGCGGACCGGGCCGAGGATCAGCACGATGGACAATTCCTTTCGTTCCGCGGAGAGAATGAACATGCCGTGCGTCTCGCCATTGACCAGTTTCACCAGCACGTCGGTGGTTTCGCCGTCGCGCTCCCGGGAGCGCACAATGGATGTCCATTCGCTGGTCTCGAAATAGGAGCGCAGTTTCTGGATATCCTCCATCGAATATTGGCCGTCCTTGTCGAATTCGTAATTGCGGACGTAGATGCCTTCGAGGTGTTGAATGAGCGAACGCGTCGCGGCTTCGTCCGGGTCCTTGCCGTTGAGGAATTTGGCTGCGAACTCCAGCATGTTTTTGCCCAGCGTCACCTCGGTGACGTTGGAGGCGCGGGCCGCCAGTTCCTTCTCCACGGCGGGCGGCAGCGGCAAAGGGGATTGCTCCGGCGAATTGCTCTGAGCGCCGGCGGCCAAGGTCCCCAATAGCAGCGCGCCCAGCGCGAGATAGATCGTTCCGGTCTTCATGGAAATCTCCAAAATTGCGTATTCAAACTTCCGTCTTCGGAGCGGGAGCACTCAGGAGCTGCGAATCCCCGCTGCGTCTCCCGCGCCGATTGCGCTCAGGATGACAACTCAAAAAAGTACAACCTCTCAGGCCTGGTTACACCTACTCGCCGCCACGATTGCGATTCAATTGTGCGTTCACTTCGCCGAGAGCATGGCCGGTGATGCGCAGCGCGGTCATCACCTGGCGGCGTGCTTCTTCTCCCTGGCGCTGCTGTTCGACTTTGCGCATCCGCCATTCCGCCGCGCCGCCCAGCATCACCGCCACCAGCAGCCCTGCAGCGGCGCGCTGCCACACGAGCCATGTACTCCGCCGCCGCTCGATGCTTCGCAGGCCGCGGCGCTGCATGACCCCGCGCTTCAGGCTGGGCGGCGCCGGCCGCCGCTCCAGAGCCAGCGCGAGTTCCTTTTCAAAGTCGTCCATCTGCTCAAGCTCCCTCGTTCAAGTCGAAGCGGACAAACTCCCGCAAATGATGGGCCGCCTTGGCCCGCAGCAGTTTGAGCCCGCGCTGAAGATTGCTTTTTACCGTAGCCAACGGCGCATCCATCACCGCCGCGATCTCCTCGGGCAGCAGGTCTTCCTGGTAGCGCAGCACCAGCGCAGCGCGTTGCGCTTCGGGCAGAGTGGTCAGCAGGTGCTCCAGCCGCGCACCCAGAGGCGAGGAGCGTTCTTCGCGCTGCGCTCCGTGTGCCTCTCCCAGGTCCACCCACAAATCCATCCCGCGCACGCGGCGGCGGCGCAATGCATCCGACGACCGGCTTATGGTCACCCGCCGCAGCCAGTAGCAGGCGTGCTCCGGGGTCTCAATCCTGCCCAGGTTTCGGTCCAGTTCCAAAAACACGTCCTGCGCGATTTCCTCGGCCAGTCCCCGGTCCCCGGTCATGCGCAGGGCGAGCGAAAACACCATGGACTGATGCTGGTCCACAAGCGGTTCGAAATCCGGCTGCCAGTCATGGGCCATGGGTGTCGCTTCTTCCTTCTTATCCGCAAGGGGCGCGGCCCGGGGATGCAGAAGTTACGCGCCGGGGAAAGAAAAGTTCATAGAACTCCCGGGCCCCAAAACCCGAGACCAGGGGCCCAGGCATTTGTGGGATGTCCTGCATCCTGAAACAGCCGGCGGAAGTATTTACCTGTAACTGCTTCCTCATGGCCCGAAATCGCGCAATTCTTACTCGCACCGGAGGAAGTTTTTGCGTGATGCGAGTACTAATTTCCGGGCTGCCTGCGATGGAAAATTTTCTTTGAATTTTTGTTACAAAACAGTTGTCGGGTCGAAGTAAAGCGTGTAAATATTGGCCTTGGTTCTTTGCAGAATAGGTTGCCTGACGATCGGAACCCTGGAAGATGCGGTTGAATTTCTAAGTTCTGCCGGCACCCGTCTTGTGGTTCGCTGCCCAGGTTCGGATCGTAAATTTAGTGCGGTGACGAAGGACATGCTCTCTGTCTCCCCGCCGATGTTGAATGCAAGAGGTTGATGAGCAGTTCTCCATCGCGTATCTCGTCTCGCAATCGCTCAGAACAGCCCATGTACAAGTGAAGGGTGACCGTCGCTCTTACGAGCGCAGGGAAATTTCTGCGGCGCTGTAGCGTGCCAGAAGCGGGCCCTTCACCCAAAGCACGAGAACCACCCCAAATAGAATCAGCGCGCCCGGGCCTGTTCCGGCATGGTTTGACTTGTGGGTCGATTCCAAGCCGGTTCTGCAGGTCAAGACGCGCAATCAGCACGCCGCCGTTTTTCGAAAAGCGGCTTGCGGCAAAACCTATTTCGAGACATGAAGGTTCCGTTCATGAAGGCTCTTCAAAAACTCGCTTCCTCCCCGGTTCTTTTCCTGATCGGCTCCGTGCCCGCATTCGCGGGGGTGGTCGTCAACAGCCCTGTCAACGGCGAGGATGTTTCCTCGCCGTTCAGTCTTTCCGCCACCGCCGCAACCTGCTCTTCCGAATCCGTCAGCGCCATGGGGTACTCGCTCGATGGCAGCCCCGACACGACAACGAAAAGCGGGCAGGTTCTCGATGCCAGCGTCGCTTCGCCGGCGGGCGGACATCAACCAGTTCTGACATCGCTGCATCCCCTGTCGAGCCTCGATCTGGATCTGCTTCAGGCATCACCAAGGTCCTTTGCCCATAAGGTGATATTTCCTGAAATGTCGGCCAGGCTCCAGCGATCTTCTGGCCCAAATGTTACCGGAACTCGGTGTCACAATCGGCCATTGCCTGCCGATTTGAGGGTCCCGCTGGCCACTTGATCGCAAAGTGGGCTTCGTGGCCGGCACACCGCGCCGACGTGCCCGCCGCCCTCGCTGCCGGTCGCGATCACCGCGTCGATGCCCCAGCCGGCGGCCTTCTCGCTCGGCCCAGGCCCAGCGCCGCCACCACCATGGCGATCAGCTCCGGCTTCGGCGCCTGGGCGAACGACGCCACCGGGACCCGCCCGGCGATGATCAGCTTGACCCGCTCGGCGGCGTCGGGCGCGTCCGCGCGCAGGTTCACCCCGAACGGCGCGCTGGTCCGCCCGGCCGCCTCGGCGATGGCCACCTCCAGCTCGGCCAGGCTCAT